>NZ_WLZY01000001.1:0-600000 GCF_010122465.1 Phytoactinopolyspora mesophila | reverse complement strand
TGTCGATGACATCGCGATCCGGCTCGTCGGGCGCGTGCTGCGTCACGATCCCGTCGCCACGGCGCCGCTGATCCGCGCCTGGTCCCGCGACTCCGACCGGTGGCGGCGTCGTACCTCGGTGATCTGCCAGATCGGCTCCGGAGAAGAGATCGACGTCGAGCTCCTCCGCGAATGCGTGCTGGCCAACATCGACGACCCTGACTTCTTCCTGCGCAAAGGCATCGGCTGGGCGTTACGCCAGCATGCCAAGCTCGACCCCGCGTGGGTGCGCACGTTCGTCTCCATCCACCACGACCAGCTCTCCCCTCTCTCCCGCCGTGAGGCTCTGAAGAACATCTTCACCGGCGCCTGATCACCTTCGGCCAGCACGCAGCGTCCGGCGCCGACGAGAGAGCGGTCGAGGCTCGTGGACTCCCGGCCGACCGTCCGTAGGCGCCGGCGCAGGTGCGCAGCGCGAAGGCCGCCGCCGGAGGCCAGGGAGGCCGGGAGTCCACGAGCCTCGACCGCTTCCCCTACCCGGATGGCGACGGTTGTTACTCGCGAGTAATATGGCGTCAACAACCATCGCCGTCTGCCCATGCAGGAGGGTCTCGTGTCCCCGACCACCAGGCAAGTTCGTGATGTCGCGTTCATCGACGGCGTGCGTACGCCGTTTGGCAAAGCGGGCGGCATGTATGCCGAGACCCGCGCCGATGATCTCGTCGTCAACTGTATCCGCGAGCTCATGCGCCGCAACCCGTCGCTGCCGCCGGAGCGTATCGACGACGTCGGAATCGCGGCCACCACCCAGACCGGCGACCAAGGCCTCACACTCGGCCGCACCGCCGCCATCCTCGCCGGACTGCCCAGGTCCGTGCCGGGATTCGCCATCGACCGGATGTGTGCCGGCGCGATGACGGCCGTGACCACCGGCGCCAGCGGCATCGCTTTCGGCGCCTACGACGCGATCATCGCCGGCGGCGTGGAGCACATGGGCCGCCACCCGATGGGCGAAGGCATGGACCCGAACCCGCGCTTCATGTCCGAGAAGCTGGTCGACCCTTCGGCCCTGGTCATGGGCAACACCGCGGAGAACCTGCACGATCGGTTCCCGCACCTGACCAAGGAACGCGCCGACGCCTACGCCGCCGCCAGCCAGGCGAAGCTCGCGAAAGCCTACGCCGACGGCAAGATCCAGCCCGACCTGGTGCCGGTGGCCACCCGCAGCAAGGAAGAAGGCTGGGGCCTGGCGACGGTCGACGAACCACCCCGTCCGGATACGACGGTCGAAGGTCTGGCCACGCTTCGCACCCCGTTCCGGGCACACGGCCGGGTCACCGCCGGAAACGCCGCCGGGCTCAACGACGGCGCGACCGCCGCGCTGCTGATGGACACCGAGACGGCGGCCGAGTTCGGGCTCACCCCGAAGATGGTTCTCGTCTCGTACGCCTTCACCGGTGTGGAGCCTGAAGTCATGGGTGTCGGTCCGGTCCCGGCCACTGAACGTGCGCTGCGTCAGGCCGGGCTCACCATGGACGACATCGGGCTCATCGAGATCAACGAGGCATTCGCGGTTCAGGTGCTGGCATTCCTCGACCACTTCGGCATTCCCGACGACGACCCGAGAGTGAACGCCTACGGCGGAGCCATCGCCCTTGGTCATCCCCTGGCATCGTCAGGTGTGCGTCTGATGAACCAGCTGGCCCGACAGTTCGAGGAGCGCCCGGACGTCCGATACGGTCTGACGACGCTGTGCATCGGACTGGGCATGGGCGGTGCCGTCGTCTGGAAGAACCCGCACCATCCCGACCATCAAGCCGAGACCAGCGCCGACTCCCGGGAGGCCGCAGCCTGATGACCACGACCGACACCTTCCCCAACTTTCCGGACGAAGTCGTCAGCCACGCCTATGTACGGTTCGTCGACCTGCCGTTGGGCGCCGGCAAAGCCGCACTCATCACCATTGACAACGGCTTCGACCACAAGAAGCCGAACACCCTCGGCCCCACCACTCTGCGTGGCATCGAGCGAGCCATCGACACCGCCTACGCCGAGCCTGGCGTGGTGGCTGTCGCCATCACCGGCAAGCCGTTCATCCTGGCCGCCGGTGCGGACCTCAAGGGCATGGCGATGATCACCGAACACGACCAAGCCGTCGAGGTCGCCCGGCTCGGTCACCGCGTCTTCGGCAAGCTCGCCGACGGGCCGGTTCCCACGTTCGGTCTCATCAACGGCCTGGCCCTCGGCGGCGGCTTGGAGATCGGCCTCAACTGTACGTACCGGACAGTGAGCAAGGCGGCCTCAGGACTGGCACTTCCCGAGGTCTTCCTCGGCCTGATCCCCGGGTGGGGCGGTGCCTGGCAGGTACCGAACATCGCCGGGCCGGAGACAGCGGTCACCGTCATCATCGAGAATCCCCTCAATCAGAACCGGATGCTGAACGGCCCCAAACTGGCCCAACTGGGCCTCGCCGACGTCGCGCTCGACGCCGCCGATTTCATCGAGCAGTCGCTGCTCTGGATGGCTCAGGTGGTCCGCGGCGACATCACGGTCGAGCGGAACAGCATCGACCGCAGCGAGTCCGCCTGGGAGGCCGCGGTGGCCCGCGGGAAAGCCATCGCGGACAACAAGGTGCACGGGGCCGCACCCGCCCCCTACCGGGCTCTCGAGCTCATCTCCGCGGCGCGCACGTCCACCATGCAAGAGGGGTACGCGGCCGAAGACCAGGCCCTCGCCGACCTGGTGATGAGTGAAGAACTACGTTCTGGCCTCTACGCCTTCGACCTCGTGCAGCGCCGTGCCAAACGGCCCGCGGGCGCGCCTGACAAAGACCTCGCCCGGCCGGTGACCAAGGTGGGCATCGTCGGCGCCGGCCTGATGGCTAGCCAGCTCGCGCTCTTGTTCGCCCGCCGGCTCGAAGTGCCTGTGGTGATGACCGATCTCGACGACGAGCGCGTGAACAAGGGCGTCGGTTACGTCCATGCCGAAGTCGACAAGCTGCTCGGCAAGTCCCGGGTGACTCCTGATCAGGCCAATCGCTACAAGGCCCTGGTCAGCGGATCGACCGACAAGTCCGTGTTCGCCGATGCCGACTTCGTCATCGAGGCCGTCTTCGAGCGCATGGACATCAAGCAGCAGGTCTTCACCGAACTGGAGTCCATCGTCTCGGCCGAGTGCATCATCGCGACGAATACCTCGTCACTGTCCGTCACCGAGATGGCCTCGGTGCTCAGGACGCCCGAACGGGTCGTGGGATTCCACTTCTTCAATCCGGTTGCTGTGCTGCCGCTGCTGGAGATCATCCGCGGTGAGCACACCGACGACGCCACCCTGGCCACCGCATTCGCGACCAGCAAGGCGCTGAAGAAGTCGTCGGTCCTGGTCAAGGACGCTCCAGCATTCGTCGTCAACCGGCTGTTGCTCCGGCTCACCGCGGAGATCCTCACCGCCACCGACCGGGGTACCCCGCTGGAGGTCGCTGACAAGGCCTTGCTCAAGCTCGGCCTGCCGATGTCGCCGTTCGTCCTGCTGCAGCTCGTGGGGCCGGCCGTGGTTCTGCACGTGCTGGAGTCGCTGAACGCGGCATTCCCGGACCGGTTCCCGGTGTCGGAGAACCTTCGGCGGCTCGTCGAATCAGGCAAGCCGGGTGTCTGGTCGTGGGACGAGAAGGGCAAGCCGTATCTCGAGGATGACACGGCCGCGCTGTTCGAACAGGGTGATACTCAGCTGAGCGAGGAGGAAGTCCGCGAGCAGGTGCTCTCCGCGCTGGCCGAGGAGATCCGCCTGATGCTCGACGAGGACGTCGTGGCCGAGCCGCAAGACATCGACCTGTGTATGATCCTGGGCGCCGGCTGGCCGTTCCACCTGGGCGGTATCACGCCCTACCTGGACCGCACCGGGGTCGCGGAGAAGGTCACCGGGCGCCGGTTCCTCGAACCTGGCGTAGCCAGCCTGCCGTCCGCCTGACCAGCAGTATTCCAACGACCCTGGACGCTGGCTCGTGACCCAAGCGAGCACGGGTGCGCAGTTCGCAGCACCCGTGCTCTTGGGGATGGTGTGTTCAGTCTATTGGAAGGACGTCCACGTCGTGGAGGAAGCGTCCATTATTGAAGAAGCCTCCACAGCTCCGGTGCGGTGGCCGGGGTCACGCCTTCCTGGGCGATATGCGGCTGCTTGGCGTTGAAAAGCTCTCCGCGGTACCTGACCACCGACCACGCATGGTAAGCGTTGCCGGCCTCCCAGTTCTCGACATCGACCGGCGCTATCCTGCTGGTCCGCCCGTCCGGCGCGACGGTCCGGACCAGCGCGGAGGATCCGACGGGCGTCGGGCCCGGATAAGCCGACCAGTGTCGCCCGCCGGTGCTCGAATACTCGAGCTTCAGGCCAGGATTACGCACGTTGGCGGTGAGCAGGCCGTCGTCGTCGATCTCGGCGCCAGGTAGCGGGATGCGATAGTTCACGCCGACATCGGGCAGCCCGACGGCTGGGTAGAACGACAGCAGCGGCAAAGTGACCTGGCCGAGGGTGTTCAGCCACACGTCCCAGTGTTCGTCCATTTCGTCCGGGCTGGGTGTGTCCCGGACCCAGGCCCGCTCCGCTACGCCCAGCAGCCGTGGGAATGCCTGGTATTCGCGGATCTCCGGGGCTTTGGCGTTCTCACCCCACAGCTGCGCCTCCAGGCCGAGGATGTTCGCTTTGCCCTCCTCGGTGAGTTGTTCCCAGCCGGGGTTCGGCGTGAACGGGTTACCCCACCGGTCTTCGACGGCGTTGGCGTAGACGTTGAACGGCTGGTAGGTGAAGGTGCTTTCCTCGTCCACGTACGCGGCCCAGTAGTAGCCGGGCTCGTCCGGGTCCTTGTTGTAGGCCAGGTCCAGGTACAGGTTGGTGGCGTGGGCCAAGATGACCTCGCGGCCCTCGTTGGCGAACTGGTAGGCCAGCTCCTCCAGCCCCCAGCCCCAGACGTTCTGCCACGCCATCGGTGCGTATCCGGGCAGCTCCGGCGCGGACCCGACGGTGAGGATTTCTTCCCAGCCGGTGGTGGTACCGGCCACGCTCAGGGCGATCTCGTGCCAGCGGCCCATGAACAGGTCCCACAATTCGGCATCGCTCTTGCCAGCCGTGTCCGGGTTCTCCTGGCAGATCGGTGACTTCTGCCACCGGTCCGGTCCAGGTGGCTCATCGCCACCGAGGTGGATCCTGGTCAGCTCCGCCCCGGCCATGTCATACATGACCGCCACCTCGTCGACGACCTTCTGCAGGAAGTCGTAGCTGCTCTGGCGGCAGACGTTGATCATGTTGTCGTTGTACGCCTGCACACTTCGGTACTCGGCCTCGTCATCCGGATCGAGCAGCCGGAACTGTTCGGCCGCCTCCGGGTCCTCGTCTTTCAGCCGCTCGTAGCGCCGTTCCATGGCCTGCACCGACGAGCGTGCGTGCGCGGGGAAGTTGAGCTCCGGGTAGACGTCGATGTGGCGCTCCGCCGCATACTCGAGGATCTCGACGAAATCGTCGACCGTGTAGTGCCCGGTACCTTTGCCCACGAGGTTGGCCGTAGCCTGCTCCATGCCCTGAAAGCTCGGGACACGTCCCAGGTTGGCCTCCTGCCGGTCCCGCGGTTTGCCCTCGATGTTGTCGCCCGGCAGCAGGTCGTTGCCCGATCCGAGGCCCATGTGCAGCATCTCGTCCTCGTCGAGGTCGAAGCCACGGCGAGCGCCGAACTCAGTGAGCTCCGGCAAACCCGGGATCTCCAGGCGCCAGCCCTCGTCGTTAGTGAGACCGATGTGCAGCGTGTTGAGCTTGCTGAAGGCCATGAGATCGAGGAACTTCAGGATCGTCTCCTTGCTCTCGAAATGCCGCCCGACGTCGATGTGCAGCCCCCGGAAGCCGAACAGCGGCGCGTCGGAGATAGTCCCGCGGGGCAGTTCGGCGCGCTTGGCCTTGGCGCCGGTCGCGGCCTGCTCGTACACGCTGACCGGGATCAGCTGACGTAGCGTCTGGATCCCGTACAGCACCCCGGCCGGGTCCGCGCCGACGATCTCGATGTCATGTTTGCCGACGTCGAGGGTGTAACCCTCCGGATCCACGCTACCGCTGCCGTCCACATCGAGCTCCGGATCGATCGACAAGCTGATGATCCGTTTGGATTTCCCTTCGTTGCGTGGGAACTCGCCCTCCAGGACATCGCCCAGTGCCGAGCGCAGATAGCCGGCCTCCGCGTCGAGCTCGGCCGGGTGCAGGATCTCGAACCGGTTGTCCAGGCGCAGGGTCCCTTTGCCCTCAGTGACACTGAGCGGCCGCGGCTGGATACGGTCGGCGAGATCCAATTCGATCAGCTGGGCGGTGTTCTCTTCGAAACGAGTGGCCGACGACTCCACCGGCCGCACGTCGCCGCTGAACGCGGTGGTCTGTGCCGGGTCGGTCGGATCGAGCAGCGCCTTGCCGGGCACCCAGTGCGGCGGGGCGCCGTCATAGGAGATGTGGTAACCCTGCGGCGCATCGGTCTTGTGGATGGTCCACAGCTGGACCAGGAAATCGACCTCGCGGGCCTCCCCCGGATCGAGCGGTTCGAAGTCCTCCGTTGGCCGGAGCACGTAGTAATCGCCACTCTCGGCGGTGTCGGCTCGGCTGACTTCGAGACCTTGCGCAGCGAGTTCCTGGCGTGCGTCGTCGCCCGCTTCGCCGGCGACGACCGCCACCGGTTGCCGGACGAAGTTGAAAAACAGCTCCCAGTTGTCGCCAAGCGTGCAGGAACCGTCGTTGTTGTTGATGGTCAGCGCCGTCCTGACGGACGAGGCGTTGGGTGAGTGCTCGATCGGCTGGTAGCTGATCTGCAGGTCGCGTGGCGCCGGATCGCAACTGTTCTGTGCTCCGTCGCCCGCGCTTGTTGTCACGCTGGCGACCACCAGGGCCGCGGCCAGGGCCGTAGCAGCGAGCAGGCGTGGAAATCGTGGTCTGATCGAGGTGTTCAAGGCAAGGGCCTCCCGGAGAAACCATGATGAACGTCATCGGTCTGGACGTGGGGAGGGACCACGGGCAATCCCGCCGGCATCGAGGTCGCGACCTCGGAGCATTCCCGGGCCATGTATCGGCAGAGCCGCAATCGGCTGAATGTCCCGGGCGGCGACGGTGACGCCAGGAACCACGCACCCAGCACCGGACCCGGTACGGCGGCGTGTCAACAGCAAATAGGAAAGAGCCCTGCCAGTTGCTCTGGGTACGTGTCTACCGTTCTGATCATGCCGGTGTCAAGGTCTCGACCGGTGCTCGGCGATTGCGGATTCCGGACAGCATCACCACGCCGGGGCCGCTCACATGGCACGTCCGGCCACGCCCTCGAATGTCGCGCCCGTGGCGTCAGCTGATACATCGGTCGGGCCTGAACCGGGCCCGAGAAGCACGCGGCGTCGCAAGGAGCGCAAGCGCCCGCGCGGCCCGGCGTCGTTCAGTCGTCCGACGCCGACGGACGCCTCGCCGGCGCCTTGGCACGCAGCGCGGTGCCAGGCCGATATCGCGGTTTGTCGAGATCGTTGTCTATGTCCGGCACATCAGCACCAGGCATGGCGACCGCGCCGTCGCGGTGATCCTTGCCCCCCTTTTGAGCTTCTTCCTGTTCTCGTATCTTGCGCCGCCAGCCGATGACCGCGGCCGTGATCGCGCCGGCCACCGGGATGGCCAGGAAGAGGCCGACGAGGCCGAACGCGAAGCCCGCGCCGGTGGTGAGGACCAGAGTGAGGAGGGGATGGAATCGCACCGCACGCGACATCAGCAACGGCGAGAGCAGGTTGCCCTCGATCTGCTGGACGGCCAGCACGATCAGCAGCGCCCAGATGGCGGTGCTCAACCCGCCGGAGAAGAACGCCACCAGGACGGCGAAGGCTCCCGCGAGCGTCGCGCCGACCAGCGGCACATACCCCATGACGAACGTCAGCGCCCCGATCGGAATAGCCAGCGGCACGTTCAGAATCGTCAGTCCGAGTCCGATGAAGAACCCGTCCACCAGGCCCGTCACCGTGGAGGCGTAGAACCAGTTCCCGGTGGCCTTCATCGATGCCTTGAAAGCGACGTGGGCCGGGGCGCGGTGCTCGGCCCGGAGGGTGCCGACGAACTGTGCCCACAACTTGTCGCCACTGGTCAACGCAAAGATCGTGAAGAAGATGGCGATCAGCAGAACCGCGGCGAAGTTGCCCACCACGGTCAGTCCGGTAGCGGCGGCCTGCCCCACGCCGGAGAGCACGTCGCCCAATTGGTCCTGTACGTCGTCGAGCAGGTCCTGGATGTTGGCGGTATCGAGGCCGAAAGGACCTTCCTCGAACCACTCCGTGAACTCCTCGACGGCGCCGGTGACTGACCTGACCATGTCGTCCCACGAGTCGATGACCTCATAGACGACGAAAAAGACGATCCCGGAGAAGAAACCGAGAAAGACCAGCACCGATATCAGCGACGCGAAGACCGCCGGGATCTTGAACGAACGAAGCAGCTTCGCCAGCGGCCACAACAGCGACACCATGGCGAAGCCGAGCACAACAGCCATGACGATGAACTGGATCTGCAGCGCCAGGTAGATCGAGGCGGCGACCACCAGGCCGACACCCAGCAGGCGCCAGGCTACCGCGCCTTCACGCTGTAAAAACTCTGTCTCCGGCAGCTTTCGCTCCCCGGGCGATCGATTGGTCACCGTCTACACCGTCTCCGAGGAAGCAAGGGAAGAGTCGGATTCCAAGGCGGCCACCAAACCTGAGATCTCCCGTGCGAGGCCCTGACCGGTGAGGCCGAGCTCGTCGAGAATGCCCGCCCGCTTGCCGTGATCGAGGAAGCGCGCGGGGATACCGAAGTTGTGAACTGGCACGTCGACGTTGTGGTCGCGCAACTCCTGGGCGAGCACGGATCCGACACCGCCCACCCGGCAGCCGTCTTCGGCCGTGACGACGAGCCGGTGTTCACCGGCCAGTTCTATCAATGCCTTGTCGATCGGCTTCACCCAGCGTGGGTCGACGACGGTCACGCCAACCCCCTGGGCCTGGATCCGCCGGGCCGCGTCGACTCCGGCCCCGGCGAGTCCGCCGACGGCCACGAGCAGGACGTCCGGGGTCTGCGCACGGGCCAGCACATCAGCCGTGCCGAGACGTTCGAGCGCGTCGATGCCTACGTCGGCCGGCTCCTTGCCAGGAAACCGGACGACCGTGGGAGCATCGCTCACGTCGAGCGCCTCGGCGAACAGCTCGGCCAACTGGTCGGCATCGCGCGGTGCGGCCAGCCGTAAGCCGGGCACCACCTGCAGGATCGACATATCCCACATGCCGTTGTGGGACGCTCCGTCGGTGCCCGTGACCCCGGCCCGGTCGAGGACGAAGGTCACCCCCGTCTTGTGCAAAGCGCAGTCCATCAGCACCTGATCGAAGGCGCGGTTGAGGAAGGTGGCGTAGATGGCCACCACCGGGTGCAAGCCCATCATGGCCATGCCGGCGGCCGACGTGGCGGCGTGTTGTTCGGCGATGCCGACGTCGAAGCAACGCTCAGGGAAGGCTTTGGCGAACGGTTCCATTCCGGTGGGACACAACATCGCGGCAGTGACCGCAACCACATCGCGACGACGCCGGCCGGCGTCGAGCAGCGCGTCGCTGAAGGCATGTGTGAGTGTGCGGGTGGGATCGCCGATCGGCTCGCCGGTCAGCGGGTCGAATGCCGACGGGCTGTGCATGTGGTCGACTTCGTCGCGCACCGCGACGTCGTATCCATGCCCCTTCTGCGTGACGCAGTGCACGATGACCGGCCCGCCGAAACGCTTGGCCTGCATCAGAGCGTTCTCGACCGCGTCGCGGTCGTGGCCGTCGATCGGGCCGATGTACTTCAGGCCGAGGTCTTCGAACATGCCCTGCGGGGCCAGGAGGTCCTTGAGCCCCTTCTTGAGTCCGTGCAGAGCCTCGTACGTGACGTGGCCGACCAGTGGGGTGCGGTTGAGGGTGCGCTTGACCAGATCGAGGGCTTGTTCGTAGCGCGGATCGGTTCGCAGCCCGGACAGATGCTGGGCCAGCCCTCCGACCGTCGGCGAATACGAGCGCCCGTTGTCATTGACCACCATGACCAGCGGCCGCCCGTCTGGGCCGTTCTGCGGTCCGCCGGCGATGTTGTTCAATGCTTCCCAGGCCATACCGCCGGTCAGCGCGCCGTCGCCGATGATGGCCACGGCGGTGCGCTCCTTCTCGCCCCGCACCGCGAACGCCTTGGCCATGCCGTCGGCGTACGAAAGCGACGTGGAGGCGTGTGAATTCTCCACCCAGTCGTGCTGGCTCTCCGCCTGGCTCGGGTATCCGGAGAGGCCGTCCTTGGAACGGATGGTGCCGAAGCGCTCCACCCGGCCGGTGAGCAGCTTGTGCACGTAGGACTGATGCCCGGTGTCGAAAACGATGGGATCACGGGGCGAATCGAAGACCCGGTGCACGGCAAGGGTGAGCTCGACAACGCCCAGGTTGGGGCCCAGATGGCCGCTGGTACGCGACACCGTCCGGACAATGAGGTCCCGGATCTCAGCTGCTAGCGAGTCGAGTTCTGCCGTGGAGAGTCCTCGCAGATCTCGAGGCTCACTCACACGTTCGAGTACGCCCAACGCGTCCTGCCTCCTCGCAATTCACGGCCATCGGAAACGAGTCTAGTGTCCACGATCTGATGGGACACTGGTGCCTCAAACCCGTCCGATATGCAACGGTAGTGCCTGTGAGGCCAAGGATCACTCAAAGACGACGGTGGATCGGCGCCGGTATCGCTCTCCTCGGCGCCGCTGCCGTCGCGGGCAGCGCCTACCCCGCCTGGTATGAGGGCCAGGGACCGCGTGATTGGCCGCTGGAGCAGCTGTTCACGGCCAGCCCTGCAGGCACGGCCACGGCGTTCTGGGGCTCGGTGGCCGCCCCCCTGGCCGTGGTGGGCCTGCTGGGTGCACTCGGCGCCGTACTGAGGTTCAGGTTCATACTCGGCCTCGGCTGGCTGGTGGGCAGTGCCACGTTCGCGCTCTGGGCGCTGATGAGCATCATCGGCGGCAACTGGTCGCCGGACGGGCTCACCGCCGGCGCCTGGCTGTGCCTGTCCGGGCTTGCGGTTCTCCTCGGCGGCATACTCGGCATGGGCCCACGGAAAGAAGGGGTCGAGGCGCCGTTGTCGGTGTTCGAGGGCGATCCACCCCAATGATCGGTGATCGTGTGCAGAATTGCGTTCTCAGCTCTGGTGATCGAGATCAGAAACGTGTCGCTATAGCGACCGAAACGTGCTCTCGATCACCGAGGACGAGTGCGTGATTCTGCACACGATCACCATGAACTCGGTGGGCCGCGGGGGTCAGACCAGGTTGCGCAGCACGTACTGAGACATGCTTCGATAGCCCCTTACATCGCGTGACGGTCTCCGGTTCTGCCTCGCTCACCCGCGCCATGATCCAGGTATCGGTGTCGCATTGGGCGGTGGGGATGCCCGACATCGCGTCGTGTCAGTGACGACCGATGTCACAGTCGGGGACAGCGGGCAGTCGATGGTCAACTGTTCGAAGCGTCGATCAGGCCCTGAAGGGCGTACCGCCTTCTACGTAAGCATTTCCCAGTGAGTTTCGCAGGCAGGGGCGATGGGGTGACGGTCGTGGCGATCGTGACCAGGATGCGCTTGGAAAGCCCGCCCTTAGAAGACCAGTGCGATCTTTCCCTGAAGATTCCCCGCGGCGAAGCGTTGATGGGCGCGAACAACGTCTGCCGCTGAGAAAACGGAGTCGACTCGTGGACTAATGACGCCACTGTCGACCAGGCCCACCAGTTGACGGAGAACATCACCGTCGGCGCGGACCTGGCAGAGTTCGCTGTCGATAGTCCGAGCAGTGAGGTCCGGTGCCGGTCCCGCTTGCGTGGCGACAGTGGCGTACCGACCACCATCGCTGATCGCCTCCGAGGCATCTGCACCGTATGTATCGAAAACTCGATCATAGGAACGGGCAGGGAGCTCCTCGACGTGGGTGACGACAGATTCGGCACCCAAAGAAGAGACGTACTCGATTTGTGACGGCCGGGAGACCACAGCATCGACGTGGATGCCTGTGCTGGAGGCGATTTGGACGGCGATGCTGCCCACCGCTCCGGCAGCGCCCGTGACAAGGAGACGACTGTCAGCATGAATGTCGAGCCAATCGAGTACTTGCAAAGCGGTCGCCCCTGGTAGTGGCACTGTCCCTGCTTCTACGAGTCCCACGGAGGTTGGCGCGACGGCGACTTCCGTGACAGGCAGAGAGACCAGATCCGCCCACGTCCCACGGCCCGTGCCCAACTGATGGGACATGCCGATTACTCGGTCGCCAGGCCTGAAGCGCCCTGTTGGGTCTTCGACAACAATGCCCGCCAATTCCCACCCGAGCGTGAATGGAAATGGTGGCGTGGAATCTCCGATGTCACCGTTTCGTGTTTTGTCGTCTACGGGGTTGATAGCGCTCGAAACGACGCGGATCAGAACTTCGCCCGGGGTAACTTCAGGATCTGGCATCTGGATCAGACGGAGATCCTCGATGGGGCTGAAGCGGTCGATCGATAGTGCTCGCATATGGGTTCTACTTTCGGGGTTGTTAAGGATCTGAGGAGTGGTTGCGGAGGTCGGTCGGCTCGACGTGCTGCCGATCCGGCTCCTCGGAGCCGTGCCGGGCAGCACCGAAAACCCAGTGTCGTTCCTGGCCGGGCAAGTCAGCCAGACACCGGCTGGTAGTGCGACCGGGGTTCCTACTACCGGCAGGGTCACGCTCACCCCAGACGGACTGCGTATCGTGGAAGACATGAGCAGTTCACGGCGATCACCTGCGCAGGGCAGCCTGGGCGAGTTCTTGAAGTCTCGCCGCGCCGAGCTCACCCCCGCCCGGGCCGGGATCGAGGACTGGGGTAAACGCCGCCGCGTGCCCGGCCTGCGTAGAGAAGAAGTCGCCCACCTCGCCGGGGTCTCCGTCGCCTACTACGTCCGCCTCGAACAGGGCCAGGCCTACAACGCCTCCAACGAGGTGCTGCTGGCCCTCGCACGGGCGCTGCACCTGAGTGCGACCGAGACAGAACATCTGCTCGATCTTGCCAAACCCTCACCGATGCGGCCCTCCCCGCGCACCCGGCCCGAGCACCCCCACCCGCGAGCCCTGGCGATGCTGGATTCCATCGGGGATCGACCGGCGGTGCTGCTGGGCCGACGCAACGACGCGCTCGCGTGGACGCCGACCGGCCATGCGCTACTTGCTCCACACCTGCCCTTCGACGTGAGTGACCCGCGGACTCGCCCGTCGTTGCCGAGGCTGCTGTTCCTCGACCCGCAAGTACGCGGCGCGTACTCGTACTGGCAGACGGAGGCCCGCGCCTACGTCGCCCACCTGCGGCGGATCAGCGGGAAGTACCCCGATGACTCCCGGCTGGCGGAGCTCGTCGGTGAGCTGTGCATGAAAGACGTCGACTTCGCCGCGATGTGGGCCACCGGACGCGTCGGCGGATGCACCTCCGGCAGCAAACACTTCCAGCACCCCCTCGTCGGCCCACTGACGGTCGAGTTCCAGATTTGGCTTCAAGCCGACAGCCCTGACCACCGGCTCGAGGTCTACACACCAGCCGACCAGCCATCAGCCGATGCCCTCGCACTCCTGAACACCATCACCCAAGAGAGAACAGCCGCAGCCAGACACCTGCCGCCTGAACGAGAGACGATAGGCCGCGTCGACCCGTAGTCCGTGCGAGGTTTGGCCGACAGGACGCTCGTACTTTCCGACCTACGGGGTTCCATCGCGGAGGTAGCGCCATGCGTCTTTCATTTTGGGGCCTCGCAACTCTGCTGGGCTGGTCACCATCCTACGGTCCTGCGTGATGGCCGCACCCGTAAGCGCGACCGGAGAGCGCCAGGTGATCCTGGCCACTACACGACGTCCCAGGTAACGTCACAGCACGAGACTCGAGAGCACCGGCCGGAGGTATTTCGCCAACGACCGGATGCTCTCGTATCCCAGCCGATCTGTCAGCTACCGACGAGTTGCCGAAGCACGTACTGCATGATCCCGCCGTGCCGGTAGTACTCGGCCTCACCTGGTGTGTCGATGCGCACGACCGCGTCGAACTCGACCTCGCCGCCCGCACCGCGAGCCTTGACCCGCACCGTGGACGGCGTCTCCCCGGCGTTCATCGCCTCGACGCCGGTGATGTCGAAGGACTCCTCACCGGTCAGTCCCAGCGACTCGGCGTTCTCGCCCTCGGGGAACTGCAGTGGCAGCACACCCATACCGATCAGGTTGGACCGGTGGATGCGCTCGAACGACTCCGCGATCACCGCACGCACCCCCAGCAGCGCGGTGCCCTTGGCCGCCCAGTCGCGCGACGAACCCGAACCGTACTCCTTGCCGGCCAGCACCACCAGCGGGATACCAGCATCAGCGTAGGAGACGGAGGCGTCGTAGATGGACGTGACCGGGGCGTCGGCCGGAGACTCAGCTTGGGTGAAGTCCCGGGTGAAACCGCCCTCGGTGCCGGGAGCCAGCAGGTTACGCAGCCGGATGTTGGCGAAGGTGCCGCGGATCATCACCTCGTGGTTGCCGCGCCGGGAACCGTAGGAGTTGAAGTCGCGCCGGGAAATCCCGTGCGAGGACAAGTACTCCCCCGCCGGCGAGTCCTGCTTGATCGCTCCGGCCGGGCTGATGTGGTCGGTGGTCACGGAATCGCCCAGCTTCGCAAGCACGCGTGCCGCGGCGATGTCGGTGACCGGTGCGGGCTCGGCCTGCATACCTTCGAAGTACGGAGGCTTGCGCACGTACGTCGACTGCGGGTCCCACTCGAAGGTGCTGCCCGTGGGCGTCGGCAGCGACTGCCAGGTCTCGTCGCCGGCGAAGACGTCGGCGTAGTCGCGGGTGAACATCTCGCTGGCGATCGCGGAGTCCACAACCTCCTCGATCTCGGCCGGCGACGGCCACAGGTCGCTCAGGTACACCGGCTCGCCCTGCGCGTCCGTGCCCAACGCTTCGGTGGTCAGGTCGAGATCCATGGTGCCAGCCAGCGCGTATGCCACGACGAGCGGCGGCGAGGCCAGGTAGTTCATCTTGACGTCGGGGTTGATCCGGCCCTCGAAGTTCCGGTTGCCGGACAGCACCGAGACCACGGCGAGATCGTGCTCGTTGACCGCGGCACTGATCTGCTCCGGCAGCGGCCCGGAGTTGCCGATGCAGGTGGTGCAGCCATAGCCAACCAGGTGGAAGCCGAGCTTCTCGAGATAGGGGGTCAGCCCGGCGCGCTCGTAGTAGTCCATGACCACTTTGGAGCCTGGGGCCAGCGTCGTCTTCACCCATGGTTTGCGGTTCAGGCCGCGCTCGACAGCCTTCTTGGCGACCAGGGCAGCGCCGACCATGACGGACGGATTGGACGTGTTGGTGCATGACGTGATGGCGGCGATCACGACGGCCCCGTGGTCGAGTTCGAACTCGTTGCCGTCGTCGAGGGTGACTCGCACCGGCTTGGAGGTGCGTCCGTTGGCGCGGGCGGCCGCGGAGACGAGCTCACGTGGAGACTCTCCACCGTTGCCGTCTCGCACCGATACGGGGTCGCTGGCTGGGAAGGTCTCCTCGACTGCTTCATCGACGTCGGTGTGCGGAGTGCCGTCTTCGTCGGCGACGTAGTCGCGCAACGACGTCCGGAAGGCGACTTTGCCGTCCGACAGCGACACGCGGTCCTGCGGGCGCTTGGGACCGGCGATGGACGGAACGACGGTGCTGAGGTCGAGTTCCAGGTACTCCGAGTACTCGGGCTCCACCGACGGATCGTGCCAGAGACCCTGCTCTTTGGCGTAGGCCTCGACCAGTGCTACCTCGTCCTCACCGCGGCCGGTCAGCTGCAGGTACCGTACGGTCTCTTCGTCGATCGGGAACACCGCGATGGTCGAGCCGTACTCGGGGCTCATGTTGCCGATGGTGGCGCGGTTGGCCAGCGGCACCTCGGCGACGCCGGGGCCGTAGAACTCGACGAATTTGCCGACCACCCCGTGCTGCCGGAGCTTCTCGGTGATGGTGAGGACCAGGTCGGTGGCCGTGGCGCCGTCCGGTAGCGCGCCGGACAGCTTGAAGCCGACGACGCTCGGGATGAGCATGCTGACCGGCTGGCCGAGCATCGCGGCCTCGGCCTCGATGCCGCCGACCCCCCAGCCGACGACACCCAGGCCGTTGACCATGGTGGTGTGGCTGTCGGTGCCGACGCAGGTGTCGGGATAGGCCACCCCGTCGCGGACGATTACGGTGCGAGCGAGGTACTCGATGTTCACCTGGTGCACGATGCCTGTGCCGGGCGGGACGACCTTGAAATCGGCGAAGGCGCCCTGGCCCCAGCGCAGGAACTGGTAGCGCTCCCTGTTGCGCTGGTACTCGAGTTCGACGTTGCGGTCGAACGAATCCGGCGCCCCGAAGACGTCGGCGATGACGGAGTGATCGATCACGAGCTCAGCGGGCGCGAGCGGGTTGATCTTGTTCGGATCACCGCCGAGGTCGCTCATCGCCTCCCGCATGGTGGCGAGATCGACCACACACGGCACGCCGGTGAAGTCCTGCATCACAACGCGGCCCGGCGTGAACTGGATCTCGGTGCTGGGCTTGGCCTTGGCATCCCAGTTGACCAGCGCACGCACATGGTCCGCGGTGATGTTGGCGCCGTCCTCGGTGCGCAACAGGTTCTCGAGGAGAACCTTGAGGCTGTACGGGAGCCGTGCGACATCACCTGCCGCAGCCAGCCGGTAGATCTCATAGGAGGATCCCCCGACATCGAGGCTGCCCCTGGCGCCAAAGCTGTTCTTGCTGGCCACGTCCGATCCCAACCTTTCGCTTCACAAGTCTTCAGCCCAATGGTGGCGCAACGGCGACACCGCACACCTCGTCAGGTTGCCCTTACCCGCAACCGGGCTACATCACACAACTTATCTTGAGTTCAAGATACATGACGCGAAGATAGACCGCCAGCACCACCGTCGAGTCGCTCTGCTTGGATAATGAGACACCATCACCAACTGATGAAGGAGAACTACCGATGCCCCGGACAACCCGGTTGCCGCACCTCGCCGCCTTGGCCGCAGTCGCCCTGATCGGCCTGGCCAGTTGCAGCGAGGGCAGCGACGAAGACCAGGCGATTGGTGTCGCCGAGGATTTCTTCGCCGCACTGGCAGATGTCGATGCCGCCGAGGCATGCGAGCTGAACCTCGGCGACGACGGTCAGCCGCTGGACGAGGATCATCACAGTTGGGATGTATGCCTGAACGCGGTCGAGACATGGGCGAACTCGGTCGCCATACCGGTCGACGAGGAACTTCCCGAGGTCACCTTCGAAACCGCGGAAATCGACGGTGAGACTGCTCATATCCCGGACTCGGCGCCGGCCATGTACGGCTTCCCCTACGCCTTCGATCTCCGCAACGTGGACGGCGACTGGTACATCAACGGCGACTGGTACCTCTGAACGAGCGCCGCGCCGCCGACGTCAACGTCCAGCCACCGACGAGGCACAAGGTGCTGGGCAGCCAGCTCACCGGAAAGCCCGCCAGCCCTTCGCCGGCCGATCCGAAATACTCCAGGCCGGACGTCGCGTAGCCGAACAGGCCCGCCATCACCAGCGCTACGCCTGGTGCCAGCAGGCGCGGCACAACCACGCTGTGCGTGACGTCGCGGCGCTCCGGGGCGCGCCGGCCGGCGCCGGCAGCACGCCACGCGATGCTGAACCGTTCCAGGCGGAACATCGGCACCACGAGCGTGGCGAGGACGCCTGCGAGGACTGCCAGCCAAACCGGCCTCGTCAGCCACCACGCAACCGTGCCGGGCGCCGGGAGACCAACGCCGAACAGAAGTGTGAGGCCGACGACGGCGACCAGCGCGGCCAGGTGCCATAGGTAGAGCTGCATCGCTCGCGCTCCCAGGACGACGACGACGGCCCACGTCCCCGGCCGCCCGAGCCAGCGCAGCAGCCGTGGCCGGACCAGCACGATGAGGGCAGTCTGCGCCACGGCCAGCAACATCAGGCAGACCGACGGTGGGTTCATGTTCGATGTCTCCCCGGGCAACCCGATCATGCTCACCGGATACGGGCCTGGCACTGTCAGCACGAGCAGTGTGGCCAGCGCCAGGCCCAGTACTGCGCCCAGAGCACGTCGCGACATACCCGTCAGGTGGCCGTCGGCGTACCAGACGCCGAGTTGCTGTACCGCCAGCCACACGAGCGCGAAGTTGACGTACGCCGGGCCGTCAGCGGCCAGCCGGCTGACGTCGGCGACCGCCGCGGCGCCGGCCGGCACGATCAGCGCCATGACCGGCGCCCGGGCGTGCCAGGCCGCCATCACTGGTGCGAGGGCGGTCACGAGGAGATAGATGACCAAGAACCAGAGTGGCCGGCCCAGCAGGCTCGCGACGTAGTCCAGATCGTCGGCCGGCAGCCCGGCGATCCAGGCGGCACCGAGCAGACTCTGAGCGATCAGGACGAACACCAGGACTGGCCGGAGCAGCCGGATCGTGCGATTGCGCAGGAACTCCGGGTACCCGTAGCCGCGCCGCACGGTGCGTCGCCACACCGTGACGTTGGCGAATCCCCCGGCGACGAAGAACAGCGGCATGACTTGGAAGACCCACGTCAGAGGCTGCAGCGCCGGGATCTCCGTCAGCGTGTTCGTGCCCCGCACCTCGCCGCCGTCATTCGTGACACCGGCCATCAGCCAATGCCCCACCACCACGACCAGCAGACTCGTCACCCGCACGGCATCGATCACCCGGTCCCGATCCATGGGTGTCACACCATCGAGGTCCGCTGCCTTGGCCGCCCATGCCGCCCTTCTCACGTCGCTGTCCCTGGCCGCGATGCCGGGTGGCGGAGCCGATTCCCCGGCGGCGGCCCGGCCCCGGCCGCGGCGGTGGCCTCCCGGGAGCGAGCCTGCCGGACTCGCGCGGCCACCGAGGGGCCGGCTGCCGCCAGCAGAATCATCACCCCCGAGACCAGGTAGGGCGTCGGGTCCTCTGCTCCCGGGTTTCCCTGCCCTTGCCGCCAGGAGTTCGCCTTGACCGCTGATTCGCCGATCCCGGCCGTCGTCCGGCACCCCGCGCCCCCGCCAATGGCGTCGCAGTGATCCCGGAGGTCGGACCCGAACTGATCATCGATCGCGACCCGCGCCCACGGGCCAAGCTCCGCACCCTTCGCCGTCGCGTACCTGAGCAGGTCGTAGCCGTAGTCATGCGCCTTACAGGCGAAGCTGAAGTCGTACGCCGTGGGGCCGGCCGGCGACGAGCAGTCTCCATGCGGCTGGATCACGCGCATCGAGCCGGCGGGCGTGACCACGGTCCGTGGCCGATATCCCATCACGTCGGCGAAGTCCTCCGGGATCGCCTCGGCGACGCCGGGACCGTCGTCGAGCCCGGTGATCGCGACGACTGCCGCGGCGGCCGCCGTGTCTTCCGGTCCCGCGGTCGTCCGGTTCACCTGCCCGGCTCCGGTGAGGACGAATGACACGAGGACCGCGCTCAGAATCCACCCGATCCGTGCCCACATGAGGTTCCCTTCGACGACGCCGGCCGTTCCGGCGAGCACCAGAGACGCTAGGGAGCTGCACGCACGGATTCGTCGGGCTGCAGAGCCGTCTACCCCCTGCCGCGCTGGTATCGCGTGCCGGGCCGTATCACTCCGGAGAGCTACCGTGCGTGTCACTCTGGAGTGCGACGATTCGCTCGTCGGCGATGGCTACCCTGAACGCGTGGTCGACGATCAGACGCAGTGGCACGCTCGCAGCCGGTCACCCCGTTGGACGAGGCTGACCCAGCGTCCCTGGTGGCCCTGGCTCGGTGCGCTCGGCCTGTTCGTGGTCGCCCTGGCGAGCGTCACGGAGGTTCTCGAGCTCGCAGGCATCGCGATCCCGGTGGCGGCGGCGCTGGCCGCCGCGCCGTTCGGCCTGATCGCTACCCACCCGGCGACCGGATGGGTTCTCTCGGCCGCCGGCGCGTTACTCGTCTCGCGAGTGTTCCCGGTGGTGGACGGCGATCCCTGGCCCTGGCCGGTGATTCACGGCATCGTCCTGCTCGCTTTGCTGTTCGCTGTCGGCTTCGCGCGCGCGATGACACCCCGTCGTGGCCTTCGCCTCGTGACGATGTTCGGCACGTGGCTCGCGACGGCCGTCCTGTTCGCGGTGTCCGTTCCCGGTGACCTTCGTGCCGGATGGGCGCTGGGGGCGATCCTGGTCGGAGCGGCCGGGTTCGTCGGCCGGCTGGCCGGCCTGACACCGGCCCGGAGCACACCGGCGGAATCGCCGATATCGCCGGCTGCCGTCCCGGCCGCTCTGCTCCGCGCGTTCCGTGAAGCGTTCATCGACTGGATTCCGTCGCCGCCGGCCGGCCGCCCGTTCGCCGAGCGACTGCTGGCCCGGTTCGGCTGGGCTGAGCGGGTCCGTCAGGTGCTGCCCTGGCTCTTGGCGTTCGGAGTCTTCTGGATCGCCGTCGCCTCGATCCGCGAGACGCTCGAAGTACACGACCTCGTCCGCCCGTTCTTCGCGGCGCTGATTGCGCTGCCGGTCGCGCTGTCCCGACGGCACGCGCTGCTGGGCTGGCGGCTCATCACCGCGGTGGCGATCGTCGTCGCCGTCGTCGGCACGCCGAGCGGCGGCCTCGACCCCGGCACCTGGCCGGTAGTCATGCAATGGGTCTGGCTGGCGATGACGTTCCTGGTCGCCCTGCGCCACAACCGGTTGACCATGATCTGGGTGTGGATCGCCACGGTGACGACCCTGTCGGCCGGGGCCGCCGATGACGCCGGCGTCACCGTGACGCTCATCGTCGCCGCGTCGGCGCTGGTGCTGATCGGGGACCTGCTGCGCGCCCGGCGGCTGGCCAGCCGGGAGGCCGAGCGTCAGAGCGAGCTGAGCGATCTGGAGAAGGCCCGCCGCACGGTCTTGGAGGAACGCACCCGGATAGCGCGGGATCTGCACGACGTGGTGGCGCATCACATGTCGATGGTGGTGGTGCAGGCCGAGACCGCGCCCTACCGTCTGCCGGACCTCTCCGAGGCCGCCCAGGCGGAGTTCAATGCCGTCAGCACATCGGCTCGGGAAGCCCTCAACGAGATCCGCAGCTTGCTCGGAGTGCTGCGCAGCGACGATCAAGCAGTCCTCACCGCACCGCAGCCCGGAGTTGAGAATCTCGAAGAACTCGTCGAGAGCGTCGCCCGCTCAGGAGTGCCGGTCCGCTTGGTCACCAGCGGCAGCCCAGCTGGGGTGGAAACGGCCGTGGGCCTGTCCACGTACCGGATCGTCCAGGAGTCACTGGCCAACGCCGCCCGGCACGCTCCAGGTGCGCCGGTGACCGTACATGTCGGATACGCTGCCGGGTCGGTGGACCTGCGCATCGTCAATGGCCCCCCGGCCGTGCCCACCCAGCAGGGGCCGCCAGGACACGGTTTGATCGGCATGCGAGAGCGGGCGAGCGTCGTCGGCGGAACTCTCGAAGCAAACCCCCTGCCGGATGGCGGATTCGAGGTCTCCGCCGTTATACCGATCAATGCCCACGCCGATTCGAATGCGGTCGACATGGAGGAGCCTTCTGGTGAACAGTGACCAGCCCACGCGGGTGCTGATCGTCGACGATCAAGCGATGGTCCGGCAGGGTTTCGGCGCGCTGCTGGCCGCCCAGCCCGACATCGATGTCGTGGGCGACGCCTCCGATGGCGCGGCCGCGATTGACGCCACCCGCAGGCTCACCCCCGACATCGTGCTGATGGATGTCCGGATGCCGGTGCTCGACGGCCTCGAGGCGACCCGCCGGATCCTGCGGGCGCCGGGCAATCGGCACCCGCGCGTCGTCATGCTGACCACGTTCGATCTCGACGACTACGTGTACGAAGCCTTGCGTGCGGGCGCGAGCGGGTTCCTGCTGAAAGACGCCCCGGCCGCCGACCTCGTACACGCCGTGCGCGTCGTCGCCGCCGGTGAAGCACTCTTGGCGCCGTCAATCACGCGGACCCTCATCACCGAGTTCGCCCGCCGCCCAGTGGCCAACCGGCCCCACCCGGACCGGCTGCGCGCGCTGACCCCGCGGGAGACCGAGGTGCTCAAGCTGATCGCTACCGGCATGTCCAACACTGAGATCGCCGAGACACTCGTGCTTGCCGAGCAGACGGTGAAGACACATGTCGGGCGGATCCTCACCAAACTCGACCTCCGTGACCGGGCCCAGGCCGTCGTCATCGCCTACGAGACCGGCCTGGTCCAGCCCGGCTCGTGACCCCCACCCCGATGATCATGAACACTAGTTGACCAATATGGTCAACTAGTGTTCATGATCATCAGGTGACGTGCGGGGCTACTTCGGCGGCCACCAGCTCGAGGTGCTCGATGTCCGAGAGATCCATGACCTGGAGGTACACCCGGCTGGCGCCGAGCTCACGCACGGCGTTGATGCCATCCACCACTTCCTGCGGCGTACCGGCCAGTCCGTTCTGCCGTACCTCCGCGGGCTCGCGGCCGATGGCGGAAGCCCGCCGGGCGAACTCGGCTTCGTCCTGGCCGCAGGCCAGCACCAGCGCCACCGAGTACACCAGGTCGTCCGGGTCCCGGCCGGCGTCCTCACACGCTTTGCGCACGGCGTCGAACCGGGCACCGATCTGGTCCTTGGGCGGGAACGCGGTGTTGAATTCGGAGGCGAACCGCGCGGCCAGGGCAGGGGTGCGCCGCGGCCCGTGTCCACCGATGATCACCGGCACGGAGTCCTGCACGGGCTTCGGCAAGGCCGGAGAATCGGCGATCGTGTAGTGCTCTCCGGTGAAATCGAAAGTCTTGCCCACCGGGGTGTTCCACAGCCCGGTGACGATCTCCAGTTGTTCTTCCAGCAGACCGAACCGCTTCGGCGGGAACGGGATGCCGTACGCGGTGTGTTCGCCCTCGAACCACCCCGTCCCCAATCCGAACTCGACGCGCCCGCCGGACATCTGGTCCACCTGCGCCACCTGGATCGCCAGCGGACCCGGATAGCGGAACGTCGCTGATGACACGAGAGTGCCCAGCCGGATCCGAGAGGTCTCCCGGGCGAGCCCGGCCAGCGTCACCCAGGTGTCCGTCGGTCCGGGCAGCCCGTCCGAGCTCCCCATGGCCAGGTAGTGGTCGGAGCGGAAGAAGGCGTCGAAACCGAGACGTTCGGTGGCCTGAGCTACCCGGAGCTGGTCGGCGTAACTGGCACCTTGCTGGGGTTCAGTGAAGATTCGCAACTGCATGCGCCCAGCATTTCACGGCACAGGTTTCAGAATTGCCACGCACTCCACATGGTGGGTCATGGGAAACAGGTCGAACGCGCGCAAACCGGTCAGTTCGTAGCCGTGCGCGGCGAAGGTGCTGATATCGCGGGCAAGCGCGGCGGGATCGCACGCCACATAGGAGATCGCGCGTGGGCCTCGCCTGGCTATCTCGGCGACGACCGGCAGCTTGGCACCCGCTCGCGGCGGGTCGAGCACGACGATGTCCGCGGCGAGGTCGCTCTTGCGGCCCAGCACCCGGTCGACTGGGCCAGCATGGACGCTCACGTGGGGCAGGTCGCTCAAGTTGTGCCGGGCATCCGTGACGGCCACCCGGTCACCCTCGACGGCGGCCACCGAGCCACCGTCGCCTACCGCGTCCGCCAGGACGCCGGCGAACAGGCCCACGCCGCTGTAGAGATCCAGCACCCGTTCTCCGGGCCGGGGACGCAACGACTCGATCACCGCCTCTACCAGGGTCTCCGCCGCGCCGGGATGGACCTGCCAGAAGCCCCCGCCGGTGACCCGCCAGCGGCGCCCAGCCGCGGTCTCGGTGACCGCTCCGTCTCCGCGGATGATCCGAGGCCGGCCGCGCTCGTCGAGCATCGTGACGGAGACATCGTCATCGAGATCCGGGGGCTCGACGTCACGCTGGCCGGGCTCGACGATCACCTGACGCTCCCCGGAGACCGACCCGACGGCCTCGACCGACGTGACGCCCGGCCAGCTTCGCGATTCGACCCCGATGGACCGGACCACCGGGTGAGCGATGGCGCACCGGTCGATGGGGATCACGTCGTGCGACCGGTGCCGCCGCAGCCCTGCGTGATCGTCGTCGCCGATCGCGTACGTGACCCGGGTACGCCAGCCCAAGCCGTCCTCGTCGCCAGGTACTGCCTCCACATGTACTTCGCGGGTGAGCCCGGCGAGGCGTCGAAGCTGTTCCTCGACGACCTTCGCCTTCAGCTTCCGCTGAGCAGGCAGGTCGACGTGCTGCCAATCGCAGCCCCCGCACCGGCCAGGTCCGGCATACGGACAGGGCGGACGGACCCGGTCCGGTGACGGCGACAGGATCTCGACGGCGTCGGCGCGCCAGTAGCGTGCCTCCGCATCTCCCGCGGTCACCCGGGCTCGAACCCGCTCACCGGGCAGCGCGTGGCGGACAAAAACCACCCTGCCTTCGTGCCGGGCCACAACTGAACCGCCATGAGCCACACCCACGACGTCGACAACGATCTCCACACCGGCACTCACACGGGATATCTTAGAAACCTCGCCGGGAGGGGAGGGCATCAACGTGCACATCGTCATCATGGGATGCGGACGGGTAGGGTCGTCGCTCGCGCATAGCCTCGAGAAACGCGGCCATACGGTCGCTATCGTCGATCGGAACCCGGACGCCTTTCGCCGGCTGCATCCCGGCTTCGAGGGCCGCACGGTCACCGGCCCGGGATTCGACCGCGGTGTGCTGCGCGAAGCCGGCATCGCCGAAGCTGCTGCCTTCGCCGCGGTCAGCAGCGGAGACAACTCCAATATCATCTCGGCCCGGGTCGCTCGTGAGACATTCGGGGTTGGCAACGTCGTCGCCCGCATCTACGACCCCGGGCGCGCTGAAGTCTACGAACGGCTCGGCATCCCGACGGTGGCCACGGTGCGCTGGGCGGCCAATCAGGTGCTGCGCCGCGTTCTGCCCGAGGATGCCGGTGCTGAGTGGGTGGACCCGTCCGGGGTGATCCGGTTGACCGAGTCGCCGCTTGGATCCAAATGGATCGGAACCACGATTCGTGCGTTGCAGCAAGCCTCAGGCACTCGAATCGCGCTGCTCAGCAGGCACGGCAAGAGTGTGCTGCCCACCGAAGAGACCATTGTCGAAGAAGGCGACCGGGTTCACGCCATGATTCTCGACACCGACGTGTCTCGGGCCATTCGGGTGTTCACCGGCGGATCGGAGTTCTCAACATGATGCGCGTCGCCATCGCCGGCGCCGGCAGCGTCGGTCGGTCCATCGCCACCGAACTGCTGGGCAACGGCCATGAAGTGCTGCTCATCGATCGCGATCCGGGCGCCATCAAGGCAGCGTCGGTCCCCGAGGCCGAATGGCTCCTCGCCGACGCCTGCGAGCTGTCCACCCTCGAAGAAGCGGCGCTTCAACGTTGTGAAGTGGTCATCGCCGCCACGGGTGACGACAAAGTGAACCTCGTGGTGTCCCTGCTCGCGAAGACCGAATTCAGTGTCAAACGAGTCGTGGCGCGAGTGAACCATCCGGACAACGAATGGCTCTTCACCGAGGGCTGGGGGGTCGACGTATCGGTGTCCACTCCGCGCATCATGAGCGCGCTGGTCGAGGAAGCCGTCAGCGTGGGCGACCTGGTGCGCCTGTTCACTTTCCGGCAGGGCGAGGCCAACCTCGTCGAGCTCACGCTGCCAACCGACTCGCCGATCACCGGCACCGAGGTGGGCGACGTCAGCTGGCCACACGACACGTCGCTGGTATCGGTCATCCGTGGCCGGCATGTGCACACCCCCCGCCCCGACTTGTCGCTGCAGGCAGGCGACGAGCTACTGTTCGTGGCCGCGCCGGACCGCGAGCAGCAGCTCGAGGAATTGCTCTCGCCGAGGGGCTGACGCGGGTGATCCGGGTCGGAGAGCCGGTGGCCCGATCGCTGTTCGGCGGCCTACTCCGTTACCCGGTCCCCCTCGGCCTGCCGCAGCTGCTGGGCGCGATAGGCCGGTCTGACGATCAGCCACGAGAGGTACGCCACGAGCAGGAAGAGCGGCCAGCTCATCACCAGCCGGGCGCCGGCCAGCCATCCCAGCTGGTCCTCTCCGGCGAAATACAGCGGCGCCTGCACTGAGAGCCGGAAGGCGAACATGGCCACCCAGAGCGCGGTCGCCAGGGTATAGGCACGCAGCAGCGCGGGATCGCGCCGCCAGGCCATACCCTGGCCGGTGGTCAGGCCCACCAGCACGCCGAGCAACGGCCAGCGAGCGATGATCGACACCACGAACGCGATGCCGTAGCCCAGGTTGATCAGCAGGCCGGGCAGGAAGACGTCTTCGGCACGGCCGGTGCGGCTGGCGACGAACACCGCCAGCCCCAGGCCGATGAACCCGGCTATGACGTTCTGCATCGGGTCTCGCCGGATCAACCTGATCACGGCCAGCACGACGCCGGCTCCCAGAGCCGACCACAGCGACATCGTCAGGTCGCGGCCGGCGGCGGTGTAGACCACGGTGAACAGCGCCAGCGGCAAACCCGCGTCGAGCAACGCGCTCGGCGTCAGCGCATTGGTGGCTTTGAAGCGCTCATCGGCGGCGAGGCTGGTCATCCACCCGGAAGGCGCCGTGGGTAGATGCTGCCGGGTATCGCTGCCGCCCGGTTCGGCGTGCTCGTCAGCCTCGTGCCGTTCCACCGCTGGGGTGTCTGCCGCGGGCTCGTGATTGGGGCCCGGGTTGGTGGCGGCCGAGGGCCGACCCCCACCCTCGGGTGGCTGCTGGCCGGCCGTCACGTGTCTTGCTCCGTCGGCTCGACTTCGGAGGCCTGGCTGTCGGTGATGGTCGGCACTTCGTCCTGATCCGTCTCCGGCGTTTCGCGGGACGGTGGGGTCAGCGAGATGACCTCACCCGGAGGCATGGGAGTGTCGCCACGGACCACCACAACCTGTCGGGTGACCTCGACGAGACGCTGGAACGCCGACGCATCACTGATCGCCTTGCCGAGGAACGTGGCCCGCAGCATCCAGCGCGGGCCGTCGATGCCGGAGATCCGCGACGGCTGGTGCCCCTGCTTGCCGTCCTTCGTGGTGACCGGTATCACCACCCGGACCTCTGTGCCGAACGGCCCCGTGCCCTCCTGCGCGCTGCCGCCGCGCCGTTTGGCGTCCTCGGCGATCTGCAGCCGCGTCTGTTCCCAGAGTCCCGAGCTCCTGGGCGCCGCTACCGCAACCAGCTGGACCGCGGCCTCCCCGACGGCGAGCAGGGCGCTTGTGCCGCGTCCGCTGCGTTTGTCGACCTGAAGCTGGATCTTCATGCCGTCGACGCCTCTGATCAGCAGACCGCCCAGATCGATCCGGCCTTCGCGGGCCTGGTCGAGGTCTACTTCCGAGGAGTCGTACGGCCCACTCGTACGATCTACGCCGGCTGCTTCCGCCGCGCCCTCGTCAGCAGGCTGTTCTTGGTCAGCGTCGTGCTCGCCGCTCTGGTGCGGCTGCTCTTGGTGCGGCGCTTCGTCGTCTCGTCGCCGGCGTCGGAACACCTGTGTTTACTCCCTATATGTCGACAGAGATCGGGTGACCCCTTCAGGTCAACGGCCCGTTGACCCGTACCCACCATCGCCCCGTGCCGAACCCGGCAGCCGTTCCACTTCGTGGAACGTGGCGTGCTCGACCCGCTGGACCACGAGTTGCGCGATGCGGTCACCACGCTCGAATACCGCCGGTTCACGGAGGTCATGGTTCACGAGCAGAACCTTGACCTCGCCCCGATAACCAGCGTCCACCGTGCCAGGCGTATTGACAATGCTGACACCCAGCCGATGCCCGAGTCCGGAGCGCGGGTGGATAAAAGCAGCGTAGCCCGTGGGCAGCGCAATCGCGATGCCTGTGCCAACCAGCGCGCGTTCGCCCGGGGCGATCGTCACAGCCTCGGTGGTCACGAGATCCGCGCCCGCGTCGCCGGGATGGGCGTACGACGGCATGGGAACGTCCTGGTCAAGCCGTGCGATCAGCACGTCGACCCGGGATTCTGTCACATCGCTCACGTCCGCAGACCCTACCTGTGCACCGAAGCGGCCGGACGTGGCACCCTGCTCGATATGGACAACAGGCAGACCGGCAACAGTTCCCGCCGATCCACCCGCTACCACGAGCGACTGTTCGCGCCGCTGAGCTGGTGGCTGCTCTTGCTGGGCCTGGTGTTCTCCGTCTGGCTGATCTATCAGCATGCCTATGGCCCCCGGGTTTCCGTTCCGGCCGGAGCCGGACTGCTCCTGCTGGGCGGCTTCGTACTCGTCATGTATGGCCGACCGCGGATCGCGGTCGAGTCCGGCGCGCTGATCGCCGGCTCTGCCCGGTTGCCGCTCAGCGCCGTCGGCAGCGTCGAGACCTTCCACGGCGACGCCGCCCGTGCTGCCCGCGGACGTGACCTGAGTCCCGCTGCCTATTGGATCGTCCGCGGCTATATCACCCCCGTGATCCGGATCGAGGTCGTGGACGCCCAAGATCCGACGCCGTACTGGCTGCTGTCCAGCCGCCGCCCCGATGAACTCAAGGCGGTCATCGGGGCGGCGCGCGAGGAGGCTGGGAGCACTTAGGCAGCGCAGTCGCGGCAGACCAGCTGCCCGGCCTCCTCCTTTGCCAACTGGCTCCGGTGGTGGACGAGGAAGCATCGTCCACAGGTGAACTCATCGGCCTGCCGCGGAAGAACCCGCACCGCGAGTTCCTCGTTGGACAGGTCGGCGCCAGGTAGCTCGAGCGACTCGGCGAGTTCAGACTCGTCCACGTCGACGATGCCGGACGACTTGTCGATCCGTCGGTTTTTCAGTTCTTCAATCGAGTCCTCGGATATTTCATCCTCGGTCTTGCGTGGTGCGTCGTAATCGGTTGCCATTGGGCTGTCCCCCTCGCTGGGCACATAGCAGTCAGTGTTCTTTGCGGTGTGGCACCAGGCAGCACCACTCCCGTCGTGCCCTTCGTAACGCACGAGAGGTCGCGGTTGTGCCCGGTCCAGCGCCGAGATTGTGCCTGATTTCTTACTCCATCTGCACATCGGCTCGCCGATGTGATGCAGATCATCCGGCCTCCACCTGCGCCGGGCGTCCATTCCCGCGAACTGATGCCGGATAGATGCCACTGGTGTCACTATCGTTTGCGGAGCGCAAGGGTACCCCACCTCACCGCTGCTTTGCCGCCGGCGCATGGCCTTTTCTCAGCAATGTGGCTAATTCCCGTTGTCCTGGAGCACCGCGCACCACCCAGCTACCGGGGAGTAACGGCCCCACCAGGACGAATGTTCACCCTGAGCGAAGACGGGCTTTCTCTGGAGTAGAAGACCCCGCACGTGTGGCGAGGCACACAGAGTGCTGTGGCCGATGCGCCGCTCTCACGATCCTGGCCGCGTTGTCAATGGCGGCTGATTTCCGTGGGCAGGTCCACACACGGCATTTCCACGACGTGCTCCGCGGTGAAACCGAGGAGATCACGCGCGACCGTGAGATCGGCGGGAACCTCGCGGCCGGGGAATTGTGCCCGTCGCGGGACTCCGGGGTGAAATGCATCGAGTAACTGTTCGGTGGGATACGGGGCGGAGGTCAGGGGTGCGGCCACCGTCACCACATGAGCACCAGGAGCGCTCACCCTCAGGCCAGCTTCAACCGCACGAGCCGCATCGCGGACCTCGAGGTACATCCAAAGATCCGGAGCCCCGTGTTCAGGGTCGGCGGCGATCATCTTCAAAAAACCAGGCAGCCGGTCGTCCGTTCCAGGGCCGTTGCCGAGCCCCGCGACCATCGGAAAGCGCAACGCCACGACCGTTGCGTTGTGCCGCCGCGCCATCGCCGCAGCTGTCGCCTCGTCGACGTACTTGGACAACGAGTACGGATCCGCTGCCTCGGTCGGCAGGTGCTCGTCGAACGGCAGGTATGCGGGATGAACCGGATGCGGACCGAATTTGAGGCCGACTGCGTTGATGCTGCTGGCGATCACCATGCGCCGGATGCCGCGCTCCCCCGCCGCGTCCAGCACCGTGAACGTCGCCGCGGTGTTGCCGCTGAAGACGCGATCCGCGGTACCGAATTTCGGTGACGGTATCGCCGCGAGGTGCACCACCGCGTCCACGTCCTTCAACGCGTCGGTGACCACGCTCCGGTCGCCCGCATCACCGACGACCACACGGCTGGCCTGCAGGTCGCCCGGATCCTCGAGCACCAAGGCTGTGACCGGCACATCGAGCTCGGTGAAGTGCCGCAATACCGTGCGGCCGATCAGCCCGGCGGCACCCGTGACCAGAATCCGTTTCATCAGTCCTATCTTGTCAGCCCTACGTCTCTTGTCATCTTCGACGTCGCGCACCGCGTATCATTGCCGGCATGCTGCGCCGCGCCTCTTGCCTCTTCATGATGCGCCCCCACAGGGGGCTGTTCGGCGTGCGGTTGTAACCCACTCACTTCCAAACCACGGGCCCCTGCCACGCAGGGGCCCAGTCTTGGTGTGGCCCTGCTGGGCAGCGGCGAAAGGGACACACCATGAGCAACGGACGCTACTACGTCACCACCGCCATTCCTTACGTCAACGGGGACCCGCATCTCGGGCATGCCCTCGAGGTGGTCCAGGCCGACGTGCTGGCACGTCATCGGCGCCTGCGCGGGCAGCAGGTCCGGTTTCTGACGGGCACCGACGACAACGCGCTGAAGAATGTCACGGCGGCCCGCGAGGCAGGCGTCGAGGTCGGTGCCTTCGTGAAAGCGAACTCCGAGAAATTCGCCGCCCTGCGCTCGCCGCTGAATCTGTCCAACGACGATTTTCTCCGCACCAGTGTCGACCCACGCCATGCCCGCGCGGTGTTGCGGCTCTGGGAACGCTGCGATCGCAGGGGCGACTTCTACCGGCACTCCTACGAAGGTCTGTATTGCACGGGCTGTGAGCAGTTCTACTCCCCTGGCGAACTCGAGGACGGGCGATGCGCCGAGCATCAGCGAGAACCCGAAAGTGTCGTCGAGGAGAACTGGTTCTTCCGGTTGTCGCGCTACGCCGGCGAACTCCTCGACGTCATCGAATCCGGCCGGGTACGCGTCGAGCCGGTCCAGCGGCGGCACGAGGTACTGGCGTTCATCCGATCCGGGCTGAACGACTTCAGCGTCTCGAGACCTGCCGAGCGATCCGGTGGATGGGGCATCCCGGTCCCCGGCGATCCGGCCCAGACCATCTACGTGTGGTGGGATGCGCTGGCCAACTACGTCAGCGCTCTGGACTACGCCTCCGCGACCGATGCCGGCGAACACGGCCCGGCCTACCGGGATTGGTGGCTTGAATCCGCCCGCCGCGTCCATGTCATCGGCAAGGGCGTGGTCCGCTTCCACGCGGTGTATTGGCTGGCGCTGTTGCTCTCCGCCGGTGAGCCGCTGCCCTCCGACATCTTCATCCACGACTACCTGAGCGCCAACGGCGGCAAGCTCTCGAAGAGCGCCGGCAGCACTGTGGACCCCGTCGAGCTGGTTGACCGCTACGGTTCGGACGCGCTGCGCTGGTGGCTGGCGCACGGAGTCGCGCGGGTCGGCGACACCGACTTCAGCGAGCACCGGCTGGTGGCCAGCCACGATCTCGACCTCGCCAATGGACTCGGAAACCTGGTGAACCGCACCGTGACCCTCGTCCACAAGTTCCGCGCCGGCCGGCTGGGCACCACGCAAGCCCATTCCCTGCTGCCGGCATCGGCCGATGAGCTGCCGCGGACGATTGACCAGTGCCTCGACACCTTCAACATCCGCGCGGCCACGGACGCCCTGTGCGTGGTCATCGCCGATGGCAACCGGCTGGTCGAGACAGAGCGGCCGTGGCATCTGGCTGCCCTCGAGTACGCCGGTGACGACCACGCCGCCCAGCGGCTCGACACGGTTCTGGCCACATTGGTCCAGGTCTGCAGGGTGCTGGCGACGGAGGCGGCGCCGTTCATTCCAGCCGGGGCGCAACAGCTGCGCACCCAGCTGGGCACCGGCGCACAGGTGGGCCGCCCGGGCCCGGTGTTCCCGCGGCTAGCCCGCGTCGCGAGCGGTGCTCGCCATTGACATCCCCACACGTGCTCATAGATGAGAAGGTGGGGAGGCACCATTGCGCGATCGTGGAATCTCGACACGCATGTCCATGGGAGAACGAAGACATGACACTTGCCGCCGACCCGGAACGCGGAATTTACGCGAACCGGACGCTGAACCTGCGTTCTGTCGAAGCTATCGGCTACGACATGGACTACACGCTCATCCACTACCGGATCGAGGAGTGGGAGGGCGCCGCGTTCCAGCATGCCGTCCGGCTGCTGGGCGAGCGCGGGTTCCCCGTTGACGACGTCGTGTTCGACGCCGACCGCTACCTCCAGGGCCTGGTCATCGATCTCGACCTCGGAAACCTGGTCAAAGCCTCTCGGTTCGGCTACGTCATCCAGGCGCAGCACGGTACCCGGCAGCTGTCTTTCGACGAGCTCCGGCGCACTTACAACGGCGTCTTCGTGGATCTGGGTGAGCGGCGTTTCCGGTTTCTGAACACCATGTTCTCCATCTCCGAGGCGGCGCTTTACGCGCAGCTGGTGGACCGGCTCGATGCCGGGGTGATCGCGGGTCCGATGGGCTACGACGAGCTCTACCACCAGGTGTCGTCCGCACTGGACCAGTCGCATGCCATCGGCACTCTCAAGAAGGAGATCGCCGCGGATCCGGACCGGTTCTGCGACCTCGACCACGAGACCGCCCAGACTCTGCTCGATCAGCGCCTTGCCGGCAAGGCGCTGATGCTCATCACCAACAGCGAGTGGTCGTACACCCGCGACATGATGAGCTACGCCTTCGACCGGCACGTGCCCTCGGGCTCGTGGCGCGACCTGTTCGACCTCGTGGTCGTTTCCGCCGCGAAGCCGCGGTTCTTTGCCGAGGACGGCCAGGCATTCCGGATCGTCGAACCGGATAGCGGCCTGATGCACCCGCACCGGGGTCTTCTCGAGGCCGGGCAGGTGTACCACGGAGCCAGCGCCCGGCTCGTGGAACAGAGCCTTGGCCTCGACGGCGCCCAGATCCTCTACGCGGGCGACCACCTGTTCGGCGATGTCCACGTGACGAAGTCGGTGCTGCGTTGGAGAACGGCGCTGATCATGCGCGAGCTGGAGGCGGAGATCGCCGACGCCGCCCGATTCGTCGGCGACGAACAGGAGCTCAGGGAGCTGATGGCCGCCAAGGTGCTTCTCGAGGACGAGGTAGCCCAGACTCGCCTCGCCCAAGCGAAACACGGCGCGCAGAACAACGGCGATGCCACCGCGCTGGAACATACCCGTTCTATCGGATCAATCCTCGAAGAACTACGCGAGTTGGATCTGCGTATCGTCCCACTCGCCAAGGCGGCTGCCGAACTGGGGAACTCGACCTGGGGCCCGCTGATGCGCGCCGGAAACGACAAGAGTCTGTTCGCTCGGCAGGTCGAGAGGTACGCAGACGTCTATACGTCCCGAGTGGCCAATTTCCGCCTACGTACGCCCTTCGCATACCTTCGGGCGACGCGGACGAGTTTGCCCCACGACCCGGTGCCGCACGAGCAGTCCCACGTGTGAATTCATTTGAATTGTGATGGAACAAAAATGATCCGCGTGTGTCAATTGACCACTTTGACACACGCGGACCATACCCCCGTGCAATTCGGTTCGTCTTCGCCGGCCCCCGTCGTCGCTGCGTTCCCCCGCACCGCTGGCCTGACACGACGCCGACCTGCATTTCAGGATCTCATCGGAGGAGACCCACTGGGCAACTAGAGAAGGTTCAGTAGCAAATTGAGCACGTCGTCGACCAAGTCGCCGATCGTGTCAAGCAGCGAATCCAAGAGTCCCATGAGCCGCCTCCCTCCGAGTGTCTCTCGCGGATTTAACCCTACCGAACCTAGCTATCTAATCCGGATGATCCGGTAGGTCATGAGCATGACTATATACATGACAGTTCGACGCGTAAAGAGTTTTGGCAAACTGACTTGCCGTCAGCCTCAGTGCATTTCAAAGCTCGATCGAGCTCCGAAGACATCATGACTAACTTGTCACGGCTCGCAAGGTCGCTTGTCAGTACCGTCCGTCTTGTGCCCTGCCCGGCAGCCGCTCGCGCATCGGCTAGTGTCGTGTCGGCGCAGCGTTCAGCGTCGGCACCACTAGAACCCTCTTCGGAGAACCTGTGTATCCACGCCGTCTTCCCATCCTCAGCCTCAGCATGGTGAGCGCTCTGCTCGTCGTCACGGCTTGCACTGAGCAAGACCCGTCCGACGACTCCAGCGCGACTCCCCCAGCCACGGAGACTGCCCAGGCGGGCACGGCCGATCTGGAAGAGCTGAGCATCGATACCCCCGTAGCCGAACAGGCTCAGTGGGTCCTCGAACAGTTGCGGGCCGGATCCGGTCCGGATGCGGACGTCGCGGCCGGGCGCTTCTCGGACACCTTCCTCGCCCATGTGCCGGCCGAGGATGTCGCCGACACGTTCGATTCACTCCGCAGTCTGGGCACCTTCGTGATCGACGACTACGACGGCACCGAGCACCAGGCACAAATCGATCTGACCACCGAGGACGGATCTTCATGGCAGATGCATGTCGAACTGGACAACGACGGCCTGATCGACACGTTGTTCGTACAAGCGGCCTCCGAGGTTCCGGACATCAGCAGCTGGGAAGACCTCGATGAAGCGCTGACCGACACTGGTGCGGACTTCGGCCTCTACGCCGTTCGGGACGACGACGGCACCTGGGAGGTGATCCATGAGCACCAGAGCGCCCAGGCCCGGCCCATTGGATCGATATTCAAGCTGTACGTCCTCGGCGCGGTCCAGCAAAGTGTGCTCGGCGGGGATCTCTCCTGGGACGACGACGTCACCGTGACCGACGACGTCCGCAGCCTTCCCACGGGCGAGTTGCAGGACGCTGAGCCCGGGACCTCCGTCAGCGTCGCCGAGGCCGCCGAGAAGATGATCTCGATCAGCGACAACACCGCCACCGACATCCTGATCGATCTGGTGGGCCGGGAATCCGTGGAAGCCGCGGTGTCCGACATGGGACACGACGAACCGGCGCTCCTCACACCGTTCATCACCACCCGCGAGCTTTTCCAGCTCGGATGGTCCGATCCCGAGTTGCCGCGCGCCTGGCAGGGTGCGGACACCGACGAACGCCGCAGGATGCTCGAGGAGCTTCCCGGCGGAGTGCTCGACGTCGATCCGGGCGGGATCACCGAGGCTGTCTGGCCCTACGGCGTCGGCTGGTTCGCCAGCGGCCCCGATCTGGCCGCGGCCCACCATGCGCTGCACGACATGGCCGCCGACGACGACTCAGGCACCGTACGCGCGATCATGGCGGTCAACCCTGGAGTACCTGTCGATCCCGACGCTTGGCCCTACGCCGGCTTCAAGGGCGGCGGGGCGCCTGGGGTCTATGCGTTGTCCTGGCTGCTCGAGGACCCCGACGGCGTCCGGCACGTCTTCGTGATGCAATTGGCCACCGACGAGCCCGGCGCACTGGCCGACGAACGGCGCCTAGCCGCGATCGCAGCTCAGGGCCTCGAACTGCTGAGCGATGGGTGAGCGGCTTGCTCGATCAAGGAATGGCGAAGCGCTCTCCGACAGCGGTTGGCTGACCGGCTGACGAAGCTCGCGCCGCTCACGGGCGCGGCAGCCCACGCGGCGCCGAAAGTTGGCGTTTCTCGGACGGGAGCCGGGCCGCGTCGGTAGCGTGACGAGCTGATTCTCGATCGTCACGTTTCTGGAGCATCGCTGTGTCGCTCATCCGCCTGCCTCTTCCCCGCCCGCCTCGTACCGGCCCACGGTTACTCCGCGTCGCTCGCCGATCGGGTGCCGGCCCTGCTTCGGGCCGCCGCGGCCGAGCCCGAACCGGTGCCCTGGCAGTTGTGCTGAGCGCCGTCGTCGTCTCAGGATGTGGCGGTGACGACGCGACGAACTCGGCCCCGGCCGATGTTCCCGCCACCGCCGACATCAACGACGTGCGCACAGTGACCGCGACCTTCAGCAACGATGCAGGCCCAGCCGAGGCGTTCACTTACGACGACGCCCTCCCCATCGGAGGATACGCCGAGGTGACGATTGGGCCGGCCGGCGAGGGGACCGAGTTCACACTCACCCTCGATGGTGTCGAAGCCGACCGGGAGTTCGGAGCGCATCTGCACACCAATCCCTGCGGGCCAGATCCGGGCGACTCTGGTCCGCACTACCAGGACGTGCTCGATCCTGTGCAGCCGTCGACCGACCCTGAGTACGCCAACCCCGAGAACGAGGTTTGGTTGGACCTCACGACGGACGGCACCGGCCATGGCCACTCCGAGACCTCCGTGGGGTGGACGCCCCGTACCGGGGAGGCCAACTCCGTGGTCATCCACGAGAAGCACACCATGACCGGGCCCGGCGAGGCCGGCATGGCCGGTGACCGCTTGGGCTGTGTCGACGTCCTCCCGTGATGCGGCTGTGGCTTCGCTGTCGCTCTTCAGTTGCCCGCGTCGAGTACCAGGGCCGACGGCGCGGCCTGGAGCGCTGCCGGCAGTCGCAGCGGACCGGCACCGGGCGTCACGGTGCCGAGCACACTAGCCCGGCCGGCGCCGGTGCACGACGGCACGCTCCCGGGGAGTCCGTGCCACGTGTGCCACCCGATCAGCGCGAACGCGATCGCCTCCTTGGCGCCGACGGGGGCTCCGAGCTCCGCCGAGGATCGGAGCGCCACCTCCGGCATTTCGGCAGCCAGCATGGCGCGAAGCGTCGGGTTGAGCCAGCCTCCGCCGGAGACCACCAGCGTGTCGATGTTGTGCGAGCGGACCTCGGCGGCCACGGTGCGGGCGGTCAGGGCGGTGAGCGTCGCGACGACGTCTGCATGATCGGCGCCGGTCGCATCGATACCCGGGTGCCGGGACAACACCTCGGCCAGGTAACCGGCGTGGAACAGTTCCTTGCCCGTAGTCTTCGGTGCGGTGAGTGCGTAGTACGGCTCCCCCAGCAACTCCGCGAGCAGATCGCCTCGAACCGTTCCGGTGGCGGCGATCCGTCCGTCTACGTCATACCCGGGCCCATCTGGATCAGCAGCCAGCACGGCCGCATCGATCAGGGCGTTCGCCGGGCCGACGTCGTAGGCGACCGGCGCGTGGCGACCGGCCTGCTGTAGCACGGTGATGTTCGATATCCCGCCCAAGTTCAACGCAGCGGCCCGCCCCGTCAACCCGGCCAGGAGAAGCAGGTCCAGCAGCGAAACCAGGGGCGCGCCCTGCCCGCCGGAGACGATGTCGCGGATGCGCACGTCGGAGATCACCGGGACGCCGAGCCGGTCGGCGATCCAGGCCGGCTGCCCGATCTGCAGCGTGCCGAGCGCCCGGTTGCGATCCACCCAGTGATAGACGGTCTGCCCATGAGAACAGCCGAGGTCAACCCCTCCGACGGCGGCCGCCGCGCTGGCGGCGGCGCCAGCGAACGCCTGCCCGATGAGCGTGTCCAGCTCGCACACGTCGGCGTAGCGAATCTCTGCCGGCGGCAGTGTGCTGCGTAACCGGGCGCGCAGCGCGGCGTCGTAAGCCGGACTCGCCGTATGCCGGACGGTTCCGTGCAGCACGTTGCCCTCGTCCAGGGTGAAGTCGACCACCGCGACATCGATCCCGTCATGACTCGTCCCGGAGATCATCCCGAGCACAGTCAGAGGTTCCGGGTGCGGGGGATTCGACGGGGTGCGGTCGGACGCGCGTAGCCCGAGGAACGCGGGCGGAGGGGGTTCCCCTGCCTCTCCGCCGGACCGGGTACTCATGGCTACTCCTCGAGGGCGAGGCGCAACCGGCCTTCGGCGCGTTGCAACCGCGCCCGCGCTTCTGGCACGTCGACGCCGCTGCGAATCAGCAGGATGGCGGGTTTTACCTCCATGTCGGCCGCGTGCAGCGCGGCCAGCGCCTCGTCGCGCCCGGCGTCGGTGACGAGCCGCACCATCCGGATAGCTCGTTCCCTGAGCTTCTCGTTGGTGGCGCGCATGTCCACCATGAGGTTGCCGTAGGTCTTGCCGAGCTGAACCATGGAGATGGTCGAGATCATGTTGAGCACCATCTTCTGCGCGGTGCCGGCTTTCAGGCGGGTGGAGCCCGCTACCACCTCGGGGCCGACAAGCACCTCGATCGGCAGGTCCGCGGCCAGGCCGATGTCGCTATCGGCATTGCAGGCGAGAGCGATCGTCAGCGCACCGAGATCCCTGGCCGCGCGCAAGGCGCCGAGCACGTAGGGAGTCCGTCCGCTCGAGGCGATGCCGACGACGGCGTCACCAGACCCGACGCCGTGGGAGATGACGTCAGCGGCACCGGCCTGTTCGTCGTCCTCGGCGCCTTCCTGGGCGGCGACGAGCGCTTCCATGCCGCCGGCCAGGATGCCGTAAACCTGGCCGGGCGCGGTGTTGAATGTCGGAGGGCACTCCGACGCGTCGAGCACACCGAGCCGGCCGGCGGTTCCAGCGCCGACGTAGAACAGCCGCCCGCCTGCCTTCAGCCGCGCCACGACACCTTCGACGGCTGGCACGATCTGTCCTAACGCGGCATTCACAGCCGCGGGCACCGTGGCGTCCGCCTCGTTCATGATCCCGGCCAGCTCCGCCACCGAGGCGGTGTCGATGCTGTTGTACTGCTCGTCCACCTGCTCGGTCATCAGCTGCTCTAACGGAGTTGTCATCGGTTCCTTTCGTGCCGCAGGTCCAGCACGCGTGTCAATTATCAACCCACCGCGGATGGAATGGGTCAATAAACTACACGATGATCGTGGATCTCGTAGTCTGTCCCCCATGAGCAGACTGCGGCAGCTACTCGAGGCCGGCCTCCGCACAGACACTTCGCAACACACCCATCCGCGCTACCCGGGAGCCGTGGCGCTCGTGATGCGCAATGGCGAGCTTATCGAGAAAGCAGCCGTCGGGGACGCGGTCCGATACGGGCCCGGACCAGAACTGCTGTCGCCCGACGAGCGTGAGGCAATGACGCCGGACACGGTCTTCGACATCGCTTCGTTGAGCAAACTCTTCACCGCGGCGACCACGCTCGCACTCAGCGACGAGGGCCTGCTCACCCTCGACACGCCCGCGGCGTCGCAGTTTCCGGAATGGGCCGACGACATCCGCGGCGAGATCACGGTGCGGCACCTGCTCACGCACACGTCGGGCCTCCCAGCCGTGCGGCGGCTGTGGGAGATCCCCACCCAGGCCCAGCGCGTCGCCGCGGTTCTGCAAGCCCCACTCACACACACCCCGGGCAGCCACTTCGAGTACTCGTGCGTCGGATATATCGCCCTTGGACTTTTCCTCGAACGGCTCACCGGCAGCCGCCTGCCCCGTCTCGTGGAACATGCGGTGCTTACCCCCCTGGGCCTCGCCGATACGAGCTACCGCCCTCATCGTGGTCTGGTCGCCCGCACCGCCGCCACCGAGTATCAGCCCTATGTCGGCCGAGGCATGGTCCGCGGCGAGGTCCACGACGAGAACAACTGGGCGCTCGGCGGCACGGCGGGCAACGCCGGGCTCTTCAGCACCGCTCATGACCTCGCCCGATTCGGCGAGATGTTGCGGCTCGGCGGTGAGGTAGACGGCGCTCGTGTACTAGATCCCGACACCGCCCGGGCAATGATCACCGACCAGCTGCCCTCGCGGCTCAAGCCGGGCTACCGGCATGGTCTCGGCCCCCGCATCGGCGACAGGTCGTTCATGGGAAGCCTGGCCGCGCACGGCGCGATCGGGCACACTGGCTTCACCGGCACCTCGCTTGTGGTGACCCCCAGCCTGGGAACGGTGACGATCCTCCTCACCAACCGAGTCCATCCGTCTCGGGAATGGTCGGAGATCTCCACGATCCGGCAGCAAGTGGCCGATCTGACACTGACGGAGGCAGGCCGGACATGACCACCCACACGCCGACGACGGCACCGCCGCCGTCTCCACATAACGCGCTTGTGCACATCCGCGCCGCGCTGCCCACCTTGCGCCCGGCCGAGCAACGCGTGGCAGCGGCCGTCATCGAAGATCCTGCCGGCGTTTCCGAGAGTTCGATCAGTAAACTCGCTGAACAATGCATGACGTCCGAGGCGACGGTGCTCCGATTCTGCCGGGCCGTGGGCTTCCGGGGCTACCCGGATCTACGGATGGCCCTGACGCGTGATGTGACGCTTCAGGAAGCGACCTCACATCACGGCCCGATCGACGGCACTATCAACGCCACGGACGACCTCCGGACCATCGTGGCCAAGATCACCGCCAACGATGCCCAAGCGATCGAAGACACCGTCGCCGCACTCGATCTGAACACCCTCGAGCTGGCTGTGGACGCCGTGACCACCGCACGCAAGATCGACATCTACGGCGCCGGAGCCTCGGGCGTCGTCGCTGAAGACTTGCATCAGAAGCTGCGCCGCATCGGGCTGTTCGCCTCCGGTGTGTCCGACCCCCACGTCGCGCTCACTTCCGCATCGTTGCTCACCACCGAGGACGTCGCCGTCGCCATCTCGCATGCCGGAACCACGGCGGACACAGTCGACATGCTGCACGTCGCCAAACAGAACGGTGCCACCACCATCGCCGTCACCAACGTCCCCCGATCTCCGCTGGGCGGGCACGCCGACTACGTCCTCATGACGGCCGCGCGGGAGACCACATTCCGCTCCGGGGCGATGGCCAGCCGCATCGCCCAGCTCGCGGTGGTCGACTGCCTGTTCGTCGGCGTGGCACATCGCCGCTACGAGGAGACGCTCGCCGCCCTCGACAAGACCCGCAGCACGTTGCAGACCCGCAGGGTTCAGCCCCGCCGCCGCCAGTGATCCAGGGGCTTCGATTCCGGCTCGTGGAGTCTCTCCTCGCCCGGTGATCGTCAGTACGCTGTGGTCCCTATGAGGTGATCGTCAGTACGTTGTGGTCGCGGGATCACGACCACAACGTACTGACGATCACCGGTGCTGGCGGTCATCGCGCCTTGCTTAGTCGCGCAGGGCCGGCAAGGTCTTCGCGATGCGTTCGAGCTCGCCCACGTGCGCGTCGTCGGGCCAGGTGAAGAAGAACTCGTCGAAGCCGACCGCCGCGAAGCGCTCCACCTGCTCCTCGAAACCTTCGGGGGCCGTGAACGGGTCGATCGCGACGGAGCGGCGCAACGATTTCGGATCGCGCCCGATCTCTTCGGTGAGCTCGTCGAGCCTTCGGTTCTGCTCCCGGGTCAGCTCGATGTTCTCCGCGACCGTCGCGTCCATCCGGCCGATCGTGTTCCAGATGTCCGCGCGCTCAGCCGCGACCCGCAAGATGGTGGGCGCCTGCCCGCCGACGATGATCGGCGGCCGGGGGCGCTGCATCGGTCCGGGATTCGTCGGCAGGCCGCTCACCCGGAGCCACTTGCCGTGGAAGTCGTACACGTCACCATCCGCACGCAACAACTCATCGACAATCTGGGCGTACTCCACGAAACGCCCGACGCGCTCCCCGACCGTCCACGGCTCGGTGCCCGTGGCGTGGTGATCTAGTTCGATAATGCCTGCGCCGATGCCCAACTCCAGCCGGCCACCGGAGAGGTGATCCACAGTGACGGCCTCCCGTGCCAGCAGCGCCGGTGGCCGCAGGATCGGGTTGCTCACCATCGTGCCGATCCGGATCCGCTCGGTGCGCATGGCCGCGGCGCCCAGCAGGCTGCCGTAGTCGAACCAGGTGGTGCCCGGCGCGAACGGGTGGGCCAGGTGGTCGGCCAGGAATAGCTGGTCGAAGCCGAGCTCCTCGGTCCTGCTGATCCGATCCATGAGCTGCGGCATCGGCGCGTCGGCCATCACCATGACACCCACCCGCATCGGACCGGCATAACTGAGGTCGGCGTACGTCCGGTTGGCAACTGTCTGGCTCCTACTGGCAGCCGTCGGGCTATTCATGTGGTCCTCCTCATGAGTTGGTCGATCAGGTCGGTGGTGCCGTGGCCTGCCGCCGTCCGCCGTCATCGGTCCGACGGCTTGGCGATCAGCTCGACGACGCTGGACAGATCGTCGTCACCGTGGCCGTCGGCGACCCGCTGTTTCATCAGCCGCTCCAGCGGAGCCATGAGCTCGCCGCTGACCCCGAGGGACTCGCTGAACGCGACGAAACCCACGCCCGATGTCTGCATAGCCAGGCTCGAACCCGTGGACGAGTAGTCACCAGCGGCGATTTGCCGAGCCATCTCCGGCAACGCGCCGGTCATCGCCTGGAGCCACGGAATCAGCAACGAGGTCGTGAACTCCTCGGGTTCGACCCGTTCTGTCCCGATGAAGGCCATCGCCTGCAGGAAGCCACCGAACATGCCGTACATCCCGGCCAGCATGGCCAGATCCAGCAGCGGCGCGAGTCCGGCGTCGTCACCGACGAACGTCGCAGCGCCCATCGCGCCCAGAGTCTCTTCGTGGGCCTCGAAGGCCGCCCGGGATCCGCTGTAGAGGACCAGAGCGCCCGGTCCGCCGATCATGGACGGAATCGCCATGATGCCCCCATCGAGGAACCCCTTGACGTTCTGGCCGGCCGCCCACCCGGCCAGCTCGCGGGCCTCGTCCGGGCTCCCGGAGGTGACATTGACCAGAACCCGGCCAGCCAGTCCGTCAGCGGCTGGGTCGAGCACGGCGTGCACGCTGGCGTGGTCGAGCAGGCAGACAAGCACCAGCGGACTGGCGCTGATCGCGTCGGCCACGGTGGAGCCTCGCGCCGCGCCCTTGGCCACGAGCGGATCCGCCTTGGCCTGCGAGCGATTCCACACCGTGACGGGGTGGCCGTTCTCCAGCAGTGCGTTCGCCAATGCCGCGCCCATATCGCCCAGTCCCAGCACGGTCACCGGTTTCTTCGTCGTTTCTTTCATTTGTTCTTCCTTTCGTGTTGACTCTCAGCGGCTGAAAGCTTCGACCATCCGCGAGAAGCTGTCTCCACCGTGACCTGCCTGGATGACCTGATCGACGAGCCCTACGACGCTTCGCAGGACGCTGGCGTCGACGTTGCGCGCTTGCGCGGCGTGGATGATGTGCGTCAATCCGGCCGCTGTGGAAATGAGGTTCGAGTCGTCGCCCGGATATTCGCCGAGTTCGGCGTGTTTGGCGATCTCTGGGGCTATGTCGCGCACCAGTTCGACGATTCCCTGAGCGAAGGGCAGGAATTCGGTCGGCGTGATCCCTTCCGCCCGGGCCAGCGCGAAAGAGTGCGCCACTCCCGTCATGCCGGTCCAGAAGATGTCGAGCAGCGCGACGTCGAAGCTCGCCGCTCGTCCAGGGTCACTCCCCAGATAGGACGCCGTGCCACCGAGAGTGGACAACGTGTCCCGATGCTTCTCGTACAGCTCTTCCGAGCCGCTGTAGAGGAAGACGGCCTCCGGGCGTCCGATCGATTCGGTGGGCGTCATGATCGAGCCGTCGAGGTAGTCGAACCCATGATCGTTGGCCCACCGCGCCATCGCGCGAGCCCGGTCCGGCGAATCGTTCGTGAGATTGACCACCGTCATGCCAGTCAACTCATGGGCCACCGGGCCGAGAATGGCGTCGACGGCGTCGTAATCGATGACGTTAACGATCACCAGGGGGCTTGCGTGCACCGCCTCGTCGACGGTGGCGGCTGCGGTGGCGCCCATGGCCACGAGAGGCTCGGCCTTGCTGGCGGTCCGGTTCCAGACCGTCGTGGGGTGCCCATTCTCGACCAATGTACTGGCCAGGGCGCTGCCCATCGGTCCGAGGCCGAGGACGGTGACGGGGGCTTTCGGCAGTGAGTTCATGATGTCTTCTCCATGGCTGGTGCCCAGTGCGTTCGACGTGTTATCGACCATGCGCGGTGGCGCTCACGAACGGCTGGGGTTTCGCTGGGGGTCTACGCACGACGTGGCCCGTTGCTGTCGGTGCGCTGGGTTAACGTGGGCGAATGCGGTTCAGCGTTCTCGGGCCACTCGCGGTGTGGACGGCGGAGGGTGAGCCAGTCGCCGTACCCGAAGCAAAGGTGCGTGCCCTCCTGGCCAGCCTGCTGGTCAACCTCGGCCAGCCCGTTTCCGCCGACCGCCTGATCGACCACCTGTGGGGTGCCGCGCCTCCGGCCCGGGCCATCAACACGCTGCAGACCAAGGTCTCGCAGTTGCGCAGAGTGCTCGAATCAGCGGCACCGGACGGCCGCCGTGTGCTCGTACATCAACCGGCCGGCTATGTTCTGAAAGTGCAGCCCGACGCCCTGGACGCGCACCGCTTCCACACCCTGACAGCGCGGGCCCGGGAAGCCCGCGAGCCCCAGGATCGCGCGGAGGGTCTTGCCGCGGCGCTGTCGCTCTGGCGGGGTGCCGCGCTCGCCGACTTCCGCGACGAACCGTTCGCTCAGGCCGCCATCACGCGCCTCGAGGAGGACCGCCTGGTCGCGCTGGAAGAACAGGCCGAGGCCCGCCTCGAGCTCGGTGAGCATGCCCAGCTGGCCGTCGAACTCGCCGACCTCGTGGCGTTGCACCCGCTTCGCGAGCGGCTTCGGGCGGCCCACATCCGGGCGCTGTACGGTGGCGGCCGCCCCAGCGAAGCGCTGGCCAGCTACCACAACCTACGTGAACGTCTCGCCGACGAGCTCGGCCTGGATCCAGGCGCTGAGCTGGTTGCGCTCCAGCAATCGATCCTCCGACAAGACCCTGCCCTCACGCCCGGCGCGGGCACCACAGGGTCACCCGTATCCGCTCCGGCGAGCGAGTCAGCAGCTCCTGCCCCAGGTGTGCCGCAGGCGCCCGAACTATCCCAAAACAGCGTGCCGGCTCCGTTGACCACCATCGTGGGCCGTGCCCAAGCCATCGATGAGATCCACGACCTGCTCCGGGGCCGCCGGCTGATCACGCTGACCGGACCGGGCGGCGTCGGCAAAACCCGGCTCGCGCTGGCCGTGGCTGCCCGGCTGGCCGGGCCCGGCATCGGCTCCTCCGTCGCGTCTGGCGGTATCTGGTTCGCTGAGCTCGCCGCCGTCCCCAGGCCGGCCGCCCGAGCTGGCCACGACACCGTTGCCGACATCGCCGACCTGATCGCATCCACACTCGGCATCCGGGACGACTCCGGGAACGCCGCGAGCGCGACCCTCCCGGGCGCGAGCACCCTGGATCGACTAGCTCGCTCACTTCACGGCCGCGACGCCGTACTGGTGCTGGACAATTGCGAGCACCTCATCGAACCCGTGGCTGAGCTCGCCGGACGTCTCCTCGGCAGTGCCCCCGGGCTGCGTATCCTCACCACGAGCCGGGAACCTCTCGGCGTCGCCGGGGAACACGTCCAGCGAGTGCCGCCCCTGGAGCTTCCTGCCGCGGCAGCCACCGATCCAGAGATCCTAGAGTCGTTCAGTGCGATGCAGTTGTTCGTCGCCCGTGCGGCGGCTGCCGCGCCCGGCTTTGCGCTCACCGCCGAAAACGCCGCCGAGGCCGCCGCTATCTGCCGCCGGCTCGACGGCATACCACTGGCCATAGAACTCGCGGCCAGTCGAGTTCCCGGTCTCGGAGTCTCCGAGCTCGCAGCCCGCATGGACGACCGATTCCAGTTGCTGACGGCCGGAAAGCGAGGCGTTCCCGCACGTCAGCGCACCCTCCGGGCCATGATCGACTGGAGCTGGGAGCTCTTGGAGCCCACCGAACGCACGGTGCTGCGCCGGCTGGCCGCACATTCCGGCGGCGCGACGCTGGCTTCAGCGGAGGCCGTCTGCGCCGACACCGTCGTGCCCATACAGGAGGTCGCCCCGGCACTGGCCCGGCTGGTCGACCAGTCTTTGGTGGTCGCTACTCAGCACGACTCCGAGACGAGGTACGGGCTGCTGGAGTCGGTCGCGACCTATTGCCAGGAACGCCTGGCCGAAGCGGGCGAGGCGATGGCCGCCGCCGGCCGGCAACGTCGGTATTACCTGGAGCTCGCCGAACATGCCGAGGCGCACCTGCGCGACAACGAACAGTGCCGGTGGCTGCGCCGGCTCACCCTGGAGACAGCCAACCTACGCCTGGCCATCGACACAGCCATCACCGAGAACGCCGTCGACGACGCGCTCAGGCTGGTGAACGCGCTGGCATGGGGGTGGTATCTGCGGGGACGCAGACGCGAAGCCATCCGGACGCTGGGGCGGGTCCTCGACATGGACGCAACCGCCTCGGCAGCATTAACCGCGCGGGCCCGCAGCTGGTACGCCGGCCTGAACGCGCTGGACCGCGGCCAACGCAGCGAGCCCGCGGATGCCGTGCTCAAACTGTTCGACGACACCAGTGATCCCGAGGGTCGAGCGTACGCGCACTGGCTGCTCGGCTATGCCGAGTACGGATTCGGCAACCTCGCACTCAGCGAGCGACTCGCCGACGAAGCCCTCGCCAGCTTCGAACGCTCCGGTCACCGCTGGGGCACGGCGGCCTCGTTGGTGCTCAAGGCCGCCCAGGCCGTCTTCCACGGCGATCTCCCGGCCGTCTTACGCTACGGCGAGCAGGCTGCGGCGATCTTCACCCAACTCGGCGACGGGTGGGGCCGGCTGGAGGCCATCGATGTGCTAGGCACACACGCTGAGATCACCGGCGATTACGAGGCGGCCCAGGCGCTTTACGAGGAAGGCCGCGGCATCGCCGAATATCTGGAGATGTGGTCGGAGTACTCGAGCATGCTCTCTCGCATGGGACGCATCGCGCTCCTGCTCGGCGATTACGCCCGGGCTGACCACTTGCACCAGCAAGCAGCCGACCTGGCCGCGCGGCACGACGATCTACCGAACGAGGAAATGGCCGGCCTGGGGCTGGCACTCAGTGCCCGGCGGCAAGGCCACCTCGACACCGCCGAGCGGCACCTCCTTCGCTGGCTCGAGTGGAACCACCAGCTCGAAGCCCATTACGGAACGTCCCTCATACGTGCCGAGCTGGGCTTCGTGGCCGAGCTCCGCGGCGATGCCGAGGCTGCCCGGATCCATCACACGCAGAGTCTCGCCGGTGCCAGATCCACCGGCGACCCCCGGGCCGTCGCACTGGCACTGGAAGGCCTGGCTGGAGCTGCCTCCCTGGACGGTCACCACACCTGGGCCGCTCGGTTGCTGGGCGCATCCACCACGTTGCGTGAGCGGGTCGGAGCTCCCCTGCCCCCCGCCGAACGCACCGACGTCGATCGCATCACCGCTAGGGTCCGGCACTCGCTCGGCGAGCCAGTATTCTCGGAGGAGTTCGCGACGGGCACGGAACTCACCCCGGACGACCTCGTTTGAACAGTCGTCAGGGATCTAGACGATGTAACCTGACGACAAAGACAATATTGGAAAGTTTATTTCCAACGGGGAGATGATGTGTCGCAGCGACCTGCCACGCCCAGCCTGCTCCGGTCCCTGAACAACCGCAGCGCACTCGAGCTGCTCCTTCAGGAAGGTCCCCTCACGCGTGTTGGCCTGGGCAAGAAGATCGGCCTTTCCAAGGTCACGGCGTCACAACTGCTCGCCCGCCTGCAAGAACGCAACCTCGTTGAGGTGATTGGCACGCAGTCCGCCGGCCGCGGGCCCAATGCCGAGCTCTACGCCATCCGGCCCAACTGCTCGCACAGCATCGGCATCGAGCTCAACCCCGACCGCGTGCGAGCGGCGCTGGCGGACATCACCGGCACGGTGATCGCCCGCACCGAGCGCTCCATATCCGACACGGCCGATCCGAAACAGCTCATCCATGATGTCGCCGTCGATGCCGCCAGCACGGGGAAGGTGGACGTCTCCACCGTGGACGACGTCGTCATCGGCATGCCCGGCGTCGTCGATCCAGTCAGCGGCGACATCCAGCTCTCCTTCGATCTTCCCGGCTGGCACGCCGGCCTGCGCCAGACCCTTGCCGCCGATCTGGGCTGCGATGTCACCTTCGAGAACGACGTGAACCTCGCGGCTACCGCCGAACGCGCCGAAGGCGCCGGGCGCGATGTCGACAACATGGTGCTGCTGTGGGTCGGCCGGGGCGTCGGGCTCGCGGTGATCCTGAGTGGTCACCTCCATCGCGGCGCCACCGGAGCCGCTGGAGAGGTCGGCTACCTCCCCATGCCAGGCGTGCCGTCGCCGGCCCGGGTCGACCGCCCGGCCCAAGGCGCTTTCCAGGCGCTCGTCGGCGCCGGGGCGGTAGCTGAATTGGCCCGCGAACACGGCATCGCCGCCGGCAGCCCGGCCGAAGCGGTCCGGGCCGCGCTCGCGGCCGGCGCCCCTGCCGAGGAGTTCCTTCGCACCTTCGCCGACCGCCTTGCCTTGGGCATGGCCGCGGTCTGCGCCGTCGTCGACCCCGCATTGGTGGTTGTTGCCGGCGAGGTCGGCGCTGCCGGCGGCGAGATCCTCTGCCAGATGGTCGCAGAAGCAGTGCGCAGCATCGCGCCGGTACACCCGTCTGTGGTCCCCACCCAGATCGGCGAGGCACCTGTCCTTCGTGGGGCAGTGCTGACCGCCGTCGACCACGCCCGCCAGACGCTGTTCGACTCGACCAGCTAGCGCCCACCGGCACCCGGGCCCAGGCCGGCAACTCCCCCTGACACAGCTCACTCCAACCCGTTACTGAACCGTGACGCGCATTATTGGAAATAAACCTTACAGTAGGTACGACTACTGATAAGACTCCTTCCAGTCATCAGTTCCATGCCCGCGTCAAGGGGAGGAAACACCATGAGGAGAACCCGCGTCCTGGGCGCCGGGGTGGCCGCTATCGCCCTCGTGCTGGCCGCTTGCGGCAGCGACGACGGCAACGGCGAGGACGGTGAACCTACCGCCGAGAACACCGAACCCGCCGCATCCGACGCAGAACCGGACGGTCCCGAGGCCGCCGAGATCCGGCTTTGGCTCAACGGCCCCGACACTCCGGACTCGATGCGTGAATGGCTCGTCGAGGCCTTCGAAGAGCAGAATCCCGGCTCCACCCTCGCTATCGAGGAGCAGCAGTGGGAGGGCCTGATCGACCGGCTCACCACCTCGCTGGGCAGCACATCCGAGACTCCCGACGTCGTCGAGATCGGCAACACGCAGGCGTCGACATTCACCACCGTGGGAGCATTCAGCGATATCACCGACATGCTGCCCGACCTGGGCGGCGATGATCTCCTGGACGGCTTCGTCGAGGCCGGCAGCGTCGACGGAAACACGTATGCGGTGCCGCTGTACGCCGGCTCGGCATACGTGTTCTATCGCACGGACCTCTTCGCCGAGTCCGGCCTCGACGTCCCGACCACCATGGACGAGTTCGTCGACGCCGCGATCACGCTCAAGGAAGACAACTCCGACGTCGCCAACTTCTCCGGCTTCTGGTTGCCCGGCCAGGACTGGCGAGACGGCGCGGCGTTCCTGTGGGACGCCGGCGGGGAATTCGCCGTCGAGGAGGACGGCCAGTGGGTCGGTGCGCTGTCGACTCCGGAGTCGCAGGCCGGGCTCGAACTGGTCCAGACCTTGTTCGAGGAGGCGTCAGGAGCTCCCGCCGATGGTAACGAGGCCGAGCCCGAGGTCCCCTTCTGCGCTGGTGAAATCGGCATGATGCTCCGTCCGGGCTGGGTGCGCTGGAGTATCGACAACGAAGAGATCGGTTGCCCGGAGATGATGGAGAACGTGGGCGTATTCGCCCTGCCCGGATCGGACGGCGAACCCGCTCCTGTCCTGCTGGGCGGCTCCAACATCGCCGTCGCCGCCAACTCCGCGAACCAGGAACTCGCGCGCAACCTGGTCAGCCTCATCCTCAGTGACGAATTCCAGAGCCAGTACGCCGAGAACGGCCTCACACCGGCGAAGGTGTCACTCGCCAGCGGCCTCGGCGACGACGAGTACGCCGTGGCCACCGTCGAAGCGGTCAGCAACGCCAAGCTCACGCCCGCGGCCGCCAACTGGGCGACGGTCGAAGGCGCGCGAATCCTCGAGGATCTCTTCGTCTCCATCGCAGGCGGCGGCGACATCGAGCAACTCGCCCATGATGCCGACGCAGCCATCACCGGCCAGCTCAACTGATCTGGCTCACTGATCTATCACATGGTTCACGACGTGTGTCTGGAGGTGGCAGGGTGACTCGCCCGGCAAGCACATCCGCTGTCGCGAAGCAGGCCACCCCGCCGCCTCCGGTACCGGGGCATGTCCGGCCGCCGCGTAGGCGGCGCGGTCAGGTACTCCCCTACGTTCTACTCATTCCGGCGATCGGCATCCTGATCGCCGCCCTTGGCTATCCACTGACCCGCCAAGCGGTCATGTCGTTCCAGGAATACGGCCTGGCACAGCAGTTCGGGCAGCCACCGGAGTGGGTCGGATTCGACAACTACATCCAGCTGTTCACCGACTCCTATCTGTGGTCGGTGATCGCCAAGTCGATCGCCTTCTGCCTCACGGTCGCGGCCACCACGATGATCATCGCCACCGCCCTCGCGGTGCTCATGACCGTCATCAGCACCGGCCCCCGGCTGATCTTGCAGATCGCGCTCCTACTGGCCTGGGCCATGCCGCACCTGGCATCGCTGACCGTATGGCAGTGGATCTTCGACTCTCAGTACGGCATCGTCAACTGGCTGCTGGTCAATCTCGGCTTCGACCAGTTCGCCGGCCAGTCCTGGCTGCTCAATCCGCTCTCCTTCTTCGTTGTCGCGGGCATCGTCGTGACGTGGATGAGCGTGCCCTTCGTGACCTTCGCCGTCTACGCCGGGCTGACCCAGGTGCCGGGTGAGCTGCACGAGGCCGCCTCCATCGACGGAGCCTCGGAACGGCAGCGATTCCAGATGATCACTGTCCCGTTGATCAAGCCGGTTCTGCTCATCGTCGGGCTTCTGCAGATCATCTGGGATCTGAAGGTCTTCACCCAGATATTCGTCCTCCAGGACGTCGGCGGGATCACCCGAGATACCAACCTCATCGGCACCTACATCTACCGGCTCGGCATCGGCGAAGGGCAATTCGGCCTTGCGGCGGCCGCGTCGTGGTTCATGTTGCTGCTGACTGTCACCCTCAGCCTCTACTACGTCCGCATTCTGCTCCGCGAGGAGGACTGATGAGCGCCACGACATCCTCCATGCCGAAGCCGTCGAGCACGCGCGAGCCCGCGGTCGCCCCACGGTCCGCATCGCGACGCTCTCCCGCGCGGATCCGCCGGCGAGTCCTCGGAATCGTGGCCGTGCTGATCGCGCTGGTCTGGGCGTTCCCGGTCTACTGGATGCTCAACAGTTCCTTCCTGCCGTACAACCGCATCCGCAGCACCGAACCCACGTTCTTCCCCATCGGCGGCAGCTTGGACGCCTATAACCGGGTGTTCGACAGCAACTTCCTCAGCTCGTTGCGGATGAGCATGGCCGTCACGCTCATCACCGTGGCGGCGGCGCTGCTTTTCGCCTTCCTCGCAGCACTCGCGCTCTCCCGGTTCCGGTTCCGCGGCCGCAAGAGCTTCATTCTGGCGGTGTTGATCATCCAGATGATCCCCGCCGAAGGGCTGTTCATCTCCCACTTCAAGATGCTCGAGGGCTGGCACTTGCTGAACAGCGTGGTCGGCCTGTCGTTGCTCTATGTCGCGGCGGTCGTGCCGTTCACGATCTGGATGCTGAGAGGCTTCGTCGCCGGAGTCCCCCGGGATCTCGAAGAAGCGGCTCAGGTGGACGGCTGCAGCCGCAGCCAGGCCTTCTTCCGGATCACGCTGCCACTGCTCGCGCCTGGGCTCGTCGCAAGCGGCGTGTACGCGTTCCTTCAGGCGTGGAATGAGTTCACCCTCGCCTTGGTGATCATGAACCGGCCCGACAGCATGACGTTGCCCTTGTGGCTGCGCACCTTTGCCGATGCCAACCGGGCCAGCGACTGGGCCGGCATCATGGCCGGCTCGGTGCTGATCGCCGTGCCGGTGATCATCTTCTTCCTATTCGTGCAGCATCGGATGACGTCGGGCTTGGTCACCGGCGCAGTGAAGGGCTGATCTCATTGACGATCGTCGACTACGGTCCGGAGCAGCTCCGACGCATGGCTCTGACCACGATCTTCGCCGGATTCGACGGAACTGCCACGCCGCCGTCGTGGGTCGGCCGACTGGCCGCGGCAGGGCTCGGAGGGGTAGTCCTGTTCGGTCGCAACGTGGACCCGGCCCGCGGTGACTCCGGCGTCGCGGAGCTGACCAGCGCGCTCCGCGACGCCGGGCCCCACCTCCTCGTCGGAGTCGACGAAGAAGGCGGCGATCTCACCCGCCTCGATACCGCGCGAGGTTCATCCTTACCGGGTAACGCGGCTCTCGGAGCGCTCGATGATCCGGTCCGGACCGAACGGGTCGGTGTCGAACTCGGTATCAGGCTGCGCGGTTGCGGCATCGACCTCAACTTCGCCCCTGTGGCTGACGTCGACACCCAGACCCACAACCCGGTGATCGGTGTACGCGCCTTCGGGTCGTGCCCCGACCTCGTCTCGCGCCATGTGGCGGCGTTCGTCGCAGGCCAGCAGGGCGTCGGCGTCGCCGCGGCGGCCAAACACTTTCCCGGGCACGGTGGCACCCGGGACGACAGCCATTTCACGGTACCGGTACTGGACCAGCCGCTCGATGAACTGCACCGGCTGGACCTGCCACCATTCCGGGCCGCGATCAAGGCCGACGTGAAGATCGTCATGACGGCCCACGTCGTCGTACCGTCGATCGACCGGCATTCGCCGGCCACCCTGTCTTCAGCGGCTGTCACCGGGCTGCTCCGCCAAGAGCTGGGTTTCAGCGGCATCGTGATGACCGACGGGCTCGACATGCACGCCATCAGCCGAGGAGTCGGGCATGCCGAGGCCGGTGTGCAGGCGCTGCTGGCAGGGGTGGACGCCCTCTGCGTCGGCGGAGACTCCACCGACCCGGAGCTGGTGGAGAGCATGGCCGGTGCCTTGGTCGAGGCCGTCCGCGCCGGCCGGCTACCAGCGCAGCGCCTCGCCGAGGCCAGTTCCCGGATCGAGGATCTGCGTCGGTGGTGCCGGAAACCGAGCTCGCTCCTGGTGCCGCCTGCCACGCCGGGCGACACGGCCACTGCCGCGGCCGACGTCGCGCGCCGCATCGTGACGCCGCACGGTCGGGTGAAGCTCGACGCCGCTCCGGTGATCCTCGAACTCCACGACGAGCCCTCCCCAGCCACCGGCGATGTGCCCTGGGGCGTCGGTGCTCCTGTCGCGTCCCGAATGCCCGGGACCGTCGTCGTTCGATTGCGAGAGGCCGGACAAGATGTGGAGCGAGTACTGGCCGGCTTGCCGGACCGGCCGGTCGTCCTCAGCGTCCGCGCCAGCCGGCGCCGGCAATGGCAGGAACGGCTGGTGCACACCGTCCGGGCGCTGCGCCCGGATGTGATCGTCGTCGATCACGACACCGGGACCTCCGAGAGTGTTCTCGGCGAGCACTACATCCTGACCCATGGCGCGGCCAGGATCACCGCGGAGGTCGCCGCGGATCTCCTGACCGGCACATTCATCACCGGGCAGGGTTGAGGTGAGCCGCGACGTGGATCCGGCCGACGATCGGAGTCAGGAACCACAATCCGGCGGCGGCGAAAAGGTGCCAGATCCCGTGGCCCTGGATCAGGCTGTCCGGGTCGCACCATGGTCCGCCGGTGCGCGACAGCGCGCCGATCAACGCGCCCGCCCCCAGGACGACGCCTGCGATCAGGATGGTGCGGCGCGTCGTACTCCTCCGCCAGAACCGGAGCAGTACGGCAGCCCCGGCCGCGGCCCCCACGAGCACCTGTGCGACGGTGCCGCCGGGTCCGGCGAATCCGGTCAGAAGTACGGTCGCCGCCGTCGGGAGCAGCCACCATAGCGCCGACAGCCGTCGACCCAGCACATCCGCGGCCGCATCGGTCGCAACATAAGCAAGCAACGCCACCAGCGGCGCGTCGTGAACCAATTCCGACCACTGCGGTGCCGGTCCGTGAAAGATGAATGAGCCGGCGCCGGTCGCGGCCGTCAGGAGCGCGTATGTCGCGACCCCGCGACCACCTGATCGGTATGCGACCAGAATGGCGGCGCCAACGGCGACGAAAGCGAGGCTGGTCACCGAATTGACCGGCTGACCCCAGAAGCCGCCGGTGAAGGCTTCGCAGTCGGAACTGGCCGGGAGCGACGGCGCCGTGGCCGGCCCCCACATGGCACCCACCATGTCCCGACCATACCCGCGTCCGGGCGTTGGATTCCCGTGTGCGGTGTTGGGTGGCGCGGATACCGCACTTCACCCAGGACTTCTCGTGCGTCGACATGTCTGGAGCCATGGTGATGGGCGGGAAAACCCACCAAACATGATCATTTGGGGCGCTTCTGTCGTGTCCGTGGGTGGAAGCGCCTTGGCGGATGGTGTGCCCGTGGGCGGTTGGGTGTGTCGTGGCGCATGCCCGGGCCCTTTGGGGCTAGGTGGCGTGCCTGCTCGAACCGCCCGCGCCCACTGGGCCGCCGGCGTGGTTCACACGACGATCTTCACGACTGGTGTGTGCCCAGTCGTGTGAATCCCGACGGCTCCCAGCGGCATTGGCTGGCACGACGATCTCCACGACATCGAATACCGCCCCGCCGGCCCGGCGTGGTTCACACGACGATCTTCACGACGGGTGTGTGCCCAGTCGTGTGAATCCCGACGGCGCACAGCGGCATTGGCTGGCACGACGATCTTCACGACCCCGCATCCGCTCCGCCGGCCCGTCGTGATTCACACAACGATCTTCACAACCAGCGGCAACCACCCGACGAACGCGACACACCACAACTGGACCCCGCCGAAAGCCCCCCTCCCCCCGGGGAAACGACGCGCGACAGCGGCCCCCATGAACTCACCCACGGAAAGGTCACAAGAGCCTCATCTGGTGGAGTCGTGAGCGCTGGTCGCTCGGGCGGCGCGCGCGCTGATGGCGCGTAGCGCTTCGGCCAGCTCGGGCGGGCCGTGCACGTCGAACTCGCAGCCCAGCGTCAGCATCCGGGAGGCCAGCCAGTCGATGGAGTCGTCCCTGTCGCCCGCCAGGCGGCATCGGTCTTCTCCCAGGGCTTCGATCTCGCCGGGGGCGTCGCCGAGTCGCCCCGCCACAGAAGCCGCCGGCGCCTGGAAAGTGACCGCGACGTGATATATCGGCGTGCCCCAGTCGGTGCGGCGACCGGCGACGTAGTCGGCCGCGCTGGCGGCCGGGAGCTCGCGGCGCACAGTCCGGGCACCGACCGCGCGCGGCCAATGGATCCGGTCGACCCGGAAGGAGCGCCAGCCGTCGCGATGATTGTCGAAGGCGACCAGGTACCACCGGCGCCCGGACGAGACCAGCCGCAGTGGTTCCACTAGTCGCGAACTCTCGCTCGAGTCACGGGCCCGATAAGTGAACCGGACCTTCTCGCGGTTGGCGACCGCGGCCGCGAGCACCGTGAGCGCGTCGGCGTCGATGGCGGGTTCGTCTCCCGTCATCGGCATGGTGGCAGCGCCAAGGGTGCGGACGCGGTAGCGCAGCCGGGACGGAAGCACCTGCTCCAGCTTCGCCAGTGCCCGAGCCGACGACTCCTCGATGCCTTCGACGGCGTTCCCGGCCGCTGTGCGCAGCCCGACGGCGATGGCCACGGCTTCGTCGTCGTCGAGCAGGAGCGGCGGCATGGCGGTGCCGGCTACCAGCGTGTAACCTCCGGCCGCGCCTACTGTCGCCTCGACCGGGTAGCCGAGATCACGCAGCCGGCTGATGTCACGGCGGACTGTGCGCGGGCTCACGCCGAGCCGCTCCGCAAGTTCGCTGCCCGGCCACTCTCGCGGCGTCTGCAGCAGAGAAAGCAACCTCAACAGCCGGCCAGGGGTGTCGGTCATGAAGAAAAGTGTGCCACCGAACTAGGCCATGAACTGACCTAGTTGCCCTCTAGCGTCTGGAGGTGTACCGGTCAGACGCTGACGAGAGGCACCGAAATGACAACCGAAATCCGCCCGTTCAGAATCAACATCGACCAGGCCGCCATCGATGACCTCCACACACGGCTGACCCGCACGCGCTGGGCTGACCAACTCCCCGGCGGCGGGTGGAGCCGCGGCGTCCCCGCCGGCTACCTCCGTGACTGGGCCGGGTACTGGCGCACGGGCTACAACTGGCGGACCCACGAGGCGGCGCTGAACTCGTTCCCGCAATACCTGACCGAGATCGACGGGCACGACGTCCACTTCCTCCACGTCCCCTCCCCCGAGCCGGACGCACTGCCGTTGATTCTCACCCATGGCTGGCCGGCGTCGGTCGTCGAGTTCACCAAGCTCATCGGGCCGCTGAGCGATCCCCGGGCGCATGGCGCCGAAGGGGCTCAGGCCTTCCACGTCGTCGTCCCCTCGGTGCCCGGATTCGGTTTCTCCGATCCGCCGCGGGAAGCGGGCTGGACCGTGCGGCGGGTGGCCGGCATGTGGGCCGAGCTGATGGACCGGCTCGGCTACGAACGTTTCGGTACACAAGGCGGGGACCTCGGTGCGTACATCGCACCCGAGGTCGTCCTGGCGGCTCCAGAGCGCGTCGTCGGCGTGCATCTCGACGGTGGGCTCGGTTTCCCCACCGAAGCCGACGTTCCCGGCATGAACGACGACGAACGCGCCGAGTACGCAGAGATCCTCACGTGGATGGAGGGCGGCGTGGACCACCACAGCCTCCTCCGGGCGGCGCCCCAGACATTCGCCTACGGCTGGCACGACTCTCCCGTGGCACTGCTGGCCTGGATGCTGGAGAAGTTCCAGGAATTCACTCCGATGGCCGAGGTGCCCGAGGACGTCATGGACCGCGATCACATTCTCACCAACGTGAGCCTGTACTGGTTCACGGGCACCTCCGGATCCTCGTCCTGGCCGATGTACAACGGGCTGAGCAACGGCGGTTTCGACTGGCCGACCGGCCAGGACAAAGTGCCCACGGGCGTCTACAGCGGCGGACCAGCGCTCTTCCGCAGGCTCGCTGAGCGTCACAACACCATCGTTCATTGGCCCGAAGGCAATCCTGGCAACCATTTCGTCGCCATGGAGGAGCCCGATGCTCACGTTTCCGACATCCGCGCGTTCTTCGGCGGCCTCGTGGCGGGCTGAGGATGCCGGGTGCTGTCCGTGATCCGGCCGGGAAAACACCAGGACTTCTCGTGCATCACCATGCCTGCAGCCATGGTGATGCACGAGAAAACCCACCAAACATGATCATTTAGGCGGAGAAGGGGAATGTGTGCGTTCGGGCGGCGTGTGGACCTGATCGGATCTACCTTCGTGTCGTGGCCACATTTCTCTACCGGCTGGGCCGGCTCGCTTACCGGCGCCGATGGTTCGTCGCCAGCACGTGGGTGCTGCTGCTGATCCTCACCGGAGTCGGATCGGCCACCCTCGCCGGCGAGCACGTCGAATCCTTCGAAATTCCCGGCACCGAGTCCCAGGAGACCATGGACCTGCTGGGCGAACGCTTCCCCGGCATCGCCGCCGACGGCGCGAGCGGCCGCGTGGTCTTCGCTGCTCCGGAGGGCGAAACGCTCGACGAGCCCGCCAACCGAGCCGTCGTGGACGCGGTGGTCGCGGAGATACAGACGACTCCCGGGCTGGTCAATGTGGTCAACCCGTTCGACGCCGGGACGGTGTCGGCCGACGCCACCGTCGCCTATGCCGAGGCGAACTACACCGCGCAGGTCCTGAGCGAGGAGTCTCGCGACGCGTTGTTCGCAGCAGTGCAAGCCGGGCGTGATGCCGGGCACATCGTCGAGGTCGGCGGCGACATCGCCTTCACTGGCGAGGAGTTCGAGGGCGGCAGCGAGATGGTCGGGCTGGCGATCGCGTTCGTCGTGTTGATCGTCACCTTCGGCTCGTTCGTGGCTGCCGGGATGCCGCTACTCAACGCGATCATCGGGGTCGGCGTCACGATCTCCACCATCACCATCGCCAGCCGGTTCTTCGAGATGTCCGAAGACTCGTCGATCCTGGCGATGATGCTCGGTATCGCCTTGGCGATCGACTACTCGCTGTTCATCGCCTCGCGATACCGGCATGAACTGGCACACGGCCGCGGCGGCGAGGAAGCCGCCGGACGTGCCATCGGTACCGCCGGGAATGCCGTGGTGTTCGCCGGGCTGACGGTCATGATCGCCCTCGTCGGGCTCACCGTCGTCGGAATCCCGCTGCTCACCGAGATGGGCCTGTCCGCCGCCTTCGCGGTGGCGATGGCCGTCGTCATCGCGCTGACCATGTTGCCCGCCCTCTTCGGCTTCGCCAAGCGGCGTATTCTCGGCGGCCGGATACCCGGCTTGAAGGTCCGTGATCCAGAAGCCGAGGAGCCCACGATCGGCCTCAGCTGGATCACCATGGTCACCAACCATCCGCTGCGGGTGCTGGCGGTCGCCCTGGTCGGGGTCGGCGCACTCGCGCTCCCGGCCACCAGCCTGCAGCTGGGGTTGCCCGACGAAGGCAGCTACGGAACCGACGACACCCGGCGTCAAGCCTACGACCTGCTGGCCGAGGGGTTCGGTCCTGGATTCAACGGACCGCTGACGGTGGTGGTCGACGCCGTCGACAGCCCTGACCCGGAGGCGGCACTATCCACGGTGGTCGCCGCGGTGGAGCGACTCGACGGGGTCGTGATGGTCACGCCTGCCGGTTTCAACGACACGGGTGACACCGGCCTGGTGATCGCGGTTCCGGGCACCGGCCCAGGTGCAGCCGGCACCGAGGAAGTGGTGCACGGCATCCGGGACCTCTCCGCGGATATCGAGTCAGGCACGGGAGCGGTGGTGCGGGTCACCGGGCCGACAGCCGTGGTCATCGATTTCAACGAGATGATGGCCGCTGCGCTGGCGCCGTATCTCGCCGTTGTCGTGGGGCTGTCCTTTCTGATCCTGGTCCTGGTCTTCCGCTCGATCCTGGTTCCGCTCAAGGCGGCCCTCGGGTTCCTCGTGACGATGGCCGCGACCTTCGGGGCCACCGTCGCGGTGTTCCAGTGGGGCTGGCTCGCGGACCTGATCGGGCTGCAGCAGACCGGGCCGATCATGAGCATGCTGCCGATCATCCTGATCGGCCTCGTGTTCGGCCTTGCGATGGACTACCAGGTCTTCCTCGTCACCCGCATGCGAGAGGAACACGTACACGGCCTGGCCGCCACACCGGCGGTGATCATCGGATTTCAGCACGGCGCTCGAGTGGTCGCGGCCGCCGCGGTGATCATGATCAGCGTCTTCGGCGCCTTTGTGCTCGGTGACGACTTCATCAAGCAGGTCGGCTTCGCCTTGGCCTTCGCCGTGTTCATCGATGCCTTCGTGGTGCGGATGACGATCGTGCCGGCGGTCCTGAGGCTGCTCGGTGAACGGGCCTGGTGGATTCCGCGCTGGCTGGACCGTGTACTGCCTGACGTCGACGTCGAGGGCGAAAGGCTGCGCCGGCACCTCCAAGCCGAAGACGCCGCGAGGAACCAGCCGGCGCCGGCACCGACCTCGTGATCCTTGGATTCAGACCCTGTGATGCTGCGCCTTTCAGCCAATGATCACGGGACGCGCCGTGGTGTGGCGACTTGCGCGCTTTTGTTCCAGCAGTCATGTTGATGCACATGACATCCGACGTTCGGCCCGAGACACCCCGCAAACAACGCGTCGCCGATGCCGCGATCGAGGTCATCGCAGCTGAGGGTTTACGCGGTCTCACTCACCGCGCCGCCGACGCCTGGGCACAGCTCCCCCCGGGAAGTGCCAGCAGTTGCTTCCGGACGAGGCTTGCGCTGCTATCAGCTGTGCTGCAGCGGATCGTCGAACTAGACGAACAGATGCTCAGTCAGTTCTCGATGAACGGCTGGAACGTCGACACCCATGAAGGCCGGGAGCGGATCGTCGACACCTTTACCGAACTGCTTGAATACTGGCTCGGTCCGGGGCGCGTCCGGGCCCGCGCCCGGTTGGAGATCTACCTCGACGCAGCGCGGCGGCCTGAACTGCAGCCCGACCTCCGGACGGCAACCCGGCGATTCGTCGAACGTGCGGCAGCCGGTATGCGCTCCGGCGGGCTTCCGCTGGAAGACGAATCCGCACGCATTCTCCTGGCCCAAATAGACGGGCTGCTGTACGACGCCATGGCCCGGCCGTTCTACCATCAAACCGAACACGCTGTGCTCCGCCGTGAGGTGGAGGTGGTCATCGCGGGCCATCTCGCCACCATATAAGGTGCGTGCTACATATGTAGGACGCCCTCGGGAGCAAGCAGGTCCACCACTCCAGGCAGCCTCGATACGCCCCACCAGTTTCGCGGCGATGCGCCCGCGTCATGGTTTGCGCGTGCACGTCACCGCCGCCACCGCGCGCTGACACACAGCTTCGCACTGACGTAAGAACAGCGCGGGGCACTAGGCTGGCCTGTCATGCCCTTCCTCCACTTGGTGACCATCGTGGTCGACGACTATGATCCCGCGATCGACTTCTTCGTCGACGTGCTTGGCTTCGAACTCGCCGAGGACTCACCGTCGCTCACCAATGACGGCCGGGCCAAGCGGTGGGTGGTTGTCCGGCCGCCGGGTGCCGAAACTGGAATCCTGCTGGCCCGGGCCGACGGCGCCGATCAGAAGGCCGCGGTGGGGAGCCAGGTAGCCGGCCGGGTCGGGTTCTTCCTCCGGGTGGAGGATTTCGACGGCACGTATGCCCGGCTGGCCGCCGCGGGTGTCGCCTTCGTCACCGAGCCCCGCACTGAGGAGTACGGACGCGTAGTGGTATTCCTCGACATCGCGGGCAACCGGTGGGATCTCGTCGGCCCGGCCTGATGCCGGTCTCGCGCCTTCTTCCCCGAGTTCGTTCCGCACGCAACCTTTCCGGGCACCCGCGCGTCTTTCTTAGTACCGAGGCAGTCGGTCGACGCGCCGCCGACGCTCGGTGTGCACGTCGGGCACCCGCTACGGGACGTTGGGGGCAGCGGGTGCCCGGCAACATCTTCACCATCCGCGTCCGGGACGCTACTCTGACTTGGCGGACGATGCCACGTCAGGCGCCACCACGGTGAATCCGGCCTCCGCCAGAATCCGATACCCGTCCGCCTCGAGCAGGTAGGCCACGTATTCACCTGGCTCTGGGGGCCACGCGGCCGAGCCTTCCGCAGGTTGCTCAGCCGAGAACGTCACTGAGCCGTCCAGGACCGGGACGGTCGCTGTCTGGCCGCCGCCCACGTACTGCCAGAACCGAGAGCCGACGCTGCCCGGAGTGTCGCCGACGTGGTAGATGCCGACCCAGTCCGTTGCGTTTCCAGGAGTGTTGGTGAAGATGGCCGTGATCGGGTCGCCGGAAGCGTAGACGTCGGCGTCGAGTTCCAGAGACGGCAGCATCGACGCGTCGCGGACCACGAAGCTGGTGGACGCGGTCACACCGCCGCGGCTGCGCAGGTTCACCACGTATTCACCGGGTTCGAGCGGCCAGCTCCGGCCCGCTTCGGTTCCGTCGAAGACGATCGTTCCAGCCTCACCCGGGGTCCGGGCCAGCCGCTCGGGAGCCTTCGAGCCAGCCTTTTCGACCGTGATCCGGTCACCGTCGGCGGCTCCGAGAAAGTCGACTGCGATCGGCTCACCCGGGTCATACACCGGCGCGTCGGTGACGAGCGTCGGCGTGAGCTCCCGGACGGGCTTCGGGACGACGTCGAACTCCGAGACGACGGCCCGGTGATCCGACGGCCACGGTTCGACGACGATCTGGCTCAGTTCGGATTCTTCCCCCACCACAGCGCTGTCGAGGGTGGTCGACGGACCGGCGGCATACACGTAGTCGATCCGGTCGTGGACCTCGTCGTCGGTCATCTCCGGCGGTGGATACCCAGGGGTCCATGTGTATCCGGGAACGGCGACCTCGTCAGTGTGGACCTCGCGGAAGGTGTCCCGGAAACCCAGTTCTTCCAGCTTCACCGACACCGGCCAGGCGATCTCCGAGCGGAACGGCTCGTCCGAGGCGTCTGCCGCGGCCTGCGTCCAGTCGAGGTGGCTCGGCACGTTGAGATCGCCCACGAAGAACACCGGGATGTCGTCCGCCGCCAGTTCAGGCAGTACCTCGAAGTGCCGGGCTAGCTCATCCAGATGCCGCTGTTCGTTCGCCAGCACTTCATCCACCGAAGCGCCGTCGCGCAGGTCGTACGGACCGTATGGGTATGCACTCAGATGCACGTCCGACACGGCGACGACGTGTGCGTCCCCGACCAGCGCGTACACGTAGATGTCGGGGTGTTCGCCGCGGACCAATGGATACCGGCTGATGATCTGCTGATGCCGCCCGTGCTCGGGGAGGTGATACCACCCGAGTGCGTCGGCCAGGCGCTCGAGGTTGCCGAAGGATTCCTGGACGCCGACGATGTCCGCCTCGGCTACCTCTATGGCCTCTACTACCTTGTCGAAGCTCACTTGATCACCGCCGACCCAGATGTTGAAGGTCATGACCCGCAGCGTGATCTCTTCGTCGGCATGGGCGTGGGCAGCGATCGTTCCCGACCCGGCCAGCGCGACAACCGCGGCGAGCAGGAGTGTTGCTACCCGGCGGATGGTCCTGAACATGACAGCCTCCTCTTCTTGATCGGTGCTCCGTGGCGTGCGTATCTCGGGTATGTGGCCGACATGGTCATCTCGTGTGCTGGCGTCGCTCTACATCGCCACCCCCACCATGGCCAGCCCGGATACGATCCCGAGGGCGGCCGGAATCCGGCGGGCGGCATGACGCTCACCAAGCACGACGATGCCGAATACGACGGCATAGACAACGGCGACTTCCCGCAGGGGCGCGACGTATGAGGCGTAACTATGTGACAGGGCGATCAACGCCAGGGCATAGCTGCCGATGACCATGGCCGCGGCCGCGAGAAGCTGCCAGGGATACGAGACCAGCACCCGGCCGAGTTCTCCCGCGCGGCCGCGGTACGTCACCGCCGCGCCCAGCACCAGGAAGGTGCCGAATTCGACGAACGCCAGGTAAGTGACCGGATCGATCACGGCGACGGCGGCCTTGTCCAGCGCCGTGTAGCAACCGATGGTCACCCCGGTCAGGATCGGCCAGCGCACTGCCGGACCCGGCGCCATGGCCGGCTGGGGCACCGCTGCCTTCGGATTCGCACCCGCCATGGACACGATGGCCGCGCTCACGATCAAGACGCCGACCACGCCGATCAGGTCCGGCCGCTCCCCCAGCAGCGAAACGGCCAGGATCGTCGCTACCAGTGGGCCGCTGCCGCGCGCGATCGGATATGCCACGGACAGGTCGAGCACGCGATACGAGCGGGACAGCGTGACCAGGTAGATGGCGTTCAGGACCACCCGGACAGCCACGAAGCCCGCGACGGGCGCCCAGTGCTCGGGAGCCGGCAGGTGAGTAAGTGCCCAGGGCAACGTGAGGACCACCCCGATCGGTGAGAGCGCGATGAGGAACAGGGTGCGATCGGCGCGCAGTCTTTTGGCGGCCAGATTCCACCCCGCATGCATGAGCCCAGCGATCAGCATCAGGCCGATCACCGCTGCCGTGCTCATCCGCTGCCGATCCGCGCGCCGGCTACTTCTGTCCGCTGGTCAGGCTTACCGCACGCACCAGCCACTTCTGCACGAACAGGAACCCGATCAGCAGCGGCAGCACGATGAATGTCGCCGCTGCCATGATCAGCGGCCATTGGATGCCGTACGCGCCCGCCTCGATGAAGAACTGCCGGAGCCCGACGCTGACCAGTCGCATCTCATCCGAGCGGGTGATCAGCCGCGGCCAGAAGTAGTTGTTGTATTGGACGATGAAGTTCAAGATTCCCACGGTGATGAACACCGGCTTGGCCAGCGGGAAGCAGATCTGCCAGAGCACTTTCCAATGACTCGCCCCGTCCATCCGCGCGGCCTCGATGTAGTCGCGTGGGACCTGCAAGAACGCCTGCCGTACGAGAAAAATCGCCAGCACTGAGACCGAGTTCGACACGATCAGGCCCTGATAGCTGTCCAGCCAGCCGAGCCGGGACAAGATGATGAAGCTGACCACGTAGGTGGCCGGCACCGGCAGCATGTAGGTGACCAGGACCAGCCCGAACAGCATGTCCCGGCCCCAGAACCGCATCTGGGTGATCGCATAGGCCAGCATCGCGGTGTTCACGGTCTGAATCGCCACGATCGCGGCGGCCACGAAGAACGAGTTGAACATGTACCGGCCGAAGCGTGCCGCGGACCAGGCGTCCGGGAAGTTCGACCACACAGCCTCCGCCGGCCACCACACCGGCGGCCAGGCCCACATCTCGTCCGTGGTCTTGATGGAGTTCGTCACCATCCACAGAAACGGCAACGCAATCAGGCCGGTCATGACGATGAGCCCGACGTGGCGCCCGGTGGTTCCGACGAGATCGCGCAGCCGGCGCGGGCCGGTGTGCACCGGCGGCGGTCCTAGTTCCGGCGGGCTGACAGCTTCGTCCAGCGAAGCGTCCAGAGGTTCGGATGTCCTCGAGGTAGCCATCGGAATCCCCTATTGGTAGTGGACGAATCGGCGTCCGACGACGAACTGCGCAAGCGCGATCATCCCGGTGAGCACGACCAGGAAGACCGCCACGGCCGCTGCCTCGCCCACCTGGAATCGCTCGAATGCGGCCTGGTAGTAGAAGTAGAGAAGCGTGCGCGTCGAACCTGCTGGCCCGCCCTGGGTGATCACGTCGATCTGGTCGAAGGCCTGCAGTGCCTCGATCGTCATGATGATGACCAAGAAGAATGTGGTCGGGGAGATCATCGGCAGGGTGATGTCCTTGAACTTCGCCCACGACGACGATCCATCCATCTCGGCGGCTTCGTACAGGTCGGCCGGAACCCGCCCCAGCGCCACCGTGTAAAAGATCATCGCCCAGCCGAGCTGACGCCACACAGTGACGATGATGATGACCACCATCGCCCAGTCGCTCGACGACGCCCAGGGCAGCGCCGGCAGCCCGACACTCGTCATCACGTAGTTGGCCAGGCCGACCCGCGGCTCGAAGATCCAGGTGAACACGATCGACATCGCCACCATCGGGGTGACCCACGGGCTGAAGATGATAGTGCGGTACAGACTCGAGCCACGGAGGCGTTTGTGGAGGAGCAGCGCCAGCAGCAGGCCACCGACGACCGTGGGCACCACCGTCCCCACAGTGAAATAGGTGGTGTTCCAGAGAACCTGGCCGAGGGCGCCGCGGGTGATCAGGAGTTCGTAGTTCTCCAGGCCCACGATGTCGTATTCGGGCGCCATCATGTCCCAGTTGGTGAAGCTCCACCAGAACACCAGGATCATCGGGACGATCCAGAAGACGGTCAACGGCACCATCGCGGGCAGCAGGAAGCCGATGGTGGCCAGCGGGCTGCGCTGCCCTGGCGGTTCGTCCGGACGCCCGCGGCTGCCGGTGCGGGTGCGGCGGCCCGGCCGCTCGACGACGGCGGTCATGACGGCACCGGCGCTAGGTCGCCCGCGGAGTCGAACCAGCGGATGTCCTCAGGCTTGATGGCCAGGTGGGCGACATCCGGTACTCGCATGTCGTCGAGCGTGATGGTCAGTTCCTGACCGCCGATGTCGACCGTCGCGTAGGCGATATCACCGTGCAACTCGCTACGAGACACCGGTCCGCTGAGCGTGATCTGGTGCCGGCTGGCTTCGGCGAGCTCGCCCGGAGACACGAGCGCGGTCGCGCCGGGCCGCACTCCGAGCCACACGTGGGCTCCATCGTTGTCGCTGCCCGCTGCCCGCACCACTTCCGGAACCGGAGCCGAGGACGGCACCTCCAGTGCACGGGCCTCGCCGGGCATCGTGAAATGCGTGCCGGCTCCGGTGCGAGCGAGCCTTCCCCGGATCAGGTTCATCGGCGGGGTCCCCAGGAACCCGGCCACAAACACGTTCGCCGGCTGATCGAACAGTTCCAGCGGGCGGCCGAACTGCTGCAAACGGCCCGCATGCATGATCGCGATGCGGTCCCCCATCGTCATGGCTTCCACCTGGTCGTGGGTGACGTAGAGGGTGGTGACGCCCAGGCGGCGCTGCAGTTTACTGATCTCGGAGCGGGTCTCGGCCCGGAGTTTCGCGTCGAGATTCGACAGCGGCTCGTCCATCAGGAACGCCTGGGGCTCTCGGACAATTGCCCGGCCGAGGGCCACTCGCTGCCGCTGACCTCCGGAGAGCTGCCCTGGTTTCCGGTCCAGCAGGTCGGCGATCTCCAGCGATTCCGCCACCTGCCGAACCCTTTCCCGAGCGTACGTCTTGGGGACACGTCGCTGTTTGAGCGGGTAGCCGATGTTGCGCTCGACCGTCATGTGCGGGTAGAGGGCATAGCTCTGGAACACCATCGCGATGTCGCGCCGCGACGACGCCAGGTTCGAGATCGGCGCGCCGTCCAGGCGGACTTCCCCGGACGTCATCTGGTCCAGTCCGGCGACGATGCGCAGCAGCGTGGTCTTGCCGCAGCCGGACGGCCCGACGATCACCACCAGTTCTCCGTCACCGACGTCGAAGGTCACGTCGCTCAATGCGACAGTCTTGCCAAAACGCTTGTGAACCTGCTCGATTTCGAGGGCTCCCATCAGTGTCCCTCCTGATCGATCGGCGAGGCCGTCGTCGTTGTTGACGGCCCCTGTGCTGGCTGGGCGTCTCGTGCTCTCATGGCGTGATACTCACCTCTTCGAATCGTTCGACCCGGTGCAGAGGTATGGACCCGTTGCCAGAGAACAGGAGCTCGTCGTCCGGCCCCGCTCCACCAAGCCGGATCCCGGTCGCCAGGCCGGCCGCGGTCGCCGCAGCCATGTCGCTCGAGGTGTCCCCGACCAGCAGTGTGCGCTCCGGCGCGACGCCGAGGCGCCGGCACGCCAGGAGCACCCCTTCCGGGTCGGGTTTGCCGCTGCTCACGGTGTCGGCGCCGATCACCACCTCGATGCTGTCCTGAAGGCCCAGCAGGTGCAGGTGACGCAGCGTCCGGTCCTGGTCGTCGGCGGTGACGACGCCCATCCGCACGCCGAGCTCTCTGGCCTGGCCAATGAAGTCCAGAACTCCGGCCGCAGGATCGATGAGCGCCTCCTCGCTCAGCCACGTGTCCACAATCCGGCTCGCTGACTCGACCGCTGCGCACGCCTGTTCCCACCGCAGTCCGGACATGTACAGGCGCTGGGCCAGCACGAGCCGGACCTCGCTGTTCGATCCGACCGCGAGCGGCCCTCCGGCATCGTGGGTCCGGCTGATGAGGTCAGCGCCGACGGCCGAGGCCAGGTCCGAGCGCTGGATCGGCACCGCCACCGTCTCACCGAGCGTGTCCAGTAGAGCGTCGAGCCATGCCAGCCACAAGGACGCGAAGTCAATCAGCGTCCCGTCCTTGTCGAACAAGATCGCATCGATCAGATACTTCCGGTCATGGACAGTCACGGTCACCAAAACCCGTCCCACCCCTCGGTTGCGGTGCCGGCGCCGTGTGCACGCGCCGGCACCTCAGTCAGCTGTCGAGTCACCCGAGCCGGTCCAGGGCCTCTTGTGCTTCCTGCGCCGCCTCAGCCAAGGCTTGCGCAGCGGGCACGTTCTCGATCTGAACCCGGTCTGCAGCGATCGTCAGCGCGTCGTTGATCTCACCTCCGGTCGGATCGACGAACGCCGGCGATGCGATCAGCACCTGCTCGAGGGGCACCATGGCATGTGGGTTTTCTTCCGCATGTGCCTGGAAGTCGGGATCCTCGGCAGCGGACTCACGCACCGGGATGTATCCGGTCTTGATCGAGTACTCCGCCGTGTTCTCGGTCAAGGTGAAGAACTTCAGCCATTCCCAGGCGGCGGCCTTCTCTTCGTCGGAGGCGTCGGCGAGGATCGCACCGGAGTTCCCTCCTGCAACCGGGGCTGGATCGGAACCTTCCCATCCGGGTTGTATGTGCGCACTCACCAGGTCGAAATCGAGATCGCCCTGGTCGCCGCTCGATCCCGTGTACCCGGCGGCGCGGTCCTGGAGAACGTCGTCGATGGTCCGGTACCAATACTCCCAGCCGGTGCCGCCGTGGTGGATCCGCATGATCTCGTCCTCGTGGATCCACTCCCGGAACGCATCCCAGGTCTCCACCCATACGTCGTCATCGATGAGCACCTCGGTGCCGTCGTCGGAGATGATCTGCCCGCCGCGGCTCAAGACCGCGTCGATCATGTTCGCCTCGCCGTACATCGGCTCCCAGCCGTAGCGGGTCACATTGCCGTTGTCCCGCTCCGTCAGCTGTTCTGCGGCCTCGGCCAGGTTCTCCCACGTGGACAACGCCTCTGCCGGGTCGATGCCCGCATCGTCGAAGAAGTCGTGCCGGTAATACATGACCTGAGTAGTACCGAACATCGGCAATTCATAAAGCTGTTCATCGAAGATTCCAGGCTCGACGAATGCGTCCACGAAATCGTCCAGGTCGACGTCCGGGTCGGCCTCGATGTACGGGTCCAGGGCAGCCAATAGCCCACGTTCGGCGAATCCCGCCGGTGCGTTCAACGCCACCGCTGGCGGGTCTCCGGCCGCCACAGCAGCTTGCAGAGCTTGGCCGGTTTCCTCGTACGAGCCCTGTGTCACACCGGTGACGACGACGTTGTCCTGTGATTCGTTGAAGCGGTCGATGAATTCTTCGACAACTTCACCGAGATAACCTCCAAGGCCGTAATAGAACTCGATCGCGACGGCTTCGTCGATCTCGTCGAGATCGACGGCCTCAACAGCTTCGGGGTCGTCTACGCCGTTTCCGGCGCAACCGGCCGCAATAAGTGTGGTAGCGGCAATCAGGGCAATATTCCGGCCCCGGCCACTGTACGGGAGTCTCATCTAAGACACTTCCTCTCGTATGTCGAGTGACTGCCCACCGGGCGGCATCTGAATCGGCGACCCAACAACAGAAGGCTTGGCGGCGGAGTTCTGCCGAGGTGTTCACCTTGCGGATCCGCGACGTGCTGGCAACAGCACGCTCGGGTGGCTCACAACGCGTGTGGCACCGGCGCCGGCACGATCGTGAATTCCGAAACCACGGCCCGATGGTCCGAGGGCCACGAGTCCACCGCGATGTCACTCTGCGGGCCCGGCTCTCCGACCACCTGACTGCTCACCGTCGTGGCCGGGCCGGCCGCGTACACATAGTCGATCCGGTCGCAGACCTCGTCGTCGTCGATGGCCGGCGGTGGATACCCGGGACTCCAGGTGATACCTGGTTTGGCGGCCGCATCCGGATGTGCCTCGCGGAAGCTGTCCCGGAACCCAACCCCCTGCAGGCGCATCGACAGGGGCCACGCGAACGGCGTGCGGAAGGATTCCTCCGACGCCGCCGCGGCTGGTCCGGTCCAGTCCAGGTGACTAGGGACGTTGTGATCGCCGGTCAAGAACACCGGAATGCCGGCCGCCGCCAGTTTTGGCAACGTGTCGAAATGTGCGGCGAGTTCTTCGAGATGGTGCGCTTCCAGACCCAGTACGTGATCGGAAGTGGCGCCGTCTCTCAGTTCGTGCGGACCGTATGGATACGCACGCAGATGGACGTTCGAGATGGCGAATCCAGTGGAATTCTCGGTCAGCGCGTAGACAAAAGTGTCCGGGTCTTGGCCGGGCAACAGCCGAAAACGGCTGACGATCTGCTGGTGACGCTCGTTACCAGGCGCGAAGTGCCAGCCGAGTGCGTCGGCGATTCGCTTGAGATTGGGGCCTGCCTCCTGAATTCCGACCACATCCGCCTCGGCGGCTTTGATCGCCTCCGCCACCTGGCCGAATTCGATTTGCTCACCGCCGAGCCAGATATTGAATGACATCACCCGTACCGTGACGGGGCTTCGGCCATTCGGGTCGCGGTGCCGTTGCTCACCCTCGCCCATATTGATCTCCTCGCGTCGGTTTTCACGTACCGCGGTGAGCCCGCTCTACTGATTAACGTCCGCCTAGGTGACGGTACGGAGTTTAATTGTCGACATGAGATTAGCCTAGTCGAATATTTCTATTGAACAGATCGGCCATACCTATGGTTCACTGAAGTCGTGCCTGTTCTTCGAAGGAGCACGAGCGAATGACCATGAACCTGACCTACCTCCGCGCCTTCGACGCGGTTGCTGAAGCTGGCAGCTTCGTGGGCGCCGCGGCTGCTCTGCACGTCACCCAGCCCACACTGTCCGAGCAGGTCAAAGCACTCGAGCGGAAGTACGGCGTCGCACTCTTCGACCGGCGCGGGCGCGGCGTGGTGCTCACGCCGCTCGGGCACGAGTTGCGTGCGATCAGCCGCCGGCTTTTCGATCTCGAGTCCGAGGCCCATCAATGCCTGGCCGATGCCGGTCAATTGCGCAGCGGACTGCTGCGCCTGGGTACCGACGGACCGGTCCACATCATGCCCTTGCTGGCGGCCTTCCGTGAACGGTACCCAGGGGTCGATGTCGCGCTCTCGACCGGCAACGGCGAGAGCATTCGGGCGGCGTTGCTCGCCAACGAGATCGATCTGGCGGTCATCGCCAACGTGGAGGCGGATCCCCGGCTGGTCACGGCGCCGCTGCGGGAGGGGCGAGTCGTCGCGATCGTGGCGCACGATCATCCGCTGGCGGAACAGGACAGTGTGTCGCCGGCCGAACTCGCGGCCGAGCGCCTGGTGACCCGCGAGTATGGTTCTGTCACTCAGCGCATCTTCCACGAAGCCTGGTGCGAGACCGAGCACATATTGGACGACATCTTCCAGGTAGACAGCCGGGAGGCGTTACACGCCGCAGTGGCCGCGGGTTTGGGCATCGGAGTGGTGGACGAAGTGGAGCTGCCCGGTGATCCGAGAGTTGTCCGGCTGCCCATCGACGGCCTCGACCTGCGGGTCATCGAGTCAGTGGTCTGTTGGGCAGACCGGTTCGACATCCGCGTGGTACGCGCCGGCTGGGAGCTCGCGCTCGAGATTGCTGCCCGGGATCATTAGTTTCGCCGGACCGATTTGCTGACCGGATGCAACCCCGCGCCCCCCTCACGCGTCGTCCAATGTGGCACCGCCCATACGTCGGGCGCCCGTCATGCGATTCATTGGGGGGCGACGGGCGCCCGGCCACCCCACCGCAGCAGGACCGCAACTCGTGGCAATCGGTTGCCACCCTTGCGAACCACTGCTGACCTGCTCATCTGTGGTGTCGCACGGCTTCCCACGCCGCGGCGGCGCACTTTCCCCGTCCTCGTTGCCAACACAGCCGCCCGCGACACCCCACTCGCCCATCGCCGCGTCGCGATCACGTGTCCGTCGGATCGACCCGGCCCGGCTCAACGCCTGAGATCAGGTGCTGAAGTCGGATCGCAAGAATCCACATGTACCCCGACACAACAGAGGTGACAGTCCATGGCAGTGCCGTGGGAAGCCGTTCTGGTCACGGCTTTGATCGGTGTTGCATTCACCGCCGGCGCCGGATTCCGGCTATGGAGAGAACGGGCGCTGCGCGCCGGCGGAGTCAAGACCCATGCACTCGTGGTTGACCAGGATGAGCACTACGACGTGGCCGGCGGTGGCTTCGGCGCACACAACAGATCCCCAGACCCGGGCCGGCGCACCAAGAAGCCGTGGTCGGTATCCACCGCGAACCGGCGCCGCGGCTTGGTTCAGGCTCCGATCGTCGAGTTCACCACCGCGGCCGGGCAGACCGTCCGGACCAGGCCGAAGGTCAGCTCAAATGCGTCCTCGGTCGTGCCGGGCCGCACCGTCACCGTCTTCTACGATCCCGCCCAGCCGCAAGAGGTGGCGATCGCAGGATATGGCCGTGGCGTGCTGTTCCTCTTTTTCGGCATCGGCGTGCTGGTCCTCGCCCTCACCGTGGTGCTGCTGGTCGCCAAGGAAGAGACATTGGCGAGTGCGGCCCCGTTCGCCGCGCCGATCGTCCTCGGCAGCGCCTGCCTCGGTGTCGGCGGTTTCGGCATCGGGCGGGTGTGGACGCTGCGCCGCCGGGGCATCGTGGCCGAGGGGCTCGTCGTCGGTGAGAGCACGTCGAGCACCCGGGAGGGTCTGACGCTTCGTCGTCCGGTTGTCCGATTCACCCTTCAGACCGGCCATGAGGTGCAAACGGCGTCCGAGCGCGGTTCGTTGCACCGGCGCGCGCCGAACCCGGCCAGCAAGTCCAGCTGCGCTACCACCCCGACGATCCCTATCGCATGCTGCTGGTCGGCGACGGCGCCCGGCCGCTCTTCTGGCTCTTCGCCGTGGTGGGAATCGCCGTGCTGACCGGCACCGGGGTAATCACGGTCCTGATCCTCAGCAGCTGAGTCTTCTCATCGGCGTTCCAACTCCTATCCCGCGAGCACCTTCTCGGTGCGGGAGAGGGTCTCGAGGAGGTTCGTCTCCTGGACGACGTCGCGCGCCTCGGCGATGCTCAGCCAGCGCAGCGGCGCCGACGGGCGCTCGGGCCGGGCGGTTTCCGGCGACGACGTCGCGAGAACGAAGCGCAGATCGGCGTGCTCATGGGCGGGGTCGTCGCCACGCGCGGCGACCGGAACGATCACCGCGTGGACCAGCTCCGCGTCCGGCCATGGTGTCAGGTCGCCCAGGCTGGTCTCTTCCTTGCCTTCCCGCAACGCGACCTGCACGGGGTCACTCTCCCCCGGATCGCCGTGGCCACCAACTTGCAGCCACCCCTGCTGGCGTTCGTGCCAGCGCAGAAGCACCTGCCGGCTGTCCGGATGCACGATGAGTGCCGATGCCGTGACATGCAACGGAAGCGACTGTGACCACGGGTCTTGCGCCGTTTGTACGAGGTCACGCATCCGCTCGACGTCGGCGGCTTCGACCGGGCCTTCAGGACGGTAGCTGGCCAGTATGTCGATCAGTGGTCGAGGCTCGTCACTCATGGTGCTCAACACTAGTGCCCGGGGCAGGGAGCGTCGCGCGACTTTCGCGCGCACCGGCCTTCCGCGACTGCGGGATGCGCAACCGGCTCACACCGCGCCTGGGGGGCGCTCGGGCGATCCAGGCTGTGCCGGAGGTGCTGGTGGCAGGGTCTGTCCACCGGTGGGAGGTGCCGGTGGTGGGGTCTGTGCGCCAGCCGGCGGTGCCGGCGGCGGCTCCGGCGGTGGAGGCGCACCGAATTGCGGCTGCCAGCCCGCGCCCGGCGCTGGCTGGCCCGCCGGCACGGTGCCCGGGACCGGCTGCCCGACGGCGTCCGCATGTACCACCCATGTCTTGGCGACGCGGTCTCCCACTCGCTGACGGTCCTGGGAAGCAGCAGCCGTGATGAACCCGACCAGCATCGGGATGATGAACGGGAAGGCATCCACTGCCAGGAAGATCCACCGCACGGCGGCCCGGCCTATTCCGCAGGGCCGGCCGGCGGCGTTTACCGTCCGGATCGCCATCACACTCTTACCGATGGTGCGTCCGGTGAGCCCTTGCCACACCACCAACACCAGCACCCAGTAGGCCAGCCCGATCAGGCTGACCAGCGTGGCCTCGCCGCCCTCGAGGTGGTAGAGGGTGCCGAAAAGCTCGGCCGTCACCTGGCCGTTCACCACCTCGAAGCGCATGGTGATGTTCGTTCCGCTGCGCTGGCCGATCTCGGTTCCGAGCGCGATCACCAGGGACCAGAAGAGGACGAAGCCGGGAATGACGTCGATGACGAACGCCGCGATACGACGCGGCAGAGCTTTGCGTGGGTCCAACACGGGCGCTGAGCCTAGCAGCGATGGCCACCGCCAGGTAGGAATTCGCGCCGTCGGCTGTGCCTTTTCCGTCCAGCTCCACCGCGCGTCGGCCAGGATGGGACCTTCGCGACGTGGCCGCGTGCGCTTCCGTGGAACTGCGTACGCTCGAACGGCGTGTCCGGTAGAGGACCCGGCACAATGGCCCGAACCAGAAGAGGCTCGAACCATGTCCAGCCCTGCACCAATCTACTCGTGGACTTCAGCTGCGGGATCCGCCCAGGCCTGCGCGAGCAGGGATTCCCTGGCTGCGCCGTGTTCGACTGCTTCGGTGCCGGACAGCAAGTCACCCAGGTGACCCCGGAAGGGCCGCTGCGCGCCGAACTCGACGGCGCAATCTTCCTGACCCAGCCACAACTAGCAGCCGCCCAGGGTGACGCCACCACCACGATCCCGGCGTCGTTGGCGCGACCGGCGCACTGGGCTTGGCCTTCTCGCCGCCGCACACGCCAATAGTTGCCGGTTAGGGGACCGTACTGTCGTCCTCGACGTGCAGAGCCGACTCCTCCGGCGAGCCCGTGCGGTCGTCGGGGTGCGGCTCGTCGTCGTCGAAGTCTGCCCCGGGGCCATGGTCCGGCAGGTGTTCGGGCTCTTCAGCGGCGAGGTGACCCTCAATGCCGCGGGGCGCGTGCTCCGGCCCTTGCCCCATCTCCCTCGCGGTGCGCACGGTGGGAGTCTCACCAGGTGCGATCGGCTCCTCTGGCTCGGGCACCTCGCCCTTGCCGGTGGTAGATTCGTCGGCCACTTCGGGGACACCCTCGGCTTCCAGATCCGCACCCGGATCACGGTGTGCATCCTGGACCTCGGGCATCTCCTCACCTGCTGCCAGCGGGCGCTCGTCCGACATACTCATTCATCTTCCTTCGCGCGCATCAGCTGGAGCCGATCGTCCAGCAGCCGGTCGATGCTCTCGCTCGCCAGCAGCACGTCCAATGGATCTGTGCAGTGACGCCGTTGTTCGAGCAACGTGTCGATAGCGTGATCAACTTCGTCAATCTTGGAACCGACGAGCAAGCTCATGATCTTCCTCCCAGCCGACGGATGGCTATACAACCCTCGGTAGCCATTACTGCTGGCTTGAAACCCTTCGCGGCCGGATTCTTCCGCCTCTCGCAAACGGCCAGCTGTCAGTGAGCCCGTCAGAACCCGAGGAACTGGAGGCGCCGGCCAGCCGTTCGTCGATCACGGTGCGGACGGCTGCAGCGTGCCCTCCCTTGCCTGCCCGGCTCCCGGCGGGCCTGTATCGTCCCAGGTCAGGTCATAACGATCGCCGTGCTCGTCCAGGAAGCGGGTGAAATCGTTCAGCGGCAACGGCGGGGGCAGCGGGTACCGGCTGGCGATCTCCCGTTGGATCACGCCGTCATATCGGGCGAAATGGGCGAAGTCGCGGGGAAAGTCATCGAGGTCCGCTCCCAACGTGGTTCCCCGCCGGCTCGCGTGACGCAGCACCCGCTGCCAGTCTCTCTTGCTGGGCAAACCCGGCGACTCCACGCCGTGCTGGAACAGCATGAGGTAGATCTCGTCGTACGGTGGAGCCTCACGCAGGTATTCGTCCAGCTCCCGCAACGACGGCTCGCTGTTGAACTTCATCCAGAACGGCACCGCGCCGGTGCGCATCGTCCAGTACGGCTCCATCACCACGAAGCTCGAGACCATCAGCCGGTTGGCCGGCACGCGCCTGGCGGCGTTTCGCCACCGGTACAGGTCGGCAACCATCGGGCTGGTGTCCGACGGCCGCTCGTAAGTGATGCGCAGGATCCGGTACCCGTTCTCACGTGCGAAGCGTTCGATGTCGTCCAGCAGCGCACGCTCGAAACCCCACTCCGCTTCCGGTGTCTCGTCATCGAGTTCCGGGCCGTGCCAGCGTCGTACCGGTGAGTCGTGGCGTGCCAGGTAATCCGCCACTCGGCGGCTGCCGTGGTGGTATTCCTCTTCGGTCAGCCCGTCCGGGGCGCCGTGCTGAAAGACGTACCGCTCCCCCATCCGGGTGGTGCGCCAGGTCAGCCGGCAGTCCGGAACGATGATCGTGCCGCCCGGCTGCAGCCGCTCGCGCAGGAACCGTTCGTAGTCCGCTCCGAGTACCCGGCGTTTGACCCGGAAGTACGTCAGGGCACGCACCATCAGCCGGTCCTGGCTCGCGTCATGCATATGGTGCAGCTGCAGGTCCGGCAGGTGCTCCATCATCTTGTGGCCATATCGCCGGGCCTTCTCCATGGCGTCGGCGGGGTCGTCCGGGTGCACCCGCTGGCGGACCGGCACCAGCATGGTCTGTGGGAGCCAAGGAATCCCGAGCGCGGTGTACAGGTGGGTCAACGCGCCGTTCGATGCGCCCACCGCCACCGCAGGGTACGGTCCGGGTGGATAAATCTCGGACAGCCACTCGCCGACCTCGGTGAAATCGATCCGGTGCACCCGCCGTGGGGTGATCGTCTCGAAGGCCCCACTGGTGATGAAGACCTTCTCTTTGGCGCGGCTGGGCAACCATCCGGTCGCCTTGACGGGTGGTTTCAACGGCGCTGGCTGCCCGAGAGCGTCGAAACTCTGGCCATCGAGATACCGCGCGTTGGCTAGCGCCATGGCCGCGGCGGAGTCGAAGTTGGCGATAAAGCTCGGCGCGGACATCATAAGCCTCCGTTCTGGTCGGCGAAATGAGTGATAGCTCGGGCGAACGGCAACGGACTGTCGTGGCTGAGCGCATGTCTTGCCCCTGGGAGCACCGCGAGCCGCCCGTCGCGTGCTCGTCCGGCCAGCTCCGCCACCCACGCCCTCGTCATCAGCGGATCCCGCGTGCCCCAGCACACCAGCAACGGCTGCGAGAGCCGGGCGACACGGTCCTCGATACGGTCGTGCAACGCAGCGGAGAAGGTCCGGATGACGCGCGGGAGACCGGCCCGGGCGAAGTCCTCCACGATCAGTCTCTGAAGTTGCATCGACTGTCTTTCCCGCGGCCATCGGGCCAGCTGCTGGCGCCACGTTCGCCTGTCGGCCTGCACGATCGGCGCACCGAGCACGACGGCGCGGCACGCGTCGGGATGACGCTCGGCGGCGGCCGCGACGACCTGACACCCGAATGACGTGCCCACGATCGTCGGTGACCGGAGCCGATTGGCCTCGACCCAGGCAGCCAGTAAGTCCGCGTGCTCCTCGACGCCCAGCACGCCGGTGTGCGGGCTCATTCCGAAACCTGGCAGATCGGGCGCCCACACGCGGGACCTCTCACTGAGCAGGCGACCGAGCGGCGCGCACATCCGGCTGGCCACGCCCAATCCGTGGACGAGTACCACGTCCGCGCGCGCATTCGGCGCCGGCCAATGCAGAGAATGTATCCAGATGCTACGGATCCGGGCATGGGCCGACACAGCCGAGGGAGACTCGGCCGTGTCGGTCTCTAGGCGGACCTTCAAGCGCGACGCCTCCGGACGATTTCGGCGACACCGGCGCCGGCGGCGAGCACCGCCCCGACTGTCAGCAGCCGCCTAGCCGGTCCACGGCCGTCCGCCGACGCGGAGCGCGGGTCACGTGGACCGACGTGGTCGGCGGTGGGTGTCCATCCCCCACTCACGGTTGCGTCGCCCGAGCTGGGTTCGAAGATGTTCCCGCTGCTGGGCGGCACCGGTGTTGTCCCGAAGTGATCTTTGCCGACCTGGCGCGCGCTGATCCGTTCGGCTAAACCCGGCGCGACTCTGCTGCCCAGCAGCGCCAGGGCGGTGGACTTCCCGACGACGACTTCGCTGCGAGGCCGGCGCGCGCATGAGAGGACCGCCGAGGCCACCCGATCCGCGGAGACAACTGGCGCCAACGGCTTGACCCGCAAACCCATGTAGTTCCCGCCGGAGGCGAACAGCGGCGTGTCGACTGGTCCCGGCAGCACCACGCAGACATGGATGCCCGGCACATCGAGCACTTCCTGCCGGACCGATTCCGACAAGGCCCGTACGGCCTGCTTGCTGACCACATAGCTGCTCATGAAGGGCGAACTCACCTTGCCGAGCAGCGACGACACATTGACGATCACGCCTTGGCCCTGTTCTCTCATCCACGGCAGGGCCGCGCGAATGCCGTGGTACGTGCCGAAGACGTTGGTTTCGACCACCCGGTGCCACGCCTCGACCGGCGAGTCGTCGAGCCGCCCGAAGAGATTGACGCCGGCGTTGTTGACCCACACGTCCAGCCGTCCGTAACGTCCGGCGACTTCGCGAGCGATCTCATCTACGGCGTCGGCATCGGTGACATCGGCCGCAAAAACATCCGCGTCCGCGCCGCGGCGCCGGCATTCGTCGGCGACCTCTTCCAGAGCAGCCGACCGCCGGGCATTGAGTGCGACGGTGGCACCCTTCTCCGCGAAAGCGTTCGCGGTGGCCCGGCCGATGCCGCTCGACGCACCCGTCACCACGACGACCTTGTCCTTGAGCCTGCTCACGTCGTTCGCACCCTCTTTCGGCTCACTGGCAGCTGATGTGTGGCACGTACCCACGCGGCTGCCCGATATGCGGCGCGAAGGCGCCTCGTGCAAGCGGCCACGGCGATTCGCGGCCTGTTAGCAAGCACCTGCGAGGGGTAAGGCTGCTGGGCAGGAGGTGAGCCAGCAATGCCCCAACAACAATGGAACAAGAAGGAAGAACGCCAGTACGAGCACGTCAAGTCCAGTCTGAAAGACCGTGACTACAAAGAGGACACCGCCGAGGAGATCGCGGCACGTACCGTCAACAAGGAACGTGCGCGCTCCGGCTCAGCGAAGCAGAAGAGCAAATCCTCCACCGACGACATCTCCTCCGGGCGCCGGGGCGGTTTACGGTCCGGCAAAGGGCCCGGCGGGCGCACCAAGGATCAGCTCTACGAAGAGGCCAAGAAGAAGAACATCAAAGGCCGCTCCAAGATGTCCAAGCGTGAACTCGAGAAGGCGGTCGGTCGCTGACACATCTGCTCCCCATCCCTGGCGTAAGGCGTGCTCAGCCCTAGGCCGTCCCACCCACCCCGGTGATCGTCAGTGGGTTGTGGTCGTCAAGGCGGCGCCACACCCCACTGACGATCACCCTGGAGCCGCCACATCCCACTGACGATCACCGGGGGTGGGCCGTGGGATGCGGCGGCGGGCCAGGCCCGGTTGGGGCGGGGCGGGTTGGGGTGGGTGGGGCAAACGGAATCAGTTATCTCGCGGGATGTCGCCGCGCCACGCGCCGGTCTCTACCCGGCGTGATTCGATGAACTCCTTGAAGTTCTTGATATCCCGGTCCACCATCCGGGAGACCAGACCGGTCTTCTCGCCGACGTTCTCGACGAAACCCTCCGGCTCCATTTCCATCTGGAGCGTGACCCGGGTGGAATTGTCGTCGAGTTTGTGGAATGTCACGACCCCGGACTGGCTCGTGCCCGCTGTAGAACGCCAGGCGATTCGTTCCTCCGGATGCTGCTCGGTGATCTCCGCATCGAACGTACGGCGGACACCTGCGATGTCGACCACCCAGTGCAGATGCCGGTCGTCGGTCTGGGTCACCGATTCGACGTCGGCCATGAACTCAGGGAAGTCCTCGAACTGTGTCCATTGGTTGTACGCGGTTCTGATGGGAACATCTACATCGACCGACTTTTCAGCCGTAGCCATCATTCCTCCTCGTTCTCGTCTTGCTTTCCTTACCTTGCCGGTACCCGTGACCCTCGGCTTTAACGCCTGAATCAGGATGCTTTTCTCCGGTGAAATACATGGTGCTCAGGATCAGCACCTCGTCCCTGGCGCGGATCGCGGCCAGGTACTCCTTGTTCCGCATGACGAGTGCGGCGATGCCCGCCAGGCCGGCCTCCTTCATCGCCTCGCGGAGCAACCCATAGGCGTGCTCATGTTCCTCGCCACGCGGCGCCAGGTAGTAGCTGCGCTGATAGTGAATCGGATCGATCTCTGCCAGTTCGACGAAATCCTCGACAGCGAGGGTCCACGCGGCATGAGCGGGAGGCCGAAGAAGCTCGGCACGCTGAGCACGTCCACGCCGCCGGCAACGGCTGGGCCAGGGTTTCTGCGATGGCATCCGGTCGGCTCCGGCCTCGTCCCCTGACGGCCGGGTACCGCCACAGGCGTGTCACGCCGATGCCGTACGTATCGAAAAGCAGGATCACCGCGTACGCAGTGATCCCGAACACGTAGCCGCCGTCGACGTCCCACAAGCTGTAGGCACGCTGGTCGAGGGCTGTGTCCAGAGACCGTTAGTCCACGATGAACAGCAACGTCATCATGATGCCGACAAAGACGATGAGCATTCCGGCCACACTGATGAAGAACCGGGACCGCCACGGCTGGCGGGATCCCTGACGCCCGGAGCTGTATTGTCCGTTGCCTTGTTCAGCCATACCCGAACCCCTACCCCACGCTCCCTGCGACAAACCGGTGCGCCTGGCGAGCATGGCTTCCCACCGACGGGGTATCCGCTCTGCCAACCGCGTCGCGCGCGGAGTGAACACCGAGCATACGGGGACGAAGTTGAACACAGCAATCTGGAAGGCCATGGCCCGTGCCTGGTCCAGGCGCGGGCACGAACGCAGCTCCATGGTGCAGGTGATCAAGGGCATCGCCGCCACCATCGGCTCGTACGCGCTGGCGGTCTACGTCCTTGATTCGCAGATACCGAGCTTCGCGCCGTTTGCCGCCTTGCTGGTCGTGCAGGTGACCGTGTACCAGTCCGTGTTGCACGCCGTCCGCTACGTGGCGGCCGTGGTGGTCGGCCTGGTGTGCGCGGGCGCCATCGGGCTCACCCTCGGTGAGCATATGCTGGCGCTGGCTGTCCTGGTCAGCATCACGTTGATCATCGGACAGTGGCCCAGGCTGCGCGGCCTCGGCCCCCAGGTGGCTATCGTCGGCATCTTCACCTTCGCCGCCGGCGGTGGCGACGACCCCGGCTACCTGCTCAGCCTGTTCACCACGGTACTCTGCGGCGCCTTGCTCGGCGCCGCGACCAACCTGCTCCTCGCACCACCGATCCGATTCCACGACGCCGCGGTGGCCGTGGAGGACGTCAGCTCGTCCGCCGCCGATCTGCTCGACGAAATCGCCGGCGAACTCCGCTCGGACACACCCCTCGACGACGTGGACGCATGGCGCGAACACGCCGAACGCCTCTCCGACACCGTGCAACGCTCGAGGAACGAAATCGACTACAGCGCGGAGAACAGCCGGTTGAACCCACGTCGGCTCGCACACCGGCAGCGCCCGGTGTTCACCGACTATCGCGACGCGGCAGACACCTTGGGACGGGTAGTCGGCGAGATGCAGGGAATCACTCTCGCCCTCAACTACGCGAGGAGATACGGCGAGGCGGGCACAGACGGCCACCTGCTCGGCGATTTCCTCCCCCGCTACGCCGACCTGATCGACGAGTCCGCCAACGCGCTGCGTTCCTTCGGCGCCTACCACACCGGCGCCGGGCTGCCCGAGCGCAGCCTCTCCGACCAGATCGACTCAGCTCTCCAGATGCACGACGATCTCACCGACCAGCTACGCGAGGCCCAACCCCGCGACGCACGCAGCATCGCCGACTGCGGCGCGCTGCTGGTCGAGGCCGAGCGGCTGCTGAGCCATCTACGTGATTCGGACTCGAGCCTCGCCCAAGAGACACACGCCTCCGAATAGCCGTCGGGGGCGGCCTATCAGAACACCGGCTTGCCACCGGTCACACCGAGCACTGTGCCCGAGACATAGCTGGCCTCGGACGGCGAAGCGAGGAAGACGAACGCCGGCGCCACCTCGGCCGGCTGGCCGGCGCGGCCCAGCGGGGTGTCCTGGCCGAATTTCTCCACCTTCTCCTCCGGTTGAGTAGCCGGCTGGAGCGGCGTCCAGATCGGGCCCGGTGCCACGGCGTTGACCCGGATACCCTTCGGCCCCAGCTCGGCGGCGAGGTTGACGGTGAAGTTGTTGATGGCCGCCTTGGTCGCTGCATAGTCCAGCAGCGAGACCGATGGGTCATACGCCTGGATCGAGGAGTTGTTGATGATGCAGGCCCCACGCGCGAGATGGGGAATCACAGCTTGGGTGAGCCAGAAGAGGGCATAGAAATTGGTCCGCACGGTGCGGTCCAGCTGCCCGGGACTGACGTCACCGATACCCGGTGAGCGTGCCATCTGGAAGCCGGCGTTGTTGACCAGGATGTCCAGCCCGCCCAGCTCAGAGGCCGCCCGCTCGGCCAGCTCGAGGCACGCCTCGTGGGAGGTCAGATCTCCCGGCACGGTGACCACCCGGCGGCCGGTGGCAGCGACGACGGCCACGGTTTCATCCGCGTCGGACTGTTCCTCCGGCAGATAGGCCAGCACGACGTCAGCCCCTTCGCGGGCGTAGGCGATGGCAACAGCCCGGCCGATCCCGGAGTCACCGCCGGTGATCAGCGCACGCAGGCCACTCAGCCGTCCGGATCCGACATAGCTCTGCTCGCCATGGTCCGGCACGGGGTTCATCACGTGTGTCCAGCCCGGTGGTTCCTGTTGCTGGCCTGGGAATTCGCTGGGGTACTGATCCGGTCCGGAACCGGCGAGAGACTGGGTGGACATAGCCTTCCTTTCGGTGCATCGATCTAGGTGAACCGCGTTTGCTGCCATACCCTCAGGGCGCCGCGTCATGCTCGGCCAGCGCCTGACGAGTTGCCTCGCCGAGCGGATCCGCACGCGTGGGCAGTGCCTTCACCTGAGGTATGAGGAGTTCCAACGACTCGGAAAAGAGCCGCCGGAGTTCCTTGGCGGGGTCGTCGGCGTGGTCCACCCGCAGGTCCCACAACGGGTACTCCTCGGTATCCACCACGTACACCGTGCCGGAAAGCGCACCCTTCTTGTCCGCACCGGTAGCTTCCCCGGCCTCCAGGGCGACGAGCAGGCGCTCGGCCAGGTCTAGTTCTGAGTGCTCCCTGAACGCCCTGAGCGTTTCCTCGAGCGTCTCCCGTCCCACCAGCCGGTTTCCCTGGGTGGCGACGTCCTTCTGACAGATGTGCCCGGACCAGCCAGGCGTCTTGTCACCCGTCCATGCCGCCGAGTGGCCATGCCGGTCTACGAAGCCGGCCTGACGTACGTCCCGGCCAGGATCTTCCCGGATGAGCCGGCGCAGCGCTTCGTCTGCGCCAAGCCCGCTACTCACCAGCCGCAGGCCGTCGATCCCCAGGTAGGGGTTCATCGTGGCCTGGGACGCAACCGCACCCACACCCGGTTGGGCGTACGTGGCCAGCTTGCCGACGCCCATCATCGCCGTCACCGCGCCGACGCCTAGCTGCCCGGTCCGTGCGCAACGGGCCACCAGGGAAAAGGTCATACCTGCTCCTCCCGTGTCGGTACCCACGCTGTACCCACTATTCGCCTGGGCACCCGTGCCCTCGCGGTCGCACGTACCGCTGGTTTGCGCGCTCCGGAGCCCGGGTAGGTAGAACACATGAACGAGCAGCGTGCCCGGACTTGGCTGCGCCGGCCGCTGCCGTCGGGTGCCGAACCCCGCAAGGCGAGGTCGGTCTACCGCACCCGCCTTGGGCTGGCTGGGTTCGGGCTGCTGCTGGCCACCGCTGCCGCCACGTATCTCGGTGTCAGAGCCGCGGGTGACGCTCCGGCAGGCTATCTCGCGGCCGCTGTGTTCTTCGGGATGATCGCCGTCGTGGCCGCGGTCAATGTCGTCGTGGTGGGACTGCGGTGGCGAGCCACCCGGCGTGACGGCCACGACGGGGATGAGAATGCCGGCATCGGCGAGTACGGGCAGTGGTAACATTCGGGGCTATGTAACGTTTGAATAACGAACTGGAAGCGTTCCGGGCCAGTTGGTCAGGATGATGGGTGTGGGGCTTCGGGCCACGTGTTCACCACGTGGCTCGGTTTTGAGAGCGGAGGAACATATGGGTTCGCCAGATGCGTCTGAGTTCGCCGATGCCGCGCGCGATCTCAACGACGAGCCCCGGCTCGATCACACCATTGAGAAGGTTGTTGAGTACGCGACGCGGATGACCGATGCGGAAGCCGGCGGGTTGGTACTGCTCCGTTCCCAGCGGCAGCTGGAGGTCGCCGCCGCCACTGGAGCCGAGGTCGAAGAAGCGGAGGCGCTCCAGGATTCTCTGCGCGAAGGCCCGAGTGTCAGCGCGGCCCGTGAACAATCCACCTGCCTGGTCCGCAACACCGCTGACGACACTCGCTGGCCCACGTGGGGGCCCAAAGTCGCTGAACTCGGCCTCCACAGCGCCATCAGCGCCTGCCTCTACACGGGCCGGCGAACCATCGGCACCATCGACATCTATGCGCCGCAAGCCGGTCAGCTCGACGAGGACGACGCCGCCCGGGCCCAGGTCCTGGCCAGCCACGCCGCCATCGCGCTGGACTGCCGGCACGAGGAGGATGGGCTGCGCCAGGCCGTCGAAACCCGTAACGTCATCGGCCAGGCCCAGGGCCTGCTGATGGAGCGCTACGGACTCGATGCTCGCCGCGCATTCGACGTACTGCGCCGCTACTCGCAGGATGCCAATGTCAAGTTGCGAGATGTCGCCGAGCAACTGGTGGCTTCCGGGAATCTGCCCGACGAGAAGAAGCCGTCGGAGCCGCCCCGGTCTTGACCGCAGTCTCCAGTAGCTCGAGCACCCGCAGCACCGCGGGGTGTTCGGCGGCAGACTTCTTCACCGCTACGTTGATGTGCCGCACCGGAGTCGGCGCCACCACGGACACGGTGGTCAGCCCGTCAGGAAGCTCGTTGATGCCCAGCCCGGGCACCACGGTGATCCCGATACCGGTGGCGACGAAGCGGATAGCCGTCTGGTAGTCGTGAGTCTCGACGGCGAACTCCGGGGCGAACCCTGCCTCCATACAAGCGGCCATCAGCACCTGTCGGCAGGCGCCGTCGTTGAGGTCGTTGTCGACCCAGCGTTCACTCGCAAGTGCGGACATCGGCACCTCGTGTAGCCCGGCGATCCGGTGGTCGGCACGGACCACTGCGACGTAGGGGTCGTCTACCAGCCTGCGGATCTGAACCGAGCCCGCGGCCGGTTCTGCTTCCGCACGGCTCACGAAGATGTCGACGTCCGGAGCGGTCATCTCGGCGCCCCTCGCCTCGGTCATACGAAGGTCGAGCCGGAGTTCGGGGAATTCCTCGTGCACCGCGGCCACCACGGCGGGGAGCCAGACCGCTCCCGCCGAGGCGAAGTACCCGATCGACAAGCTGCCCATGCGTCCCGCGCGCAGATCCTCCACGACACCCTCAACCCTGCTCAGGGCTTCGAACAGCGATCCCGCTTCGGCCGCCAGCGTGCGCCCGGCGGCGGTCGGTTCGATCCCCCTACCCACCCGCTCGAGCAGCCGAAGGCCGGTTTCCCGCTGCAGAAGCCCCAGTTGCTGGCTGATCGCGGACGGGGTGTACCCGAGAGTCGAAGCGCTGGCTCGAATCGACCCGGTGGCGACAACGGTACGCAGAAGCCGAAGACGGGAGACATCAAGCATGCGCTAGATTGTACACTTGACCTTAACGTTCGTGCAGAAACATTCGCTTGTGCTTTAGTGTTTAGCGTCTGACCATAGACCTCGTGCCCCAGACGCTTCAGGCCCTTCGAGCCGGCCCGGCCCCACCCGCCGACCACACCAAAGCAGTGGCCGCCGCCGCGGTCACCGTGGTGCTGTGGGCCTCCGCCTTCGTCGCCATCCGCGCCGTCGGCCACACCCTCTCACCGGCACCGATGGCGCTGGCAAGGCTTGCGGTGGCAACCGCGGCGCTCACCGTGATGGTGGCGGTGATGCGGGTCCGCGCGCAGGCCGTGCCGACCCCACGAAGATCATTGCCGCTGATCGCCGGATACGGGGTGTTGTGGCTGGCCGGCTACACCGTCGTCCTCAATGCGGCGGAGCGCCACGTCGACGCCGGCACCGCAGCGCTCCTGGTCAACATCGCACCGCTGCTCATCGCCCTCGGCGCTGGAGCGCTTCTGGGTGAGGGATACCCGCGCCCGCTCATCGTGGGCTCTCTCATCGCGATGGGCGGGCTCGCCGTCATCGCCATGGGCTCGTCCGGGAAGGGCGATCGGATCGGCGTAGCGCTGTGCCTGCTGGCCGCGGTGCTCTATGCCGCGGGCGTGCTCATCCAGAAGGTCGCCCTGCGCCGGGTCGATACCTTGACGGCAATCTGGCTCGGATGCGTCGTCGGGACTCTTGTGCTGCTCCCCTGGTCCGCACCGCTTCTGGATGAGGTGCGGGGCGCGTCCGTGGGCGCTGTTCTCGGTGTGATCTACCTAGGACTGTTCCCGACGGCGATTGGCTTCACCCTTTGGGCTTATGCCCTGAGGCGAATGGACGCCGGGCGGCTCAGCGCCACCACATACGCCGTTCCTGCCGTTTCGGTCCTGCTCTCCTTGGTCCTGCTCGCGGAGAGTCCGACGGTGTACGCCATGGTGGGCGGCGTGATCTGTCTCGCCGGCGTCGCGGTGTCGCGTCGTCCAGGACGTCGCGCCCTGGCCCCTGGCACGCGCCCCACCAACCCCCCGTGATCGTGAGCGGATTGTGGTCGTTAAGTGGCCGCCTGCGGGGGCAAATGTCCGAGTTTTACCGCCACAATCCGCTCACGATCACCACGTGACGGGGAGCTCGACCAGGCCGCCGGTGAGGACATCGTCGCGGAACACCAGATCTTCGGGCGGCACGGCCAGCCGCATCGCCGGAAACCGGGGAATCAGCTGAGCGAACACGGCCTGGAGCTCGATGCGAGCCAGCGGAGCGCCGAGACAATAGCGCGCGCCGTGGCCGAAAGTCAGGTGAGCACTCGCGCCTTGCCGTTGCGGATCGAAGCGGTCCGGATCATCGAAGACCCGCGGATCGTGATTGGCGGCGCCGTTGTCCAGCATGACCAGCTCACCCGCGCGGATCACGACACCACCGATCTCGATATCGGCGTGGGCGTATCGCGGAATGCCGCCGCCACCCTTGCCTGGCGCGCGCAGAAGCTCCTCAACCGCACCCGGGATCAGTTCGGGCTCGTCGAGCACCGTCTGCCAGTGCGTGGGATTGCTAAGCAAGAGCAAGGCGCCCATGCCGATCTGGACGACGGTCGTCTCATGGCCGGCGAACAGCAGCGACATCGACAGCATCGCGATTTCGTTGTCGTCTACTCCGTCGGTCGCACATAGACGCGAGATCACGTCGTCGCCCGGATCGCGGCGTTTGCGCGCCACGAGCCGCTGGCCGTAGGCGAACAGCTCCCCGAGACCCTGCTCGGAGCGAGCCTGGTCAGTCACGTCCGCGGCCGCCTGCGTCCAGGTCCGGAATTGCGTGCGGTCTTCGTACGGCACGCCCAGGAGCTCGCAGATCACGAGGATCGGCAGCGGGAGAGCGAGTACGGCATTGAGATCTGCCGGCTGGCTTTGCTGGGTAAGGTCGTCGAGAAGCTGGGACGTCAACGTCTCCACTCGCGGACGGAACGCCCGCATCACCTTGGGCGAGAAATGCGGCTGCAGCAACGACCGCATCCGCGCATGGTCCGCCTTCTCAGTCTCGTAGCTGCCCAACGGGCCACCGAACAGTGCAGAGGATCCGGAGCGGGCGGCGTTGGCCGGATCGGGATGTGATCGGCCGAGCCGGTGGTCGTCGAGAAGTCGACGGACGTCGTCGTACCTGGTGACCAGCCACGCATGGTCGCCGACCCGGGTACGGATCTTGTGAACGCTGCCTCGAGCCTGCAGCTTGCGGAGCGCAGGCGGCATCTGCAATGGGCCGGCCTGCTCAAATGGCAGCTGAACGGTCATCAAGCCTCCAGGTAAACTCACGTTTGTATACTTGCCCTTTAACAAGTTACATATTTACTCTGCAGTAAACAAGCGAGCGCCGGAGAGAAGATGACCGCAGCCGACCAGTCCGAAGTCGCCGGCCCGAGCTCCGGCCCGCACAGGCGGATGCGCCGCGCCGAGCGGCGGGCCCAGATTCTCGACGCCGCGACCAAAGCGTTCGCCCGCTCAGGCTTTGCCGCGACGAGCCTGGACCACATCGTCACTGAGGCCGGCATCACCCGAGTCCTGCTTTACCGCCACTTCGACTCGAAGGCCGACATGTACCGGGCGGTTCTGGAGCGCGCGTGTGAGCGGCTGGTCTCGGAGGTCGGCGACGACAACTACGACGCCGACGCCATCCCGGCTCTGCTTCGTGCGGCCTCAGCCGACCCGGAGGGTTTCCGCTTGCTGTTTCATCACGCTGCCCGGGAGCCGGAGTTCCGCGGCATGATTGACGATCTCAACTCGGCATCGGCCGAAGTGGCGCGACGCAACCTCGCCAAACTGATTCCGGCCGGTCCCTGGCTGGACTGGGCAGCACAGGTCGTCCCGGCGGTGACCATCGAGTCGGTGATTGGCTGGCTGGACGCGGGCCAGCCCGACCCTGACTCGGCCGCGGACCGGGTCGCTCAGGTTGTGGGCGGCGTGATCCGGGCGGCCGCGCCACCCGCGGGCGAGTCCTGACCACCGAACCCGACGACCTCTCAGCCCGCGCTCGGTGAACCACCCCGCGCGGCGGAACGCTGGCGTGGAGCCAAACCGCGCTCAGCCGCCACCCCGAATGCGTCGCCGCCCTTCTTTTTCTGGTCGTCGGTCCCCCACTGCCGGGTTCGCGGCACCGGCACCATCCGGGGAACATGCTTCGAGCAGTGAATATATGCCTCGTGGATCTCGACGACGACCCACCGTTCGGGCCGGCGCCCCGGGATGTCGTTCTCGACAATCTGCTCCGGATGACGCGCCCGGAACTCGTCGGGGCTCATCAGCGACGACGCTCCGTTCACGTGCAGCCCGACAAGGTCGTTGACGAAATCCATGAACAGCAGGCCGACGTGCGGGTTCTCCGACATGTTTCCCGCACTGGCGAGCACGCCGTTTCCTCTGTACTCCGGCCACGCGACGGTCTTCTGATCAAGCACCCGGACGAATCCAGCCGGCCCGGCGCGGAATGTCACATCGCACTCGCCGCCGCCATCGGCGGTTCCGACGAACATCATCTCCATCCGCGAGATGAACTCAGACATCTGGGTGTTGAGCCGGTCCGACATCTGTTCGCGGTAGAAGCGATCAGCCCGCTCGCGACTTCCGGATACCTCCTGAAGTGCGTGCTCGCCCATCGACCCTGGGCGTACACCATTGGGACTTGCGTGTTCGTGTGTCATACAAGGACCTCCAAGCGCCCCACCGAAGCAACCCACCGTCCATGGCAAATCGTAGCCATGATCACGCAGTGTGCCGGAAAATGACTCACAGTGCACGAATCGGGACGCCGTGGGGCCACATATGACCCCGACGGCACCGTCGGTCCGGACTTCTCCCTTTGCCCAAGGCACGTCCATTGACACCGTTGACGACCACGGCACAGAATTCCGCGTGACATCACGTGCTCATCCGAGTAACGCTGCCGCCCGTCCACCGGTGCGTGCTGCCGGCTCGACGACACCATGGGTTCCCCGAGGAGGAAGCCGATGACCTCCGAATCACCCGAGTTGGCCGAGCCGTCGTTGTGGCGTCGGTACCTCGACTTCCCGTTGTACTGGAAATTGCTGATCGCGCTGGTCGCCGGCGCCGTTGTGGGGTTGGCAGCCGGTCCCGACGCCGAGGTTCTGCAGCCGCTCGGCGACCTGTTCCTCAACCTGCTGATGATGATCGTCTTCCCGCTGATCGTGGCGACGTTGATCGTCGGGGTCTCGTCGGTCAGCCCGGCCCGGCTCGGGCGGATCGGCGGCAAGGTTGTCGCGTTCTACCTGGTCACATCTGCCTTCGCGATCACCATCGGGCTGACGCTCGCCTTCATCGTCAACCCGGGCAGCGGCCTGAACATGCCAGCGGACGGAGACGAGGCCGCGGAGGCACCCTCCATCGTCGACACACTCGTCAACATCGTGCCTCCGAATCCGGTAGCGGCAATCGTCGAAGGGCAAGTGCTCCCGATCGTCTTCCTGGCGATCGTCGCCGGACTCGCCATCGGTGCCATGCGGCACAACCCGCAGGAACGTATCCGCGACCTCGGTGAGTTGCTCCGCCGCGTCGCCGAGGGCACCAGCGAGGTCATGTTCCGGATCATTCGCGGGGTCCTGGAGTACGCACCGGTGGGTGTCTTCGCACTGATCGCCGTCACGCTGGGCGAAACCGGAGCCGACGCCCTCTCCGACCTCGCGCAGCTCACCGCGGTGGTCTATGGCGGCGTTGCCCTCCAGATCGTGATCTACGCGATCATCCTGACTCTGTTCGGGATCGGCCTGCGGAACTTCTTCGCCTACGCCCGCACGCCGATGATCACCGCCTTTGTCACGCGTTCCAGCAACGGGACGTTGCCGGTCAGCACCCGAGCAGCCCAGAACATGGGTGTCAACGAGGGCGTCTACGGCTTCAGCCTGCCCTTCGGGGCCACCGTGAACATGGACGGCACCGCCCTCTACGTCGGCGCATCGGTCATCTTCGTCGCCAACGTGTCGGGCGTCGACCTGTCCGTCGGTGAGATTCTGGGCGTGCTGCTGGTTGGCGTGCTGGCATCGATCGGTACCGCCGGTGTTCCCGGTGCCGGGCTCATCTTGCTGTCGATGGCCATCACCCAGGCGGGTCTGCCGTTCGCAGCCGTCGCACTCGTCGCCGGTATCGACGCTGTGCTGGACATGGTCCGCACCATGTGCAACGTCACCGGAGACCTCACCGCCACCAGGGTCGTCGCCCAAACCGAACCCGGCATGGTGGACGAGCACGCCGCGGACGAGACAGTTGTCGACCCGGCTGAGGAACCCGGCGCCGCTGATCGAGAAGGGTAGGTTCAGATGACCATGACGCGACGCACAGCGATCACGACCGGTGCCGCCATGATCGGTGCCACCCTCGGCGGCCCGTTCACCGCTGCCTCGGCTGAGCCGGGTGCGTCGTCGTCGGGCCGCAATCCCGACCGGGTCCGTGCCCGGGATCTCGGCGTCGCTCCTGGTGATCTCGAGCCAGGTGAGCACAACGCCATCACCGACGTCGACGGCGTCCGGGTCGGCCAGGTGACACTCGTCGACGGTGATTCCGTGCGCACCGGGGTCACCGCCGTGGTCCCCCACCCTGGCAACGTCTTCGCCGACAAAGTGCCCGGCGGGGTCTACGTAGGCAACGCGTTCGGCAAGCTGGCCGGCTCCACCCAGGTGGATGAACTCGGCACCATCGAGACGCCGATCATCCTCACCAATACCCTGAGTGTGGCCCGTGGCCTGGACGGTGCGGTCGCATGGACGTTGCGCCAGCCCGGCAACGAGTCAGTCCGGTCGGTCAACGCACTGGTCGGTGAGACCAACGACGGCGCGCTGAACGACATACGGGGCCGCCACGTCACCGAAGAGCACGTCATCGAGGCGATTGAGCAGGCGGCCGGCGGACCGGTCGCGGAAGGCGCCGTCGGCGCTGGAACGGGAACCACCTGTTTCGGCTGGAAGGGCGGCATCGGCACGTCATCGCGGATCACGGGCGACTATAGGGTTGGCGTCCTTGTTCAGACCAACTACGGCGGCAGTTTGCGCATCGACGGCGTGCCGATCGGTGAAGAGTTGGAGGCCGGCTCCGACGCGGCCGGCACCGGGGACGGCTCGTGCATGATCGTCGTCGCTACGGATGCCCCACTCACCAGCCGAAACTTGGGAAGACTCGGCGCTCGGGCCGTATTCGCCATGGCCCGCACCGGATCGGCGTTCACCAATGGGAGCGGCGACTACGCGATCGCGTTCTCGACCTCATCGGACGTCCGGGAGCCGGCGGGATCAGACGTACGTGATCAACGCATCCTGCCGAGCGCGGGAACGTCTCCCCTCTTCCAAGCCGCACTCGATGCGACCGAGGAGGCCATCTACAACTCGCTGTTCATGGCCACCACCGTCACCGGCGACGGCGGCACCACCCGGCACGCGATCCCACTCGACGACGTGCGCCGGCTTCTGCGCAAGTACGGTCGCGGCCGGTAATGGCCGCGCGTCAGCATCGGCCACCATGGACGCCGCGGGCTCATCCCTAGGAGCGGTTTCTCCATGCCTTTCCGATGAGGCTTCCGCCGAGAACTAAGAGACCGGCTGCGGCGGCTGACACCGCGCCCCGCCGTTGTGACAGCCACAGCTGAGGACTCCGGTCTTTCGCATCGGACGAGAACGGCCCGTGCGCACCGAAGTCTGAACCAGCTTCGTGATCTGCCGGCTCCCACAGGTTGACCGGGCGTTCCGGCCCGACGCGATGGCCGGTCTGCTGGGAGTCATAGGCGGTGCGGGCCAGATACCGGTCGAGCAGTCCGGGCGCGATCTTGTTGGCGGTCATCGTGGCAACAGCGCTGAAGCCGGTGCCGTACTCGCGCCGGTGCGGATGATCCGCCGCATGGACCACTGCTTGAGCGGCCACCCGTGGCGAATAGATCGGTGGCACCGGCTGGGGCGCGTACTCCATACGCGACAGCGCCCACTCGAACTGCGGAGTGTTCACCCCGGGGAGCTGGACCATCGTCACTCGGACCCGGCGGCGCTCGTGGAGCAGTTCACAGCGCAGCGACTCCGTGAAACCTTGCATCGCGTGTTTGGCTCCGCAGTACGCCGACTGCAAGGGAATCCCCCGGTACGCCAATGCGGACCCGACCTGGACGATGGTGCCGTGGTCACGCGGCAGCATGCGATCCAGCGCCGCGCGGGTGCCGTGTACATACCCGTGATACGTCACGTCGGTGACCCGTCGGAACTCATCGGGGTCGATGTCGGTGAACGGCGCGAAGATGGCGACGAACGCATTGTTCACCCACACGTCGATCGGACCGAATTCGGACTCCACCTCGGTTGCGGCGTTGTCCACGGCTTCGTAGTCCGTGACATCCACTTCGATCGGAAGAGCTTTGCCGCCGGCGGCGACCACATCGTCAGCGGCTGCCCGCAGCCCGCCACGGCCTCGGGCCAGCAAAGCCACCCGGTCGCCACGTGCTCCGAAGAGGTGAGCCGTGGCCCGGCCGATCCCGGCGCTCGCGCCGGTCACCACGACGGTCTTGGGGCTGCCGTTCCGTGATCGGCCCAACACACGTTCTGGACTGGCCAAGAGCTTCCGCGCTGCACTCATGAACAGCGATTACCCAAGAGCCCGGAAGGAATTCGTGGCATCCAGCCGAGGCGGCGAATCCGCGCGCGCCAACCGGGTGGCCGCTGACGCACACCGCCGAGGGCCACCCTGGCTTTCGACGCGCTTCAGATCCGGACCAACCCGGACCGCGGATCACACCGGCACGACGATGTGTCTCTCGGAGACCCGGTTCAACCCGCTTTGCAGATAGGCCGCCAGGAAGAGATTCGCGATCGGAACGATCCCCAAGAGCAAGGCGACCACGCCGCTTTTGTAAAGCCACCATGTCGCCGCCATCGAGGGACCCGGGGACGCGAGGGGAATCCGCCCGGATCTCGGGAGTTCTCATGCGTACGTGCGCACCACCTCGAGGACTTCGCCGGCCCGAGTCCCCTCCAGGACCAACGCGTCGGCCTCCTGTGGCGCGAGCCGCTTGGCCGCGACCCGGCAGAACTGGCTCGCCGGTCCGGCGATGACGACGTCTGCGTCCGCTGCCCCGATGACCCATCGGCCGTTCTGCGGCGCTTCGAGTTCCAGCCGGACCGCCGGGGCGTCTCCCCTGGCCTCGAACGCGTAGGCGAACGGCAGCGTCCGGTGGGCGAGCCAGGCGATGTGCTCTAGACGGTTGGTGTCCGGATACTCGATGCCCAGCGGCTCGGCGATGTCGAGCCCGTGTGCCCAGTGCTCAGCCAGCCGGGTGGTGGCCAGCGTCAGCGGCTTGAGCGGTATGGCGACCCACGGGACTTTCCGGTCCGGAGCAGCGTCGCGCAGTGCGGCAAGCGCCCGTCGGCGAGCGGTTGTCCACCGGTCGAAAATCTCCTCGGGCGATTGGCCATGCTCGGCCCGCACCCATCGCTGCATCGCTTCATCGGCTGACGAGGACCCGGGCAGGTACGGCACGTCGTCGGTCTCGCCGGCGATCAGCGAGGACACTGCTTCCTCGGTCTGGGCGAGATGCAGGACGACGTCCGCCACACTCCAGCCCTCACACCCGGAGTCGTGGTTCCACTGGGGCTCCCCCAGCCCGCGCAACATCTGTTCGAGTCGCGCTTCCTCAGCCTCGAGCGCCTCGAGGACAACACGCTTGGTATCCGGGGCAACACCAGCCATCTCGCCTTCTCCTTCACCGGTCTCGCCGAAGTGCACCTGATCGGCAACTGCTAGAATGATCTCAGTAATTTGCCTTCCCGCCCCTTCCGGGCCGGAAGGTTTTTTTATGCCTTTTCGCCGTCCGGCGCCCACCCGCACAGACGGACACCATCCACCTGATGAAGGAAGAGTATGTCCACTCTTGACTTACGCCGCGCGACTGCCGCAGACCGGCCAGCACTTGAACGGCTGTGGCTGATGTTCAGCCATGATTTGTCCGAATATCGCGGCATCTTGCCCAATCCCGACAGTACGTTCCGCAGCGAGCGACTCGCCGCGGCCTTCGACGATCCGGACCGAGCGGCCTATGTATTGATGAGCGACGAGCATCCGATCGGTTTCGCCATCGTCCGCGATCTCAGCCAGCCGGTACGGGTTCTCAACAGCTTCTTCGTGGTGCGTGGCGCGCGGCGCAACGGCTTCGGGCTCCGTGCGGTTCGCGATCTCGTCGCTGTGTATCCCGGGAAGTGGGAAGTGGCGTTCCAACCCGACAACGTGACCGCCGTGAACTTCTGGCGGCGCGCAGCGGCCAGGCTCGCGGGTGACGCATGGACGGAAGAGCATCGCGCGGTCCCCGGACGGGCAGACTTGCCACCCGACACGTGGATCTCCTTCGACACCCGGACACGGCGCAAGAGAATCCTGACCTAGTGCCCCGTATCCCGGCCCGCGTCGCCGCCTCTAGTGCCGATGGTCACTGATGCGGGGAGGCTCAAGGCACCAGCGACACTGAGCCGACGGTCCGTCAGTCGCCTTTGACGTTGACGATCTGGCGGAGCGTGTGCCGGATCTCGACCAGGTCGGCGGCGTCCGCCATCACCACGTCGATGTCCTTGTACGCCTCCGGGATCTCGTCCAGGAACGCGGCGGTGTCGCGCCACTCGATGCCGGCCATTGCCTTGCGCAGCTGTTCGTGCGTGAACGTCCTCCGCGCCCGGCTGCGCGAATAGTTCCGCCCGGCACCGTGCGGCGCGGAGTTCAGCGCGTCCCGGTTGCCTTTCCCGACGACGACGTACGACGCCGTCCCCATCGAGCCCGGGATCAGCCCGGCCACACCCTCGGCCGCGTTGATGGCACCCTTGCGGCTCAGCCACACGTCCTTGCCGAAATGGTGCTCACGCACTGAGTAGTTGTGATGGCAGTTGATTCGCTCCAGCTCCGCCACCGGCTCCCCCACCCATGTGCCGAAGCATTCCGCGAGCCGGTCCATCATCTCCTCGCGGTTGAGCAATGCGAACCGCTGCGCCCAGGTGAGGTCACGGATGTAGGCGTCGAACTGATGTGTGCCTTCCTCGAGGTAGGCCAGGTCGCGGTCGGCGAGCCTGATCTCGCGCCGCTGGCACTCGTCGCGGGCGATCTTGATATGCCGCTGAGCGATCTGGTTGCCGACGCCCCGGGAGCCGGAGTGCAGGAACAGCCAGATCCGGTCCAGCTCATCGGCGCTCACCTCGATGAAGTGGTTGCCGGAACCCAGCGAGCCGAGCTGTAGCCGCCACTTGGGTGCTATCCCCTCCGCGGTGCCGACGCCGGGTATGTCTTCGAGCTCAGCCGAGCGACGCCGCGCCGACGCGGTCAGCTCCCGGTTGTAGTTTCCCGCCGACAGCGGGATCGCCTTCTCGATCGCCTTGCGCAGGCGGGCACGGTTCAGGCCCTTGATGTCCGCGAGCGTGTACTGGCTGCGCAGAGCGATCATGCCGCAGCCGATGTCGACGCCGACCGCTGCCGGGACGATCGCCCCGAGCGTGGGGATCACGCTGCCGACCGTCGCGCCCTTACCGAGATGCGCATCCGGCATGAGCGCCAGGTGCGGATAGATGAACGGCATCTTCGCTGTCCGCTCGGCCTGGGCCAGCGTCTCCGGTTCGATGATGGACGCCCAGTTCAGGAGCCGCTCGCTCACGTGCTGCATGAAGGTTCCTTTCCCGTCAGCAGCGACCGTATGTGAGCATCCGGGGTGCACGCACCTGAGATTCCGGACTCACCGAGCGATCCCAGCACAGGCAGCCTGAGAGGCGGCCCCTGGGATCAACCCGGCCCTGCCTTGGTGTCGGCGAGCACCGTGAACGGCAACGGGCACTCGGGACTCTCAGCGCAAGACGCCAGGTCGTCACATCCCGCGTCGAGCGCCTGCCGAAGGGTGTCCCGGATGACCGTCAGGTCGGTGATACGTGCTTCGACCTCCGCTAGCTTCGCTGCCGCACGCTCATGTAAGCCGGCCGAGGAGTGGCGGTGACCGCCGACGTCGATGAGTTCGGAGATCTCATCCAAGGTGAATCCCAGGCGTTGAGCCGCCTTGATGACCCTGACCACCGTGACCGCCTCAGCCGGATACATGCGGTGCCCACCGAGAGTGCGGTCCGGCCGGGCAAGCAACCCGCGACGTTCGTAATACCGCAGCGTCTGCAGATTGACACCCGCTGCCGCGGCCAGCGCGCCACTTCGGAGGCCCGGCGGCGTAACAGGCGGCATCTCCCGTGTCATACAGCCCCGTCTCTCCCCATTGACCGTGCCGCCAGCTGCTGGACGCCGTCGAGAACGGCGGCACGCCCGTCAGGCACAGTGATGGCCATCTCCAGCAGATCCTGCGTGCTCGCTCGAGCATCTCTGCGGTGTCTGAAGGTAAAGGTGAAGAACGAACAGCACTGCCCCTCCCGCGCGGCCAGATCGCGTGCGGTCTCCTCCGTCGGCGGATCACCATCCAGTACGAGCGTCAGGCTAGTGGCCGACGACCGCTGGATCTCCCGCACAGCAGAGCCGAAAAGACTGCGGAACTCCGCTTCCCGAAGCAGCTGTTCCGCCGTCGGCAGAGTGCAGGCGTCGGGCACAAACGACAAGCCCTTCTCAGCGTTCATACTGCCACCCTAAACCTGTACCTGAGTACCGAATTCAAGGCCGACCAACTCCTGGACGCTACCGAGCCGGCGAGACCTGCGATCAGGGCTTCTGCGCTAGTAAGCGCGAACGCGTCGGGTAGACGTCCTTGCCGTGCGGCAGCCGAGACATGATCGGCTCGGCAGAACGGCTCGGCGGACTCGGCCACCTGTCGCAGCCCGAGCCCAGCGCAGACCACCGCATTGATCATCTCCGCGCGGCTCGCGTGCCGCTCAAGCTTCGGCGATGAGGGCGAGGTCGTCGAGACCATGCCCGCTCTGCGGATGCACAACAGCCGACGACGACCTCGCAGTGGGCACAGAAGGTCCGATTCACCCGGAAGAAGCGAAAACTGAGCCCATGCCTGGGTCCAAAGTGCCTGTTGCTCATTCACGTACTTCGGTGACGCAACTTCCCACGCGGCTTCGTTGTGCCTGACGCCCGATCCCGTCGGAACATTATGAAGGTCAACCCGAATAGCTCCACGCATAGCATTTGGGCTCAGCACCCTCAGCGACCAGACATGCTCTACTCAGCGACGACCACAACTCGCATCTTTGCGCCCAGAATGCAGTGAAGCGCCCTCAGCGTCCCGTTACATGCCCCCCCAACGGACGCGATGTCCGGCCACGCTGCCGGGTGAAGCTCCGCCGGTTGTCCCACAGGAGGCGGTCGAGGAGTAAGGTCAGCTAATGATTGGGTTCTCAAGCGATGCTGTCCGTGAGCACGCACTAAATCCGGGGGCGATGGACGCTCGGCGTGTGGTCCTTGAAGCCCTACCTGTCCAAATGGGCGAACTGGGCGATCTTCTTCACGAAGCCGGAGCGAAATCTCGAAGCCCGTGGCGCCATAGAAATGGGTCCCAAGGGCGGAGATGAAGGGATCGTAGCCTTGGGCTACGTACTCAAGGTCGCATGCGAGCTCCTCTCAGGAATCGCAGTCCTAGCCCGCGCCAACGGCTGTTACTCGGCAGCCGCCCTGGTACGACAACTAGTGGAGGCGGATTACTTGGCATGGGCATGCTGCGAGGACCTTGATGAGGCCGCAAGCTGGTTGCGGTCCAGCGACTCGGAGCGTCGTGCTCGTTGGCAGCCAAGGCATCTCCGGGAGCGCTCCGGCGGACGCTATCTCTCTGCGGACTACGGGATGCATTGCGAGCTCGGCGGACACCCGACACCTCGTGGTATTCGCACACTCGTTGTGGACCTCCCGCATGAGATAGCCCACGAACTCATAATTGTCGAGGCGCTGACACACGGTAGCCGGATATGGGACTGGGCCATTACAGTCGTCGCTCCCATTCAGACGAACCATCCGATCGATAGCTTCGTTGTCCTTGGTGACCTCCTCAACGATTGGCGCCGACTCGAACGGCCCAACACGCAGCCAACCTCGTGGCCTCTGAAAGACCCATGACGCGTCCGTCGGCGCGTTGTGGACCGAGGCAGGTGCATCCCGCCGCTTAGGGACGACGCGGGACTAGTGACCGTTGCGCCACGACTAGGAACCGTGTCGAAGCGCATCGGCGTTCGTGCGTAGATCCCGGAAGTCAGTCACTGCGAGGCGAGCGGCAGAGATGAGGCGTGCGAGGTCGCCATCGGAGACCACCCAGATGTCATCGATGATCTGCTCCGACGGGCTCAGGTCGCCGTAACAGTCGTGCCACGCCAGTTCTAGAAGTTCGAGAGCATCCAACGCCGCGCTTGCTTGTGACCCGAACAGTTCGGTTGCCCGCTCCATTCGCGACCTTCTTCGATCGGCCCTGCTCATCACCATGCGGCCAAAGTTTAAGTGGCGGAAGGCTATGACTAGCGCCGGGTTTGAGAATCTCCTAGTGGGCACCCCGGCTTCGGGCCTCATCCATACCGCGTGGAGTGGCTCGCCCTTCTGAATCTGGGCGAGAATCCTGGCTTCGCCTGGATAAAACGGGCGACGCATCGGCGTCGGCGCGACACTACGTACCCGCGTAGGCGACTATCGCAATATGGCTGCCGACATCCCCGACGAGATCCGCGCGCGTCACCTTGACCGGATCGCCGCATTCGTCCTACGCGCACGTCGTGTCGAGGCGCACTCACTGCTCCGAGACCTACGGCTCTTCAACAGGTGGGCCCAGGGCACGACAACCATCGGCCCCGTCGACGGTGTGATGTGCATGACCCAGGATGTCCCTCCCGAGGAGGCGTTCGAGTCCCTCGCGTCACGCTGCCGTCCGTTTCTGCTCACAAGAGACCCGATCCACTGGCGGGCTGTCTTCGGTTCGCTTCGCGCCTTCCTGAAGGGGGATTCCCGGTTTGGTCCAGCAGTCGAGTCGCTTCGAGATTCCTGGGCGAAGGCCGAGGCGCCTGACTCCGAGGCTGGCTTCGCGGTCACTCGACCCGAGGAGGTAGCGAGTCAGGCGGTCTGGTTCGCCACGCTCGCCGACTCGTGGCTCTACGGCGACCTGGTCCATGCAGACCCTGCTGCGCGTGAGAAGGCCGCCGGTCACACGCTCAGCAGTCGCTACAGCGCAGCGGTGCTTCTCTACGGACAGGTCGCGATCCATGTCGTAGCCACGTTGAACCTGATCCGCCAAGCCCGTACGGCCGAACTCCTGCTGGTAAAGGAAGAGACGTTCTCCGAGCCCGTCACAGCCAAGGTCCCGATGCGCTTCCCAATGGTCGGTTTCGTCCAGGCTGACATCGGCACGCCGACACAGGTGATGTTCGACGCGCTCGACGCTGTGCAGGCGGCCTCGACGACCGCGACCCAGGCGGAGTCAGCGGCGGAGGCAGAGCCACCGGGGACTACGACCACTGACGAAGCCGCGGACGACTGACCGGCTGGAGTAGGTGTAGATGCCGGACGGCGACGTCGCCAACGTCCGGCCTAACCGTCTCCGTTCCCGATCATTTGACGCCTTTGCACGGTGTTCATCAGAAGATCGTCATGTCCCACTCCGGACCTACCTGAGCGGAACCCAACCCAACTCGCTTCCAGAAATGTGTCTCAGGCCGGAGAGCCTGGAGCCACGTAATGGATAGCGTTCCCGCTCGCTCATCTCGCATTCATGGCGCGTGAGCAGGTGTGTCATTCCGCCGCGATTGGGCCAACCGTAACCATTGGCGCTCGTGGGCCGTTGGTTGGCGCGGAATGAGCGGAAGAGCCCATCGTGGCCGACGCTCTCCTAGGGAACGGGTCTATCCCCATCCGTGTGGGCGAACGAAACGACGAGTTGCCTGCGCAATAACATCATGGCTGATGGCGACGTAGTCCTGTGGGATGCTGTGGCACTGTTCGCGGAAGCTGATGCAAACGACAGCGAGTACATCACCGATGTGTTCCGCAGAGGGGAGCCGCCGTCTCGAGCGATTGCCGTGGCAATCGGTGAGTCAGGCGACGAGACCGTCCCCGAATTCTCTGCACTTGTTAAGGGGTCGTGGCCAATGCGAGTGGGCAACTCGCTTCCTTCACAGTCCCGATACGGGATCCCCCTGTGGGAGCGCGGATCGCGGTCGGCGCCCGGCGCCGAGCGCCGTCGCCCCCAGGCCAAGTCGAGTTGAGGACATCGGCAGCCGGCAACGGCGTGAGCGGACGGGTTGCCACTCGCTAAAGCATTAGCGAATCGACTTGCTCCGCTGATGTACTGATGTGCCAGCGTGAGTCTGCCGCGTGACGGAGGTAGTAGTTGTGACGGGCTATGACGTGCTTGCCGAGGTGTACGAGTGGCTTATCTCGGACGCGAAGTTGGCGCCCCCCGAGTTCGCCGCGGCGTTCGCTGACGTCACCTGTCTCCTTCCGTCAAACGCTCAAGTCCTCGATTGTTCGTGCGGTACCGGGCAACTCGCGGTTGGCCTCGCTGGTCTTGGCATGCAGGTTGTCGCGACTGACGCCAGCGAAGCGATGGTTCGTCGGACTGCGGAGTTGTCTGAGGAGTTCAGGGCATCTGTCCGGACAGTGCGAGCGGACTGGCAAGAGCTGCCCGACCATTTCAATGACGCCACCTTCGACATGGTGTTCTGCGTGGGCAACTCGCTGCACCATGCCGTGGGCGCGAGAGGCAGGCTTGCTGCCCTGGAGTCGATGTCACGGCTTCTGCGCCGTGGCGGACGCTTGGTACTCACCTCCCGCACTTGGGAACTCGTGAGGCCAGAGGTTCCCGGCTAGACATCAGTGATCGACTCGTCCGCCGGAACGGTCGCGATGCCGTCGTCGTCTACCGCTGGGAGATTGCGCCGGACTGGGAGGAGGAGCACCACATCGAGATTGCGGTCGCGCAAGTTGATGCGGCCGGGTCGGTTCTTATCCGCTCGGAACTGCTGTCGTGCTGGCCCTACCGACACGACGAACTCGAAGTCGAGTTGCACCGGGTCGGACTCCGCGCGGAAAGGAGCACGTTCAACCCGGAGGCCGAGAACTACATGGTGGTGGCGAGCAAGATATAGACAACGGCCTGCTCCCCGTCATCGCGCAGATCGGCCAGAATCCGCGGTGCCCCGTACACGTGGTCAGAGGCGGCATGGAATCGTTTGATCTTCTCCGTCAGCACCGCCCGTCGCTGCTGCCGCGGTGACGCCCCGGCGCTTTGGCGGGCCTGCCAGTCGTAGAACCCTGACCGCGACACCCCCAGCAGCCGGGCCATGCGCACGACCTCGTAGGTGGCCTTCTCCGCTTCCATGAGCCGGTAACAGCTCACCGGTTCTGGTTCTGCGTCGCGAAGAAGGCCGCGGCCTTTTTCAAGAACTCCCGGTCCATCCGCAGCTCGCCGTTCTCCGCGCGCAGCCGTTCCAGCTCGGCCCGCTCATCGGCGTCGAACGCCGCAGGTGGAGCGTCCTCGCGAGCCCGCTCGATCGCGACTCAGCGGCCCAGCAACTGCTCACCAACCCCAATCTCGCGAGCCACATGAGCAATCGGACGACCGGTATCAATCACCAACCGAGCCGCCTCACGCCGATACGCCGGCGTGTAGGACTTCCGCTTCTTCGAAGCCATAACAGACATCCTCCCCGGCGGACCCACAGGCCCGCCATCAAGGTGTCCGCCAAACGGGGGCAACCCCACGCACAGTCGCGAAAGTGCGTCGGCCGTTTGCGTGGGAGACGACGGCGCTGCGGTCGCCACACCCGATTCCTCAAGTAGTGCCTTGATCGCCGCGGCGGGCGCCAGGCGAAGGGGCACGCCACTCTTGAGCCACACCACGAACGAGTGGGCAGCCACGAAGCGAGCGTTCCGCCGAGCACCTGGACCGAGTCTGGCCGGACGTCGGTCCTAAGGGAATCGTCTAGTAGCCGCGACTGGACGCTGTCAGGACGCGACCGGTGTGCCGCCCGCGTGCCCTAGACTAGATAGTGCTGGTCGATCACAGGAGGGCTGATGGCGATGCGCAGGGTTGACGAGACTGCGATCCGGCGGTGGGCTCTCAGGGCCGCCGCGGCCTCGGCGCGTCTCGAGCGTCGCGAGGTTCCCGACGGTCACGTCCGCTCCCGCGAGGTCGAGGAGTTCTTGGAGTCGACCCAGTCGACAGCGTCCAAGGCCTGATGTCCTTCGACCCTGAGTACGGCGAGACGCTGGTCGCCGAGGAGGACCTGGAGTCCCTGACGGAGCAGGCCCGTGCGGTGGTCGGTGATCCAGTTCGCAAGGCCGACGTCTACGACTTGGAGCAGGCGATCTGGGCGCAGGTCGCCGCCGATCGGCTGACTGCGGTGTTAGACGGGTCGCTCACGGCGGAGGAGATCCTCACCGACCACTTTGTCCGCCAGTTGCACACAGACCTGTACGTCCGGATCTGGACGTGGGCAGGTCGTCATCGACGCTTGGAGACCAACGTCGGGGTCGCGCCCGAGCAGATCGCGGTCCGGTTGCGTACCGATGTCGACGACCTGCGTTGGCGATGGCTACACACGGCGGATCTAACCCCCCGCGTCCTCGGTGTTACCTTCCACGCGATTGTGGTGCACATCCATCCGTTCATCGACGGCAACGGACGCACCACAAGGCTGCTGGCCGACCTGGCGTTTGCGGCTACCCAGGAAGGCGAAGAGCTTCTCGAGTACGACTGGAACGTCGATCGAAGCGAGTACATCCGCCTGCTCGGCCATTTCGACCTGACCCGGGACACCCAGCCGCTCGTCGACCTCGTCGGGGTACGTCCCGTCAGCGACTAAACTCCGTCGCGCCGTTCTAGCGTCGAGACAAGTGCCTCGTTTTCTGTGCGGCGAGCGGTGGTGGGGCTTGGACCACTTCGGCCGGTGACCGCCATGACCACCACAAGGTAGTGAGTCTTTCCGCCGGCGTCAGGAGCGCGTACCGGGGCCGGGCAAGGCGACGTGCCGGCCCTTGGCTCGAGCCGACACGCCTAACCGGAGCTCCGTCGCGCGCCGAAACGGCGGCTCGCTGTAACATACCCGCTCGACGAAATAACATGTGCCCGGCTGCGTGATCAACAGACGGGATCAACAAATATAGGGTGACGTACGACATGGTCGTCCCGCGTTTCCGGAGTGAATCGTCGGGAATCGCCAGCATGTTGAGGGCTATGGAGGAGGCTCACCGAGGTGATGAACCGTTATCAGTTCAACCGACTCTTGGCCGAGGCAGCGCGCGCCATGGCGGACGAGCCGGGCACGCAGCTCACATTGGAGCGGGCTGTTCTGATGGCCACCGACATCATCGAGAACTGCGACCTGGCCGGAGTCTCCCTCGTCCACCGGAGCGGAATCGACACCCACGCCGCCAGCCACAAAACACTCCGGCAGATCGACGAGTTGCAGTTCGAGCTGAACGAAGGCCCCTGCCTCGATGCTCTGAACCAGACCGACGTGTTGTCCGTCACCAACCTGGCCGCCGACCCGCGCTGGCCGAACTGGGGGCCCCGCATCGCCGCCGAGCTCGACATCCACTCCTCGATGAGCTTCCGACTCTTCACGAGCGGCGAGAACCTGGGCGCGCTCAACCTCTACGCCACCAAGATCGACGCCTTCAGTCACGAGGACCTCCTCGACGGGCTCGCATTGGCCGCCCACGCAGCAGTGGCGCTGGCGGGGACCATCGAGGAGGAACAACTGCACCGAGCACTGGATACCCGCCGCATGATCGGCGAGGCGACCGGCATTCTCCGCGAACGCTTCGGCCTCACCACTGACCAGGCATGGGACGTCCTCCGCCGAATCTCCTCCCAGCACAACATCAAGCTCCACCGGGTGGCCCAGCAACTCGTCGACGTCGGTACTCTGCCCGACAACGCCTGACAACCGGATCGCTGGACGCGTACGCCGCCGACACTCGATAGCCGGGCCCGCGGGTTGTCGACTCCCGGGCCTACCTAAACGCGTTCGAGCGGCTGGTGTGGCGGTTCAGGTAGTGCTGCCCGGACCTGGTCGCCGGGGCGTATCGCGCCTCCCGTCGCGACGATCCCCATGATCCCGGCCTTGCGGATGATGGTGCCCTCGTTGTCCCGATGGGCCACCTGCTTGAGCAACCCCGGCTGAAAGTCGTCGATCTGGGTGCACGGATTGCGCAGTCCGGTGACCTCGACGACCGCGTGGTCGCCGATGTGCAGCAGCGTGCCCCTGGGGAGGCCGAGCAGATCGATGCCGCTGGTTGTGATGTTCTCCCCGAGTTCGCCCGGCTGGACGGTGTGACCCGTGGCAGCAAGCTCATCGAACAGCTCATGGTGGATCAGGTGAACTTGCCGAAGGTTCGGCTGGCTTGGGTCACGGGCGACGCGGGATCGGTGTTTCACCGTGACACCCAGGTGCGCATCGCCCTCCACGCCAAGGCCGGCGAGAAGTGTGATGCTCTCGTGCTGCGGCTTGCTGAACTCGTGCTCACCATTCCGGCAGACCGCTGCCACCGTGCCGTTCATATCGCGGTGTCTCCTTCTCGCTCTCCCGACACGTCACTCTAGACCGGATTTCCCGCCCTTCACAGAACCGGCGCCGCCGGGCAACACGTCCAGCACGACGTCCGTCCGACCATGCCTTGACATCAAGTTTAGTTAAGGTCCTAGCGTGGGCGACATCGCTGTTCAACAGCGAGACGTACCGCACGAGGAGGAATCAAACCATGGCATCGACGCGTGTGCGCGTTCTGACGATCGACGACGCACCCAGCTGGCTCCAGCTCGACGGACACAATGTGTCCGCTGGACCGGTGGTAGACGGCGACGGTGACCACCAGCTCGGCGTGATGTATGCCCGCTTCGGCGCCGGCACGGTCATCGACGAACGCGAGAGCCCCATTCCCTACGACGAGGTCTATGTCGTCCTCGAGGGGACACTCGACGTACGCACCGCGCAGGAGCAGGCGAGCGCGCAAGCCGGCGAGGTCATCTTCCTCCCCAGAGGAACCGCGGCCGTCTACGAGGCGAAGGACGACGTCGAGCTGATCTCCGTGACCCATCCGCCACAAGACCGGGCGTGGCAAGAACACGGCGCCTCCGCACGGTCCATCACGCCGGATCCACGGGGCCGCCTGCTCGGACGCGGCGTCGCGGACGTGCGGACGTGGACCGTCGGCGATGACGACGCCGTCTACTTCGGTGAGGTGGTGGACGAGACCCACGGATCGGCCCTGGGCCTGACGTTCGAGAGGTGGGATGCCCACGAGGACGCCGAGTTCCCGCCGCTTCCCTACGACGAGGTTCTGGTGGTGATCGAGGGCTCGTTCACCGTCCGCACCGAGACGGGCTCGGTAACCGCCGGTCCTGGCGAGCTCATCTATCTTCCCGCGAAGAGCACCGGGGCGTACGTGTTTCCGGCGCAGGGCGGAACGATGGTTGCGATCACCGTTCCGCCCTACAGAAAGGCTCTCCGGGACGCCGGGTACGGCGAGCTCCTGGACGAGATGCGCGTGGTCCAGCGTTAAGGCCGGGCCGGATACGCGCCGCACCGTGGTCGGAACTATTCGACCGGACGACGAACGACGGCGACGCCGCGGGCTTCGAGGGCCATGCTGCCGTCCGCGGCGATCTCCGGACCGATCACCGGCTCTCCGGCTAGGCCGGACAGCTCCACCCGATGGGCGGCGCGGTTGATCAGGAACCAGAACTCATCCGTCTCTGTGGTCCGGATGACGAGTTCCACCGCTCCCCCGGCATTGTCCGCGAGGTCGCCACTGATTCCAGCCGCGCCCAATGCCGCGTCGAGTACGGGCCGCAGGCCGTCGGCGCCGAGCCGGGTGGAGACGTAAGTGGCCGACCCCTCGCCCGCGGTCCTTCTCGTGATCGCCGGACGCCCGGCGTGGTCACCGGAGGCGTAGCTGGCGAGCACCTGAACCGACGCGTCGGTCACGTCCATCTTGTCCGTCCAGAGCGAACCCGTCGTGCCGTTGTCCAGCTCGACGGTCTCGTCAGGCAGCAACGGCGCGAACTCCTCCACCCGGATACCCAGGACATCCCGCAGCGCCCCGGGGTACCCTCCGAGCCAGGCGTGGTCGTTCTCGTCGACGATCCCGGAGAAGTACGTCGTCACCAGATGCCCGCCGGAGTCCACGTAGGCGGCCAGTTCCTTGGCCAACTGCTGAGGCACGACGTACAGGATCGGCGCGACCACCAGGTCGTAGGCCGCCAGCTCGGCGCCGGCGGGCACCACGTCGACACGCACGCCCAGCTCCCGGAAGGCCGAATACCAGTTCAGCGCCTCCGGGTGATAGCGCAGGTGTGAGGTCGGGTGCGAGTCTTGCTCGCTGGCCCACCACGAATCCCAGTCGAACATGATCGCCGCCCGGGCCGGCTTGCGGACCGAACCCACCACCGGAGCGAGCTGGTCCAGGACATCGCCGAGCTGGACGACCGACCGGAACACGTCGCTGTCGGCGCCGGCATGCGGAACCATCGCGGAGTGGTACTTCTCCGCGCCCGCGGCCGACTGCCGCCACTGGAAGAAGCACACCGCGTCGGCGCCGTGCGCGACATGCGTCAGCGAGTCGCTGATCGTCTCGCCCGGCTTCTTCACCAGATTCACCGGTTGCCAGTTGACCGCACTGGTCGAATGCTCCATCAGGAACCACGGCTGCCCGCCCGCGATGTTGCCGGTGAGGTTGGCCGAGAAGGACAGCTCGTCCCGGCTCTGCGGCCCCGGAATGACGTAGTGATCGTTGGAGACGAAGTCGACCTCCCGCGCCCAATCCGCATAGTCCATGCCCTTGGTTCCGCCCATGACCATGAAGTTCGTGGTCACCGGCACATCGGGGGTCAGCCGACGGAGGATGTCACGCTCGGCCCGCAAGTACTCTTTCAGCGCATCGGACGAGAACCGTTTGAAGTCCAGCTGCTGGGTCGGATTCGGGTGCGACGCCGCCAGCCGGGGCGGGAGCACCTGGTCCCACGCCGAGTATCGCTGCGACCAGAAGGCGGTCCCCCAGGCGTGATTCAGCGTGTCGAGGCTGCCGTACCGGTCGCGCAGCCACACCCGGAAGGCCTGTGCCGCGTCGTCCGAGTAGTCGTACACGTTGTGACAGCCCAGCTCGTTCGACACATGCCAGGCCGTCAGCGCGGGGTGCTCCGCGTAGCGCCCGGCGAGCTCTTCCACCAGGAGCAAAGCGTACTTCCGGAACACCGGCGACGTCGGTCGCCAGTGCTGGCGAGCACCCGGCCACAAGGTCTCCCCGCTCTGCGTCACCGGCAGGATCTCGGGATGGGCCGCCGTCAGCCACGGCGGCGGGGATGCCGTCGCCGTGGCCAGGTCGACGGCGATGCCGTTCGCGTGCAGCAGGTCCATCGCGTCGTCGAGCCACGCGAAGTCCCAGGTATCCTCCTCGGGTTGGATCCGCGCCCAAGAGAAGATCGCCAGCGACACGATGTTGACGCCGGCCTCACGCATGAGGCGCACGTCCTCATCCCAGACGTCTCGAGGCCATTGCTCCGGGTTGTAGTCCGCGCCGTATCCCATGCGCGGCCCGGACACCCCTCCCGGCCAGCGCAGCCAGCGGTGCGGATTGCGAATCGTCATGTATTCCTGCTCCTCAGCGGGGCCTCGATGGCCCGCGCGTGGTTGTTACTGGTTGACGCTGAAACCTTGGTCGTTACCGAAGGTCACCAGGGCGTCCTGCCACGCCTGCAGGCCCTCACTCAGCGTGGTGCCGGAGACGTAGGCCTGCCCGACCGTGTCGTTGAAGATGGAGTTCGCATATGCCTGGAACGGCAGGTAGCTCCAACCTTCGGGGACAGCACCCGCCGACTCCGCGAAGACCTGGTTCGCCTGCTGGCCGTCGAAGTACTCGAACTCGGCGTTGAGGAACTCCTCATCCGCCAGGTGCTCCGATGTACCCGGGAAGAGCCCCTGATCGATCTTGGTCTGCACCCCGTCGCCGGCGTTGGCGTACTCGAGGAAGGCGTAGGCGAGAGCTTCGTTGGAGTTCTCGCCGTTCGCCATGATCGCCAGCGCGCTGCCGCCGTTCTCGGCGCTCGACGACGCGCCGTTCTCCCACTGCGGCAACGGCGCGGCACGCCAGTCCCCGGCTGCGCCCGGCACGCCGGACTCGAAGTTGGCGGGCATCCAGGCGCCGGCGGCCAGGGTGGCGATGGTGCCATCGGCCAGGCCCTGATACCACTCATCGGTCCAGCCGGTGATCGGTGCGAGAAGATCCTCGTCGATGAGCTGCTGCCAGGTCTCGGCGACGACGGTAGAGCCCTCGTCGGAGAAGTCGATCGACACCTCAGTGCCCTCCACCTGGAACGGCTGCCCGCCGGCTTGCCAGATCAGGCTGGTGATGAAGCCGGCCTCACCAGTGTCGTTGGCGATGTAGACGTCGGAGTCAGCAGCCTGCAGGTCGCGGGCGGCCTCGACGTACTCGTCCCACGTGGTGGGCACGTCAATACCGTGCTCGTCGAAGACGGTCTGGTTATAGAACAGCGCCATCGGTCCCGAGTCCATCGGCAGCCCATAGATCGCGCCGTCCTGGTTGACCGCGTTCCACGGGCCGGGCGTGTACGTTCCGTCGAACTCGGCCGCACCGAACTGGGAAATGTCAGTCAGCGCGTCGGCAAGGGCGAACTGGGACAGGGCGAAGTACTCGATGTGGGCCAGGTCCGGAATCCCGGAGCCCGCGCTGATCGCGTTCTGCAGCGCCGTGTACTGGTCGTTGCCGCTACCAGCGTTGATCAGGTCGATGTCGACCTGCGGGTATTCGGCCTCGAAGTCCTCCACGACCTGGGCGAGGGTGGTCTCCCATGACCAGATGGTCAGGCTGCCGCCCTCTTCCAGGGCGGCCTCGACAGCGTCGGCATTGTTCGCGTCGCCGGTTCCGGCGTCACTGGCGCCCGCGTCGTCGGAGCCGGCGTCATCGGAGCCGCACGCGGCCAGGGTCAGGGCCGCGGTTGCGGCCAGGGCGAGCGCGCTGGATGCGTGGCCTCGTTTCATACTCATGGTCTTCCTCTCGTTGGTTCGGCGACGAATGGTCCGTTTCATGCGAGCGCGCCGGAGCGGAGCGGCCGGGCGAAGCTCATTTGACGCTTCCGGCGGTCAGACCGGATCGCCAGTAACGCTGGAGCAACAGGAACGCGGTGATCAGCGGCACGATCGTCAGCAACGAGCCGGTGATCACCAGATTGAAGATCGCCTCACCGCCCACCGTGGAAGCCTGGGAGTTCCACGCGTTGAGGCCGAGGGTCAGCGGGTACCAGGACGAGTCCCGCAGCATGATCAGGGGCAGGAAGTAGTTGTTCCAGCTCTGAACCATGGTGAAGAGCAGGACGGTGACGATGCCCGGGCCGAGCAGCGGCAGGCTGACCCGGAAGAAGGTACTGAACTCTCCTGCCCCGTCCACCCGGGCGGCTTCGAGCAGCTCGGTCGGGATGGCCTCGGACGAGTACACCCACATGAGGTACAGCCCGAACGGGGAGATCAAGGTCGGGATGATCACCGCCCACGGGGTATTGGTCAGGCCCATCTCGCTGAACATCAGGAATGTGGGCACCGCGAGGGCTGTGCCGGGCACCGCCACGGCGCCGATGACGATGGCGAACACCGCCCGCTTGCCGGGAAAGTTGAACAGGGCCAGCGCATAGCCACCCAGAACTGCCAGGAAGGTGGCCCCGCCCGCACCGAGTACGACATACAGGACGGTATTCAGCAACCAGCGAACGAAGATCCCGTCGTTGTAGGTCAGCGTGTCGACGACGTTGTCCCATAGGGCGAAGTCACTGTGGAACCAGAGCCCGAACGAACCGAAGAGTCCTTCCTGGGTCTTCGTGGAGTTGATGAACAGCCAGAGCAGCGGCACCAGGCTGTAGATCAGCACCAGCCCGGTCAATGCGGTGAGCAACGGGCTGCGGCGGGGCCGCTCCACCGTGTGGTGGCGTCGCGGGTGCCGGCGGGCCGAGGACAGGGTGATCAATGGTCGGCCCGATCCCTTGCGCGCGCCGGGCGTGGTCGATGTCGACATGACTCAGGCCGCCTTTCGCATGCCGCGCAGTTGTACGGCGTAGGCGATCACCATGGTGATCAGTCCCATGACGATGGCGACCGTGGCGGCGTAGTTGTGCTGCTGGCCGGAGAAGGACAGCGAGAACGCGTACATGTTCGGGGTGAAGTACGTGGTGATCGCGTTGGGCGCCAGATTTTGCAGGATGCTGGGCTCGTTGAAGAGCTGGAAGCTGCCGATGATCGAGAAGATCGTGGCGATGACCAGGGCGCCACGGATAGCCGGCAGTTTGATGGCGGTGATCACCCGCCGCTGGCTGGCGCCGTCGATCTCGGCCGCCTCGTAGAGCGACGGGTCGATCACCCTCAGTGCCGCGTAGAAGATCAGCATGTTGTAGCCGACGAACTCCCACGTGACGATGTTGGCGATCGAGGCCAGGATCAGCTCCGGTGAGAGTGGATTGGGCAACGAGATGCCGAAGGCGTCGTTGATGTTCCCGACCAGCCCGAACCGGGTCCCGTACATGAACCCCCACATCAGGGTGGCCACCACGGCGGGTACGGCGTACGGGAGGAAGATGGAGATCCGGAAGAAACTCTTGCCGTAAAGGCGCCCGCTGTCGATAGCCAGCGCGACCAGCAAGGCGATGAAGAGCATGATCGGAACCTGGACGGCGAGAAAGATCGAGACCCGCCCGAGCGCGGACCAGAACTGACTGTCGCTGAACGCGTTCTGATAGTTCTCCAGACCGACGAAGGTGTTGCCGCCGATCATCTGCTCGCGGAACAGGCTCAGGTAGATCGAGTAGGCGATAGGCGCCAGGAACACGAGCGCGAAGACCACCATAAAGGGGCCCATGAAGCCCCAGCCGATCCACCTGCGCTTCTTCGGCGGGCGCCGGCCGGGCGTGGTGGTACCCGGAGGTTCCGCGATTGCGGACGCTGTTGCCATCAGCCCTTCCTTGCCTGCGAGGCGGTGCGGATGAGCGCGCGGTTTCGGCGCTCTCCGAGAAATGGTTGCGTAACCATCTGTGACCGTGAGGAGTCGATGTTTACGTAACCATGGATTAGGCTGATACTGGCACCGGTCGTCGAGAGGCGTCAAGACACAAGCGCGTAACGTCTGCACCCGGGCCGCAACACAAGACTCGCGCTACGGGCGGAAGGGTGTTGATGAGCACAGACGCGCTGAACCCGAGACCAGGTGAGGATGCCGCTCAACCGACCACTTCAGGAAACGGGCAAGACCGTCGGCGGCGGGCTTCCATGGCCGACGTCGCGCGGCTGGCCGGCGTCTCGCCGCAAACCGTCTCCCGGGTGTCCAACGGCTATCCGGGCGTCGTCGACGCGACTCGCCAACGCGTGCGCGCGGCGATGGCCGAGCTCGGCTATCGACCCAACAGCGCGGCCCGCGCACTGAAGAGCGGCCAGTTCCGCACCATCGGCGTGATCTTGTTCAACCTCACCTCCACCGGCAACGTCCGCACGCTGGAGGCGATCTCGGCGTCAGCCGCCGCCGAAGGCTACGCGGTCACTCTCATTCCGGTCGACGCTCCCACACAGGACAGCGTCCACGGCGCGTTCACCCGGCTGGGCGAGCTCGCCGTCGATGCGGTGATCGTCATCATGGAGGTCCACCTGCTCGACGCGGCCACTGTCACGTTGCCGCCAGGGGTGCCGACCATCATCGTCAACTCCGACGCCGACGATCTCTACAGTGTCGTCGACACCGACCAGGTCAACGGCACGTGGCAGGCGGTACGCCATCTGCTCTCACTCGGGCATCGGACGGTCTGGCACGTCGCCGGTCCGGAAGACTCCTACTCCGCGCGCAGCAGAACGGACGCATGGCGCGCCACCCTCGAGGGTGCGGGCCGGCCCGTCCCGGAGGTGATCATGGGCGATTGGTCGTCGGAATCCGGATACCAGGCCGGACTCGAGCTACTGCGCCAGCCGGAGTGTACGGCCGTGTTCGCGGCAAACGATCAGATGGCCTTGGGCATCTTGCGCGCGCTGCACGAGGGCGGCAAGCGGGTGCCGGCTGACATCAGCGTCGTCGGGTTCGACGACATACCGGAGGCCGCGACGTTCATTCCGCCGCTCACCACCGTGCATCAAGACTTCACCGCTCTCGGACATCGGTGCCTCGAACGTGTCTTGCAACAGGTGGAAGGCAACGTGCCGGAGGGCGGCCGGACTCTGGTGCCCACCTGGCTGATCCAGCGCGCCAGCACAGCTCCCCCGCAGCCCGCCCAGTGACGCGTTCGCCCCGCTCCGGGTGGATGCGCGTCAGACGCCGGTCAGTTCGAAGTGCCAGATGATGGTGCGCGGTGTTCCGGTGCCGACGGCTCTGGCCGCTTCGGGCACCAGGCCCACCAGCGCCCACGGCCATTCGTGCCACGGCGGAAGCTCGTTCGACGCGTCGAGGGGATCGTCGTCGCCCTCGGCGTCTCGCTCTGGCTCAGCGCTCTCCGGCAGCCGCGGCTCCTCGCAGCGTCGTACCTGCAACCCCACCGGCAAGGCGGCCCGCAGGTAGTCGCCGCCCAGATGCTGGTAGGCCGACAACCGCCCGCGCTCACCGTTGGGCCCGATCACCGGAGGTATCGCCCCGCGGGAGACCGAGTCGCGGTGCATGTCGGAGGTGATCAGATGCCCGCCCGGTCGCAGGACTCTGGCGAACTCGGCCATCGCCGGACCAAGATCGGCCACGTGGGTGAGTGCCAGCGCGCACACGACGACATCGACGGTGTTGTCGGCCAGCGGCAGCATTCCTAGGTCGCCGAGCTGGAACCGCGCACCCGGAACTCGTTCGCGAGCCTTGGCCAGCATGTCGGGCGAACTGTCGACGCCGATCACCTGGTGACCGCCTTTCACCAGGTACTCCGCGTAGCGGCCGGTGCCGCAAGCGGCATCGAGCGCAACACCCGGCCGAAGCTGATCGAGGATCTCGCGCACGATCGGCTCCTCGAGATCGAACGCCGCGTTGCGTCCGTCGTCATAGGTTCTGGACCACAAGCGGTAACCCTCGACAGAGTCGACCCGCTCGACCTCGACGCCGGCGTCGGCCAGCCTCTCGTCGTCGATCAAACGCCGGACCTCGGCGATACGCGCCTCGACGAACTCCCGGTCGTGTCCGCCGACGAACGCCCGCATCAGGGCGGTGCCTTCGAGTCCTAGCAAGTAAGCCAGCGGGTGCTCGTAGATCATCCCGGGACCATAGCCCGCCCCACAAGCAACAGTCGACTGGTTTTCTCCCCGCTCTGTCGACACCCCACCCGGGGTGGAGGTGGGGTTCAGGGGCAGCGCGGGACGGGTGCGCTCCAGCTGGTGTTCGAGCGGTTGGAGACATAGTGGTCGCTCACCCACCGGCCGTCACGGAGCTTGTTCCACACGGTCGTGTTCCCCACCTTGCTACCCGGCGCCTGGCAGACGACGTAGGCCAGCGAGCCGCGAGGAAGTGGGTTGCCCTTGATGGAGTACGACGTTCCGGGTCCGGTCCGCGCGTTCAGCGCCACCGATGCGGTCACCTGGCCCGGATACGTGCACCGTGGCACCGCCGTGGAGAAGCCGGTGCTCGACGGGGTGGAGACGTAGTAGTCGCTCACCCACGACCCACTCGTCAGTCTGTTCCACACCGACGTCGTACCGACCTTCTGCCCACTTGTCTGGCACACCACCGGCAATGAGCTGCCGGGCGCGTAGGTGCGCACGACGGGATAGGACGAGCCCGGCCCGGTGCGTGCGTTCAGCGCCGTGCTGCTGGTCACCTTGTACGTGCGCGCCACCGTGGCGACCGGCGCCTTGATCGAGTTGCTGTCGATGTTGATCGTGACGCCGCCCCACGTCTCATTGTGGTCGCCGCGATACTGCTTGGCGCGCTGCCAGATCGACCAGTGCGAGTTCGGGGCGGTGGGCCAGCCGGTCAATGACGGATTGCCGTCCCACCGGGCCATCCAGACCGCATCCGGGCGGGCGTAGGTCGTGGAGTTGTAACTGTTGGACAGGTCCCGGAGCCCCGAGTTCTGGTGAACGTACACGCCGGCGAGGTACCCGGAGCTGTGCAGGGTTTTGGTCCATGCGGACACGTACCGGCGCACGCCGGTACGGCAGGAGGTGTCCGTGCGGTCGTAGTGCTCGACGTCGGCGTACAACGCGCTCCCCGGCAGCAGCCCCAGGTCCTTGGCCCGCGCGACCGCGTCGTTCGCGTCCGACGTTCCTCGTGCGGTGGCGTTCGACGCGGTGTACCGGTTGGGCTTGTCGCCGAACATGCAGGACGGCTGATAGCCGAAGTAGGTCGGCAAGATGCGCCATCCCATGGCGGTGGCGTCACGGACCCACCCCTTGGTCAGGTTCGGCTGGGCACAGCCGCGGTTGTTGCCGCCGAAGTAGATGTTCACCGCGCGGTAGGGCGATGTGCCCCGCCACGCTCGCAACGCATCCAGCGACGGCGCCGTGCAGGTGTCGAAGCCCAGCCGGTCCGCGCGCGTCGCCGACGACCCCGACGGGTAACGCACCGGAGTGTCCGGTTCACCCATCACCGGCACCGAAATCAACCCGGACAGCAGCAGCGCCCCGGCTCCCGCGACAGCGATTCTTCGCCTGAATGTACGTCGGTTGAACATCGCGCACCCCCGGGTGCTCCGTGACCTGGGCAAAGTGTCAGGTCTGACGGGCGCCGTGACCAGTGCCGAAGGTCACCGGTTCGCCGGGCCGAACGTCACATCGACCCTCAGGTGATTGCGCAGGTGGGGAAGGCATCCGGTCGCAACAAGGAAGCTTGTGGTTGCCCCAACAACAATGAGCTTCCTTATTGCGTCGGCTAAGAACCCGCGCGGGTTCTAAGCGTTGTCGAACGGATTGACCAGCTGGATCCCCACGCCGTCGAAATCCGCCGTATTGCGGGTGACGAGCGTGAGGCTGTAGACGGCCGCCGTCGCCGCGATCAATGCGTCGGCAGTAGGCATCGTGCGTGAAACCGGCTGGGCGGACCATCCGCGGACGACACGCGAGTCGACACTCAGCACACGTGACCCGAAACCGTCGATGAGGTCGTCCAGCCAGCGTTCGAACATGTCTGCTTGCTCCTGGTCGCCCCGCTGCCGCAACCGCGCGACCCCGCGTCCGAGCTCACCCACGGTGATGACGCTGACGTGTAGCCGTTCCGGATCGATGCCGGAGATCCATCGACGCACCCCAGCGTTGCACTGGCGCTTGCGCGTCTCCGACAGCACATTCGTGTCGAGCAAGTAGCTCATTCATCCGCCTCGAGCGCGATCGCGCGCGGGAAGTCCCGCTTGCGTTCACCCTCGAATTCGCCCAGGACCTGAACCGCGTCGTCATCTAGGTACGGCGGCCCCTTCAGCAGCTCGGTCAGATTCATCCGGGGCTGAGTCAGACGGTGGAATTCGGCTATATCGATGATCACGGCTATCGCCTCTCCGTGCCGGGTGATGGTCTGCGGGCCGTCCTCGGCGACTGCGCGCAGCACCTCGCTGAACCGTTGCTTCGCCTCGTACACCTGCCAGTCCACTGAGACCGCCCCCATCTTGACGTGCACGCCGTTCTGTCCAATCTAGACAGGACAGAATTCTAGCCGCCGGATGCGGCCGTCACAACTGGCTGGGATGATGAGCCGGTGCCAGCGCCCCCGAAATCTCCCGCGTCGCCAGCCGACTGGGAATCGGTCAGCTATCCGGACTCTTTCCGGACTCACCAGCGATTCGCTCTCGATGCCATCGCCGATGCCAACGCCTCGGGTTCCACGCGAGCGTGGGTCGTGTTGCCGCCTGGCACCGGTAAGACACTCGTCGGACTCGAAGCGGGGCGACGATTGGGGCAGCCCATCGTGGTCTTCGGCCCGAACACCGCGATACAGGCGCAGTGGCTCGCCGAATGGAACAGGTTCACCCCGGCACAGATACCGTCCGGCACGAGCCGTGATCTGTCCGCACCGGTCACCGCCTTGACCTACCAATCGCTGGCCACGTTCGACCCCGACGCAGAGGTCGACGAGGAAGGCCACACCCACATCGCCCGGATAGGCAGCTCACGCAAAGGCAGCAGCAGCCTGCTCGATCGCCTGCACCCCAACGGCCGGGCTCTCGTCACCGCGCTCGAATCCGGCGGTCCCATCACGCTCGTGCTCGACGAATGCCATCATCTGCTGGAAGTCTGGGGCCGGCTGCTCGCCGAGCTGCTCGACGACCTTCCCAACGCTCACGTCATCGGGCTCACCGGCACCCCGCCGGATTCGTTGAGCTCCGAGCAGGCCGCACTGGTCGACCAGCTCTTCGGCACCCCGCTGTATAGCACCTCGATTCCTTCGGTGGTCAAGGAAGGCCACCTGGCGCCGTTCGCCGAACTGGCCTGGTTCACCACACCGACGCCCACCGAGACGGATTGGCTGGCTGCCGAGGCCGAACGCTTCGCCGAGCTTCAGGGCGACCTCCTGCAGCCCGGCACCGCGAGCACCGGATTCCTCAGCTGGCTCGACCAGCGCTTCGTCGACCGCCACGTCGGCACATCCGGCGACAGCGACGGCGGCAGCGCATCCGAGGTCGAGACCCTCGCGTTGGACTGGTCCCGGCTGGAGCGCAACGACGCCGAGCTCGCCGCCGCCGCGTTGCGCTTCCACCACGCCGGGCTGTTGGAGCTGCCGCCCGGAGCGGTCGTGCGGGAGGAGCACCGGCACAAGCCAACCGCCGAGGACTGGGTGGCGGTACTCAATGATTACCTGAAGAACTGCCTGCTCCCGTCCGGCGATCCACGCGACGAGGAGCTTCTCCAAGAGATCCGGGCGGCACTGCCCGCGGTCGGTTTTCAGCTCACCAAACGTGGTGTCCGCCGGGGCCGCTCCCCCGTCGACCGGGTGCTGGCCCGCAGTGAGGCCAAGACCACCGCCACGGTCGACATCCTCGCCGCCGAGGCCGACGGCCTCGGACACCGGCTGCGCGCCCTGGTGCTGTGCGACCATGAACGGGCGACGGCCACCCTTCCCGCCCGCCTCCAAGGGGTGCTCGACGCCCAGGCCGGCTCGGCTCGCCTCGTCCTCGCCAATCTGCTCGCCGACCATCGAACGGCCGCTCTCGAACCGGTATTGATCACCGGGCGTACCGTGGCCACCAGCGCGCACACCGCACGCAAGCTCGTGGCGTTCGTGGCCGAACACGCACCCGGCATCGATCTCGACGAGATCCCGCCCGGTTCCACCGGAACCGTCGAGATCACCGGCCGGTGGCGCTCCCGGCAATGGGTTGGCCTGGTCACCCGCTTCTTCGAGACCGGCGAAGCGCGTGTCCTGGTCGGAACGCGCGCGTTGCTCGGTGAGGGCTGGGATGCCAAAGGAGTCAACACGCTCGTCGACCTCACGACGGCCACCACCCCCACCTCCGTGGTGCAGACCCGCGGACGGGCGCTGCGGGTGGATCCCACCTGGCCCGAGAAGGTGGCCAACACGTGGACCGTCGTGTGTGTCTCCGAGGAACATCCCGGCGGCACGAGCGACTGGGAGCGGTTCGTCCGCAAGCACCACGGATACTTCGGCGTCACCGACTCCGGCGAAATCGCCTCCGGTGTCGGTCACGTGGATCCCGGGCTCTCGCCGTATGAGCCGCCCGCCGTGGCCGACTTCGATGGCTGGAACGCCGCGATGCTCGACCGGGCGCGAGACCGGCCGCGGGTGCACGCGCTCTGGAACGTCGGCGCCGCCTACCGCGACGAGCTCGTGCACACCATCCGGGTAAGACCGCTACGACGACACCACGATTCCGGAGCCGCCTCGCTCGCCGCGCCCGCACCGCCGGCGCTCGTTCCGGGCCCGCGTGCCGCCAGCCGTCCGGAGTGGCTGAAGCTGCCCGGAAAACAGTTGCCGGCTGCTGTCACGATTGTCGTCCTGGCTCTCGTCGCCGTCGTCACCGGGCTGTGGTGGCTGGCGCCGCTGGCGGGGGTTGCGACGGCCGGCGCTTGGTGGGATTGGACTCGTCGCCGCGACCGCGTCCTACTGGCCGGTGGGCGCGCGCTGAATGAGTTGGGCGGTGAACCCGACCCGTTCGTGTTCGCCTGCGCCGTGGCCGATGCCTTGAAGAAGGCCGGCCTGTCAGAGCGCGGCTCGGCCGGACTCAGCGCTGCCGTGGAAAAGGACGGCTCGTACCGCATCGCCCTGGACGGCGTGGACACGGCGACATCGCAACTGTTCACTGCCGCGCTGGACGACGTGCTGGCGCCGCTGGCCGCACCACGCTACGTCGTTCCCCGCTACGTCGCCCCAGAGCTGCCCGCCGACGACGCGTCTCTGCGGCAAGCCGGGCAGGCATGGCTGGACGGCCAACGGCCGGCCAACACCGTCGTTTACCACGCGGTGCCTTCGGTCCTGGGGGTCAACGCGGCGAGGGTCGAATGCTTCGTCACGTCGTGGCGGCTCTGGGTGAGTGCCGGCGATGCGATACGCACGGCGACGCCGGAGGGGGAAGGTATCCTCGTCACCCATCGCGGCCAGGACCCGTTTGCGGCGACGACGCGCTTGCGGGTGGCGTGGAGCTGATGCCGTACCGTCAGGCGCAGTGATGGACATCCAACGCCCAGCCCGGCCGGCGGTCAGCCGCCGGCAGCGACTTCTCACCGACGACGCCACCGTGGTCCAGGCCGAGCATCTACCCGCCAGATCGGGCAGCCGGGAACTGGCGGTCGTCGTCGCCCACGGTTTCATGCTCCACTCCCGGCACCCACGGCTCCGGCGGATCGCCGGCTGGCTCCGTGAGAAGGCCGGAGTCGTGCTGATCGATCTGCGCGGCCACGGTGGCTCGAGCGGCGCGAGCACCCTTGGCTGGCACGAGGTACACGACGTCGAGGCCGCCGTGAGCTGGGCGCGGTGGCTGGGCTACCGCCGGGTGGTCACGCTTGGTTTCTCGCTCGGGGCGGCAGTAGCGCTCAGACATGGTGCGCTGTACGGCGGCGTGGACCGGATCGCCGCCGTGAGCGGGCCCGGGCAGTGGTACTACCGTGGCACTGCCCGCATGCGGCTGCTCCACCGGCTGGTGCTCAGCCGCCGGGGGCGCCTCGCGATCCGGATGCTCCGGCGCACCAATGTCACGCATGTTCCCTGGCCAGAGCCCTATCCGCTGGACCCGGTAGCAGCCGCGGCGCAGCTCGACGTCCCACTGCTCGTGGTCCATGGCGACCAGGACGACCTGTTCCCGGTGGAGCACGCCCGGCGAGTCTGCCAGGCAGCTGGCGAACACGGCACCTTGTGGTTGGAACCCGGGTACGGTCATGCCGAGATCGCCGTGCGCCCCGACCTCGCTCGACGTCTCACCGACTGGCTCATCTGCGACGCCGACGGCAGGTAGATCGTCCCACAACGCCCTCGGCACGCGAGGTTCGTGGCCTCACGTAACGCTTTGAGTCTCCAAACCCGCCCTGACCGTTACGTCAGGCCACGAAGCTCCTCCCCTGGCTCGACCTGCACGACGCTACAGGGCGGCATCGGCCAGTACCTCGTCGATCACATGACGCTGCTCCTCCGCGACTGCGGCCTCGGCGGTGCCGGACGCGGCATCGACATTCGCCGCCAGCACGATCAGCGCCTTCCACAGCGCCCAGCCGCGGGCCCGCGCCCAGGTGCCCGGGTCCTGGCCTACTGCCGCCCGAAACGCCTCTCGGCTCCGGCCGGAGAACATGGTCCACGCGATCACCAGGTCACAGGCCGGATCGCCAACGCCGGAGGTCCCGAAGTCGATCACCGCGACCAGCCGGCCGTCACGTACTAGAAGGTTTCCGTGAGCGATGTCGCCGTGGAACCACACCGGAGTTCCTGTCCAGGACGCGTCCAGCGCGGCTTTCCACACGGCGCCGGCTCGTGCGGTGTCGACCCGGCCGTCCAGGGCGAACAGCGCACGGCGGGTCTCGGCGTCGTAGTGCTCCGGCGGCGCCCCCCGGTAGAAGCTGTGTGCGCCCGCTCTGGGTCCGCCCACGGCGTCGGCCCGTTGCAGCGCCAGAATGAACTCGGCCACCGACTCGGCGAATGCCGGCAGGTCGGCGATGCGGTCCGGGCGAGCGGTATCACCGTCCAGCCAGCGTCGCACCGACCATGGATACGGGTACCCCTCGCCTGGAGATCCCTTGGCCAGTGATTCAGGGATGCTCACCGGCAGGACCGGCGCCAGTCTGGGCAACCACCGGTGTTCCTTGTCGACTGCCGCGACGTACGCCTCGTGCGTGGGCAGCCGCGCGGTCAACCGGTCGCCGAGTCGGTAGGTCCGGTTGTCCCAGCCATCCTTTTCGACCGGTGTGACGGGCAGGCCGCTCCACTGCGGGAACTGTGCGGCGATCAAGCGCCGCACCAAGCCGGCATCGATCCCGGCGCGGCCGTCGGCGTATTGACTCCCGATCATCCCGCGATTGTCCGGACTACACCACGCACGCGGCAACTGAATAACAGACGACTGGTCCTCCCGGGTATGGGGAACCGCGATGCCGGGTCATCCAGCGTGCCGACCCGGCCTTGACCCGGTCTTGACCGGCCTCCTCCACACTTCCAATGCTGAGATGGCCCGCATCCACCCGGATGCCCGGGCCATAGAACGATGCCTATCAGACCCAGGACGCCTCATGACTCTGAATCCCCAACAGCTCGGCTCCATACTCGGGGTGTGGGCCCATCCTGATGACGAGGCGTACCTGTCCGGTGCGCTCATGGCCGCTGCGATCGACGACCACCGCCGGGTCGTGTGTATCACCGCGACCAAGGGCGAGGCGGGCTTCCCGGACGACGATCCCCGAACCCGCGCCGAACGGCGGGCGCTGCGTGCCTCCGAGTGCGCCGCCTGCTTGGACATCTTGCGCGTCACGGAACATCACTGGCTCCACTATCCCGACGGCGGTTGCCACCTGGTCGATCCCGCCGAGCCGGTCGCCAAGCTAGCAGCGCTGATCGACGAGGTCAGGCCGGACACCATCCTCACCTTCGGCCCCGACGGCATGACCGGCCATGCCGACCACATGGCGGTGAGCCGCTGGACCACTCTGGCCACCCGGCAAGCGACCGGGGCGCGAGCGGGAAGCAGACTGCTGTACGCGACGAAGACGCCCGACTGGAACCGTCGCTTCAGCAACTACATCGATCTTGACGCCATCATGATGGTCGAAGGAATGGACCCGCCCGCGGTCGATCCGGCTGATCTCGCCGTCTCGTTCCGGCCCGAAGGCTCACTGCTCGAACGGAAGTTGACCGCATTGCGGGCCCAGGCCAGCCAGATAGACCCCCTCTACGAGGCAGTCGGCGAGAACGCGTTCCGGGACCTGGCCGCCGAGGAGTTCTTCCGCGATGCCCGCACCGACGACTGGCGATAGGAGTGTCATGGCCGATTCGAACGCCACCGGGCTGGATGCGAAGTCGGGCTACTCGCGCGTCGACAGCCAGCCAGACGTCGCCATGGTGCTGGCCGGTATGGACGCAACCGCTACCTGGCCCTCCGTCCGTTACCTTCGCGCCTGGGAGCACGAGCGGCTGACGCCGGGCCCCGGCGCGGAGGTGCTCGACGTCGGCTCCGGGCTTGGCGACATCGCCATCGCGCTGGCCAAGGAGGTGACACCCGGCGGGCGTGTTGTCGGCTTGGACGCCAGCGCGGCCATGATCGAGGTAGCTGAAAGGCGCGCGGCTGGCGCCGGAGTCGAGGTGGGCTTCCGGATAGCCGACGCGATGAACCTGCCTGAGGCGGATTCGTCGTTCGATGTCTGCCGTTCGGAGCGAGTGTTGCAGTGGCTGCCCGATCCGGCCCGCGCCGTGGCCGAGATGGTGCGTGTCCTACGTCCCGGCGGTCGGCTGTGCCTGACCGACACCGATTGGTTCACGCTCACCATCGATCTGCCGGATGTTGGCGCGATCTCGGCATTCCGCGAGGCCATCTGGCAGCTGCGGGGTGCTCCGGCCGCTGTCGGCAGCCGGCTGCTCAACCTCTGCCGCGACGCGGGAGTCGTCGAGCTCGAAGCCACCGCGGCCACACATATCTGGACGGATTGGAAACCCGACACCGAGTACGCCCCAGCGGGCATCTTTCCCATTGCGCCGATCGTGCGGCAGATGATCGCGGCGGATGTGCTGGACCCTGTTCTGGGTGAACGATTCATCGAACAGCTTCTTCAGGCCGCGCGTGACGATCGCTTCTTCATGTCGGTCGGCATGTTCGCGGTATTCGGACGACGACCCGGCTGACCGTTGCCGCACGCCCGCGTCGGTGACGGCTCGGGCGGCACGCCGGCACGGCATATGACCGGCTGGCGGTGCGCGGGCAGTTCCCGGGTGACTCGCATCTCACGCCGGCCGGTTGTCCGGTGTGGCTTGCCCATGACGTTTGCGGGCGGCGAGTGCCGACTCCACCGCGTCGGCGACATCCGGATAGTACTCCAGGTCACCGTCGGCCTCGGCTTGCTCCAACAGCCCTTCGACGACGTCTCGTGGTCCTGCGACACACATGACGCGCCCGTGCAGCCGCGCGCGCTGCCCGGCCACTCTCAATGCCCGGGCAAGCGCGGTATCGAAGCGCGCAGGATTGGAGTCCACGACGACATAATCGAGATCGGCGAGACCACACAGCCGCTCTTGCACCCGCGACACGCTGAAGATGTCGATCTCACCCTCGAGACGGACGACGAAACACCCGCCCAATTGCTGGACCCGCATCTCACACGCAGGGCCGGCGAACGCGGCCCTCGTGACGGTGGAACGATCCCGCAGACTCCGCAGCCTCTGCATGTGATGTCCGTTCTCGAGCGCCGACGTGGTCACACAGGCCCCATATCTACTTGAACTCACCTGGAAGGACTTGTCCACCGCTTTCGCTGTCTCCGTCGGAGCGGACGATGCCGCCGGGCCGCATCACCCCGCATATGACCGGCCCGTTCCCCTCCGGCTTCACCGAACGATTGCGTTGGCCGCACCGCGGAACGGGTATCGGGAACGCAAGAGACAGGAGGCGGATCGATGACGTTTCGAGACCGAGACGACGCCGGTCGCAGGCTCGCGGCCCAGCTGAAAGACGAGAAGTTCGAGGATCCTGTGGTCCTGGCGCTGCCCCGTGGCGGTGTTCCGGTGGCAAGGCACGTGGCATCGATGCTGGGAGCGCCTTTGGAGGTGTTCGTGGCGCGCAAGATCGGCGCACCTGGGCAACCCGAACTCGGCATCGGCGCCATCGCCGAAGGCGGCGACGAAGTGGTGGTACGCAGCGCGGCCGAACAGCTCGGCGTCCGCGGTGCGCAGATGCAGCGGCTCGTGGACGACGAGCGGAGCGAACTGGCCAGAAGGGTCAGCGCCTACCGCGGCGATGCCGACCTGCTGCCGCTGGAGTCGCGTGACGTCATTGTCGTCGACGACGGCCTCGCCACCGGCATCACCGCCGAAGCGGCCTTGCGCACACTCCGCGATCACGGTCCTCGAACCCTGATGCTGGCTGTTCCTGTGTGCCCACCGGAGACCCTGCGGCGGCTTTCACGCATCGCGGACACCGTCATCGCGATCGAGACGCCCGCCGACCTCGGCGGCATCAGCGCTTACTACCAGGACTTCAGCCAGACCACGGACGACGAGGTTCTCGACATCCTCGACCAGTTCCGTACAGGCGCGGTGAGCGCACACCACCGCCCGGGTTCCCCGCCCGCCGGCCCGAACCCGGACCAGGATCCGAACCGGAGCAATCCCAGCGAACGTACCGTCGCCGTGGACCTCGACGCCGGACAACAGATCCACGGTGACTTGGTGGTGCCGGAGCACGCAGGCGGCATAGTGCTGTTCGCACATGGCAGCGGGAGCAGCCGGCACAGCCCACGTAATCGATGGGTGGCTCAATCGCTGCACGGATACGGCTTCGCGACCATGCTGATAGACCTGCTGACTGAGGCCGAGGAACGCGAAGACCAGACAACCGGGCAGTTGCGCTTTGACGTCGGACTGCTCGCGGAGCGCCTGGAGCGGGCTGCCGGCTGGCTCGCCGGCGAACCCTCCACGGCACAGCTCCCACTAGGCTACTTCGGCGCCAGCACCGGTGCGGCCGCCGCGCTGGTCGCCGCTGCCCGGCGACCCGGTCACGTCGACGCGGTCGTCTCCCGGGGTGGCCGTCCTGATCTTGCCGGCGAGGCCCTCGGGAAGGTACAGGCACCGACCCTGCTGATCGTCGGCGGACGAGACGAGCACGTCCTGCACCTCAACCAACAGGCACGCGAGCAGATCTCCGGCACCTGCGAGGTGCACGTCGTCAACGACGCCTCACACCTGTTCGAGGAAGCTGGAGCGCTGGAGGAGGTATCCGGGGTGGCCCGCGACTGGTTCCAGAAGCATCTGGTGTCCAGTGCCAGCCACTAGTGCCTCGTGTGGGAACTAGTCACTTTCCGCGGCGCTGATGCCCCTCCCGGCGCGCTCCCTTCTTCACGTCGTCGCGCTCGCGGCGGATCGTCGTCTTCTTCCCCTTGATGGCGGTGCGCCGCAGCGCGGTGATGACGTCGTCGGCCGCCGACTCAGGCACCTCGACGAGTGAGAACCGCTCCGCGATCTCGATCGCGCCGATGTCGCGGCCACGTAGATGGGACTCACCGGCGATCGCTCCGACCAGATCCTGAGGCCGCACACCACCCGCGCGCCCCACGCCGAAGTACAGCCGCGTGGTGCCGGCTGTGCGGTCCCGGGCACGTTTGCCATCGCGCCGGGCGGGATCGGTCCCTTTGCTCCGGGCCGGCTGGGCAACCTCTGGAATCTCTTCATCATCGGTGGTGCCACCAGTGGCCTCGTGCGCCAGCTTCACCCCGGCGAGGGCGATGTGCATGAGGTCGAACTCGTCCGAGAGGGTCTCGACGACGACGCGATAGTGTTCCACGTCGTCGGAGATGAGAATCTCCCGCAGCGCCGCGCGGGTCAGGTCGAGACGGCGCGCGCGCATGTCGGCGATAGTGGGGACCTTCTCGATGGCAATACGCTGATTGATCAGGCGCTCGATCGCCTTGAGCATGCGATGTTCGCGCGGCTCGGCGAGCGTGATCGCCACGCCCTCGCGCCCGGCCCTGCCGACCCTGCCGATGCGGTGCACATACGACTCGGGGGCCGACGGCACGTTGTAGTTGACGACGTGCGTCAGCTGCTGGATATCGAGCCCGCGGGCTGCCACGTCAGTGGCCACCACCAGATCCACCGTGCCGGCCCGGAGCCGGGCCATGACGCGGTCACGCTGCGCCTGGTCCATTCCGCCGTGTAGTGCCTCGGCCCGGTAGCCGCGCCCGTTCAGCGTCTCGGTGACCTCATCGACGTCCTGCCTGGTCCGGCAGAAGACGATGGCGGCGGTGGGAGCTTCGATGTCGAGTACCCGGCCCAGCGCGGCTGGTTTGTGCGCGCGGGTCACCACATAGGCGCTCTGGCGCACCAGGGGCGTCTCCTCGTCACCCGATGCGTCGCGGCCCAACTCGATACGCACCGGATCCTGCAGATGCCGGCGGGCGATCTGGCCCAGCCGCGAAGGCATGGTCGCCGAGAAGAGCACCGTCTGCCGCTCGCGGGGAGTCTGCTCCAGGATGGCCTCGATGTCTTCGGCGAAACCCATGTCGAGCATCTCGTCGGCTTCATCCAAAATCACTGTCCGCACGTCGTCCAGCACGAGCGTCCCGCGGCCGATGTGGTCCAGCGCCCGGCCGGGGGTGGCGACCACCACGTCGACACCTCGCCCGAGCACCTGCAGTTGCCTGCCGATGGGTTGCCCGCCGTAGATCGGCAGCACGCGAATACCCAGCGCCCGCCCGTACCGGTGGAACGCTTGTGATACCTGCTCGGCCAATTCCCGGGTGGGCACGAGCACCAACGACGTCGGGGCGCTCCCCCGGCCGTCGTCCGGCATCATCTGCAAGACCGGAAGCGCGAACGCGGCCGTCTTGCCGGTGCCGGTGGCGGCCTGCCCCAGTAGATCGCGTCCCTGCAACAGCGGTGGAACGGCCGCGCGCTGGATCGGTGTGGGCTCCTCATAGCCGAGCCCGGACAAAGCGTCCAGCAGCTCTGGTCTCAACGCCAGCTCGGCGAAACCCATGCCGTCTTCGTCGGCCACGTTCACTCCCCGCAATCTTCTGTCTGGATACAACCGTCGGCCACCATTCTGCGCCAATGTCGTGCACGCGTGCGGCCGTCATCCATCGTTCGCACGTATCAGCGCCGTCGGTTCCGGCAACGTCCGGAAGAGTAGCCAGCTCAGAGCCGGCATCGCGATCAGCGGTACCAGCGCCGCCTGCAGGGACACGGCATCTGCCACCCGGCCGATGAGCGAGCTCACGAGGCCGCCGACGCTGACGGTCAGGCCGAGGGTGATACCGCTGGCGGTGCCCACGCGCGCCGGCCAGTAGTCCTGGCCGAGGGTGAGCTGCAACGAGAACGGAATGTAGAGCCCAGCAGAGGTCAGGGCTACGAACAGGTAGAGCGCCGGACCGGGCACGAACACGATCCCCGCAACCGCGGCCACGGCCATCAGGTAGGCCCGGCGCACGACCACTACCCGGTCCCAGCGATTGGCCAGTCTGCCACCCAGCACCGTGCCGACCGCGCCGCCCAGATAGAGCACGAACAGCGCCGCGGTGCCCGATGACGTGCCGCCCGAGGTTCGCTCCTGGGCATACACGGCGATGAACGTGCTCAGGCCGACGAAGACGACCGACCGGCACACCACCGCCAAGGACAACCGCACAAACGACCTCGTATCGTCAGCCCCCGCGGTCCGCTCGACAACGGCCGAACCGCTACGAACGGGAGCCGCGGCGGACAACGCGCGCAGAACGGGCAGGCAAAGCACGCGCCCAACCAGCGCCGGAACCACCAGCAGGGGCGAGAGCTGCAGGCCTCCGAGACCGACAACCACGGCCACCATGATGGGCGCGGCGGCGAAGCCGAGATTGCCGCCGAGTGCGAACCAGCCCATTGCGGCGTGGTCCCCCGTGCTGGCCATCCGAGCCAGGCGCGCGGACTCCGGGTGATAGGCAGCGACGCCGATCCCGGACAGCGCGACGAACGCCAGCGTCATCGGGTAAGAACCGCTCAGACCGCTCAGCGCTATCCCTAACCCGCCGAGGATCGAACTCACCGGGAGCAACCAGGGCAGCGCCCGGCGGTCGGTCAGCACACCGAACAACGGCTGCGCCACGGAGGACAGCAGTGACGCCGCGAGCACGACCCCCGAAACCGCCGCATACGTGTACGCGCGCTCGGCGACGAAGAAGGGCACGAGCGATGCGACAGCGCCCTGGTAGATGTCCACGCATGCATGCCCGACCGACATCAGGATGATCGATCTGTTCGTTGCCACCACGCCATGTTCACCGGCGGCCATTCTGTCGCGCTTCCGATAAACTGCCGATTTATGCCGGAAATCCGCCACCAGCCGGTCGCACCCACCCGCGAGCAGCGGCTGGAACCCGGAGCGGGCATCGACCCACACCGCCATGACGATCACCAGATCGCATACGCGGCGTGCGGCGCGCTGGCCATCACCACCCACGCGGGCACCTGGGTGGCTCCCGCCACCCGCGCCATCTGGATACCAGCCGGGTCCATGCATATGCACCAGGCACACGGCGAGCTCGAACTGCATCTCGTGGGGCTGCCCGCCATGGACAACCCGCTCGGACTGGACGAGCCCACCGTGTTGAGCGTCAGCCCGCTGTTCCGGGAGCTGATCCTCGCCTATACCCGCACCAGCACCGAGGACAGCCCCGAGCGTGAGCGGCTGCGGGCCGTCCTGCTCGACCAGCTGAAGGCCTCGCCCCAGCAGCCGGTGCACCTTCCCGCCCCCACCGATCCCCGGCTTGCGGCGCTGTGTGCGATCCTGAGCGCCGACCCGGCTGAGAACCGTACCCTGACGGCCCTTGGCAAAGAGGTCGGCGCAAGCGATCGGACTCTGGCCCGGCTCTTCAGGAACGAGCTGGGTATGACCTTTCCGCAGTGGCGCACCCAGCTGCGCCTCTATCGCGCCCTGGTTCTGCTGGCCGAGAACACGCCGGTGACGGTCGTGGCACACACCTGCGGATGGTCTTCCACGAGCGCGTTCATCGACGTCTTCCGGCGCGCCTTCGGACACACACCCGGAGCACGTCAGCCCCGGCCACCAGGGTGATCCGGCCTCGCCGGCAGCTTGCATAGACTCGTAGCGGATCCGACATCGGGAGTTCACGATGATCACGGTGCATCCGGCTACCGGCGAACGGTGGGACGACGTCGTCGCCGTCATGGGAACCCGCGGGGATCCGTCGCGCTGCTGGTGCCAGTTCTTCATGTTCCGGCAGCGGGACTGGCACTCGACCACGACAGAATCACGGCGGGCAGCCCTACAGGATCAGGTGCGCGGAAGCGATGCGTCGCCCGGCGTACTCGCCTACGCCGACAACCAGCCGGTGGGGTGGTGTGCGGTCGCACCGAAGGCGGCATACCCACGGCTGTTGCATTCACCGAACACCGGACCAGCCGTCGACGGCGTGTGGTCGGTGACGTGTTTCGTCGTCAAGGTCGGCCACCGGCGCCAGGGAGTCGCCACGGCTCTGCTGGCGGGCGCGGTCGACCACGCACGGTCGTACGGCGCCGAAGCCGTCGAGGGGTACCCCGTCGAGCCCTCCGCACGTGCGTCGGTCGCGGCGGCCGACCTCTACCACGGAACGGCCTCGCTGTTCGCTGACGCCGGATTCGTCGAGATCAACCGCCCATCTCCAGCACGGGCAGTAGTGCGCCTCGACCTCTGAGCACAACATCTCTCCGGCGAATGGGACCTCTCCATGGCGTGGCAGACATCAGCGCCGGCGTGCGTCCGGCTCGTCTACGACGTGCCGACCTTGCCCGCACGACGTTTGTCCCACACTTTTGTGGTACGTTGAGCGCATGGCTGCCGTATCGATCCGCGAACTCTCGCACGAGACCTCGCGCACTCTGCGCCGGGTGAAGGCCGGCGAGACCATCGAGATCACCGAGCGAGGAACCGTGATCGGCCGCATTGTGCCGGCTGAGCCCCACGATGGGGCCCGGGCCCGGCTGATCGCCCAGGGTCGTTTGAAGCCTGCGACCGGCGGCCGCGATGCTTTGCTGGCATCCCTCGACCGACGGCTGGCCACCGAACCAGTCGATGATGACGACGCCGGCACGGCTGCACTTCTCGCGATGCGCGACGACGAGAGGTACTGATCTTTGCTGTATATGGACACCTCCACCTTGGTGAAGTTGTGCCGGGTGGAAAGCGAGACAAGAGCGCTTCGTGACTGGTTGGCGGAGACTGGCGTCGACTGGGTGACCTCAACATTGACTGAGGTCGAGTTGCCACGCGCTGTCGCACGAGTCGATGCCGCCGCCCTGGCCCACGTGCCGGGCGTGCTGGCCCGATGTGATCGGTTCGACATCGACGAGCGCGTCCGCGCTGACGCCGCGGTACTGCTACCGCCTGAGCTACGGACGCTGGATGCCATTCATCTGGCAACGGCGCTAGAACTCGCCGACGAGTTGGTCGCATTCCTCGCGTACGACATGAGATTGATTGAGGCCGCCAGGGCGAACGGGTTGCCCGTGGAGTCACCATTCTGATCAGGTGCACAACGTTGCGCCACACGTCGGCCGCCGGCCCAGGACTTGTCACCGTCGGTTAACCGATCTTGTAGAGTCTGCCCGTCATGGGCCATTTCTCCGTAAGTGACCGACGTCTGCTCACCGGCACTGCCACTGTGGTGGTGGCCGCTGCGATTGTCACGTCCAGCCTCCTCGTCGCGTCCGGTTCGCCGTCCGATGCCTCCGCCGGCCCGGACGTGCGCATCAGCGAACTCACCAACACGGGGCCGGCAGGAAGCTCGGACAACTTCATCGAGATCGCGAACTTCGGAGACGAACCCGCGGATCTGGACGGCTGGAGCATCTACCGGTGTGCCGCCACGGGGAGCCGGGTCTACGACGCCCAGGTACCGAAACTGGACGGCGTTGAGCTGGCCCCCGGGGAAACGTTCGTCATCGCCCATGAGAACTCCACGGTGGAGCACGCCGACGTCCGCTATGACGTCAGCCTCGCCAATGCCGGCTTCGGTGCGTGGATCGAAGACGCCGAGCGCAACCTGATCGACTCCGTCGCGGTCTACGCGGCGCCCACCGACAGCGAATGCGCACTGGACAGCACTCCCCTGCCGAATGTCCTCGACGCGGGTCGTGCCCAGAGCTATCAGCGTGTCGACGTCACGGGCGATCCTGCGGCCGACTTCATCCGTGCCGAGCGGACCCCCGGCTCGCCCAATGCCTCCGTGCCAGATCCCGGTGTGCAGGCAAGCGACGTCCTCATCAGTGAACTCACCAATGGCGGGCCAGGAGGCAGCTCGGACAACTTCGTCGAATTCGCCAACTTCGGCGACGAACCGGTGGACATCAGCGCGTGGCGGCTCTACCGGTGCGCCGCCGACGGCCGCCGCTTCCCCGGCACGCTGCAGGCGGAGATTCCCGCCGGAACGGTTCTGGCCTCCGGCGAGGTGTTTGTGGCCGCGCACGACGTCGTCGATGTCCCGGACGACGTGCCGCACGTGCGCTACGACGCGAGCCTGGCCAATGCCGGGTTCGGCGCTCTGCTGGCCGATGCCGAAGGCAATGTCATGGACTCCGTGGGCGTCTACGAGGCAGACGGTGTCCATCAGCCCGCCGTCGGCAGCCCGTGTATCCATGGCGCGGCGTTGCCGAACCGGCTCGACTACGGGTTCGACCAGACTTACCAGCGGTTCCGGAACACCGGCGACAACTCCGCGGATTTCGTCAAGGCAACGCGGAGCCTGGGCGAACTCGTCACCCCCGATCCGGGCCAGGACGCCGATCCGGAGCCGGTAGACACCGGGGTGCGGATCAGCGAACTCGTCCACAGTGGTCCAGCCGGGCGGTCGGACAACTTCTTCGAGCTGGCGAACTTCGGGGACGAGCCGGTCTCGCTGGAAGGCTGGACCGTCCACCGCTGCCAGGCCGACGGCCGCCGCAACCCGTCACCGCAGATCCCGGTGATCGACGACGTGACGCTGGACCCCGGTGACACCTACCTCGCGGTGCGCTCCGGTTCCCCGCTGCACGATGCCGGCATCTACGATGCGGTTTACAGCACCAGCTTCAGCGACGACGGTTTCGGCGTCATCGTGTACGACGCCGACGGCCGCGTCGCCGACAGCGCCGGCGTCTACGACGCCATATACAGCCCTTGCACCCAGGAGCTGTCGGCGATGAACATTCTGGACTTCGCCGGCGGCGACAGCATCCAACGGCTCCAGCAGACCGGCAACAACTCGCAGGACTTCGTCGTGGCGCCGCGGACGCCGGGTGAGCTGCCGGCTGATCTGCGCCACCCGGGCGACTTCACCGACGACGAGCTGGCACCGGTGCACGTCGATCCCGCGCCTCGCCCGTTCCCTGCGCAGCTCGGCGACGCAGCCGCCGATCCCGAAAGCGGTAGCGCCGAACTCAGCGCCGTCGCCGCGCACACGAGCGATGACAACGTGGAGGTGACCTTCACCGGCGCCCGCCGGGTCCCGGTGAACGAGCGCGCCGCACGCATCTACAGCGGTGTCACCGATCACGCGCCGCCGGCGTCACGACGGATCGACGGCGAGGAGTTGCTACGCAGCGCACAGGTGCCAGACGTCGGCCGCGACACCGTGGTGTCCGAGGCGGTCGACGGGTTCCCGTTCCAGCGCTACGAGCTGACCACGTCAGCGGATATGGGCGAGGACGTGGAGATCGCCTGGAGTGGGCGGTCGACGGGCACAAACGAGTTGCAGATGTATGCGTGGAACCACCGCTCGCACGTGTGGGATCTGCTCGCCGCGGACGGCGGCGTCGTCGGTGGTGAGATCACGCTGGTCGGTGCGGCGGACCGCGCCGACCACGTGCGCGGCCGCCGGGTCGACGTCTTGGTGATGGATGGCCCGGCGGTGCGGGAGGCATTCTCCGACGACGACGCCGAACCCAACCTCGCGTTCAAAGACCCGGACGAGTACGACTTCGCCTTCGGGTACATGACCGACACGCAGTTCCTCAGCGAGGGTTACCGTTCACCGTTCGCGGAGATGAACCGTTGGATCGTGACCAACCAGGACGCTCGCAACATCGCCTACACCTTCCACACCGGTGACATCATCCAGCGTTGGATGAACGGCACCCACAGCGAGGCTCGAGCCCGCAACGAATACGAGTTCGCCTCGCGGGTCATGAACATCTTCGAACGCACCGGACACCCCTACGGCGTCACGCCGGGCAACCACGACGACAAATGGGGCCGCGAAAAGGAAATGTTCAACGAGTACTTCCCGGCCAGCCGGTTCGAGGACCAGCCATGGTTCGGCGGTGCCTGGCGAGACAACGACGCGCAGAACCACTATGACGTCATGGAGATCGCCGGAGCGAAGTTCCTGATGGTCTATCTGGGGTACTTCGCCGGCGACGACGCGATCGACTGGGCCGCCGACGTCATCGCCGAGTATCCCGACCACAACGTCATCTTCGCCACGCACGAGTACATCCACGCCGACGGCACACTCTCCAGCCCGGACACCTACCGGTGGACATCGCTCGGACAACGGTATTGGGACGAGCTCATCCTGCCGAACGAGAACGTCTTCATGGTCCTGGCCGGGCATTTTCACGGCGTCGCGCTCAACATCAAGCGGAACGTGGACGGCGTCGACGGCCGCGTCGTCGTGGAGATGATGGCGAACTACCAGAACTTCGAGCGCGACGGCCTGCGCAATGCCGGCTTCCTGCGACTGCTACAGGTGGACCTCGACGCCAAACGGATGGCGGTGAACACCTACGCCCCGTTGCACGACGAGCACAACGCGTGGGAGTACGACCCGCTGGATCGATACGGCGACGCGGACGACGAGTTCACCATCGAGGTCGATCTCAACGACAGCTACGACAAGCGAGTCGAGACCGACCTGATCGCCGTGCAGGAAGAGTCGGTGGAGCTGGGGACCGTGACTGCCGTCGCGGGCGAACCTGCCACGGTGAGCTGGACCGGGCTGGAGTCCGACGTCCCGTACACCTGGTACGCGCGCTCGGAGGATGCCGGGGGACGCACCGCCGTCTCCCCGGTCGCGGCGTTCACGATGCAGGCGCCGTCGTGACGAGATGGGTGGGCCGGGCTGCTGTGACAGCGGCCGTGCTCGCCATGTCGGCCGGCGCTTCTTCGGCCGCTGCCCATCCGTTCGGCGATCCGCAGACGGTCCAGCTGACGGCGGAGGAGTCGACCGTCGTTGTGCGCTGGTCGGCACCCGCTGACGACCTGCTCGTTCTCGGCGGACTGGTGGGCGCGCTGCCGGACCGCCGGGAGATCGTGTTCGACGTGAGCCCGGACGCACCACCGGAGCCGGTCGGCGACACCGATGCCGATCGGCTGATCGCGTCCCCCGACGTCGCGGCCTACCTCGCCGAGAACGTGGTGGTCCGGCAAGCAGGCACGCCCTGCCCGGCGGACGTTCGGCTCGACGGCCTGATCGACGACGGCGCCGAACTCGTCTTCACCTGCCGTTCCCACGTCGAAGACGTGGAGATCGAGGTCACCACCCTGACCGATGTGCACGAGGCGTACCGCACGGCGGCGCTCGGCGATGGGTCCACAACGCCGGGCCGCGCGCTGTACACCGTCGACGACACCACGGTGACCTGGACATTCGGGACCGAGCAGGACGGAGCGCCCGGTGCCCCGGTCGCGCTCTGGGGCGCCGTCGGGGTGGCTGCGCTGGCCGGCGCACTCGGCACTGCCCGGACCCTGCGCGCCCGGAGCCGGCGGAGCGACTCTTGAGCGGCATCGAAGCGGACATGGTTCGTGCCTTCGACACGGTCCTGCCACCGCTGGCCCTGGTGATCGCGCTGATCGTGGGTGCCGTCCACGGTTTGCGCCCGGGGCACGGCAAGACGATGGTCGCGGCGTATCTCATCGGTGAACACGGCCGTCGCCGTCACGCATTGGTGCTCGCCGCCGTAGTCGCCGCCATGCACACGGCGTCGGTTCTGGTCCTCGGCTTGCTGTGGTGGTACACCGCCGGCGGCTCCGCCATCTCGATCGAGGCGATGACACGCTGGGGACAGCTTCTCGTCGCCGCCGTGGTCTTGCTGGTGGGCGGCGCGGTGTTCCGGAAGCGGTGGCGAGCGCTCGAACGCGACCGCGTCCTGGTCGGCCACGGGCACGGTCATAGCCACGGGCACGGTCATAGCTACGGACACGGACACGGCCACGGACCGCCGCCAGGCGCCGCTCCATGGTCCCGTGCCGGATTGGCCGGTATCGCCTCTGTGGGCGCCCTCGTGCCGTCGCCGTCGGCGTTTCTCGTCCTGATCAGCGGCCTGCTCACGGGCCGTAGCGCGCTTGCGCTCGGCATGGTGATCGCCTTCGGCGTGGGTTTGGCCGGTACGGTCCTGGCCGCCGGGATGGCCGTCCTCGCCGGCCGGGACTGGCTGCGGGAACGCTCCCTACGGCATCCGAAACTCGGGCGGTTCGGCCGCTATCTCCCATTGCTGGGAGCAACCGGTGTTCTCGTGGGCGGCTGCGTGCTGACGGTGACCGCCATCAGCAACATGATCACTACGTAGCTGACTGTCGATTCATCCCGGGATGGTGTCCTCGTGACCGTCCGGCCAGCGCACGATCAGCTGGCCCTCCTCCGGTTGCGTCTCCACCTCAGGCAACGCCGGCCAACCCTCCCCTTCGGGCGGCATGCCCGACAGCGACACAAGTGCGGCCGTCACCTGCCCAGCGGCGACAGGGCCGCGGGAACGAATCCATGGCGTCACCGAAGCCGCACCGAGCGGATCCGCGCCTTCCAGGCGGAGCGCCCCGGTGTCGGACAGGCCTTGAACACCCTGGACCAGCGAGGTGAATCCGTCCGAACGGCACACTCGGATGCGGGGGCCGCCGTCTTCCCATGCGGTCGTCTCGACCACGAGCTCCTCATGCTCGGCCGCCAGCGGCCAGCCACCGATGTGTACACGCCACGGCCCAGGGTCGGATAACCATGGGCTCTCTTCGCTCGCCAGCCCTGCAGCACCTCCACTGCCCTGGTCGTCGGTGTCGATCCAGACCAGGCGCAGCTCCCTGCTGCCACGCACGACGGACGCGATCGTCAGCATCGGACCGTGCCGCAACCCGGACCACGATGCACTGTCGCCAGCGGGACCGATCCCGCCGTGGTCGAGCCAGTAGGGCCGGCTCCGCGAAACCGCGACGGTGGCGCTGAGGTGCACTCGCTCGATCCGGCCGCGGTGCGACGGCAAGCCGGCCGCATCCAGCAGAGCGGTGTGCGAATCCACCGGCCCGGCGATCGTCTCCGGCAGCAGTTGCGGTGAGCTGTGGGTCGAGTAAGACTGCCGATGGTAGAACGGGTCGTCAGCGCTCGGCATCAGCTTCAGGTGAGCCTGGCGATCGGTGCCGTGATTCACCACCCGCACCACCCCGTCGCCGGCCGTCGACTGCACCAGCCAGCCAGGTGCGCTCAGCAAGGTGATCGAATCCCGCTCCCAGTGCTGTGGCGGCACGGGATCATCGGTCCAGATCGGGTCGTCGGGCGACAGCAACAGCCCGGCGAAAGCCTTGCTGGCCCAGTACGGCGAAGCAGCGCCGGTGTAGAGCTGGCGGATGCGCGGGAACTCGCGGTACCACCCCACCGGTAGCAAACCGTTGTTGTCTACGGCGCCATGGTCGAGGAAGTGTCGCATGACCGCGGAGGTGATGGCTCGGGTCTCGCCCGGCTCAAGAGGCGTGGCGTCAGCCAGCGCACCTGCCCAAAAGGGGGCCAGCATGGCGAACCGGTACGTCAACGACCTGCCCTGCAGCACCGGAGCACCGTCGGCGCCCACCAACGACGGGGCTTGCTCGAGGAAGGCGCGCAGCCTGTTGCGGTGGACGTCGTCGGGCGCCGCCCCGCGGATCCGGGCCTCGAGCACGGGATACAGGTGCCATGCCCACCCAGTGTAGTAGTCGAAGTTCTGCAGCTCGCCGCCCGGACCGGCACCATCGGAGTACCAGCCATCGCCGACGTAGAGGCGTTCTTGAAGCTCGGCGTTGCGATCCAGATCGCGTTGACTCCACGGTCCTCCGACCGAGGCGAGAAAGGACTCGACGACGTTCTGAAACCATATCCAGTTGTTGCCATAGTCGGTGGTCCCGACGATGTCGGCCAGCCACTGCACGGTGCGTTCGCGGACGCGCTCGTCGAGTTTGTCCCACAGCCACAGCCGGGTTTCCGACAACGCGATCGCGATCGACGCCGCCTCGACCCGCGCCTGCCGGCGTTCGGTCATCCGCGGCCACCGCTCTACCGAGTCGGGGTTCGTTCCACAGGCCAAGCCGTGCGCGTATTGCTCCAGCAACCCGTGCAGGTCCTGGCCGTGCGCACCACCGACTCGGAAGGCCGCCAGCAGAAAGGTCCGAGCGAAGCCTTCGAGCCCGTCGCTCCACCGCCCTGACACGCTGGTGGGGCCGGGCAGATTGATCAAGGCACGGCCACTGCTCGCGTGCGGTCGGACCGCCAGCAACAGCTGGTCGGCCACCTCTACCCACCGGCTGCGCGGCCAAGAATCGTTAGCATCCTCACTCACGCCGCCATTGTCAGGACATACGGCGCGCCTGCGACGCGAAATGGACAAAAAGCGACGTTGATGGTTGCCACACCCGGCAACGGGCTGGGTGGCAACCATCAACCGATCACTTCGAACGAGGCGCGACTCAAGGCGCCTGTTCTGGAGCGAGTTCGAGCAATTGGATGATGCTCATCAGGTGCTGGCCAAAGTCATTCGAGCTGGCCCCCGGGGCCCAGCTGACGGGTGTGACCACGTCCGGCCCGGTGACAGTGCGCACATCAGCAAGCCGGCGTTGACCGTCGAAGGTCTCCCACGCCCGCTGTCGATAGGAATCGTCGTCCAGCCGGTCACCGGCGAACGCCATCATCCGAGAGTAGAAGTGGCGGAACGCGCCCGCGTTGAAGTTGCGGCCGTAGAGCTCGATGCGCTCGTCGTTGGTGCCGGTCCGGGCGATGCAGAAGTTCAAGAACTCCTGGGTGAAGTCGGGCACGTCAACGATATCGATCATCTCGTAGAAGATCTGGTCGCCGCCGAAGAGAAGCGAGATGTTCGACGGAGACTGACTAATGCCGACGTCCTCCAGCTCCCCGGTCGCGGGATCGAACGCGACCGACCCGCCGCTACCGGTGAACATGCCCAGCTCCATGTCCGCGATACTCTGCAGTCCGGTCGCGATCAAGTCCCGGTAGCGCCCGTCGCCGGTGCGTTCCCATTCGGTCATCCAGTTGCTGGCCATGGCGATCCAGTCCGGTCCGATCCGCACGATGTAGCGGTCGCCCGACGGGTCCGGGAAAATCTCCCGCAACGGCGGCACGTCGTGCATGGTCTCATCGACTCGCAGGGTGGACCTCATGTAGTCGCCGGTGCGTTCGTCAGCGGTGAGGTAGTAGTAGAACCGTTTCAGCTGTGACGCGCTGATCCGGGCCTCCTTGGCGCCGTCGCCCCACTTGATCACGTTGTGCCGCGACCCCAGGCCGGCGAAACGGCCGGCGTGATGCACGGCGGCCTCGGCGATCGACAAGGTCATCGCCTCGGCCATCCGGAAATGGTCCGCCCGCCCGGTACGGAGGAACTGATACCAGATGGCCTGGTCCGGGCTGAGCTCACCCTGCGCCCAGGCGTATCCACCGATGTCGTAGCGCCAGGTGTGCCGGGTGCTGTCGTAGCTGTGCATGACGTCCCCGTACAACCAGTAGCCGTACCAGCGGCGTTCCTCGATCTGGTCGCGGAAGAAGCTGATCCAGTTCTCGATGTCGTCTTCCAGAGCCGCTCGGGCGTCGGTGCTGCGATCTGGCAACGACCAGCGGCCGAAGGGCTGGACCGAGTGAAGATACTCCGGATCAGCTACCAGTAGCGGTGGTTCACGTAACGCGTCGGCCAACTCCAGCAAGCGGGACCGTGACGGCGTCGCCGGCAGCGCCCACAGAACCACCTCGTTCGATCGGGCAACACCTTCCGGAGTAGCGACCTCGTCGTCGAGCCCTCGTCCCGGCTCCTCGTAGAGCAAGCCCAGCCCGTGGCGCTCGTCCGAGTAGTGGCGCAGGTCCATGGCCGGAGCGTCCGGCGACCAGAACCAGACCGTGGCCGTCGCCTCGTCGCTCGCCGCCCCGCGGATGTCGAGCTGGCATGGATGGCGTTGCCAGAAGTCACGCAGGCCGAAGGCGATCCCACCACCTTCGGGACCGCCCAGCCAGCCCAGACCGTACGCGCGGCGGCCATGGCCCGCGTGGTCCAGCCAGCTGCTGTGATCTCCGGTCCGCTTGGACACGTGGAAGGAGTCGGCCGACACCTGCGTGAGTTTGAAGTCACCCCACAGTGGAATCTCGTCGATGCCGTTGCGGACCTCGTTCGACCATTGATCGACCGGATCGGTGGCGACACCGTCGAACTGCTGGCGCCGGATCGCCGCACCGACCTCACGACGCAGCCCGCTGACGACCCGGACCGCCTCACCCCAGATGCCGTCATCCTCGGCGACGAACCGGACGTGCCGGTTGTGTTCGAGGTCGCGCATGGGCATCCGCCAGCGCAATCCCAGTCCTCGGATGAAGTCCTGGTCCGCGTCGCCGTCGAAGACGAAATGGTGGACCAGCCGCACCGATTCCGCGCCCGCATAGAAGTAGAGCCGGACGGTGAAGGGGAGCCAGTCCCGGCCGTCCGGGCCGTGGTATCTCCCCTCCAGTTTGACCACGGCCCGGATCGGGCCTTCTTGTTCGACGCTGGCATTCTCCACCTGGCCGACGAAGCTCTGCGTGCTGACCGTGCCCGCTCCGTACTCGGGGGCGGGCCCATCCTGGAGCAAGCACACCAGCTCGGCGCCGCGAGCAAGTTCGGAACCATCGCGCTCGATCGAGCTGATCAGCACCTGGCCGGACCGTGGCACCCGCACGGTGATGACGCCTGTGGTGACGTGGAACGAGTCAGGAATCCCACGAGGCGGATTACCGGGCCGCTCCCGCACCCGGACTCGCGATTCGGGCTGGGCCGACGGCCCTGGCTCGAGCCGCAGCCGCTCCGCTTCGCCGGTGCCAGGTGAAATGGCATGACCACTCCATTTCACCGAACCGTCCGGCCAATACGCCAACGGCCAGCTTTGTACCGGCACCGAGGTGCCGTCCGCGGTGGCCAGGGCGAGCTGTTGTTTCTCGGCCAGCGCGCCTTGTGCCCACGGAACGCCCCAGGTGGTACCGGCGCTCGCCGCGGGCACTCCCCCGCCGAGCCAGCTCAGATCGACCGGGTCCGGTGCCGCCTGCCGATTCGAGGGTGCGGCGCTGGCCGCGGCGTGCCCGGGCAGCGTGGACAGTGCCGCTGCCGTGCTCGCGGCAACTGATGTACGTAAGATCTCACGACGCGTGAACGACCGGCGAGAATTCATACACTCACCCGGCTCCGGCCAATCGTACTTCGGCGAACCGCTGCGCCGCGGTCTCGCCTCAGCGGCGTCCAGTTCATCAGGTTGGGCTTCCGCCTGCGTAGACCGCCGAGGCGGTGTGGAACGCGACCATGCATCCTCATGTAAGCCTCCTTGCTCGAGCCGACGACCTGGAAGTAGATAGGAGCCTGTTCCTGGCCTGACCACTTCGTGCCCCTCGATCGGTTCGTCTCGGGTAAAGGAAACCGGTCGCTGACTCGGCCGGGATTCAGGAACAGGCTCTGAGCGCCACATCGTGGCAGGGGCGGATCAGTGACTTACGTGCAACGGACAAAAACGGTCACATTCGAACCGCAACGCGCTTGGCCCCACAGGACTCACGGATGGTCAGACGAGGAAGCAGGCGCAAGTGGAGGGTGGGACGCTGATCCTCGCTAGCAGGTCTCAGCCGCTCCGCGAGCATGCGCAGTGCTTCGCGACCCAGCGCACGGCGTGGCGGGGTGACGGTTGTGAGCGGGACATCGGCGAACTCGGCGACCTCGTCGTCGTAGGCGACGATCGCGAAGTCCTCCGGCACCCGCAAGCGCTGCTTATGGGCGACCTCCACCATCCGTGCCGCATGGTGATCGGTATGGACCAGCGCTGCCCGCACGCCCATGCCGAGACAATCGGCCAAGAAGCGTTCCAGGACGTCCATCAGTTCCATCGGGTCGTCCTCGCCTTTCGGCAGAGAGCGGACCGGAGCCTGATCAAGCCCCAACCGGGCGATGGCATCGTCATAGCCGATATGCAGCGAGCGGGCGGTCGGCGTCCGGTCGTATACCGCGAGGCCGACGCTCTTGTGGCCGAGCTCCACGAGGTGTTCGATGGCAAGAACGGTCCCATGAACCAGGTCGGTCCGCGCATTGTCCAGATGTCTGACCAGCCGGGAGTCTTGGCCTCGCCGTTCGAGCACCACCACCGGCACCGGCAAGGACTCCAGCCACTGGGCTACCTCGACCTCGTCGTCCAGGGTCAGCGTCGGCGTGACCACGAGTCCTTGGACGCCGAGCTCGAGGAGCCGCGCCACACGCTCGCGCTCGACGTCTTGCCGGTACTGCGAAACACCCAGCGCGATCCTCATCCGCAGGCCGGTCGAGACCGACTCCATGCCCCGGATGACTTCGGGGAAGTGGGAGCTCGCGGACGGAACGACGACACCCACCAGGGTCCGCGCGGCCGCGGGTTTCGCCGCGGCTTTGGGCAGTTGCAGCGCGCCACCATGTACCCGTGCGAGCAGCCCTGCTTCCTCCAGCTCGACGATGTCGCGGCGAATGGTCACCTGAGCTACACCCAGTTCAGCGGCGACGTCCGCGGCGACGACGCTGCCATGCAGTTCCAACTGACGGAGCAGATACTCATGTCGAGCGCGCGGCAACACGTGACCTCCCGTTGCGGGCGTGGGCGGCGGTGAAACGTCTGCCCGACCTTAGCTGGTCGCTGATCGGAATAGTCGCCTAATGTCCGCTCGTGCGCGTTCGGGTACCGCCAGGAGTCGCCGCCGTCAGGATCCGCCGTCGCGCGCCGTCGGGACGGAGCACACTCCGTCGACGCACACGCCAGCCCCAGCGTCACCCATGACAACGAGCCCGCTGACCGGCACGTCCTCAGGCGAGGCGTCGTCCATCGGGTCAGCAGCGCGGTCCTGCATGGCTACCCCTCCTTGCCGGCGACACGGTTGAGCACATCGACGAACACATCGGACGGCTGCGCACCGGACACCCCGACTTGCCCGTCGAAGACGTAGAACGGCACCCCGCTGATACCCAGAGTCCGTGCCTGGGCAATGTCCGCGGCTACGTCGGCGGCGAACTTGCCGGACTCCAGCGCATCTCGTGCCGCTCCGGGCTCCAAACCGACCTCCGCCGCGAGCGCCGCCAAGTCATCGATGCGTCCAACGTGCCGGCCCTGCTCGAAGTACGCCTTCAGCAGCCGTTCCTTCAACTCGGCCTGCCGGCCGATCGTCTTGGCGTGATGCAGCAGTTCGTGCGCCTTGAGCGTCTTCGTGTGCTGCAGCGCGTCGAAGTCGAACGCCAAGCCTTCCTCGGCGGCTACGGCGGTCATCTGCGCCAGCATCTGCTCCACGCGCTCACGGGGCATCCCCTTGTGCCGCGCCAGGAAATCCACCTCGGAGCCTTCGAAATCCACCGGTGTATCCGGTGCGAGCTCGAACGAGTGGAACTCGATCGAGGTCTGCCCGCCGAACGAGGCCAGCGCCCGCTCCAGCCGGCGCTTACCCACATAGCACCATGGGCAGGCCACGTCGGACCATATATCGATCTTGATGACGGAATCAGTGGATGTGTTCACACTCTGGCTCAACCAACGCTGTCCAGCCCGCATTCCACCTTGCCGGCCCAGGTCCGGCACCATGCGGACGGATGATCGGAGCATGTTCGGCCCGTTGACGGGTACCGGCGTTACATGACACAGCGACCCGAAGGCATTCCCGCTCAAGAACTGGATGACGACGACCTACGGCGCGAGGTCCGGCACCTGCACGACACCCGGCACGACACACTGCTCGACGGCAGCCAGTCGGCGCTGGAAGCACACACCAAGCGCATGCTGGAGCTGGAGGCGGAGTTCCTGCGGCGATTCCCGGCCGAGACGGCTCCTGATCCTCGCCGCACCCGTGCCGGCAGCCGGAGTGCCGCCGGACGGCCTACGTGACCAGGCTAGACGGGTAGGCACGCGGACACGACCTGCGGGTGGTGTCACCGGGCCGGATTCGTGGCCTGACCGTCGAGCCACAGCACCGCCGACTCGTCGCGGTGCACTCCGTCGCTGCCCACATGCTTCGTGCTGATGCGCTCGCCCTTGGTGATGACGTGCACGAGAGCCATCGCGTGGCCACGGCCGAGGCCGTAGTCCTGCTTCAGCCACTTGAGGATCGGCGTCGCCTTCGTGGAGGCGTCGAATCCACGCTCGCGAGCGAGTGCGATGAACTCGCGCGGTGTGATCCCGGTTTTCGTCTCGATGTTGTCGAGGTAGGCCTGGAACGACATGGCTGCTCCTGTCAGTCACGCAGTGGCGTGCCGGCGAATCGCTCGTCCGCGGTATCGAAGAACGTTTGCTCGATACGTGACGAGGCGTGAATACACATCATCCGTAGAGGCTCCGAGCCGGTGGCTCGGAAGGCGTGCGTGGTACCCGCGCCGACGACCAGTATGTCACCAGCGCAAATATTCGCTTCGCCGTCGTCGGTCCGCACCAAGGCCGAGCCCGACAGCACCACCCACGTCTCGCTGTAGGGGTGGACGTGCGGGTCGGGTCCCTGTCCCGGCTCGTTGTGCACGTGAAAGAACGAGATGCCGGACCCGTACCGCTCGCCCTCGAATCGCACGCTCTTTCCCGATCCGATGCGCAGGTCGGATTCCTTCGCAGCCACCAGCACGCCGGCTCCCTTCGGTGAGGTGACCGGCCTTTTCCGGTCACGTGATTCATCCTGCAGCGCCGGCAGCCGCGGCGAATCCGTAGTGAACACGGAACCACCACGGAACCACCACTCAGGCGTCCTCGAGCCGGCCGCCTGAGTGCCAGCCGCGATAATGACGCAATGGTCGCGCCCACACCCACCGTCTCGCCCCGGGAGCGAGATGTGCTCGCAGCTATTGCCCGCGGCGCGTCCAACGCCGAGATCGCCCGTGCGCTGGTCCTCTCGGTGCGTACCGTCGAGTCACATGTCTCGGCGTTGCTCAGGAAGCTCGGCGCCGCCGACCGGCACCAGCTCGCCTCCATGGCGGCCGGGCTCGTCGACGACGTATCCCGTTCTCCCGGCGGCATCCGCGGGGTGCCCGCGGCGCGCACGAGCTTCATCGGCCGGGACGAAGAGATCGCATCCGTGCGACGCCTCGTCACCGCGAGTCGCATCACCACCATCGTGGCTCCCGGTGGAGCCGGCAAGACGCGACTCGCCGCTGCCGTGGCCGGCGAGGTCGCCGACGCTTTTCCCTCCGGCGGCGGGTTCGTCGACCTCGTACCAGCCACGCCGGGCAGCGTGGCCGAGTCGGTGGCTAGCGCTCTCGGAGTCGCGCAGCAACCGGGCCAGTCACTCGAAGCTACGATCGCCGCCCGGTTGCGCGGGCGCTCGCTTCTCGTGCTCGACAACTGCGAGCACGTCGCGGAGTCCGTCGCCGGGCTGGTGAGCCGGCTGGCCGAATGGCTGCCCGAGCTCAGCATCCTCATCACCAGCAGAGAACGGCTCGCGATCCCCGAAGAGACGGTGATCTACCTCGGACCGCTGAGGTCCGTTGAGGATGCCGTCGCCCTCTTCACCGAGCGTGCCCGCTCCGGGGGCGCCGATCTGGACCCGGCAGACCAACCCCGCATCGCCGGCATCTGTGAGCGGGTCGGCAGATCCCCCCTCGCCATCGAACTCGCCGCCGCTCGGTTCGCCTCACTGGGCTTCAACGGTCTCGAAGTCGCGCTCGACGACCAACTACGTGCCCTGGCCGGTAGCCGCGCGCTGTCCCAGCGCCACAGGTCGATGCGCGCCGTCGTCGCTTGGAGCTACGGCTTGCTGGCGCGCGACGAACGCGACGTTCTCGCGAGGATCTCGCTGTTCAGTACGACGTTCGACCTCCCGTCCGCCGCGAGTGTCGCCGGCGCTGACGTCGCGGTGGTGGCCGACATACTCGGCCGGCTGGTGGACAAGAGCCTCGTGCAACGCGTAGCGCCCGGCAATGGGCCGGCACGCTGGACGATTCTCGAGGTCGTGCGTCAGTACGCGAGGGAACAGCTCGACGAGTCCGCCGATCACGAGTCCACCGTCACCGCGTATGTGCGGTGGGCCGGTACCATCATGGGCCGGCTCCTCGGACGCATCACGGAACCGACGTGGCAGGACGATCTCGACGCGGTGATCGACGACATCAGACAAGCCATCGACGTGCAGCCGGGGGCCGCCGAGCGGTATGGGCTCTCCGTCGACGCCGCGCGCCTGGTGTCCATGCGTGGATTCACCGACGAGGCCGTCGAGCGTTTCCGTGCCGCGGCGGATATCGCGCCGGACGCCGGCGCCGAGTTCGCCGCACTCATCCAAGCGGCGGCGGCCGAACACCTGGTCGCCGGCGCGGGCGCACAGTTTCAGGCGCTGATCCGGCTGGCCGATCGCATGGGCACGCACTCCTCGAATCGTGATGCAGCCGGTGCCCTGGCGGTGATCGTCGCGACTCGGTTCCGGGGCTCGAACTTCGACCCACCTGTCGACTACGACGAACTCGCCGCGCTGATCGGCACAACGCGCGTCGGGGCCGGCACCGAGGACGCGGATCCCGCACAGACTCCCCCGGATACTGTCCACGCGTACCGCGCCGTCGCTCGCGCCTGGATGTCCGGATCCCGGCCGCAGGAAGTCGAGCTCGAGGCAGCGAGTATGGCCGTCGATGCTGCCCAGGCATTCGGTGACCCAGCTCTGACGAGCGCCGCGCTCGACGCACTGTGCACCGCTCACGCCGTGCGTGGCGAACCTGCTTCGTCGTTCGACGTCTGCCGGCGGCGCCTCGATCTGGTCAGCCGGATGGACGCCACCCTCCCGCAGACCGCGGTCGAGGTGGTCGACGCCTACCGAGCGGCGTCAACGTACGCGGTCGCCGTCGGTGAGATCGCGGCTGCCGTGGACACGGCCCGGCGCGCCGCCGCAGACCCCAACGTGACTGCTCATCCGTACGCAGCGGACGGCATGCTCGTCACCGCGCTCGCACTCGCGGGCGAACATGCCGAGACGCAGCGGCTCGGTGAGATCTTGTGGTCCCGGATCGAGGCGGCGGGCCGTCCACGGCACGCACCGCTCGCGGTCCCGCTGCTCGCGGCCGCACTTGCGGCTGGGCTCTCCGACGACGACGCCGGCATGCGACGCTGGCGGGCGCGAGCCGCCACCATGACAGCCGACGGCGTGCTGGCCAACTCGCCGAACCTCGCGCCGTGGGAAGCGTTCGTCCGAGGCCGGGTAGCGCTGCACTCGGGCACTGACCTGGAAGAAGCGCTGGCCGCCGCCTCGGTTGATTTCACCTCCGGCCGATTCGACGGGTATGCCGCTGCCGTCGCCGCCGAGTTGGCGATGCGGTTGAGCGAGGCGGAGGCCGACGAACTGGTGGAACGGGCCGCCGGTTACACCACACACAACCGCTGGGCCGCCGCGAGCCGCGAGCGAGCGCTCGCTCAGCGGGCCGGCGACACGGCCGCTCTGACGGAGGTCGCCGAGTGTTGGGCCCGCATCGGCGCCGAATTCGAGCGATCCGCGACGCTCGAACTGGCGCGCGAGGTCTAGCGTGCTGACGCTTCTCGCGTTGACCATGGCACGCTGAGTACACGCTGACGTGGCCGGGAACCCGTTTTCCAACGTGTATCCAACGTGCCATCCCCATGCCTTGCATCTGAGTGAGGTATGACTCAAGATCTGACTATGAATGAGAATCATTCCCTTCTTCCACCGGCCCCACGTATCCTGATCGGCGCTACCGGATCCATCGCGGTCTCCGAGCTGCCCGCATACATCCGGGCACTCCGGGCGGCCTTCGGCGGCAGCTACACCGTGGTCCTCACCCACACGGCGGAGAAGTTCGTCCAGCCCCAGGCCATCGGGCTCGCCGCCGAGCGCGTCGTCCACGGCGAAGACCCTGCCGACTGGCCCACCGACCGCCCGTCGCGCCTGGCGGGCGACCACGACCTCGTGCTCGTCCTGCCGGCCACCGCGCACATCCTCGCCGCGGCCGCCACCGGCGCCGCACCTAACCGGCTCGCGACCGTGATCCTGTCCGCGTCCGCCCCCAGCGTCTTCGTCCCTCACATGGGGGCAGCCATGTGGTTGAAGCCGGCCGTGGCGCGCAATGTCGCGCAACTACGTGCCGACGGTCACCACGTCGTCGAACCTGTCTGGGAGAACAGCCACGACGTGGTGACCGGCGAGATGATCCGGCACCCGGCGATACCTGCACCGGACCACGTCGTGGCCGAGCTCGCACGGCTGGCCCAGGTACGTGCTGCCCGTGTGACGCCAGCCACGGCCGACAACCTTCAGTAGCGGGCGACGACAACGCTCAGCGGCGGGGTCTCGATGTCGGCAACCTCGACGTCGCCGTACCCGGCTTCGGTCAGCCACTGGCGGTAGTCGGCTTCGCCATGGGCATCCCCGCCGGGCGTGGCCACCAGCATCTGGACACCGAACACCGCACCCACCGGGCCGTGGTCCCGCAGATAGCTGACGATCGCCAGCGCACCTCCCGGAGCAAGCACCGAGCGGATCCGCTTCAGCAGGTCCCGGTTCTTCTGCGCATCGAACATGTTCGTCACGGTCGCGCACAACACGAGGTCGAACGGTCCAGGCGCCAGTCGCTCGAACATGTCCGCCGCCACGAGCTCCACGCCGGCCGCGGGCAGGGCACCGTCGCCGCTGGCGATCTCAATCACCCCGGGCAGATCCTGCATGGTCACCATGCAGCCTCGGCGCCGCAACTCCAGAGCGTAGGCGCCGTGCCCGCCACCGAGATCGAGCACCCGGCCGGCTCCAGGCAAGGTACTCATACACACGTCCACGACCTCGCCGACGCCAAGCCGGCTGGCCTCCTTCAGCAGCGCCAGGCCCACTGCCGTCGGTGGACGTTCCGGCGCCAAGGGCGACTGCGCCGTGCGCTCGCGCAGCCGAGGCCCGGCCAGCGCCGCCCAGCGACGGATCCACACTCCGTGCTGCGCCAAGGCCGCCGACTCCTGTGCACCGAGTTCGGCGGGCCCGCCGGTGTAGCGTCCCGCATCGTCCACAACCAGCAGTTCCCACGCCACGAGCACCTCCAGCAGTGCCCGCAGGGCCAACTCGTCCAGCCCGCACTTCTCCGCGAGTTGCGCGGATGTCCCGGGCAGCGCATCCAGTACGCCGGCGCCAGCCACCGCCTCGTAGGAAAGCGCGAGCCGCCAGTCGACGAGCTCCCCCGGCGGCGCTAGCGCCGTCAGGTGCCGGGTATTCACGCCGGTGCTCATGCCGGAGCCTCCGAGGAGCCCGTGACGAACGCCAGCTTGTTGTTCACGTGAGGCACCAGACCGCCGACGCCACCCGGGGTGTCGAACCAGCCGTCGAACGGATCGGTGCGCACGATAGTGGTCAGCGGCGGGTAGAACAGCGGAAGCAACGGCAGGTCGGCAGCCACCGCCTCCTGTATCTGGTGCGCGATGCGGGTGCGTTCGTCCTCGTCGAGGGCGCGACGCTGCTCGGCGATGAGCTCATCCACCTCGCCATTGGAGTAGCCCTGGGCCCGTTGCAGCGAGCGCGACGTCGACGCGTAGACCTTGCCCATGCCGTCCGGCTGCTCGTCGGTGTTGGTGCCGCCGAAGGTGTTGATCGACAGCTCGGTCTGACCGGCGTTGCGGCGCTCGCCGAATGTCGGCAGGTCAACCGTGACCGGAGTCGCCTCCACGCCGATCTCGGCCAGGGCCGCGACGACGAGTTGCACCGGCGGTTCAGGCTGGGCGCTGCTGATGAGCAGTTCGAAGCTCAGCGGGCCATCCGGGCCCTCACGGACCTGATCCGGCCCTGGACGCTCGTAGCCGGCCTCGTCGAGGAGCTCCTCCGCGCGGGCGACGTCGTAACCGTACTGCTCGACGTCGGTGTGGAACGGGTTGCCCGGTGGGATCAGCCCGGGATTGCCCGGCGCGCCATGGCCGTCGAAGAGTCTGTCGACCAGGTCCTGACGGTCGATCGCATACGCGCACGCCTGCCGGAAACGCGGGTCAGCCAGCGCGCCCCCGGCTTCGATGTTCCAATACAGGGCCGTCACGGTGTGGCCGGCAGGCGCGTCCATCACGCGGAATTCGTCACTGTTCTCGAATGGCTCCACCGCCTGCGGGCGCAGGCCCGTCCCAGGTCCGACGCCGCCCGCCTGGTGGATGTCGCCGGCCAGCAGCGCGTTCAGCGGGTCGCCGACGGGAACATGCTCGATACGCTGGATCAGCGGGTTGCCCAGGAAATAGTCCTCACGGGCGACATAGAGATACGCCCCGGCTCCGAGGTCCATCGATTCCAGCCGGTAGGGGCCGGTGCCGACGAGCAGTTCGGGGTCGTTCTGGGCACCCGGTTCGTCGATGCCCGACCACACGTGCTTGGGCATGATGAAGACACCCCCGGCACCGGTGAACTGCTCAAACGTCCAGTCCGGCTCGCGCAGCCGGAACTCGACGACATGGGTGTCGATGGCCGACACACTCTCGATGTTCTCCGGGGTGGGAGTCGTGATCACCGTAGGCGCCAGCTGGGCGCGGTGCTCCTCCAGGTAGTCGAAGGTGAACGCGACATCCTCAGCCGTGAATGGCTCGTCGTCCGACCACGTCACCCCCTCGCGCAGCTGGAAGGTGTAGCTCAGCCCGTCGTCCGAGCGGTCGAAGCCGGTTGCCAGCCACGGAATGTAGGCACCGGTGCCGTCTTTCCACATCAGCGTGTCGTAGGTGTACGCGGCCTGGATGTAGCCGATCCCGCCACCGTAGGAGAACGGCGAGGGGAAGTTGACGTCGTTACCAGGGAGCCTGATCTCGATCGGTCCCTGCGCCGGCGGCTGCGGCGATCCGGCCGGGCTGGGCGCCTCGGTCTCCCCCGAAGGTCCGGTCGACTCGGTCGTTGTGCCGCATGCGGTGAGGTAGGCGGCCGAAGCCATGCCGAGGCCGGCGCCTAGGAACGTACGGCGGGTGATCATCGGTGTGCCTGTCTTTCTCCGGCCGGGCTGATCCGGCCGGTGTGGTCGATATGGTCGGTGTCGAACGTGTCGCGTCTGTGCTGCGTGTCGTGAGTGTTGTGGGTGATGGGCAAGGACGGAGCGGCCATGATGAGCCGCTTGGCGGTGTCGGTCCGGGGCGAATGGCACACGGTTTCCGTCTGTCCGTGCTCGACCACCCGCCCGTCGTCGATGACGAGCAGACGGTCGGTGGCCTTGCGCACCAGGGCCATGTCGTGCGAAACCAGCACCAGTGCGAGGCCGAGCTCGCTCTGGCGTTCCCGCAGCGTCAGCAGCAGCCGCGCCTGCTCGGAGGGGTCGAGCATGCTGGTCGGCTCGTCGGCGACGATGACGCATGGCCTGGCCAGCAGTGCGCGGGCCACACACAGCCGTTGCAGTTGCCCTCCGGAGATCTGGTGGGTGCGGGACCCGAGCATCCCGGCCGAACCGGGCAGCCCGACGCTGCGCAGCGCCAGCGGTAGCTCTTCAGCGGCCTCATGTTCGCGGCCTTGCAGGACCAGCGGCTCGGCGAGCAGCTCGGCCACCGTCATCCGCGGCGACAACGCCTCCCACGGGTCCTGCTGGATGAGCTGCACCTGGCTACGCAGCAGCCGGTCCTCGCGCCGGCGCCCCTGATTGAAGGGTTGCCCGTGCAGGTAGAGCTCGCCGGTCTCGGACCGGAGGTGACCGGCCAGGATCCGCGCCAGCGTGGACTTTCCGCTTCCGGAGCGGCCGACGACACCCACCGCCTCACCGCTGCGCAGCTCCAGCGACGCCTCACGCAGACCGGTCTTGGCTCTGCGCGACCCGAACGTCTTGCTCACCCCGCGTGCCTCCAGCACTGTGACGACACCGCCGAGGTGGCAGGCGACCCGGCGAAGCGCCAGCTCCGGCACCCCCGCCGGACTCGCGAGTGAAACCGGGGTATCGCGGCACTGTTCGACCGCCTGCGCGCAGCGGGGATGGAACGGGCAACCCGCCGGCAACGCACGCGGGTCAGGTGCCGTTCCACGGATGGGGCGCAGGTCACGCGTCGTGCTCATGACCGGATACGCGGCGACGAGATCACGGGTGTAGGGATGGCGCGGGTCGCCGAGGACGAACCGGCTGGGGCCGGTTTCAAGCGTCTGCCCGGCGTACAGCACAAGGGTCCGGTCAGCCAGCCGGGCGGCCTCGGACAACGCATGCGTGATCATCACCAGCCCGATGCCGCGCTCACGCACTAGCCCGCTGATCGCGGCGCTGAGCTGAGCGGCGGTAACGGTGTCGAGACCTCCGGTGGGTTCGTCCAGGACAAGCAGGTCCGGGTCCAGCGCCAGGGCCATCGCCAGTGCCGCGCGCCGGCGTTGCCCGCCCGAGACCTCGTGCGGATAACGGTCGAGGACCTCCGGCCCGAGCTGAACCTCCTCCAGCAGTGCATGCACCCGCTCGTCGCATTCGCGGCGACGAAGTCCACGCCGTTCCCGCAGCGGTTCGGCGATCTGGTCGAAGAGCGTGAGCACCGGATTGAGAGGTGAACCCTGCACGGCGAGGCCGATCCGGTCTCCGCGCATCAGGCGCCACCGATCAGCCGGCGCGCCCACCAGCTCGTCGCCGTCCAGGCAGATGCTGCCGCTGATCACCGGTGCGTCGCTGAGACCCGTCAGCGCCAAGGCGAGCGTGGATTTGCCGGCTCCGCTCTCCCCCACCACAGCCACCGACTCGCCACGGTCCACATCCAGGTCGACGCCAGCCAGTGCCCGCACACCGCCGCCGAACCCCACCCGCAGGTCACGCACCTGTAGCAACGCGGTCACCGTCGCACCTCCACCCGCCGGTTCGCCAGCGGCTCCATCCCGATACCCAGCACGATGAATGCGCCGACGCACGTCACGATGGCCATCCCGGTGGGCAGCACCCACCACAGCCACGCGGAAGAGAAATAGACACCTGGCTCGGCAAGCGCCCGATTGATGTCCAGCCCCCACGAGACCGCGTTGGAGTCGGCCACGCCCAGGAACGCCAGGCCGGTCTCCAGCAGCAACGCGCTACTCGCCACGGCCATCGCCTGGGCGATCACCACCGGTCCCAGCGCCGCGGCGACATGCCGCCGGATCAGGTATGCCCCGCCGGCACCGAAGCCTCGGGCAGCCTCAATGAAGCCGCACCTGCGCAGGCTCAACGTCTGGTTGCGTAGCACCCGCGCGATCGGCGCCCAGGCCAGCAGCCCCAGGGCGAGCACCACACTCACCCGGGTGGCACCGGCCAGCACACCGACCAGGATCAGCAGCGGCAGCCGCGGCAGCGCGATCAGCACGTCCACGATTCGCATACACACCAGATCGGCCACGCCACCGGCCAGCCCGGCGACGGCGCCCACCACGATGCCGAGAAAGACCGCGATGGCGGTCACGGCGGCGGCGGTCGGCAGCGATGTCCGTGTCCCCCAGATGACCCGCGAGAGCACATCCTGGCCGATGTTGTTGGTGCCCAGCAGATGCTGTGCCGACGGTGCATCGAACGACATGCCCGCCGGGACGTCCGGATCGTAGGGCGCCAGCCACGGCGCCAGCACGGCGACCAGGATCAAGAGCCCGAGCAGCACCGCGCCGGCCACCCGCAGCCGGAACCCGGCGCTGCGAGACACCCCGGTGGCGGCGCCGCCAATGCCGGCGACCTCAGCGCCTGGGACGCCGGTGACCGAATCCGTGCGACGAAAACTCACTGTGCCGTCCGTGGGTCGATGCGCGCCGTCACCAGGTCGGCGACGAAGCTCGCCACCAGCACCAGGCAGGTGAGCAGGAGGAAACAGCCCTGGATGAGCGGATAGTCCCGGTGGCTGATCGCATCGACCAGTAGCGAACCGATGCCGTCGTAGCGAAAGACGGTCTCGACCAGGACAGCACCCGTGATCGCGACACCGGCCTGCACTCCGAGCAGCCCGATCACCGGCAACATCGCGTTGCGGGCGGCGTGGCGGCGGCGCACCACCCGCTCCGGCAAGCCTTTGGCCCGAGCGGTCAGCAGATGGTCCGCACCCAGCTGCGTCACCATGCCGGCGCGCATCACCAGGAACTGCGCCGCGGCGTGATACACCACCAGCACACTCGCCGGCAGCGCCAGATGCCACAACACATCGACGACGCGCTCAGCCGGACCGAACGCCGCGAACCGGGTCCCGGACCCCGATACCGGGAACCAGCCGAGCTGGACGGCAAGGACATAGCAGGCGGCGCTGGCAAGGAAGAACACCGGCACGCTGCGCACCACCGTCACCACCGCGAGCGCCACCGAATCGAAGCGCCCACCACGACGCCAGCCCGCCACCGCCCCCGCGGCAACCCCGGCGGCGGTACCGAGAACAAGCGCCGTGCCAACCAGCAATACCGTGCGCGGCAGCCGCTCGACCAGCATGTCGCTCACCGGACGCTGGTAGCGCACCGAAACGCCGAGATCGCCAGTGGCGACTCCGGTGATGTACGTGCGAAACTGCCCGGTCAGCGGCTCGTCGAGCCCGTAGAAGTCGCGCACCGCCTGCTGTAGTTCCGGGTCGTGGATGTAGCTCGGCGAGCCGGCAGCCAGTTGAGCGCTCAGCGGGTCCCCCGGCATGGCGCGGGGTAAGGCGAAGTTCAGCACGAGGAGGACGAGGAGGGTCACCAAGTAGCCCAGGCTGACTGTGACGACGCGCCTATTGGTTCCCCCGGCCCGAGGGCCGGGGAGGGGAGTCTCTCCTTGCCCAGCAGACTCGCTCGTTCCTCGCTCGCTGATGCCCACCACACCATGGAGAGACTCCCCTCCCCGGCTCCGTGGTGCCTCCTCATCGCTCGCGCCCGCCGCAGCTCGGAGAGACTCCATCTCCCGGGGTCTCCTGGGTCCTCCCTCGTCTGCCGCAGCTTGGAGAGACCCTGCTCCCCGGCTCCGGCGTGCTTCCTCCGCCGGGTCGCCAATCAAACCGCCCGCCGCAGCTTGGAGAGGCTCCCCTCCCCGGCGCGGGTCAGCTGTGGTCATCGACGACGAGTTCCATCACCGCGAAGGGCAGCGCGAACGGGCCGCGGGATGTGCGGGTGACGCCGGCGACGCTCAGGCCGGCGTCCCGGGCCAGGTCCTGGAACTCCTCGGCGGTGCGTTCGCGGCCGCCCAGGAGCACCAGCATCTTCAGATCGAGGTGCGTTGCCCAGGACTGGTCGGTGGTGTCGTCCACACATCCTTCGAACACCACGATCCGCCCGCCCGGGCCTGCTGCCTGTGCCGTGCGGCGCAGGATCTCAGTGGCGTCGGAGTCGTTCCAGTTGTGCAGCACGGATGCGAGCAGGTAGGTGTCTGCGCCGCTTGGGCGCACCTCGTCGAAGAAGCTGCCGGTGACCACCTCGCAGCGGTCGGAGACGCCGTTGGTGGCCAGCAGGGCTGGTGCCTGCTCGGCGGTGCCGGCCAGTTCGAACAGGCTGCCCCGCAGGTGGGGATGGCGGGCCAGCAGGTAGACCAGCAGCTCACCCTGGCCGCCGCCGACGTCGACGACGTGCCGCACGCCGGACCAGTCCAGGTGGTCGACCATCGAGCCGTAGTCCACGGAGTCCTGGCTCATCAGTTCGTCGAACGAGCGATGCAACTCGGGGTCCGCTTCGAGGTCGTCGTAGAAGGAGCGCCCGTGCATCTCCGCGTACGCCGCGCCGCCGGTACGCACCGAACTCAGCAGCTGAGCATAGGCCTGGTCCATCCGCCCGGCCGCGCCGTCCATGGACAGCCACTCGTGCATCCGGGATGGGTGTCCCGCGCGCAGGCAGCGCGCGGCGTCGTTCAATTCGAACAGGCCCGGGGCCACCTCGAAGAAGACGCCGCGGGCGGCCAGATGCCGCAACAGCCTGGCCAGCGCGCCGGAATCGGCTCCGGTCCGCTTCGCCAATAGCGCCGCGTCGACCGGACCGTCGACGAGCAGATCGGCCACGCCCAGCGTCACCACCACCCGCAGCGCCCACGGTGTGGTCAAGTCGCTGAGCTGCCACAGTCGCCATGCATGGTCCGCTTCACTCGGACCAGGCTGAGTCCCGGCCGCACCGGTGACGTCGTCGTTGTTCATGTTCGATCCCTCTCAGTCGAATCCCGGCGGGGCTTCGCCCCAGCCCCAGTACGGCATCGTGGTTCGGCGACTGAGGGTGGCTCCGGGCTGGGAGTTGCTCATCGCCCGTCGCGAACCCCACTCGACATAGGCGGCGAAGGCGGACCGGAACTCCGCGTCGTCGGGAAGCCCGACGGTGTCGGCGGCTTGCATCATCAACTGCACCCAGCGGGCGCGCTGCTCGGGTTTGATCGCCCTGTTGACATGCCGGGCCCGCATCGCTTTGAACCCGCCGCGTTGCTCGGAGTACGCCGGCGGACCACCGAACACCTCGCCGAACCACAAGGCGACGTGGTGCGGGTGGTCGTCGGACATCCGGGCGAACAGGGGCGCAAGGAGATCGTCGGCGCGCACGGTCCGGTAGAACTCGGTCATCAACCGGTCCAGCGCCTCGGCGCCGCCGGCCCACTCGTAGAGGGTCGGGGTTTTCTCCTCCATCAGCCCACCTCCAGGCTGCTGATGGCGTAGACCCGTTCGGTGCGAAGATCCGGGCGGGGACCTCGCCACATCCGCACGACGTGGAAGTGCTCAGCCAGGCCGAGATCGGTGAGTAGGCCCGCCGTAGCCGGCTGAAGATCGGGGGCGAAGACGGACATGGTTTCACCGGCGGGCAGCTCGGCGGTCAGGGATTCGAGCAGGGCATGTGCGATCTCAGGGGTGTCCGCGGTCAGCGGCCCGATGCGGTGTCCCACCGGCGCCGGGCGGATGACACCGTAACCCGCCACGCCGTCGTCGCTCAGATACACCAGCGCGCGGTGTCCCTCGGCGAAGAGCCATTTCTCCAGGAAAGGACCGCGCCGGGCTGGAAAGGACTCCGCGTCGTAGTCGGCGACGGCGTCCAGGTGCGCGGCTGTTATCGGGACCACCTGCTCGTGCTGCGAGCCGGTCCGGGCGAGGTCGCCATACCAATGGACGGTCTTGTGGATCGGCTGGGAGCCGTCCTTGCTGTAGTTCTGTACCTGTTCCGGCATGGCGTCACCGGCGGTGGTGCGATTCCCGGAATGCCGGCTGGCGACCTTGCACACGCCGATGCCGTAGCCCTTGCCCCGCTCCCCCGGCGCCACCAGATAGTGACCCCATACGGCGTAGGAGTCGTCGTAGTTGACCAGCGACACCGCGGAAACGGGACGTCCGCCGGCTTTGCCGAGAAAGAACCCGCCGGGGTCGATGGCGAAGAAACACTCGGGGTCGCGGAAGCCGATGTTCCAGTGCTCACCGTTGCCCCACTCGGTCACCACCTTCCACTCCTCCGGGGTGGCGACCTCCACCGTGAAATCACCGAGGTCGTACTTGGTGTTGTTCGCCTCTCGGTTGTGGTGTTGTAGTGCATCGTCGACGGTGCTCATGAGGTGTCCTTTCCTAAGACAGACATCGGGTTCAGAGTCCGAGGGAGCGGCCGATCAGTTCCTTCATCACTTCGGTGGGACCGCCGTAGATGGTCTGCACCCGGCTGTTGATCCATTCCCGGGAGACGTCGTTTCCGGCCAGGTAGCCGTGGCCTCCGTGCAACTGAAGTGCGCGGTCGGCCACCCGGACCTGCAGCTCGGTGGTCCACCACTTGACCTTCGCGGCGTCGGCCACGGTGAGCCGGCCCTCGTCGAGCTCATCGATGCAGTGCTCGAGGAACACCCGGGCGATGGAGACCTCGGTGTCCAGCGTCGCCAGGGTGAAGCGGTTGTGCTGAAGGCTCCCAAGCGTTCCGCCGAACGCCTGTCGGGTCCGGGCGTGCTCCAGGGCATCGGCCAGCACCAGTTCGGCCGCTGACACCGCCACGACAGCGATACTCAGCCGCTCGCGGGGCATACCCGACATCAGGTACATAGAGCCGGCGCCTTCGGCGCCGATCAGGTTCTCAGCAGGCACCCGGCAGTCTTCAAAACGCAGGTTGCACGTGTCGCTGGCCAGCCAGCCCAGCGTCGGTAGCCGCTCCCCGCGGGTGAAACCAGGTGTGCCGCGTTCCACCACGATCAAGCTGATGCCCCGCGTGCCGGGGGCGTCGGAGGTGCGGCAGGCCACAACCACGACGTCGGCGTTCTCGCCGTTGGTGATGAACGCCTTCTCACCGTTGAGCACGTAGTGCTCCCCCTCGCGCCGGGCCGTGGTCCGTAGAGCCGCGAGGTCCGACCCGCCGGTGGGTTCGGAGATGGCGATCGCGGCGACGAGTTCACCGGCGGCCAGCCCCGGAACCCAGCGGCTACGCTGCTCGGGTGTAGTTCTGGCCAGCAGGTAGGACGCCGCGACGTCGTTGTGGGCGACGATGCCGGGTGCTGTCACCCGGGCCCGGATCAGCTCCTCGGTGAGCAAGGCGGCATACCGGAACTCCGGCCGCCCAGCGCCGCCGAGTTCGGCCGGCGCACCCATGGCGAGCAGCCCAGCCTTGCCCGCACCGCGCCAGAAATCGCGGCCGACGATTCCGTCGCGCTCCCACTGCGCGTGGTGCGGCACGACATCGCGTTCGAGAAAGTCCCGGCACCTCTGCCGGAACGCCTCATGATCAGGATCATCCGGGCTGGTGCGCATGCTGACCCTCTCTGGTGATGTGACGGTGGATAACGGCCCAGACCGGCTGGGGGTCGCGCATCACCGCGAAGTGATCACCGTCGACGCTCACCTGTTCCGAAGGCACCGTGCTGTGCTCGGCCCACGCGGACATCCGATCCGGCGGCGCGTACGTGTCCCCTCTCGCGGAGATGATCGACAACGGGATGTCCACCCGCAGCCCTCGCTGCCGCGAGAATTGGCTACGGATCGCGTGGTCCTCGCGGAAGTGCCGCAAGATCCGGTCCCGCACCGGCCCGGCGCCCAGCAGGGACTTGGGGGTGCCACCGATGTCACTGATCTGCGCCAGAAGCGCCTCGTCATCCAGACCGGCGGCCTCGTCCACCGCCGAGTGCTGCGCCGGCGGCAGACCCGCCGAAACGATGGCCCGGACCGGGGCACGGCCGGCCTCGGCGACGGCGGCCGCGGTCGCCAGACTGACGACGGACCCGAAACTGTGCCCGAACGTCATCCACGGCACGTGTGGATCGTCGGCCAAGTCCGCCAGCACCTCGCGAGCGCAGGCCTCGACCAGCTCGGATAACGAGGCAGCCGCTGGTTCCCTGGTACGTAGGCCGCGGCCGGGCCGGTCGACGGGACGGATGTCGGTCGTGGGTCCGGCCATGGTCTGCCAGGGGCGATAGACCGATGCGGTGGCACCAGAGTGCGGGAAACAATAGAGGCGCAGGCGCCCGGTCATGATGTCAACATCTCCTTCGCGATTCGCTCGGCGAGCATCATGGTCGTGAGGTTGGTCGGAGTGCTCGGTATCGACGGGAAGACCGACGCGTCGACGACGCTCAGGCCCGCTACCCCGTGCACCCGGCAGCGCTGATCCACCACCGCCGCGGGGTCGGCCGCCGGCCCCATTCGGGCGGTGCCGACGGCGTGCCAGCCGGGATTCGCGATATTGCGGATGCCGCTACGCAGGACGGCCGCGTCGTTCAGGGTGCGAGCGGACCAGAACTGGACGCTGTCGATGTGCTCACCGATACCGGGCGCGTGCAGCAGCTCCCACGCGGCCCGGACACCACCGGCCAGCCGGTCCAGATCCTCCGGAGCCGAGCACAGCCCGAGTTCGACCACGGGCGGCACAGCTGGATCGGCCGAGCGCAGGAACACTCGTCCGCGCGATTCCGGACGCATCAGCATCACCGACATGCCCAGCGCTCCGCCCCGCAGCCGTCCAGCGAAGCCCGGGATAGCTGAAGTGTCGACATTGTTCAGCAAGCCGACCTGCAGGTCGGTCTGCTCGTCGTAGCCGCTGCTGAGCCGGGCCAGGACGTCGCGCCAGCGCGGGCTCGGCGAGCCCACACCCGCGCGCGGCACCGCCCAGATCACGACCGACACGTGATCGCTCAGCCCCTCGCCCACCCCGGGAAGCTCCGCCACGGCGGCGATGCCGAGCGCCCGGCACAGCGCGGGGTCGCCGATACCGGAGCGCAGCAGGACCTGCGGGCTACCGATCGCGCCGGCGCTCAGAATCACGCGGTCAGCCGGAAGGAACTGACTGCCGGTGCCCGTCAGCACATCCACGCCGGCTACGCGGCCTTGTTCGACGACTACGCGCATCACGTCGGTGTTGGCCCGGACCTCGAGGTTCGGCAGCCGGCGCGCCGGCGCGAGGTGGGTGCTCGATGCATCCATCCGCACGCCATCGACCGAGTTGGTGGGAACCGGGCCGACACCGGCCTCGGAACCGTCGTTGAGGTCCTTGCGCTCCGGGATGCCGAGCTGGACGCAGGCCGCCAGGAACGCGGCGTCGAGCGCATTGATCTCCTCCGTGCGGGTGATGGGCACCGGACCGCCGACGCCGTGCAGCTCGTCGCCGTCCCCATCACTGCCCGCGGCCCCTGGGTCGTGTTCCAGTCGCCGGTAGAAGGGCAGCACCGAGCCCCACGACCAGTCCGTGTTCCCCTCGCGTACCCACTGACCGAAGTCGCGAGGAAGAGCCCGCAGCGCCACCGCGCCGTTGACCGCCGACGACCCGCCCACACCCCGGCCGAGTGCGTAGGGAAACCGCGCATACAACGCCCTGGCGGCGGGTGCCCCGGCGGCGGTGAGTCGCCCGGCTAGCAGATCCTCTCGCGCGCTGCTGGAGCGCAGGTTGACACGGTGGTCCCAGTTGTGTCCCTTCAGGACCAGGGTGCTCGCCGAACGCAGCGGATGATCGGGGGCTTCGTCGTCGGAACGGTCCGGCCCGCTCTCCAGCAGGAGCACTCGGGCGCCGCTGCCGGCCGCGAGCCGCGAGGCGAGTACCGATCCGGCCGACCCAGCGCCGACAACGATGCAATCCCAGCCGGTCACGCGGCTCCCCGCTTGACGACCTCGGAGAACGCGGCGACGTCGGCGTTCATGAACAGTGTTTCGACGAGGTCCTGCTCAGCCTCGGCGCTGACGCCGAGCTCCTCCCGGACCTCGCGGAGAATGCCGACCGCGTGCAGGGAGTCGCCACCGATGTCGAAGAACCCGTCGGTGGTGCCGAACTCGTCGTGCCCGAGTTGTTTGGCCCAGATCGCCGCGACCTTCGCCTCGACGTCGTCCTTCGGCGCCACCTGGACGGCAGCGCTGGTTTCGTCGTCGGCCCACGGCGATACCAGGGCAGCCCGGTCGATCTTTCCGTTTCCGGTCAGCGGGATGTGCTCGGTGGGTAGATAGTGGCTGGGCACCATGAAGCTCGGCAATGACTCCGCGCACGTTTGCCGCAACGCCTCGATGTCGAAGAGCCCGTTGTCCGGCCGAGCTTCCGGAACCACATACGCGACGATCTGCCGCTGGCCCGTCCGCGGATGCTGCGGAGCGGTGACCAGCACCTGCCGGACACCGGGTGCGGCACTGAGGCACGACTCGATCTCGCCGAGCTCCACCCGATACCCGTTGATCTTCACCTGGTGGTCTTCACGTCCGAGGATCTCGATGTCGCCGCCGGGCAGGTACCGGCCGAGATCGCCGGTTCGATACAGCCGTTCCCCGGTGGCCGGGTGGACGATGAAGCGCTCCTCGGTGCGGACCGGATCTTTCCAGTAGCCTTGCGCGACACCCACGCCACCGATGTGAATCTCACCGGTCACCCAGGTAGGGCACGGCTGCAGCCAACGGTTGAGGACGTGCATCCTCTGGTTGGCGAGCGGCTTGCCGTACGGGATGCTCACCCATTCGGTCGAGACCTGCTCGATCGGATGGTAGATAGACCAGATGGAGCCTTCCGTGGCGCCACCCAGGGAGATGATCTGTGCCCGGGGAAAGCGAGCGCGGATCCGGTCCGGCAGGTCGACTGGAATCCAGTCGCCGCTCATCAGCACCAGACGGAGGGTGTCGCCGGCTCCGGTCCGGCCCGGCTCCTCGAGGCTGTCGATCCACAGCCGCATCGGTGCTGGCACGGTGTTCCAGATCGTGACGCCGTGGCGGGCGACGAGTTCACTCCAGTGGTGCACATCCGCCGCCCGGGAAGGATCTGGGACCACGACGGCGCCGCCGGCGGAGAGCACGCCGAAGATGTCATACACCGAGAGGTCGAATCCGGTCGGCGCCAGCGACAGCACCCGGTCATGGCTGCCGGCCCGAAAACGCTCGTTGATGTCCTGCACGGTGTTGGCGGCGCTGCGGTGAGTGATCATGACACCTTTGGGCTCGCCGGTGGAGCCAGAGGTGAAGATGACGTACGCGAGATCGTCGTAGCCTTGCGCGCTCACCACTGCTTCCGTGCTGTAGGCGCGGGTGCGCTCGCCGTCGGCCGTCACGACGTCGACGCCGTCGGGCCAGTGGAGCGTCTCGGCCAGCACGGTATCGGTGACGACGGCACGAACCCGGCAGCGCTGAAGCAGCGTGGCGCGCCGTTGAGCAGGGAGTTCGGGGTCGATACAGACGTAGGCGCCGCCAGCGTGCAGCACGCCGAGGATGGCCGCCAGCTGCTCGGCTCCGGCCTGCATGCAGACCGCTACCAGTTCGCCGGGGCGCGGCGCGGCGACCTCGCGCAGGTGCCGGGCGACCTGGTACGAGCGCGCGGCCAGGTCGCCATGGGTGAGTTCGCCGGAAGGGCCGGCCACAGCCAGTGCGTCCGGGTGACGCCGGGCGGCCTCGGCCACGAGGTCGTGTAGGCGGGCCGCCGGTATATCGCTCGCGGTGGAGTTCGCCTGCCGCTGTTCGGCCGCGGCCTCGGCCGGCAGTGGCACCAGGCTGCCGCTCTGCTGCCACAAGGACTCATCGGTGGCAAGGCGATCGAGCAGATCGCGGTACGCCGCGAACATGGCGTCGAGCACACCGGCGGCAAGCAGCCCATCCACGGCGTGCCAAGTGACCACGATGCCTTCCGCGGACTCGATGACCTGGTTCTCCAACCAGACCTGTGGCGTATCGGTGCTGATCTCGATCAGCTCACCGAAGGCGGCCAAGCCGTCAGGCGCCGCGGTTCCCACCGTGGAGGTGAACACGACCGGCATCGACACCCGGCCGGTATCGGACCGGCGGCTGAGCTCACGCAGCACCTGGATCCCGCTGTAGGCCAGCTGTTCGGTGTCCTCGCGCATGCGCCGCTGCAGATCAGCGGCCCGTTCCAGAAATGTCTGCCCCGCCTCGGCGGAGACTTCGAGCAGGCTCGGGATGCTGAACTGTCCGACGGCCTCGTGCAGGCCAGGAACGACGGCTCGTGGTTCGTGCGCGGTGAGGGTCAGGGTGAACTCGGCGTTTTTGGACCACGTGCGGACAACCTCGGTGAACGCGGCGAGCAGCAGCGTCGAGGGTTCCAGGCCGTGAGCCCGCGCGGCCGCTTCGAGGCGCTGCCAGGTGCGGACGTCGAGGTCGGTTCGGAGTGAGGTGAACTTGGGACGGCCGAGCTGCTCGGGCGCGACCGCCAGCGGGAGCTCTGGGGCGTTGGGCAAGTGATCGAGGCGCCGCTGCCAGTACTCGGCAGCGGCCTGGCCTTCGGCTCCCGCGGCCCGCCGGTCGATCGCGGCGACGTAATCACCGAACCGGCCCGGTGCCGGGCCGGGTGGGTCGCCGTCGACGAGAGCACGGAGCTCGGCCAGCAGCCGGAGCACGCTCCGCAGGTCGAGAAAGAGCAGTTCCACCGCGACGTGCACGTGACAGCGGTTTTCGCCGACCCGGGTGAGACTCAGCTCCACCGGCGGGCCGATTGTGTCGGAGCCCGCGCGCATCCGGCGACGGGTCTGCTCCAGCCGCTGGTCCCGCTCTGCCTGCGGCAACCCGCTGACGTCCGCGTACTCGACGCTCGGCGGCGCGGGGTCGGCAACGTGCAGCCGATCTTCCCCGGCGAGCCGGGCGCGCAGCATGTCATGGCGTTCGAAAAGCTCCCCGGCCGCGGCCTCGAAGCGGTCGATGTCCAGGTTCTGACCCGCCAGCTCGAGGTAGCAGCGAGGCGCCAGACCGCCCAGCTCGAGTCCGGGCCTGCGGCCGAATAGGTAGGCGTGCTGAATGTCAGTGAGACCGAAGAACCGTGAGTGATCATCGGTGCGATCTGCGGCCGTTTGCATGGCGTACGGCCCGACATCGGTCGAGGTCATGCGGCTCCTTCCAGCTGCGTCACCCCATGGAGAGGCGGACCCAGCAGGCGCTATAAGACTGAGAATCATTATCTATACTGACATTGGGGATGTCCACTTCCCGGTGAAGGGAGAACACATGGGGTTCGCTGATCGACTAGCCGGGGCGGTGGCGGCTCCTCCGGCGCACGCGGACGCCCTCGTGCACCAGGACGGGTGGTGGACCTGGGGACACATGCGCGCGCTGATGGCCGCCACCGAGGATTTCCTCCAGGCGGCCGGGTGCGGCTCCCAGCAACGTGTCGGGATTGTCCTGGACAACAAGCCCGAGCACATCGCGGCCGCGCTGGCTGTGCTGTCCAGCGGGCGCTGCCTGGTCTCGCTCAGCGCCATCCAGCCCCCGCCGGCCCTCGCCACCTCCCTGACACATGCCCGCCTCCCGGTGGTACTCGCCAGCCCCGCGACCCTCTGGGACACGCGCGTAACAGAGGCGATCCGCGCCACCGGGACCCGCTACGGCGCGCTCCTCGCCGACGGAAACGTCGTCCCCGGCCCAGCCGCTCATCCTCAACCGAACCCGGCGCCGGAGCACGCGCCGCCCGGCGCCACAATCGAGATATCGTCGTCCGGCACCACCGGCCCGCCACGCACCATCACCCTCCATGAGCGGCAGGTGGAGGCGTCACTCGCCGCGAGCGGCCAGTACAAGACCACCGACCAGAACGGCATGGCAGCGCCGCGGCCAACCACCGTCATCGCGCATCCGATCTCGCACATCGCCGGACTCTGGGCCCTCCTGGGCGCCGTCGTGTCCGGTCGCCGGATCGTGCTGATGCCGCGCTTCCACGTCGACGACTGGGTGGCCGCAGTCCACCGGCATCGCGTCCATACCGCGTTCCTGGTCCCCGCCGCGTTGCGGAGCATCCTCGATGCCCGGCCGCCCACCGACCACCTATCCTCACTGGCGCTGATCAACACCGGCGCCAGCCACTGCCCCCCTGAGGTCACGCGGGGCTTCTGGGATCACTACGGTATTCCGGTCCTGACGACCTACGGCACCACCGAATTTGCCGGCGCCATCGCGGGCTGGACACGACAGCTACACGCCGACTGGGTGCGGTCCAAGGCCGGGAGCGCCGGCCGGGCCTACCCCGGCGTCGAACTCCGGGTCAGCGACGCCGCTGGGACCGTACTCCCCCGCGGCTGGGTGGGCCGCCTGGAAGTCCGCTCCGACCAGGCTCAACCCGGCACATCGTCCTGGACGCGCACCAACGACCTCGCCCGCATCGACGCCGACGGCTTCCTCTGGATTGCCGGACGGGCGGACGCGGTCATCCAGCGCGGCGGCTTCAAGATCCAGCCAGAACGGATCGAGCAGGTACTCCAGCGCCATCCCGGCGTCCGTGAGGCCACGGTGATCGGCATGCCCGACGAGCGCGTAGGCGCGGTCCCCGTCGCAGCCATCGAACCCGAGCCGCACGCGGAGCCGCCCACGGAGCAAGAGCTACTCGACGCATGCCGGTCCAACCTCGCACCCTACGAACAGCCGCGCGACATCGTGTTCTTCGATCTGCCGCGGACACCATCGGGCAAGATCATCCGCGCCGACGTCGCTGATCGCGTCCGGGAAGCACAGCAGATCCGCGACGATGCCGCGTCCTGACCTGCCCACCCACCTCGCCTGGCGCGACACCACGCGGGACTTGCCGGGAAGGTTGCTGCCGAGCGAAGCCTCAGCCGTGCGTCGCGCGTGCGCCAGTCGACGTGCTGAATTCACCACCGGCCGGATCCTCGCCCGCGCCGCGCTCCGCGACGTCGGAGCATCGGTATCGGCCATCGGCACCCGTCATCGCGCGCCAGTCTGGCCAGTGGGCTTCTGCGGTTCCATCACCCATTGCGCCGGCTACCGTGCGGCCGTCGCGGCGAGCACGACGCGGATCCGAGCGGTCGGCATCGACGCCGAGCCTCAACTCCCGCTACCGGCCGAGCTGTGCGGGGAGGTGCTGTCCGCCTCCGAGATCGAATTGCTCGCTGACACCGCAGCACATGTCAGCTTTGCCTGCAGGGTTGCCTTCTCCGCCAAGGAGTCGCTCTACAAGCTGTGGTCCGCGGTCACTGGACGCTGGCTGGGCTTCCACCACGCCCACATCGTGCGCTTTCACTGGGACGGCGCGGGCGGCACGATCCGGCTTCGGTTGCAGACGCCGGTCCGGGATTTTCCCGGCGAGATCGAGGTATCGGGCGCGGCGTCCGACGGCATCGTCGTCACGGCCGCGTACATTCCCTCATGATCATTGTGCTCGTTTAGGTGCTATAGCCCCTAAACGAGCACAATGATCACCGCGCACCGGGCTGCGTCGGTTGCATGTTCATGCAAAGCAGCGCATACTTTTGCCTATGTCCAAGGTCATCACTTCCCTGCCTGCCGGCGAACGGATCGGCATCGCCTTCTCCGGAGGTCTCGACACCTCCGTCGCGGTCGCGTGGATGCGCGACAAAGGCGCGGTGCCTTGCACGTACACCGCCGACCTTGGGCAATACGACGAAGCCGACATCGACTCGGTCCCGGGCCGAGCGACGCTGTACGGCGCCGAGATCGCGCGCCTGGTCGACTGCCGCGCCGCGCTGGTAGAGGAAGGGCTTGCCGCCCTGACCTGTGGAGCGTTCCACATCCGCTCCGGAGGGCGGTCCTATTTCAACACCACGCCGCTGGGCCGGGCGGTCACGGGCACACTCCTGGTTCGGGCGATGCTCGAGGACGACGTCCAGATCTGGGGCGACGGTTCGACGTTCAAAGGCAACGACATCGAACGGTTCTACCGGTACGGACTGCTGGCCAACCCCAATCTGCGCATCTACAAGCCGTGGCTCGACCCGGCCTTCGTCGCTGAACTCGGCGGCCGCAAGGAAATGAGCTCGTGGTTACAGGCTCACAACCTGCCCTACCGCGACAGCGAAGAGAAGGCGTACTCGACCGATGCCAACATCTGGGGCGCCACCCACGAGGCCAAAACCCTGGAGCACCTCGACACCGGGGTGGAAACGGTCCAGCCCATCATGGGCGTGCGCTTCTGGGATCCGGCCGTAGAGATCGCCGCCGAGGACGTCACCATCGGCTTCGAGCGGGGCCGCCCGGTCACCATCAACGGCACCGCGTTCGACACGGCCGTCGACCTGGTCAAGCGGGCCAACGAGATCGGCGGCCGGCACGGGCTTGGGATGTCCGACCAGATCGAGAACCGCATCATCGAAGCCAAGAGCAGAGGCATCTACGAGGCGCCCGGCATGGCGCTGCTGCACACCGCATACGAGCGGCTGGTCAACGCGATCCACAACGAAGACACCATCGCGAACTACCACGCCGAAGGCCGGCGGCTCGGCCGGCTCATGTACGAGGGCCGCTGGCTCGACCCGCAGGCACTGATGCTGCGCGAGTCGCTTCAGCGCTGGGTCGGCTCGGCCATCACCGGAGAAGTGACTCTTCGGCTCCGCCGCGGTGAAGACTACTCGATCCTCGACACCACCGGCCCCGCACTCAGCTACCACCCGGACAAGCTGTCCATGGAACGCACCGAGGACTCGGCCTTCGGGCCCCTGGACCGGATCGGCCAGCTCACCATGCGCAACCTGGACATCGCCGACTCACGCGCCAAACTCGAGCAGTACACGGGGCTCGGCCTGGTCGGGTCCGCCCACGCGGAGCTGATCGGCGCCGCGCCGCGCCCGGAACTGATCGGGGAAATGGCCCACGGAGGAGCCGAAGCGATCGCGTCTCGCGGCGAAACCGACGACGACGGCACCCTTCTCGACCGTGCGGCCATGGAGTCCGGCACCGACTAGCACTAGGCGAACTCGGGATCACCCAACCCGCGAGACACCATTGCCGGGGAGATCCCGGCGGACGGCACTAGTGCTCGTCGTAGTGGCCGTCGTGCGCGGCATGACGGTGGGCTCCGTGGACATAGTCGACGTGGTCACCATGTTCGACCGTGGCGTGCCCGCATCCGGGACCATGCTCGTGATCATGCGAACCGTCGACGACGTGGACTTCGACGTCATGCTCGTCGACATGGTCTTCATGCGCGTGGTGCAGGTGGCCGTCATGCAGATAGTCGACATGGCCTTCGTGCTCGACAGCGACGTGCCCACAGTCAGGTGCGTGCGTGTGGGTGTGGCCGTCATGGGTGACGTGTGTAGTGCTCATCATGCGCCCTTCTTGTGGTGGCTAACGGATTCCTCGTGCTCATCACCCGGCTGCTCGACGTCGCCGGGTTCACCGCCCCGCAGAGGCTCACTCACGTGCGAGATCGCGTCATCGACGACGTGCGCGACGTGTTCGTCCATCAAGCTGTAACGAACCTCTTTGCCGTCGCGCTCCCCATGCACGAGACGCGCACCGCGCAACACCCGCAGGTGCTGCGACACAAGTGATTGCGACAGGCCGGTCACCTCGACCAGCTCGTGGACACACGCCTCATGCTCGGCCAGGCGGCGGATGATGGCCAGCCGTGCAGGTGAGGTCAGAGCCTTGAATAGCTCCGCCACCAGCTCCAACTCTGACCTATGCATCACGCAAACACATTAGCATGTGTTCATATAACGTGCAGGCGCACAACAGAATCGGGCGCACCGAAGCCGCTGGCCGGCGACGCCGCCGGCCAGCGTTCCAGTGCGGGACCGCAGAAGGTCCGCCGCGTTAGAGGGCGGTCAAGCTCGCCTCCACAGGGACAGCCGCCACACAATCCCCGATCGCTTCCCACACATCCCAGGCGCCACCCGCCGCCGGCTCTTCGCCCTGCGTCCACCACCGGGCCCGATACTCGACACCCTCATGGCTCACCGTGTCGCCGCCCAGGTAAACCGCGCTCGCACTCCAGGCGGGCGCTTCGCACTCCGGTGGCTCGGGGTCAGGGTCGCCGGGGCCGCCGCCGTTGCCGTTGAACACCACGTCGTGACAGGCATAGAAAGCATTGGGCGTGTCCGCCACGGTCCATACGGCCAGGATGAGGTGCCGGCCCTGCTTGTCAGCGGGCAGCTGCGAGACGTGTGAATACTCGAAAGGCGGCTGTCCCTGGAACGGGACGGTGGCGAACGGCTCCGGCTCGAGCATGTCCCGGGTCAGCGGATCAAGTGGGTTATAGCTGTCGTTGGTGACGAAATACTCGAACTTCGACGTGCTGTGCGGGGCGGTGAACTGCCAGCGGAACTCGTGGTCAGCGCCCGCCACCAGGGTCTCGGTAGGCCAGTTGCCGCCACGTGGGTTATCCAGCGGAGCGAATGACTGATTGCCCCCCGCGCAAATCTGGCCGTCGGGCGGGCCCGCGTCCGGGAAGCCGTCCGGACCCTCAACGCTCTGCGGCTCCCATTGGATCGGGCCACAGTTGTCGACCGTGCCTTGCGCGCAATGCAACTGCCTGCTGACAGGGCTGTCGGTATAGCCGTGCGCAGCGGCGGCGGGAGCGCCGACGAGCCCCAGGGCGACCACCATGGCGGCGCCGGTGAATGTGGCAAACCCGGTTCGGATCAGCGTGGTTGTCATGTTCCAGCCTCCTCCTGTTATCCCCGTTCACTAGCCCCCGCTCGCTTGCCCTCCCTTCGTCCGCTTGCCGTCGCGTACTGTAAATTGCCTTTCCTTTTTACCGATCCTCTCCAGCGGCCGCCACATATCAGATTGGTCCTAATACGGGACTTATCTTTCGCCCGCGCGTTCCCCCGGGCACCGCGCCGCACGTTGGCCTCGATCTGCGATGCTGATGACGGACGAGGCAGACCCCGGCGCACAGCTGTGGCTCGGCGCCGCGAGCGAAGCCCGGGAAGGGAGAGCCATGACCGACCAACCCTGTTGTTCAGCCAGCCGGCCTGAAGGTCAGACGGTGGCCATCGACGCCCTCCCGCAGCCTTCCGGCACCGGCGACGCCACCGCCGGCATGACACACCTGCCCGGAGGCACGTTCCTCATGGGTACCGACGCCCAGGACGGCTATCCCGCCGACGGCGAAGGGCCAGCACGAGAAGTCACGCTGAGCCCGTTCTGGATCGACACCACCACCGTCAGCAACGCTGACTTCTCCGTGTTCACCGAAGCCACCCGCTGGATCACCGTCGCCGAACGGCTCGGAACCTCTTTCGTCTTCGCCGGCTTCCTGCCCGACAACTTCCCACCTACCCGCGGCATCGCCGAGGCTCCCTGGTGGCGCGAGGTACACGGCGCGGACTGGCGCCACCCCGAGGGCCCGGACTCCACGATCGACGACCGCATGAACCACCCAGTGGTCCACATCACCTGGCGCGACGCCCGCGCCTACGCCAAATGGGCGGGCAAACGCCTGCCCACCGAGGCCGAGTGGGAGTACGCGGCCCGCGGTGGCCTGGTGCAGAACCGCTACCCGTGGGGCAACGAGCGCGAACCCGGCGGCCAGCACCGCATGAACGTCTGGCAAGGCACCTTCCCAACGAAGAACACCGCCGCTGACGGCCACACCGGCACCGCCCCCGTCGATGCCTACGAACCCAACGGCTACGGCCTGTACAACATGACCGGCAACGTCTGGGAATGGTGCTCCGACTGGTTCGACCCCACCTGGCACCTGACCGGCCCCAGCGTCGATCCGGCCGGCCCAGCCCGCACCGGCCGCAAGTCCATGCGCGGGGGATCCCACCTATGCCACGCCAGCTACTGCTACCGCTATCGCGTCGACGCACGAAGCTCGAACACTCCGGACAGCTCAGCAGGCAACATCGGCTTCCGCTGCGTCCGCTCCGGGTAGACAACAGCACTGCGCAGTGAGCAAGGACACACAGGCAATCTGGCCAACAGCGCGCTACTGGCACGTAACCGGCCGGACATCAGCGTAGGATCCAATTGCGCGTGAATGCCCCGCGCCCACATTCGTAAGCAAGACCCAGCGCCCGAGCGCTGGCCGCACCACCGCTCCACGTTGCGGCGCCGGTTTCGACCCGGCGTCCACACGCGCCGCTGAAGTCGCCGTGCGAGCTGCTGACCACTTCACTCGCAGGGGCCCGATAGCTCCGCGAATCGCTCGCGATACCAAGGATGACATTGCCGACAACGCCTGACCCTGCCCTGCCCAAGAAGCCCCGCACGTCCGACCGCAAGACTCGCCCGTCATCCAGGTGGGCGCGGTTCCGCCAGGCATGGCTGTCCAACCCCCGCGCCGACATCCTCGCCGGCATCGTCGTGGCGCTGGCGCTGATTCCCGAGGCGATCGCCTTCTCGATCATCGCTGGCGTGGACCCCAAGGTGGGCCTGTACGCGTCGTTCTCGATCGCGATCATCATCTCCATCGCCGGCGGCCGTCCCGGAATGATCTCCGCGGCGACCGGGGCGATGGCCCTGATCATGGTTCCGCTGGTCCGTGAACACGGTGTCGAGTACTTGTTCGCCGCCACGATCCTGGCGGGGGCGCTTCAAGTGCTGCTCGGCGCCCTCGGCGTCGGACGGCTGATGCGCTTCGTTCCCCGGACGGTGATGGTCGGGTTCGTCAACGCCCTGGCCATCCTCATCTTTCTGGCGCAGGTGCCGCACGTCGTCGGTGAGGCGTGGCAGGTCTACGTCCTCGTCGGCGCCGGCCTGGCGATCATCTACCTGCTGCCCCGGCTCACCAAGGCGGTTCCCTCGCCCCTCGTGGCGATCGTCGCACTCGGTGTCGCCGCCACGACGTTCAGCATCAACGTGCCGACCGTGGGCGACATGGGCGAGCTGCCCAACGCCTTGCCCGTCATCGGTGTGCCGATGGTGCCGATGAACTTCGAGACACTGGTCATCGTGGCGCCGTTCGTCGTCACCCTGGCCTTCGTCGGCCTATTGGAATCGTTGCTGACCGCGCAGATCGTCGACGACTTCACCGACACCAACTCCAACAAGGACCGCGAAGCACGCGGGCAGGGCATCGCCAACGTCGCCACCGGGTTCTTCGGCGGGATGGCGGGATGCGCGATGATCGGCCAGTCGGTCATCAACATGAAGTCCGGCGGCCGTACCCGGCTGTCCACACTCACATCCGGCGTCGCGCTGCTCATCATGATCCTGGTGCTGGGTGATCTGGTGGCGATCATTCCGATGGGCGCGCTGGTCGCGGTCATGGTGATGGTCTCGATCTCCACCTTCGACTGGTCGAGCATCCGCCCGAGCACGCTCAAACGAACCCCACTGAGCGAGACCGCGGTGATGGTGACGACCGTGGCGATCGTCGTCGTCACCCACAATCTCGCCTACGGTGTCATCGCCGGGGTACTCCTGGCCGCGATCTTCTTCGCCCGCCGCGTCGCCCACCTCGTGGACGTGTCCAGCGTGCTGGATCCCGACGGCGGCATCCGGGTCTACGCGATCACCGGCGAGCTCTTCTTCGCCTCCACGAACGAACTCGTCCACTCCTTCGACTATGCCGACCCCACACCACGTGTCGTGATCGACCTGACCGACGCCCACGTCTGGGACACGTCTGCCGTCGCGACCTTGGACACCGTCGTGGCGAAATACGCCGCACGTGGTGTCACGGCCGAACTCATCGGCCTCAACGAGCACAGCGCGGAACTCCACGAACGCACCACCGGCCAGCTCACGGACGCCCATTGACCGGGTGAGACACTGGGGCGGCCGGCCCGGGTGCGGGGAAGCGTCGTCGATTGGGAGCCCGATGAGTGCACGGCTCGAGGAACTGGACTGGCGGTCCACCCCGTGGGGCGAGATCAGCTTGCGCCGTCGCTGGGACCCGGTCTTCGACGCTGAGGTCTATGAGATCAAGCTCGACGACGACTTCCTGATGTCGAGCATGTTCACCGCGGCCGAGATCGAGATGGTCCGATTGGCTCTCGCGGACACCGGCGAGCGCGAGATCGACGTGGTTGTCGGCGGGCTCGGCCTCGGCTATACGGCACAGACCGTTCTGGAGTACTCGCAGGTTCGCTCGCTGGCCGTGATCGAGGCGGTCGGCGAGGTGGTGGAGTGGCATCAGAGCGGTTTGATTCCGGCCGGCGCCACCTTGACATCCGACGACCGATGTCGCCTCGTTCACGGCGACTTTTTCGCGTTGCTTCGCGACGGCGGAGGACTCGATCCGGCTGACTCCGCTCGGCGGTTCCATGCCGTCGTCGTCGACATCGACCACTCGCCGCGTCATGTTCTCCATCCCAGCCACGCTGATTTCTATACGTCCGCGGGATTGGGCCGCCTCGCCGCCTGTCTCCATGAAGGGGGCATCTTCTCCTTGTGGTCGAACGACCCTCCCGACGACGAGTTCATCGAGGTGCTCGCGACGGTCTTCCGCGACGTGCGCGCGGAGGTCGTCAGGTTCGACAATCCATTGCAGGATCACGACGCCACCAACACGGTGTATCTCGCGCGCGTGTAACCAGCAGCCCGGAGAAGTTGAACTTGACATCAACGTCAACTTCTACGATGCGGCCATGACGAGCACAAGGCAGAACGACCTCTTCGACTACAGCCCGATAACCGACCGGCAGCCGATCAGATGGCCGGACGGCGCCCGCGTCGCCGTCTATGTCGGCCTCAACATCGAGCATTTCCTCATCGACCGGCCATCCACCAGCATCTGGCCCGGCACCGCCGATCTTGTCCCCGACGCCCTCAACTACGGCTGGCGCGACTACGGACCCCGCGTCGGTATCTGGCGCACGATCGAGAGCCTCGACCGGCACGGCATCCAGGCAAGCGTGCTGCTGAACTCCGCGGTCGCCGACCATTACCCGCAGATCATCAGCGCCGGTCTCGAACGAAACTGGGCCTGGCTCGCCCACGGGCGGACCAACTCCATCCTCCAGGCCGGGATGACCCGCGAAGAGGAACGCCGTTATCTCGCAGACGTCGTGGGCACCATTGCCGCCGCTACCGGCCGCCAGCCACGCGGCTGGATGGGGCCGGGCCTGACCGAGACGTTCAACACCCCGTCGCTGCTCGCGGAACTCGGCCTGGACTACGTCCTGGACTGGACCAACGACGACCAGCCTTACCGGCTCAATGTGCCTGGCATGATCAGCGTCCCGTACACGGTGGAACTCAACGACCTGCTCCTGTTCGGCAACGGCACCACCGGGCCGGAGTTCGTCCAGATCGTCAAAGACCAATACGAGCAACTACACACTGACGCCGAACACAGTGGCCGGGTGATGGCCTTGGCGCTGCACCCTTTCGTGATCGGCCAGCCATTCCGGCACAAGTACCTCGACCAGGCGCTGGCGTACCTGGTGGCCCAACCCGACGTGTGGCTGACCACCAGCGACGAGATCGCCGGGCACTTTCAACGCATGTCCCGGGAATAGCCCTATACGCGGGCCCGGCGTCGCTGCGACCACAAGGACATGGTCCACGCGCCCCCGGCCAGCGCCACCGCCGCGGCGACGCCGAAGGCCCAGGGGATCCCCATGGCGGCAGCCACCATGCCCAGCAGGATCGGCCCGCCGCCGAGACCAAGGTCAAGGAAAATGCTGGCCGTGCCCGAGGCCGCACCACGCTCGGACGGCCGGGCCGTCGCGAAGATGGCCGCGAAGAACGCCGGTGTGCTGAACGTGACGCCGAGTGCCATCATGACCGTTCCCAGGATGATGCCCGCCGGGGACGTCCACAACGCCACCACGGCCAGCCCGGAGGCGATCATGGCCAACGCGGCGGCACCCAGGATCAACGGTGGAAAGCGGTCGTGAATCCGCGCGAAGGCGATGCGGCCGACGACAACCACGCCGCCATAGACGACCAGCGGGATGCCCGCGCGAGCCATCCCCACCTCCCCGGCATGCAGAGCGACGAAGGCAAGGAATGCACCCATCGCAACAACCGAGGCGAAGAAGCCCAGAGCCGGTGCAAGCGCCCTGACATGGATCAAAGGCGGCCGCTGCTCCGGGACCGTCCGATTGACCTGGGTCTCCCCGATGTAGACGACGGCCAGCACGGCGAAGACGGCCAGTGCCGCCGCCCCGTACCACGCGACGGTGAATCCCCACCGGCTGACGAGGAACTCGCCCAGCAAGGGACCACCCGCGATGCCGACGTAGAGACCCAGCGAGTTGTAACTCAGCGCTTCACCGATCCGGCTCGGCGGTGCCAGATCGGCGAGCGCGGCGAACGACGCCACGAAGAACGCGGCCTCCGCCACGCCGAGCAAGAGCCGGATCACGACGACGAGGACGAGTCCGTCGACGTGTGCGGTGGCGGCCATGCAAGCCGCACAGAGCAGAGCACCGGTGATCAGCAGTGGGCGGCGCCCGAGTGTATCGGTCAGGCGGCCGGCCAGCGGACGGAGCGCCAGCGCGGAAACGGCGAACGCTCCGAACGCGATGCCGGCACCTGCGGTGCCGGACCCCACTGGGCCGGTGACGTATAGCGGCAGGACCAGCAAGGACATGCCAACGGCGGTGAAGTACGCGAGGTCGGCGACGGTCAACCCGATGAACGCCGGGGTGAACAACCGCTCCGGGACCTGGTCCGACCTCGGCTTGGAAGATGCGGTGGATGTGGACATGCCGTCAGTCTTGGCCCGCGGAGGCGCCTCGGCATGAGTAGACCTACCTAACTTCTGCCCCGGCCAAGCCGTGTTCCATCGCGAACATCGCGGCCGCCGCGCGGGTCGACACACCGATCTTCGTGTACAGGTCCTGCACGTGATTCTCGGCCGTTCGTCGCGAGATCACCAGCCGGTCTGCGATTTCGCGATTCGACAATCCGTGTGCCACCAGCCGTAATACCTCGACCTGGCGCTCGGTCAGCCCGGCCGGGCGGACGCGGCGGGCACGGTGCTCATGGCCCGCGGCCTCGAGCACCGCCTGTACGGCGTCGCCATCCAAACACCCAGCCCGCGCCTCGTCGTTGAGTTGCTGTGCCGCAACCGCCGCCGTTGCCGCGGGTCTCCCCGGACGTTCTTCCATCGACGTCCGGTACGCGTCGGCGACGGCCAGGACACGCGCGGCCATGGGCATCCGGTCACCCGTCAGGCCGCGATGGTACCCGCTGCCGTCGCATCGTTCATGATGCTGTCCGGCCAGCGCCGCGACACCCGCGAACATCGGAACACGCGCGAGCACCCGCTCACTGTGGTACGGATGGAGCCGCGTCTGGTCGAGTTCGGTCGCGCTCAGCGGTTCGGTCTTGTCCCAGATCCGGCTCGAGATCGCTACCCGGCCGATGTCGTGCAGATAGCCGGCGACCCGAACATCGTCGATGTCGTCGTGGAGACCGAGCACGCTGGTGGCGGCTGCGGCCAGCTCCCCTACGGCGGAGGAATGCCCCCGTAGCCGAGGGCTCTTCAAGTCCGCGAGATCACCGAATGTTCTCGCCACGGCCTCGAGTTCCGGCTCGCTGACCATGAAGACCGGATCGGGCTCGCTGTCCAGGACGGTTGGATAGGCATCCATGGTCTCCACATCGGACAGCAGCTCTTCGCCATGTGCCAGGAACAGGTCGGCCAGCTCTGGTTCCAGATAGCTACCGCTACGGCGCCGCACCTCCGCCAGCGCCGCGTCCGTCCCGGCATGTAAGAGAAACAACACAGCGACGGACGAGACGTGCATGAGCCTCGTGCTCAACGGGATACCCGGGCCGGAAACCTTGGGATAGCCTTTCCCGTTCCACATCGACACGGTGTGGCCAAGGCAGTTCTGAACCGACTCCGGCAGGCCGAATCTGCGGGCTGCCTCGCGCGCTACATCACAGGTGGCAGCCGGGGCGTTGGCATTGACCTCGCGCACCGATCGTAGGGTCGAGGCGAGCACGCGCATGCGCGACCGGCCAGTCGCCTCGGCCATCCCGGGCGCCCAGACCCGCCAGATGTCTCGCGGATCGGCTTCGTTCATCAGGAACGCGAACCGGTTGGTGGCGACGTCGTCACCCCAGATTCGGGCCAGTTCATGCGCGTAGGCCGTGCAGCCGAGGTGCTGGAGCAAAGACACGTAGACGACCTCGCGCACCGCCTCGTCGTCACAGCCCGCGACTCTGGCCAGCCGTGCGGCAAGCACGCAGCGCCGCAGCGACTCATCGGGCGCGGCGCCGGTGCCCAGATCCGTCACGGCTGCCAGCCCTCCGAGCAGCCCGAGCAGGCGGAACACCTTTACATAGTGGCCCTTCGGGGCCGGATGCGCCAGAACATCCCCTTCCGACGTCAAGCCCACGCAAGGCCCCGCCGGCCGAGTGGTACGGCGCCGCACTTGTCGTCCACCGGGTCGAGGCGTACTTTCGAGACGACGAGATCGTCATCACGGCCGTCAGGGCCGACACCATCGTGCAGGGGGGATGCACCGTGGCCAAACCCAACAAGACCTCGTCCGACCAAGAGCTGAAAGTGCGCCATCGTGCTATGTGGGCGTTGGGCGACTATCCGACAATCGCCGCCGACCTCATTCCCGAACTGGGCGAAATCCTGGTCGAAGCGGCCGGCGTCGGACCTGGCCAGCGTGTTCTGGACGTCGCTGCCGGCGCCGGCAACGTCGCTATTCCGGCCGCCCGGGCCGGGGCGGACGTCGTCGCGAGCGACCTCACACCCGAGTTGCTCACGGCGGGCCGCGCTGCGGCAGCACAACAGGGTGTCGACATCACCTGGGACGAGGCAGACGCCGAGAACCTACCCTACGCCGACGATACGTTCGATGCCGTCTTGTCCTGTGTTGGGGTCATGTTCGCACCCCACCACCAAGCCAGCGCGGACGAGTTGATCAGGGTATGCCGGCCAGGCGGAACGATTGGCTTGATCAACTGGACGCCGGAAGGGTTCATCGGACAGATGTTCGCGACAATGAAACCCTACGCTCCCCCACCACCCCCAGGCGCCCAGCCGCCACCACTGTGGGGTCACGAGGACCATGTGAGAGTTCTGTTCGGCGATCGGGTCGACGAAGTGACCGTACGCCGTCAGTCTCTCGTGGTCGATGCCTTCGACGATCCTGACCAGTTCCGCGAGTACTTCAAAGCCGGTTACGGGCCCACAGTGGCGATTTATCGGGGTATCTCCAGCGATACCGATCAAGTGACCGCCCTCGATCATGATCTTTCCGAACTCGCCAGGCGATTCGACCAGGGAACCGAACGGATGCAGATGGCTTGGGAGTACCTGCTGTTCACTGCACGGAAGGTTGTACGATGACTGCATGACCTGGCGACATTGATCTTCACCTCGCTCTCGACGAACCTCTCGCCGCGCTCCAGCGGCCATGCTGGCAGGCAGGCTCTATGCCTATGCCTTCTGCCAGGATCTGATTCTGCTGTATCCGCTTTATGCGTTGCTGTTCGCTGAAACGGGCCTGACCACCGCGCAGATCTCGTCGTTGTTCGTCATCTGGTCTGTCGCGAGTCTCACGATCGAGATACCGTCCGGCGTGTTGGCTGACGTCGTCTCACGTCGGCTGCTGCTGGTCCTGGGACCGTTGTTGACCGGTGCGGGGTTCGCACTATGGATCGCCCTCCCCTCGTATCCAGCATTCGCCCTGGGCTTCGTCTTGTGGGGTGCGGGGAGCGCGTTCCAGTCCGGAGCACGAGAGGCGCTCGTCTACGAAGAGCTCGACCGGCACGGCGAAGCGTCGCGCTACGCCCGTCTCATCGGCCGATCGGCGGCCGCGAGCACAGTGGCGGTCGCCATGGGTATAGTCGCGGCCGGCCCGGCCTTCGACGCCGGCGGCTACTGGCTCGTTGGAGTGGCGAGCATCCTGGCGTGCGCGGCGTCCGCCGCCATCGGGGCGACGTTCCCCGAACACCGCGACAATAAGATTCCGGACCCCGACACTGGATTCCGCTCCTATACCGCGACTCTGGGGCTCGGCGTCAATGAAATCAGGACACAGCGGCCGGTGCGTTCAGCAGTACTGTTCCTGATCGCGATCAGCGCGATCTGGGGCTCGCTCGAGGAGTACGTCGGCCTGCTTGCCGCTGATACCGGCGTGGAAACCGCTGAGGTGCCCATGCTCATCCTCGCGGTGTACCTCGGCATCGCCATCGGTGGGCTGCTTGGTGGTGTAGGCCGCCGGCTGAGCCGTCGCACGCTGGCCGTCTTGCTCGTTCTCGCAGCGGCCGCCCTCGCTGCCGGTGCTCTGGCCGGCAACCCGCCAGGGTTCATGCTGATCGGGCTGGCGTTCTGCGTGTTCCAGATGGCGGAAATCGTCGCGAACACCCGGCTTCAGGACGCCATCACCGGTCCGGCGCGGTCGACCGTGACATCAGCGGCCGGCTTGGGGACAGACGTCGCGGGAATCGGTGTCTACGCCATCTACGCTGCTGCGTCCACGGCGGCTGACCACTCCGCGATCTTCGCCGGCTGGGCCGCAGCCTATGTCGTCATCGCACTCCTTCTCGGCGCAAGACCTCAAGGGAGACATTTTGCCTCGCGAGGTGGATGATGTGAGATGTGAAGGCTCGCGCGGAGCCTGCCGAAACGCAGAACGAGGCGGCCGGCTGGTCGGCGCTGGCGCGGCGGGATTGGGACGCCGCCTGGCGCCGCTTCGCCGCGGCCGTCGCAGAACACGAAACCGCCGAAGCGCTCGAGGGCCTGAGCTGGGCGGCATGGTGGCGGGCGGACCTCGACACACTCTTCGACGCCCGCGAGCGTGCCTACCGCGCGTACCGGGCAACCGGTCGCAATCGGGACGCGGCACGGGTCGCCGCCTGGCTCGGAACCGACTCGGTCGACTTTCGCGGCGAGATCGCCGTGGCCCAGGGCTGGTTACGCCGCGCGCGGGGACTTCTCGAAGGAGACGGCGCCAGCCCCGAGCTGGGCTGGCTCGACGTCCACGAGGCCGAGAAGCTGCTCTTCGCCGGACACAGCGAACAGGCTCGGGAACTAGGCACCCGGGCCGCTGTTCACGGTCGGGCGTTCGGAATCGTTGACCTGGAAATGATGGGGCTGGCCACCCAAGGTCTGGCCCTCGTCCGCCAGGGCAACGTCGACGAAGGCCTCGACCGGCTCAGCGAGGCGACAACTGCCGCGCTCGCTGACGAATTCACCGAACTGTGGTCCGCCGGCTGGTGCTGTTGCTACATGATCTACGCCTGTGAGCAAGTACGCGACTACGATCGCGCGGCGCAATGGTGCCGCAAAGTGGAGGCCTGGTCACAACGTTTGAACCTGCAGTTGCTGAACCGGGCATGCCGGGCCAACTACGCAGGTGTCCTGATCTGGAGGGGAACGTGGCAGCAAGCCGAGTCCGAACTCGCCGAGTCGATCAGCCTGCTTGCGCAGCTTCGGCCTCCCACCGCGCTCGACGCGTCGGTCCGGCTCGGTGAACTGCGGCGTCGCCAGGGCCGCTACAACGAGGCCGCAGCAATCTTCGAACAGGCCAGCGAGCATCCGCTGGCGATCCTCGGTGCCGGCGAGCTGTCCCTCGATCTCGACGAACCCGGCATAGCCTGCGAACGTGCCCAGGAATACTTGCGGCAAGCATCGCCCGACGCCGCCACCTACCGGGTCGCGGGACTGGAGCTGCTGGCGCGGGCCGCAGCCATCCGTGGTGACCTGGACCTCGCCGGCTCCGCACTGCAGGAACTGTCCACCATCGCCGAGCGGATACCAACTGATCCGGTCCGAGCGTCAGTTGCCTATGTCCGGGGCGCAGTCGCATCAGCCCGGGGCGAAGGCGATCGCGCCCGCATCGCTTTCGAAGACGCTGTTCGCTACTACCACCGTGCCCGGGCGCCTTTCGAAGAGGCCCTCTCCCGGATGGCACTCAGCCGCCAGCTCGACCAGGCGGGACGTACACCACAGGCACTGCACCACGCCCAGGCTGCCGCGCAGTTGCTGCACGACGTCGGTGCCGCGAAAGCGGCCGAATCCGCGGATGCCTTGATCCGTACGCTCGAACCCGCCAAACACGTTGCGCTGCTCACCGCTCGGGAGCGCGAGATCCTGCGTTTGGTGGCCGCCGGTGAGACCAACCGAACCATCGCTGGCCTGCTGGTGCTCAGCGAACACACCGTCAACCGGCACATCACCAATGTCCTCACCAAACTCGATACCGGCTCGCGGTCCGCGGCCGTCGCCGAGGCGTTGCGGCGGGGCCTGATCTGACCCGGACCCACCCAACCCCCGCGGGCCACCATGGCGCGAACACGCCATATCCCCGCCGTCACGAGAGTTGGCGCACTCCTGCGAAGCGATCCGTCCCGCCGACCAGCAAGGCTGACAACCGACCGCTTCTGTTCTGAGGAGGAGCCATGAGCAACACGATCGCGGAGACCGAAACCGTCCGTAAGGCGACCGCCGCGGACGCGGGCCGGCTGGCCGAGACGCTGGCAGCGGCGTTCTTCACCGATCCGGTCCTGTCCTGGTGTTATCCCGACCTTGCTCGCCGGGCGTCGATCCTGCCGGCCAGTTTTCGCGTCATCGTGGACGCAGCGATGCCGCATGGCGGTGTCGACACCGTCGCCGACGAGGTCGCCGGCGCGGTCTGGATCCCGTTCGAGGCCGACGTCGACGACGACGCCATGGCAGCCGAGCTGGGCCGGTTGTCGGCGGAGTACGCAGAACGGAGTTTCACGCTATTCGAGCTCATGGGCGCCCACCATCCGCACGAGCCCCACGACTACCTGTTCGTGTTCGGCACCCAGCCGGAATGGCAGTCACGCGGGCTTGGCTCCGCCCTGCTGCGTTCGGCGCTCGCCAGCTGCGACCGGCACGGCATGCCCGCTTACCTCGAGGCGACCAGTGAACGCAACATGCAGCTGTACCGGCGGCACGGGTTCGACGTCACCGAGGTCGTCACGTTGCCCGACGGGCCGCCGTTGTGGTGCATGTGGCGCAGGCCCAGCAGCATCACGGGTTGAGGAGGCGGTCAGTCTCCGGCCTCGCCCGCATCGATGTGTTCCTGGCCGTGCCTGGCAACCAACAGCGCCTGGCCACCGTTGATGTGCTTTCCCTGGCCACGACGAGATCGGGCGCTCCACCTGGAGTCCGGGGTGGTTCCCTGGATGGACCGCCGCAGCCCGGCGTCGTGCATAGCACTGAACCCGCCGACGGCTACCCGGTGCGCCTCGCTGGCCTCCCGCGGCAGCCGGACGCGAAGCTGCTCCAGCACCTCCCGGCCGAGCGCCGTCTTCGGATCCACTCCGCTGTATCCACGCTTCTTCGCATAGATGTGCGCCGCGGCGACAGACGACGCGACGCCTAGAACACCGGCCAGTCCAACTGTCCACGACGACTGAAGGTCCTGGAGATCCTCATATGATCCAACTGACCGCAACGCTCCGAACAGGCAGGCCGCAAGCCCTGCCAGCATAGGGAACGCGACCTTGGTCGGCCCCCATGCCTGCCGCACCGGACTGACCACAAGATCATGGCGGACGAATTCGGCCAGCGCGTGCCTCAGTCTGTCCTTCGGCGCCAGCCGTCGCACGTGATCGAGGCCATCTTGGCCGACGTCCCGGATCAGCTCGAGCATACGTACGTCCTCGTCGCTGACCCCGGAGCCGCACGCGTGTTTCCACGCCTCGGCCAGCAGTTGCTCAGCGCCCGGCGTGATGGTCAATCGGCCGGCCGCGTCTCCGCGCACAAAACCGAGCTCAGCCAGCCGCACAACGTGGGCGTCGATCGCCCGGGCCACTCCCCCGCTCAGCATGCCGGTCCAGGCGAGATCGAACCGCGACTGGTCCACTATCCGAGCGGCTTCCTCGCCGTGCGAACGACGGTCCATACGCACGGATCCCCAGGCGGATCCGAACCCAAGAGCCAGAACTAGGCCGTAGGCGATCCACCAGAAGGTCACCAGAGCCTCCGCGCCCACACAATTCGCGCCACAACACCCCTGTACACCCGAGGAATCTTCTGGACAGGTTCATCCTGGCCGGATGGGGGAACGGGAGCCGACTTCGGGTGGCAACGACGAGTGAACACCGGGCAAAAGGTTCGAACCACCGATGGGGACACGCCAGGTTCGCTGCAAGCCGGCAAGTCCCCGGCGTGCCCCGGGAGACCGAGACACCCGCCGCGCCATTGTCAGACCCGGCGTCGCGTTCGTCACGTGGCTCACCGTCGGTCGCCCGATCGGAGATGTCACCGCCATCGACGCCTATCTTCTCGGGTCCAGTGCCGCCTGCGCCGGTCAACGGTGAGGGACGCGCCAGGGGTACGGGTCAGGCGAGAATTCGAGCGAACTGCTGGATCCGGTGACGCCTGAACGAGGTGCTCAGCTACCGGAGAAGTCGGCGATGAGCTCCGCGCAGTTGTTCCACGGGGTCAACGGCGCGCCGGGAACAACCGCATGGCCGGCCTTGGTGCGCAGCATCTCGCCGGCCGTGCCGGTGTGGACGTGAGCGTGGTGAGCGTTGAGCGGGACCGGTTTGCCCGCGGCCAGGTCAACGCAACGCTTGAAACCCACGGGCTCGCCGTCGGCATCGAGTTGCAGCCCGAGCACGAGCATGTGCGGGTGCGGAGGTACCTCCGACTGGGCCGGCATGGCGGTGGCACCAAGCAGGAGTCCCCCAGCGAACAAAAGCATGAAGATGCGCCTCATCGTGTTCCCCCCTTCATGTGGCGGGTCTCTACCCCGCGACGAACGATGACGTACGCGAACGACGGCCCACACTTCGTCTCGATAGAGGCGAGTGCACGCTCACCGGAACGTGAGCTGAACCGCCTTTCATGCTTGGACCACATAGTCAAGAAATGGTCAAGAACGACTCATGTCCGGCGGACGCCTCGATCCACGGGACTCGACACTATTCACGGGTGCCGCCAGCCAGCTCCGAGTTGACCCGATCCAGGATGCTCTCGCCAATGTCACGGAGACTCTTGAGTTCGTCAGCGGTGAGCACACCGATGACGAGGTGCCGTACGGTCTCGACGTGGCCCGGCGCGGAGGCGACGATCTTGTTCCAGCCAGCATCGGTGAGTAACGCATTGGTGTAGCGGCCGTCGTCGGGACAGGCTTCGCGACGCGCCCAACCACGCTGCTCCAGCCTCGTCACGACATGTGAAAGCCGAGACAACGAACTACTGGTCCGCTCGGCGAGATCACTCATCCGGAGCACCCGGCCGGGAGCCTCGGAGAGCATAGCGATCACAAAGTACTCGAAGTGACTCATGCCGGCATCGCGACGCAGCTGTGCGTCAAGAGCCGCCGGGAGTTTGGTCAGGATCCTGGCCAGCGGCAACCACGCGTCCATCTCATCTGATGTCAGCCACCGGGGCTCGGCCGAGGGTATGTCCGTCTGATCCGCATTCACAGTGTCAAGAGTACGCAGTTTGGTTGAAGCTTCATGTGAAGCTGATCACCTTGACTTGAAGCTTCAAGTGATTCAGTCTAACTTTTGGTTGACGCTTCAACTAATCGGATGGAGAAGCATGATGATCACTGTCACCGCAGCAACCGGGCAGCTTGGCCGCCTCGTCGTCGACGCCCTGCTCGATCGGGGCGTTCCCGCCGACCGGATCGTGGCCGCCGTACGTAACCCAGGCAAGGCCGCCGATCTGGCCGAGCGAGGTGTCCACGTGCGGGAAGCGGACTACACCAAACCAGAGACCTTGACCTCCGCCTTCGCCGGCACCGACAAGCTCCTGCTCATCTCGTCCAGTGAAGTGGGCCAGCGCCTCGATCAGCACACGAATGTCGTCAAAGCCGCACAGGTGGCTGGGGTCTCACTGATCGCGTACACGAGCATCCTCAACGCCGACACCACTGGCGTCGGCCTCGCGGCGGAACACAAGGCCACCGAGGCCGTCATACGGGACTCAGGTCTGCCGAATGTGTTCCTGCGCAACGGGTGGTACATGGAGAACTACACAGAGAATCTCGCTCCGGCTCTCGAGTTCGGCACGTTGCTCGGGGCCGCTTCGGGCGGGCGCATCTCCGGCGCCACCCGGGCCGACTTCGCCGCCGCAGCGGCCTCGGTTCTGACGAGCGACGGTCACGCCGGCATGGTCTACGAGCTCGGCGGCGATACCCCGTTCACGATGGCCGAACTGGCCGCTACCGTCACCGCGCAAAGCGGCAAACAGGTCACCTACCAGGACCTGTCTGCGGTGGATTACACCAAGGCCCTCGTTGCCGCGGGCCTTCCCGAACCGGTCGCCGACATGCTGGCCGACAACGACCTCGCCGTAGCCCGAGGCGAGCTGTTCATCGACAGCCGCGACCTGTCCACCCTGATCGGTCGGCCTACTACTCCCTTGACCGACGCCGTCACGGAAGCCCTTCGGGCCTGACACCGCACTTCAAGATCAACCATCAATTCGTTCGTAGGAGTATTTGTGTTTCGTTCGCCCCTCATTCGTGATGTCGCTCTACTGCTTGCGCGGATAGGTATTGGATCCGTATTCATTGCCCACGGGTGGCAGAAGCTGTTCGATTTCGGCATCGACGGAGTCGCGGCGGGCTTCGACCAAATGGGCGTGCCGTTTGCCACCGCCGCGGCATGGTTCGCGGCACTGGTCGAACTGGTCGGAGGCGCGGCGCTGGTCCTCGGCCTGGCGACTCCCGTCGCGGCATTGCTCCTGGTTGCCAACATGGCGGGGGCTTTCGTCTTCGCACACGCAGGCAATGGCATGTTCGTCGATCAGGGCGGCGCCGAACTAGTACTCGCGCTGGGCGCGGCGAGTCTCGTGTTCGCCGGCCTCGGCAGTGGGCGTCTCGGCCTCGATCACGTCATCGCACCACGACTCCAGCCTGGCCCCAGCGCCGTCGCGTCCTGACGAATCAGCGGGCTCGGAGCTCAGCAACTCACCACAGTTAACGCGTACGCGTTAACTATTGACCTCTCTCTGACGGACCCGGTGTACGGTCCTCGACAGTGCTCAGCTGCCTGTCGATCACGCCAGAGAGAAGGTCTCACCATGCGTAATCTCCGAGCCCGCGCCGTCGGTGCCGGCTTTGCCGGCGTCGTCGTAGCGCTCGGCGCCTGCAGTAGCGGCAACCCCGGAACCCAAGCCGACACCGATGCCGGAACTGCCGGTGATCCGGTAACTGGCGGTGATCTCGTCGTTGCCTCTCTGCCGACGGTCATCGATCCGGCCGCGTCCACCTCGCGGACCAACTGGATGGTGGCCGCGACCGTCTGTGAAGGGCTCTTCGCCAACGGCGCCGATCAGCAAGTGCACGACGGCCTGGTCGCGGCCTGGGAGTACGACACCGACGAGTTGGTGTACCGCATGGCGCTCCGTGACGACGTCGTCTTCCACAACGGAGACCCACTCACAGCCGACGACGCGGTCGCGTCACTCGAACGTTATGGAGCCAGCGACTCCGGGGAACAGTTCGGCGAACTCGTAGACGGTTACACCATCGATTCCGACACCGAGTTCACCATTGAGCTCAACCAGCCCAGCGGCGCCATTCCCGCGCTGCTCGCCACGCCGGACTCCCCCGCGTACATCATGCCGGCTTCAGCCATCGATGGCGCCAGCCCCGATGACGCGCTGGAAGAGCTCACCTGCACCGGCCCCTATCAACTGGACTCGTTCACAGTCGACCAGAACGCGAAGCTCTCGCGCTTCGACGGCTACGTCTCCCGAGACGAAGAGCCCGACGGCTCGGCCGGGGCGAAGACCGCGTACGTGGACACCATCGAGTTCATCCCGTTCAACAGCGCCAATGCCTTGAACCAGGTCCGCACCAACGCTGTGCACGTCGCCCCGCAATTTGTCAGCCTCGACCAGCTCGACAGCTACGAGTCCGACCCGGCACTGGCGCCGGTGGTCCAGGTTGACGGTGGGTTCAAACTCTTGCAGTTCAACCACGAGGAAGGCCCGTTCACCGATCTCCGTCTACGCGAGGCGGTGAAGCTGGCGGTGGATCCAGAGGCGATCGCGATCCAGAACCTCGGCGGTCTGGACTACTTCTCGGACAACTCCAGCATGTTCGCCGAAGACTCCCCCTGGCATTCCCCCGCGGGTGAAGACGTTTACCTCGACCGGGCGAACCCCGAGTCGGCGGCAGCCTTGCTCGACGAGGCCGGGTACGACGGAACCCCGGTGCGTATGCTCTACCGGCCCGACCAGGACGCCTACGGTCCGCTGCTCCAGCAGCAACTGGAGGACGCGGGTTTCGTCGTCGAACCGCTGGCCGTAGATGCCGCCACATTCACGGCTACGCGGACCGAGCCGGACAGCTGGGATCTGTTCCTGGCCGGCGGCACCAGCTACTCCGACCCACTGACGGTCGTGTTCCTTGCCGACAGCTTTCCGGGCTGGTGGGTCTCTGACCGCAAGACCGAGCTGATGAACGCCATCCTCGAGGGCGCCGACTTCGACGAGCGCAAGCCGGCGTGGGACGAGCTCCAGGGGCTGATCTGGGAGGAGCTGCCGTTCATCAAACTCGGCTCCGAGCCTCGGATGGCGATCACCAGCGTTGACGTCGGCGGGTTCGAGCCGCAGCAGGGCACGGTCCGGGGCTTCTACAACATCTGGCTGAACGGAAGCTGATCCGGTGCTCCGACGACGTCTCCCCGACCTGCTGGGACACCGTTCGGCGATGGCGGGCGTGCTGATCATCAGCGTGGTCATCGCGCTCGGCTTGCTCGCACCGCTGCTCGGCGGCGATCCCGCCCGGGTCGACCCCGCGAATCGGTTGCGTCCACCATCGTCGGAGTTCCTCCTGGGAACCGACGAGATGGGCCGCGACCTCTGGACCATCCTGCTATATGGGGCACGAACCTCCATCGGCATCGCGGGGGTGTGCACCCTGCTGGCGATCATCCTCGGCTACCTGGCCGGGGTGTTGTCCGGCTACTTTCCCGCCGTGGACGCCGTCGTCATGCGCATCATGGACGGGCTGATGTCCTTCCCCAACATCATCCTGGTGATGGCTCTGATCGGCGTCATCGGCAACGGCATCGGCGCCGTGGTCTTCGGCCTCACCGTGGTCCTGGTCCCACCCATGGCACGAGTGGTGCGCAGCGCCACACTCGCCGCCCGCGAGCTGCCGATGGTCGAGTCCGCCGTGTCATTGGGCGCCCGGACCCGGTGGATCCTCACGAAGTACGTCGCGCCTGAAGCCATCTCAGTGGTGATCGTGCAAGCCACCATGGCGTTCTCGATGACAGTACTGTCCATCGCGGCGCTGTCGTTCCTCGGCATCGGGCTTCCGCCAGACGTGCCGAGCTGGGGTGCCAGCCTCTCCTCCGCGCAGCAGTACTTCAACGTGGCGTGGTGGATCGGCATCTTCCCCGGCGCGGCCATCCTGGTCACTGTCCTCGGACTGATCCTGCTCGGCGACGGCTTGCGCGACGTCTTCGACCCGCGCTCCAGTACCGTCAAGGCCCCGGTGGTGTGACGGATGCTTGCATATATCGCACGACGTCTTCTCGCGTTGCTGCCCACTGTGGCGGTCCCTATGGTGCTGCTCTTTCTTCTGCTCCGGCTGACCCCTGGCGACCCCGCCGCCTCCATCCTCGGTGAGGACGCCACCGTCGAGCAGATCGAGGCGCTTCGGGAAGAGATGGGGCTCAACGCTCCGCTGCCCGTGCAGTTCGTGGAATGGCTCGGGTCCGTCGCCAGGCTCGACTTCGGCGACTCGATCTTCCTCCGGGCGCCGGTGATGGATTTGGTCGCGGAGCGCGCGTTCGTGACCCTGCAGCTGGCACTACTGGCGATACTCGTGGCTGTGCTGGTCGGCCCGGCACTCGGCACATTCGCGGCCACCCGCCGCCGAAAGAGCGTTGACCAGACGCTGGTGGTGGCCTCGGCGGTCGGCGTGGCGATGCCGACGTTCTGGCTGGCGATCATCCTGATCGCCGTCTTCGGTGTCCAGCTCGGTGTGTTGCCGGTGGCCGGATACGTGAGCGTGCTCGACGATCCGGTCGAGGCGCTGCGCTACCTCGCGCTGCCGGCCATCTCGATCGGCCTGCTCGAGGCGGCGGTTCTCTTCCGATACACCCGCTCCGGGGTTCTGGACGCGCGGTCACAGCCGTTTGTCACCACGGCGCGCGCTCAGGGGATTCCCGAGGGCACCGTCACGCGGCGATACATCTTCCGGGCGGCGACGGTTCCGGTCGTGACAGTCCTGGGGCTGACCGTCGCGGGCCTGCTGGGCGGCGCCGTCGTCACCGAAAGCATCTTCTCCATTCCGGGCATCGGGCAGCTTCTGCTCACCGCGGTGTCCCGACGCGACTACCCGCTGATCGAGGGCACGATCTTCTTCATCGCGATCGTGTTCGTTCTGGTCAACCTCCTGGTTGACGTGGTGTACGGCTTCCTCGACCCACGCATCCGGCTCGGCGCGGCGAAGGGATAACCGATATGGTCACAACTGCTACCGACGTCACCGCGGCCGGCCCGCAGCCGCCCCTGTTACGCACCGAGAACCTCAGCGTGTGTATCGACTCACACGGTGAACGGAACACCGTCGTCTCCGACGTGAATCTGGAGCTCACGGCCGGCCGGACGATCGGCATCGTCGGCGAAAGCGGCTCGGGCAAGTCCATGACCGCCGCGGCGATCATGGGTATCCTCCCGCCGGTCGCCACGGCCCAGGGCCGGGTTTTCTACCAGGGAACCGACCTGCTCACGCTGGACGACAAGGCCCGGCGCGCCATATCCGGCCCGGAGCTCGCCTACATCTTCCAAGAGCCGATGAGTGCTCTGCATCCAATGCTCAGCATCGGCGCCCAGATGATCAGGCCAATGCGTATACATCTCGGCCTGTCGAAGAGAGAGGCCCGCGAACGCAGCGCCGAGCTCCTGGACCAGGTCGGCATCCCCAAGTCCAGGGGCCTCCTCGGGGCCTACGTCCATCAGCTCTCCGGAGGTATGCGGCAACGGGTCATGATCGCGATGGCGATCTCTTGCCAGCCCGCTCTGCTGCTGGCCGACGAGCCCACGACGGCACTCGATGCCGCCGTGCAGAAGCAGATCCTCGAACTGCTGCTCGATCTACGCGACCAGCTGGGCCTCGGCCTCGTCCTGATCAGTCACGACCTGGGCCTGATCTCCCGGTACGCCGACGACGTCCTGGTGATGCTCGACGGCGACGTCATGGAACAGGGACCAACCGCGGACGTCGTCGCGAATCCGACACATCCGTACACGCGTGGGCTGATCGAGTCGGCACCGAGGATCGGGCACGTCCCACGCCGATTGCCCACCATCGACCGGGCGAAGTTCAGTACGCGCGCTCTCGCCGACAAGGAGGCTCGATGACGCCCACAGCACCGGCCCTGCAACTCGAGCACGTGAGCAAGGATTTCCGTTTCGGGTCACTGTTCAGCCGCGCGGTGCATCACGCCGTCGTGGACGTCAATCTCCATCTCGAACGGTGTCACGTCCTCGGCGTCGTCGGCGAAAGCGGCTCGGGCAAGTCCACCCTAGGACGGATCGCGGTGGGACTGATTCCGCCGACGTCCGGCACTGTCACCGTGGCCGGTGAGCGGCTCGACAACCTCGATGCCGGTGCCCTGCGCCGCAAACGACGCCAGATGCAGATGATCTTCCAGGACTCGTCCAGTTCGCTCAACCCGCGGATGACATTGCAGGACCTGCTGATGGAGCCCTTCCGAGTCCAGGGGCTACTCACCGAGCCCGATCGTCGACGACGGGCCTCCGAGCTCGCGGACGAGGTTCAACTCGCCCAGGCATTCCTCCCACGGATGCCCCACGAGTTCTCCGGCGGCCAGCGGCAACGCATTTCCATCGCGCGTGCGCTGGCACTCGACCCGGGGTTGATCGTCGCCGACGAACCTGTCTCGGCGCTGGACGTCTCCGTGCAGGCGGCGATCCTGAACCTGCTGAAGGACATTCAAGAAGCCCGGGACCTGTCGATGCTGTTCATCAGCCACGACATGGCCGTCATCGAATTCATGAGCGACGACGTCGCGGTGATCTACCAGGGCCGGATCGTCGAGCACGCCGCCTGTCAGGAGGTCTTCGCCAAGCCGCGCAACGACTACACCAAACTCCTTCTCACCTCCACGCCGTCGCTCTGAAACAGCCGGCACAGCACCGCACAGGGGTACACACGTGAACACCACAGTCGAGTCGAGCATGACCAGGCCCGCGCAGATAGCGGGCCCGGTCCCGGTCACCCCCACCTCCGAGCCAGTGATCCTGGAACCTTATGGCCGGGAGCGGATGGCCACCTACGGATACGTCGAGGACGAGTACTTCGTCTCCGGCGAGGCGGCCGGCGCGCCATACCGGACGCGGATCCTGGTCCGCCGCCCGCGAGACCCGGCCAGGTTCAGCGGGGCGGCGGTCGCCGAGGTGTCGCACATCTGGGGCGGAACCTCGGTCTGGCGTGCGCTCAACCGGCATCTCATGCGCTCCGGGCACATGTGGGTGGAGATCGACTCGCAGGCTCCTAGCGCGCTCGAGCTCATCGCCGCGGCCGATCCTGACCGCTATGCCTCGATGACGTTCGCTGACGCCCCCGGAGCGAGGAAGTTCGCGAGCACCATCCCGTTCGACCCCGACGCCAGCAAAGACGAGTTGGCTCGCCGTTATGACGAGTTCAAGGCGCGCTGGTGGGCGGCCACCCCGCAGTCGTTCGACATCATCGCGCAGGTAGCCGCCGCGCTGCGGCGAGGGCTCCCGGGAAGCAGCGCCGTCAGCGAGATTTACCTGGCCGGCATCTCCCAGACCGGCGGCGTGGTGCGCAAATTCGTCCAGGAGCACCACGTGGTCCAGCGGCTGGACGACGGCGGCCCGGTCTTCGACGGCTACCTGCCCGCCGCATCCGGCGGTGCCGCGTTGCCCGACGTGGACGTACCGGTCATCGAGTTACTTGGCGAGGGCGAGTTCCAGTCCGTCCGCCTGCCCTGTGGTGTTTCCGGCCAGGTGCGCGGCGTCAGCCACCGCCGGGCCGACAGCGACTCCTTCCGCCTGTACGAGGTGGCCGGAATGGCACATCGCGAAACCCGGTTCATGTCCGACGCCGACATCCACCGCCTCCGGAATTGCCCGCTGCCGCCCCGAGCCATCTGGAGCACCTTTCCCAACTCACACGTCTACGCCGCGGTACTCGACCAGCTGATCGGGTGGGCACGCGGGGTGAGCGCCCCACCGCCAAGCATGTGGCTGCGGACCGCCGGTGCGGGCGATGACATCCAGCGCGACGAGCACGGCAACGCACTGGGCGGGCTGCGGACCCCCTACGTCACGGTGCCAGTGTCGTCGCTGGTGGCCGCTACCCCGGTTGGACGGCCGTCCTGGTACCACGGACACGAGATCCCGTTCGACGTCGCCACTCTCGACACCCTGTACGGATCCGCCCCTGTCTACCGGCGCCGGGTCGCCGACGAGATCGCCCGCATGATCGATGATGGTCTCTACGATCCGATCGACGCCGAAGAGATCCGGCAGCAGGCAGAGAGACTGAGCTGGTGAGCAGATGGCCATAACGGTGGAGTTGTCGGGCGTGCGCGCCAGCGATGTCAGCGTGCAGTTGTCCCCCATCGCCGAACTCATGGCGATCTTGCATGTCGTCGCTGAGCCCGGGCATCATCCAGACCGCACGTCCTTCGTCAAACACCTTGGCAGCGTGATTTCCGAAGACCTTCGCCGCGTGCTCGCCGAGCTGTCTCCGTTCTGGGCGAGATTCCGCTCCCGGCATCTGATGCCGCTGAGCGCCGGGCCCGACGGCTCCCTCGACGACGAACTGGCCACGCTGGGCCGGCTTTCCGTGGACGCCTTCACGGCGATGGCCTCAGAAGCGCTGCTCGGGGTGCGATCGGCCGAGTTCCGCCACCTGCGCGACGACCCGGCGCTTGCGAAGACCTTCGTCGAACGCTGTCAGGAGAAGTCCGACCGCCGGGGCTTCCTGGCCGCGCGTCTCGCCGAAGACCCCAACGAACTCCAGCAACGTCTCGTGCACGCACTGGAGCAGTGTGGTCGTGAGTTCTTCGATGCCGAATGGGCACAGCTGCGCCCCCGCCTGACACCGGCCAAACGCGAGATCGAACAACAGTTGCGCCACCAGTCCGTGCCGTTGGTCTTCGCCTCGCTGACCCCCACCGTCAAGCTCTATCCCGCGGCTGCCAGGGTGGTGTACGACAAGCTCCAGACCGAGACCGTGCGCGCGGACTCACGCGCCTATGTGCTCGTGCCGTCGCTGTTCACCCAGCCGCATCTGCTGGTGAAACACGACCGGACCTACACCAACGACGTCACCGACCTGCCGGTCGTCATTCAGTTCCCGGTTATGGACATGGAGATGTCCACCGGCTTCACGCTGGAACACCTTCGGCAACGCCTACTGGTGCTCACCGATCCCGCCCGGCTTTCCCTGTGCCGCCATCTTGTCAACGAGGAATGCACCACCAGCGAGCTGGCCCGGCGCACCGGCATGCCAGCTCCGCAGGTATCCCGGCACCTCGCTCGACTACGTGATGTCGGATTGTTGCTGTCCGACCGAGATGGCCGCTACATCCGGCACCGGCTGTTGCTTGCCCGGATCTATCGGCTCGGCCCCGAACTGGTGAACTCGATCGTGCGTTGAGTTCAACTCGAAGAACGCCTCCGCCGGAAGAGCAGGTAACCGCCGACAGCTACCCCGACAGCCGCGACACCGATGATCATCGTCCACCACGGCGTGCCGGATGTGTCGGCTTCCGCGGCAACCAGCGCCGTAGCGTCCTCGCCTGCCTTGGGCAACACGGATACCTGGTGGTTTCGCGCCTGGGAGAAGTACACGCTGCCCGCGCCGTCCACCGCGAGAGCTGCGGCGCCGGTGTCCCCCGGGGTCAGCACCGTGATGATTCCGTCGGTGCCGATCGCCTGGATCGATCCCCACCTGCTCAGATAGATCGTGCCGTCGTCGTCCGCCGCGAGATCGTAAACCCTCAGGTATACCTCGGTGGCTGGCACTCCCTCGGTGGGATCCTCGTACTCAGGTGCTTCCTTCCCCCCGACCGTGGTGATCACGCCATCCGCATCGACGGCACGGATTCGGCTGTCGTTGCTGTCCGAGACGTAAAGCGTGCCGTCATGACCGACGTCGATTCTGGTCGGCCTCTCCAGCTCCGCTTCTACCGCGGGCCCGCCGTCGCCGGAGAAGCCCGCGTCCCCGGTCCCGGCGATCACCCGCACGGTTCCGTCAAGATCGACGTGCAGGATCTGGTGAGCCTGCGAGTCCGTGACATACAGGCTTCCGTCCGCAGCCGCGGCCACGTCATGCGGCGCGTTGAACGCCACGTGGGTAGCCACCCCGCCGGCCGCGGCAGCGTTGCTCTCGTCGGGAGGTGCCCCGGTGCCCGCGACCGTCGTGATCACGCCGCCTGGGCTTACCTGACGAACGCGCTTGTTCTGCCGGTCGGCCAGGAAAAGCGTGCCGTCGGCGGCCACGTCGATCCCGGTGACACCACGCAGGCCGACCTCTGTCGCCAACCGGCCGTCACCCGTCATGGGCCCCGGTCTGAGCGAGTCGGCCCAGTCCGGGCCGCCTCCGGCAACCGTGGTGATGGTCCCGTCCGGGTGGATCGCACGTACCAGGCCGTTGCCGGAATCCAACACGTAGAGCGTGCCGTCCGGTCCGACGGCGAGATCGTCCGGGCCGGACAGCTGGGCGTCACCCGCGGGTCCGTCGTCGCCGGAATACCCTGCCTCTCCGGTACCCGCCACCACGGTGATCTCGTGCGCGTTCACCTCCGCCCACAGGTCGGGGGCATCGACCACGGTGTCCGGCACCTCGGACTCAGCACCACCCCCATCGAGTGGAATCCGGTGTACCTGACCCTGATCGCCGTCGCCGACGTAGAGCGCGCCGTCCGGCCCTATGGCCAGCGCGGACGGATCCTTGAAATAGGTGGGCAAGCTGTGGATCGTGCCATCCGGCGTGATCATCCGAATCCGGTGATGCCTGGGGTCCACCAGATAGACGGTTCCGTCCGGGCCGACAGTCAGTTCTCGCGGGAAACACAGCTCGGCGTCTTCGGCGGGTCCGCCGTCGCCGGTGTAGCCGCATGCCTCACCGCCGGCGATGGTGGTGATGACACCCTCAGTGTCGATCCTGCGGATCCGCTGACTCGGGATGTCGTCATCGCTTGCCCTCATCCGGAACACGTCCGCCACGTAGAGGTTGCCGGCGGAATCGACCACGACGTCGAACGGCCGGGTGAACGACGCCTCGGCAGCCGGTCCACCGTCGCCGCTGGACTCCTCCGCCGCGTCGCCAGTCCCGGCGATCGTGGTGATGACGCCGTCGGTGTCGATCCGGCGGATATAACCACCAGCGTCGGCGATGTAAAGCTCGCCGTCCTGGCCGACAGCCACGCCGGCAGGGGACCGCAGCTGGGCTTGTGCGGCTGGTCCGCCGTCGCCGGCGTGTCCGTAGTCGCCGGTGCCGGCCACGATGGTGGGCTCCTCACCAGGATCCACACGCATGACCTGGCCGACGAGGCTGTCGGCAATGTACAGCTCGCCATCCGGCCCGGCGGCGAGGCTGGTCACGCCTGCCAAGCCGTCAGGCGTCATACGCTGCCTGCCGGAGTCATCGGACTCCGCCACCAACCCGCCGGCCACGGTGCTGATCGTCCCGTCTGGTGCGACCTCGCGGATGTAGGCGCCGCGCTCGGCACCATCGACGCGAGTGGCGATATAGAGGTTGCCTGCGTCATCGAACGCCAGGTCACGCACTTCACCGAGGTTCGCGTCGACGGCCGGCCCACCGTCACCCGAGTGGCCTAGTTCGCCAGTTCCCACCACCGTCTCCAACGGGCCTGGCTCGACCACCGCGCCGCCCATCGGTGAAGCGCTTACCGGGACGGCGCTCGCGCCGGCAGCGGCGACGCCCGTAGACAGGACGGCACAGAACGACAGCGGAAGAAGCGAGATTCGCAGCACGCCCGATTATGACACGTCACGATCTTCGTGAATCGGGCGTGCTAAGACACTCGGCGCGACGCAAGGTGGCATCGCTCACCGCCCGCCGTCCGGGCCGAGCACACCGTCCAGCAGAATGTTCGCGATCCGGGGCCCGGTGGGCATCATCGTGACCAGCGTGAGGTGATCGAAGTTTCCGGCTTCGCCGGGAACAACCCAGGATCCCCCCGTGGTGCCAAGCCGGATGAAGTCTCTCCCTGCCAGTTGGCGCCGCCGATAATTGTGCACATGGCCAGCGAAGACGGTGTACGGACGCTCACCCAGCGCCCGCAGCACGCGGTCGAAGCCGGGCGCTCCGGCACCCTGCCATGCGGGCATGTGCATGCACAGGATCGTCCAGCGCACGTCTGGATACTCGGCCAGAATCTGCTCCACCCATGACAGCTGTTCGGCGCTGAAACGTGCCGGCATCGTCCCCTCCCACCCGTCTACGGACATATCGAGATGGACGTCGCCGTCACCTGGCCGGGGCGAATCCTGCGTGTCCAGGGCGACGAACAGAACATCCCGGTAAACGAAGTGATAGTGAAGCGCGCCGTATCGACTGAGCCACTCGGTCCGCATCGTGTCGTTACTGACGTCGTGGTTTCCCGGAACCCGGAACATCGGCACGTCGAGTCGGGCCACCGTCGTGTCGAATGCCGTGGACTGCCGAGCGATCTCCGCCGCATCGCAGGTGTAGCCCTCGATCGTGTCGCCCAATTGGATGACGAAGTCAGGACGTATCAGGTTCGTCGCATCGACCGCCCTGCCGAATACGCCCGGCCGCTCCCCGCCCGTCAGATCCGACAGGAGGGCGAAGGTGAACTCTGCCGGCCGTTCCGGCAACCGATCGAGCTGCGCCCACGGGGTCGCGCCTTCGAACGCCGGCAGCAATAGGGCGGATCGATCTGTCATGGGGCGCCTCCTCAGGCGGATGTGTGCGCAGCCGGGCTCACCCGACACTCTCCAGCTGCAACGGTAGAGGAAGGGAACCGGGTAGCCATCGAGGACCGGCCCTCGCAATCACCGATGCAGCCCAACCCGCCCCCTCCTCGGCAGCAAGCACCGGTTCACATCGTCAGCACGATTTTGCCCCGTCCGTGTCCGGTCTCAAGCTCACGATGCGCATCGGCCGCGCGCTCGAGTGGGTACGTCGAGCGGATCAGCGCGGTCAGCGTGCCCTCGGCGTACATGTCGACCAGGCTCGCGAGCCGGGAAGCGGAGCGGGCACCGGACAAGGTGGCGATGCCCGCCTTCGGTCCCGCTTCGTGCTCGTAGATCGTGCGGGTCCGGGTGAGATCCTTGGCCAGCTCCAGCGTGGCCGCGAGAGCTTCTCGCCCTGCGCCGTCGAGCACGACGTCCACACCGGCGGGCGCGAGATCCCGCACCTGTTCCACCAGGCCGAACCTATAGTCGATGGGTTCGGCGCCAAGTTCGCGCAGATAATCGTGATGCTCGGAACGGGCGGTGCCGATCACCCGCGCACCACGCAGCCGGGCCAACTGCACGGCGAACCCGCCGACGTTCCCAGCCGCGCCATGGATCAACACCACATCGTCCGGCCCCGGCTTGACTTCCTCCCAGGCGATCTCCGCGGTCTGCGCACCGGCAGTGAACCCGCCGGCCACTTCCCACGGCATCGACCACGGCTTCTCGACGATCTGCCCAGCATCGACCACGACGTATTCGGCGTAACAGGAGAGGAAGTTGAAACCGAGCACCTCCGTGCCCGCGCGCCACTCACTGACCCCGTCTCCGACCGCATCGATCACCCCCGCGAACTCGTTGCCCGGCACCTGAGGCAGCTCACCCTCGGCATACTGCGGGCGCCACCCGGAGCGGATCGCGAGATCAAAGGGCTGCACGCCCGCTGCCCGCACCCGGACCCGTACCTGGCCTGCCCCTGGCTGCGGGTCCGACAGTTCGCGAACTTCGAGCACCTCTGGGCCTCCAGGGGTACTGACGTAGGCAACCTTCACCGAGTCTCCTCACTCTCGTTAGTTGCCGCTCAGCTTTCCACCTGAACTAAAGTTGAGGTCAAGAACACCCCACCACCGCGCCCGGCCGAGCCTCGTGGCCTCTTGTAACGTTTCCGGGCGCGAATCCGCCCCCATCCGTTACGCCAGGCCACGAAGCCGCACTCGACCATCACGCGCCGCGGGAGCACATCCCTGACTCGACGGGCTCTGAGCCAAAGTCCGGGCCTATATTGTCGGTGCACGCTTGTAACGTTCCCTGTCATGTCGAACCATTCGACCCCCACGATGCGGTGTTCCGACGGATTCTTGGTGAACCAGAAAACGCGGCGTCCCAGCTGCGCGCCGTACTGCCGCCCGACTTGGCCGACAGCCTCGATCTTGACCACCTAACCCGAGTCTCTGGCAGCTTCGTCGACACCAACTTGCGCTGGCGACACTCCGACCTGCTCTTCACTGCACCGCTGGATGGCCACGACTCGTTCATCTATGTCCTCGTCGAACACCAAAGCAGCACCGACACTCTCATGCCGTTTCGGATGCTGCACTACATCGTCCGGATCTGGGACCGCTACTTGAAACAACACCCCGACACCACCCGACTCCCCGCCATCATCCCTCTGGTCGTGAACCACAACCGCCGCCCTTGGACGGGCCCCACCGACGTCATCGACCTCATCAATCTGCGCCCTGACACCACAGAAGTCACCCGGGCTTACCTGCCGCAGTTCCAGTTCCTCCTGGACGACCTTGCGCGCGTAGACGAACAAACGCTGCGGGCACGGCCACTGACCCCGCCGACACGGATGACCCTGCTTTTACTCAAGACCGCGCCCGGCAATACCTCCCTCGCCGACGACTTGCGACGCTGGGCCGACGACCTGCGCGCTATCCTGAATCGGCCCAATGGCAAAGACGACTTTCTCAGCCTGGTGACGTACATTGAAAGCGTCGGAGAAGCACCCACCGACGAGCTACATGACCTGTTCATTCAACTCGGGCCCGAAGCAGAGGAGGCATACGTGACCACCGCAGAAATGCTCCGCGCCGAAGGCGAGGCCCGCGGCAAGGCGGAGGGCAAGGCTGAGGGCAAAGCTGAGGGTCGTGCGGAGGCACTCGTGCAGTTGCTTAACCTCAAGTTCGGCCCACTCCCCCACAACACAGAGGACATGGTGCACGCCGCCACCACCGACCAGCTCGCAACTTGGACCGCTCGTGTCCTCACCGCCGACACGCTCGAGGACGTTTTCCGCTGAAGCCAGCCCGAGCACTTCGGGCCAGCCCGCCACCACCGCCGCGCGCGGCAGAATCCACGGGCACTTGTCCTGTGACTCGACGGCCGGCTGAGCTGGTCACCGTGACGGTCACCAGCTCATCAGCTGTGTCGGTCACATCGCCGCGACGGGTTCGGCGCGCAGGTCGCCCAGCAGCCGTTCCACCTCGGCCAGCTCGTCCGGGGCCAATGGGCCGTACTCCATGGCGCCGGCGTTCTCTTCCACCTGCGCTACGGTGCGGCAACCCGGGAGCGGGATGGTGGCCTCGCTTCGAGCCCAGATCCAGGCGAGTGCGCCCTGGCCCAGAGTGCGTCCACCGCTACGCAACACGTCCCGCACGGCGGCGACTCGCTCGAGCCAGACCGGGACCGGACGGCCGTCGTCGAAGTACTTCAACCACTCCGGCGCAACGCCGCGGACGTCATCTGGCCCCAGCCTCGACGCCGCGGTGAACTTGCCGGTCAACAAGCCCATGGCCAACGGGGAGCGGTTCAGGCTGGCCAGACCGTAGGACTCACACACGGCGAGGATCTCGCCGGCATCTTGCAGCACGGAGAACGCGTGCTGGATGCCGACGCAATGCTCACCGTCGCGTGCCCACGCGGTCGCCCGGTCGGGATAATCCGTGCTCCAGCCATACCAACGGATCTTCCCAGCCTCGACCAGCTCTTCGAGCGTGCCGAGCAGCTCTTCGGCCTGGGGTATCGGCAGATCGTTGAGATGCAGCTGGTAGAGATCGACGTAATCGGTGCCGAGCCTGCGGAGCGAGGCTTCGAGTGCCGTGCGCAGATAACCGGGGCTAGGGTCGCTGCCGGTGAGTTGCCGCGTGGACTCGTCGATCGTGTTCCCCCACTTGGTCGCGATCACGACGTCGTCGCGGTCCGCCTTGAGGGCCTCTCCCAGGATCCGTTCACCGTGCCCGGTGCCGTAGGCGTCGGAGGTATCGAACAGCGTGACGCCGAGTTCTAGCGCGCGGCGTATCGTCCGGCGGGATTCGTCGTCGTCGACCTCTCCCCAGCCACAGGGCTGGCTTCCGGCCCAAAAGGGGCCTCCAATCGCCCAGCAGCCCATCCCGAGCGCACTGACCTCGATTCCGGCGCGTCCCAAGGTACGTGTAAATGCAGTCATGTCCGCAACTCTGCAGCCTGGAGTGCGCTCCAGGTCAAACACGCGTCCTGTGATCTTCCACGTCCTGGGCGGGTTGGGGTTGATTGATGGCTTCGATACCAAGAGCGACACGAATGATCTGATTGAAACGATCCACCTGTCGGTGGCGGTATCGAAGACGCACCTTCTGTCGCCACCCACGGCGGACTTACCCGCGGCAGGCCCAGCAACGTCGGCCTCACGGGCGGCAGGTACGCACCAGGCAAGTGACCAGTCGCGCTGCCTCCTCCCCCTGTCTTCCGTGATCGGCAACGCGCCGACCTGCTGGTTTCCGACCGCGGAGTGGTGCACGAAATGCCGGAACGGTCCAGCGCCGGTTTGAGAACCGTCGGTCCTGAAGTGACTCTTCCGCATGCCATGAGTCGGGCGTACCCTTCGCTGGCATCCGATGGTGGGGCTAGTGATTGGGGGGCACAATGAGAACACAACGCCCATCGAGGTTGCGCCAGATGAGTGCGGTAGGCGTCGCCCTGGGAGTGACGGCCGGGTTTGCCATGAGTGGTATGGCGCTCGCGCATGATCGGCACGACGTCGATCCAGACGCCCTCGCCTTGGAGATCGTGCAGTCACAAGGCGACGGAATCGAGACCCTGCCCGTGGCCAAAGGTCCGTTCCCCGACACCGAGAACATGCGTTTCCTGGGGCAGGTCGCCCCGGAGGCCATGGGCGCTCTCCCGATCCCGGGCGCCTTCGCCGACACGACGGCCAAGGGCATTCTGAACGACATCTGGGGGTGGACTTCACCAGCCGGCGAAGAGTACGCGCTGGTGGGGAGCACAGGCGGGATGGCAGTTGTCCGAGTCACCGATCCCGGCAATCCCGAGTTCCTCGGCAGCCTCGAGAGCCAGGCGCCGGGCAACATCGGCAACCTCTGGGGGGACGTGGGTGTCTTCGAGAACTTCGCCTACTACACGTCGGAGATCGTCGGGTCCGAGATCGACGTGGTGGATTTGTCGGTTCTCGACGGCCTGGCACCGGCCTCCTCGCCCGACACGGTGTTGCCGGCACCAACCTTCCGGTTCTCGACCGGCGGCTACCTCTCGGCCCACAACATTCAGGTCAACGAGGACACCGGCTTCGCCTACGTTGCCGGGGTCCGCCTCGAGCCGGGTGCCGCGAACAACGCCTGCGGCCTCGACGTGCCGCCGCGGTTCAACACGTTGATCTACGACCTGAACACCGATCCAACGAATCCCGACGTAGCGGCCTGCCTGCCCGACATCGGGGAACACGACTTCTACCCGGTCGTCTACGACGGGCCGGACACCCGGTTCCAGGGACGCGAGATCGTGTTCGTCTTCGACGGCCGCGACCGCATCCCACCTGTCGGCGAGCGCATCGGTGGCTTCACCGAGATCTGGGACGCGACCGACAAGAACAACATCGAGGTGCTCGCCCGTTTCCGGGTTCCGGAACTGGTGTTCTCGCACGCCGGCTGGACGACCGAAGAGCAGGACTTCCTGTTCATCAACGATGAACTCGACGAACTGGTCGCCGCAGGCTGGGCATTCACGGAGTTCTTCGCCCAACCCGTCGACGACCCCACCAAGAAGCCGTCGACCGGTACCTACATCGTCGACATCCGAGAGCTGGACAACCCGGTCTTTGTCGAGCGGTTCAATCACAGCACGGCCAGCTTGGACCACAACTTCATCGTCAAGGACGACAAGATCTACCAGGCCAACTACACGTCCGGGACGCGGGTACTCCAGATCGAGCGAGATGCGGCCGGCACAGTCAGCCTGAGCGAGTTCGCCCACATGGACACCGAACCACGGCTGCCGAAGAACATCCTCAACCTCAATCAGGAGGACAAGTTCGGCACCGCGTTCCTCGGGCAATGGGGCATCTTCCCGCTCTTCGACAGCGGCACCATTGTCGCGAGCGACCGCAACAACGGCCTCATCGTCATGCGGTTGAGCGACGCGCCATGTAAGGGAATCAGATGCAGCAGGTGAGCCTGACGCGCTGTTGATCCGAGGCGTGACGACCCGCTCGCTTCCCCGCTCAGACGTGGAGCGGGAAGTGAGCGGGTCGTCCTTCCCGTGCGGCTCGCAGCCGGTTGCTCACCGGGGACTGGCCTCCAGGAATTCGTTCAACCGGTAGGCGATGTCTACCTCTCGCGGAAGATCGGTGATGAGGGCCGGGACGATGTGTACCTGCGCAGTGGTCCCGCGCCGGTTCGCCGGATCCTGTCCGAGCTTTTGGAGCTCATCATGAGCGATCAGATCAATCCGGTGAGGTCTCCGATCTGACCTTGCCGCTCGACCAGTCGGCCGAGGCTAGCAGGTGATGGACGAGCGCCGCGCGATCAAGCTCCTGCTCAGTCCGTGATGACGGCTCGGTGAACGTTGGGAAAGACCTCTGGCGATTCGACCGATCATCAAGAACGATCGTGAGCCATGAACTCGCCCAACGGTCACCTCCGGCACACCGTCCGCTCGCTCGTCACCGTCGGTGGACTGACCGGCCTAGCACTCGTGAGCGCAGCCGCTCCGGGAGTCGCAGGACTTCCCGCGGCATCGGAGCGCGCCGACTGGGATCTGCGCGTCGTCGGCGAATATGTCGTACCGAAAGGCGTCATTGTCGACGGTTCCTCCGTCGGTGAACTCTCGGGCCTCGACTACGACACCCGTACCGGGGACTGGTTCCTGATCGCCGACGACTCGACCGAGGGTCCGCCGAGGTTCTACCGGGCGCGCATCGACATCGATCAGGACGGTGTCCACGGCGTCGACTTCGTCGAATCGGTCGACATCCGCCGCACCGACGGCACCCTCTTCCCGCCGGCCTCGGACGATGATCCCGAGGTTGCCGACCCGGAGGCGATCCGGGTCGATCCCGCCAACGGGATGCTGTGGTGGGCCAGCGAAGGCAAACGAGTCGTGCCCAGCGACGGCGGCGAGCCTCAGCTGGTCGACCCGTGGGTGCGGCAGATGAGCCAGACCGGACGGCACATCCGGCAGACGAGTCAGCCCGAGACACTGCGGATGAGCCCGGACCAGGAAGGCCCTCGGCACAACCTGACGTTCGAAGGCCTGGATCTCACCGCTGACGGCCGTGAGCTGGTCACAGCGATGGAAGGGCCGCTGTACCAGGACGGGGGCGTCCCCACCGTCGACGAGGGCGCAATCGGCCGCCTGACCTGGTACAACAAACGCACGGGAGTGCCCGTACGGCAACACGCCTACGAGATCGGCCCCATTCCCGTGCCGCCCGTGCCCAGCGATGCGTTCGCCGACAACGGCGTCACCGAGATCCTGACCATCGACGAGCACCGCTACCTCGTACTCGAGCGCTCCTTCGCCGTGGGCGTCGGCAACAACATCCGCGTATACGAGATCGACGTCAGTGACGCGACCGACGTCCTGAACCGGCACCGCCTGGCCGACAGTCGCTACCAGCCGGTCGACAAAAAGCTCGTCGTGGACTTCGCCGACCTGGACCTTTCCCGTGTGGACAACATCGAGGGCATGAGCTGGGGACCTGACTTCGCCACCGGCGAACACAGCCTGGTGTTCGTCTCCGACGACAACTTCAACGACTCACAGGTGACCCAAGTGATCGCCCTCGCCGTCCGCAACGACCTGGCCCGCTGATCACCCACCGGTGAGCGTGCGGAAGTTCTCGAGGAACACCAGCCAGCCACCCTCGACGCCGGTGCGGAACTCCTGCCACGATGCCGTCGAACTGTTCGGTGAAGATCCGGAACGCGCGCTCTTGGGGCACGTCCACGGTGATCTGCTGCCGCACGGTGGTGAGTTCTTCGGTGGTGGTCATGGTTCCTCCTTGTCGGTGGTGTTCTCGGCGATGTTCTTGAAGTTCGACAGCGCTTTACTCCAGAGCGAGTCCAGCTCAGCACGTAGGGCGGCCAGCTCATTGGGCCGCGCGATGTAGATCCGTTGCCGCCCGTGTTTACGTACGTCGACCAGGCCGGCATCCAGCAGGATCTTCAGGTGCTGGGAGACTCCGGGCCGGCTCATCGGCAGGTCTTTGGCGAGTTCGGTCACCGAGTTCGGCTCGGCGGCAAGACGAGCCAGCAAGCCACGCCTGGTCGGATCAGCAAGGGCCACCCAGGGGTCTACTGTATGCACAATGCGTAAGCTATTACTTACGCATTTATCAGTCAAGACTCTTGCTTCCGAGGTGAGCAATCACCAGCAGAGCGTGCGAGAGCGACGCGAGACCGCCGGTCATGGATGTACCGACATCGCGGGGGTGATGGCAACCGCAATGTCGGTATCTTGACTGGGCACACGCGACATGCCGTCGGCGGAGCGCTCGCTGCGCACATCCACTGTCATCATGGGCTCGTGAATGAGAAGCCGACGGACGAAGAGTCGTGGAAGAGGTTGGCCGCTGCCCAGGATGCCTGGTGGAAACAGCGGGTGGCGGGGATGAAGGAAGAGACCATCCGGCAGAACAACCTGATGTATGGGGGTTTGATCGGGGTCGGCGTGGTGATGGTGCAGCCATTTCTGGCGGCCTCTACCGAGGTCATGGATCTGTCCGCGAAGATCTGCGTGATCGCTTTCTCCATCGCCGTGCCTCTGCTGGCGGCGCTGTTGATGCTCAACCGGCACGAGACTTACCGGCAGCGCGAGGCCACATCCATGCTCGTCACGGTCGCAAGGTCGGTAGCAGTCGCAAGCGCCGCGGTCGGGGTGGTGGCCGGCTTCTGGCACATCCTGCCCGCCGCCGGGATAGCGGTGCTGGCCTGCGGGTTCGTGGCGATCTTCGTCCATTCGGCGGGCTTCACCAAACTCGAACTCGCCCATGCCGAGGCAGCAGACGGCGAGGACCCGCCGCCCGAATGATGATGGGCCACCTGTCCCGCGGCCGTGGGAGAATCCGCTAGTGAAGATCGGGATGCTTGGATCGTTCGAGGTGCGCACGGACGACGGTTTGGTCGCCGACGTGCCGGGCGCCCGGTTGCGCGCGTTGGTGATCGCGCTCGCGCTCGACGCGGGTCGCGTCGTCCCGAAGGCCACACTCGTCGACTGGATCTGGGGTGAGCACCCGCCGTCCGACGCGGCGAACGCTTTGCAACGCTTGGTGTCACGTCTGCGCAAGGCGTTGCCGGACGGATCGATCGAAGGGCTGACGGGCGGGTACCGGCTGGCGATAGAACGCGAGGCGGTGGATGCCCTCCGGTTCGAGCGTCTCGTCGGTGAAGCCCGCGGCACGCAGGGGCTGGAGCGGGCACGTCTCCTGCGCGATGCCCTCGCGCTGTGGCGCGGCGCGGCGATGCAAGACGTCGGATTGGAAGACAGCGAAGCGTTCGACTCAGCAGTGTCCCGGCTCGAGGGTCTGCGCTTGACCGCGATGGAAGACCGGTTCGAGGCCGAAGTCAGCCTCGGCCGCGGTGGTGAGTTCGTCCCGGAGCTGACCGACCTGGTGGCCGCGCATCCACTGCGGGAGCGGCTGGTAGCTGCGCTGATGCGCGCGCTCGTTGCGGCCGGCCGGGACTCCGAGGCGCTGCTCCTGTACGAGCGCACGAGGGAGACCCTCGTAGACACGCTGGGTGTCGACCCATCGCCGGAGTTGTCGGCCCTACACGTCGCGTTGTTGCGGGGCGAGCTCGGACGGTCGGAGGACAACCGGAAGACCAATGTCCGTGCCGAGCTGACCAGCTTCGTCGGCAGGGACACCGACGTCACCGCGGTCCGCGAACTCATCTCCAAACATCGGCTGACCACCCTGATCGGACCGGGTGGCGCCGGCAAGACCCGGCTGGCTGCGGAAACCGCGCGGTCCCTGCTCGGCGACCTCCCGGACGGGGTCTGGCTGGTGGAGCTCGCCGCCAGCGGCGCCGACAGCGACGTGGCCCAGGCCGCCCTCGCCGGACTCGGGCTGCGCGATGCCCTGCTCGGTTCCTCGCCGAGCACGGACCCGGTGGACGGGATCGTCACCGCGATTCGTGACCGAGAAATGCTGTTGATCTTGGACAACTGTGAGCATGTGATCGAAACGGCCGCGAGGTTCGCTGATCGGGTTCTCGGTGAATGCCGGCGGCTGCGGATCCTGGCAACCAGCAGGGAGCCACTCGGCATCACCGGGGAGGCGCTGTGGCAGGTCGAGCCGCTGGCCGTGCCATCCGAGGCCAATCCACACGAAATCGCATCCTCCCCGGCTGTCCAACTGCTGCAGGACCGGGTCGGCGCGGTGCGCAAGGACCTCGGAACCGACGAACACACCTTGTCGGCAATGGTGCGGATCTGCCGGGCGCTGGACGGGATCCCCCTGGCCATTGAACTTGCTGCCGCCAGACTGCGAACGATGACCCTCGAGCAGCTCGCCAACCGGCTCGATGACCGCTTCCGCCTCCTGACCAGCGGAAGCCGCACCGCATTGCCACGACACAAGACGCTGCGTGCGGTGGTCGACTGGAGCTGGGAGTTGCTCACCGAAACCGAGCAGACGGTGCTGCGCCGGCTATCGGTGTTCTCGGGCGGGGCGAGCGTGGAGGCGGCCGAGCAAATCTGCATCGTCGCCGGCACTGAGCACCAGGACAGGATCGAACAAGACCAGGTACTGGGACTGCTCACATCGCTGGCCGAAAAGTCGCTACTGGTCACCACCGGCGATGAGGTCCCGCGGTATCGGATGCTCACCACGATCAAGGAGTACGCCGCGGATCGGCTGTCCGAGGCGGGAGAAGTAGACGAGGCCCGGCGCGCTCACCTGAAATATTTCACCGAGCTCGCCGAAACCGCGGAGCCCCACCTGCGCCGTGCCGAGCAACTGGAGTGGCTCGCCACCCTCGAGGCCGACCACGACAACATCAGCGCCGCTCTGCGGGCCGTGATCGCCGCCGGTGACGCACAAGCGGCCATGCGGCTGGCGGCCGCCACCGGGTGGTACTGGTGGCTCGGCGGACGGCGAACCGAAGGGTTGGAACTGCTCATCGCGGCCGCGAACCTCCCGGGCGAGGCGAGCGACGACGTCCGGGCGCTGACGTACGGGCTCGTGGTGCTCTTCGTGACCTCCGGGCAGGGCGACGAACACGTGGGCGCGGAGTGGATCGAGAAGGGGTATCGGTTCAGCCAGCAATCTCAGAACAACAACCCGCTGCTGGAATTCGCGATCCCGCTGGAGCGCCTGTTACACGCCCCGGACGAGGCATTACCCGCCCTTGAGTCGTTGCTGGAAAGCGCCGACCCCTGGGTACGCGCGATGGGTCGGTGGCAGGTCGCCAAGATGCGAGCCATGTTCGGCCAGAGCGGCGGGGATGCGCAGACCCAGCTGGAGCTGGCGCTCGCGGAGTTCCAGGCGCTGGGCGAACGGTTCGGGATGTCGTTGGCGCTGTCCGAGCTGGCCGGACAACTTGCCATGCGGGGCGAACTCGCCGGTGCCTGTGAGTACTACGAGCGGGCGATCGCGGCCCTCACTGAACTCGGCGCCGTCGAGGATGTCATCGAGGTGCGCACCCTTCAGGCTCAGTTGTATTGGCTCAACGGCGATCGGGAAGCCAGCGCGGCCGCCATCACTGAGGCCGAGCAGATCGCCGAAGGTGTCACCTGGCCATACGCACTAGTCTCCTTGGCGCTCGCCAAGGCCTTGCTCGCGCGGTGGCGCGGTGACGTCTGGGAGGCCCGTCAGCAAATCGGCCTCGCGTCCACCCTCTTGGGCGACGCGGCGGAGCAGCCGAACATCCGCGTACAGATCCACGACCTGCTCGGCTACCTGACCACCGATGTCCGCGAGTCCCGTACCCATCGGGTAGCCGCTTGGCAGGCGGCGTCGGAGTCGGGAGCTCCGTCCGTCGTCGCCCGGCAGCTCGTCGGGGTCGCGGACCTGGCCGTCCGCCTCGACCAGTACGAACAGGCAGCACGGCTGCTCGCGGCGAGCGCCGGCGTACGCGGATTGCCGGATCGTACCGATCCGGATGCGACCCGAATTGAGCAGGACGTGCGACGTCACCTCGGCGAAGCACGGTTCGCCGAGGTGACGCGGGAAGGTACGCAGGCGGACTGGTCTGAGCTCGCCGAGATCACGCTCGCTTCATGACGGTCAGCTGGCCGCACGCTGAACGGTGATGTCACCGTGCCGGGTGCGTGCGTAGACGGAGACCTTGGCGCCTGCTGGTCCAGGCTTTGCCTCCGACGAAACGAAGTTGTGCACGGCCCCTCGCTCGCTGTTGGCGTCGACCGAGGCGGCGGCGCCCTCACTGATGCCCACCTCGATGTCTCCCGAGCCGTTCGTCAGCTTCGCCCGACCGTTGCTCATTCGGCCGATCCGGATGGCACCCCTGCCGGTCGTGGCGGTGACGTGCCCGTCGGCGTGATCGATGTTGAAGTCACAGCTGCTGCTCCGGAGGCCGAGATCGGCCGCGGCGTGACCGATCCACATGGAACCGCCGGAGTTCATGAAGCCGACCGTGCCTTTGACCTCGCCGATCCTTGTGGTGAACGACGCACCGTCGACATCGGTGCGCCCGGCGATCCGGCCGATCGCGACGTCACCCGAGGCGATGTTGGCCTGTAGCGCGTCAATGGCGTCAAGCTGCACCCGCCCGGATGCCATGTGCAGCTCGCACTCCCCCAACGACCCGGCGGTGTGAACATCCGAGTGCGCCAAGTAGACGGCCAGACTTGACCCGGCCGGCAGCTCGATCGTGATCGCGACCGAGCCCCCTTTGTTTCCGGCCGTCTTCGTTCTCACCGAGAGTCGCCCGTCGGAGAAGTCGACCTTGGTGTTCTCTGCCACCTTGACGTCTTTCCTGCTCGCCTTGTTGATGGGCTCGACCAGGACCACGGTGTCGGTCCGGTCGCTCGCGGTGACCTGTACCTGCGCCCCGGCAACTTCGATCGTCACCGCGATCGGTTCTGGCGTGGCGAATGCGGGCATGACGATCTCCTGAGTATTCGATGTGTGTTGCCTGGCGGTCGTTGTCGCGGACCGGACACTCGCGCCACCGGTCCGCGACGCTGGGGTCACGCTCGCTTCTTGAACGTGGAACTTGCCCACAGGTAGCCGACGAGACCGATTCCGACGCACCACGCGACGGCCGTGATCGCATCGCCGGTGTCCGGCGCGCCGGCCAGCAGCCCGCGCATCGTTTCGATGATCGGTGTGAACGGCTGATACTCCGCAAACTGCCGCAAGCCCGGGCCCATGTTCTCGGCGGGTACGATCGCGCTGCTGAAGAACGGCAGCATGACCAGCGGCACGGCCGACATACCGGCCGTTTCAGGAGACTTCGCCGCCAACCCCAATGCGACCGTGAACCAGCCGGCCGCGACACCGAGCAACACGACGATGCCGGCCACGCCGAGCCACTCGAGGAATCCAGCCGCCGGGCGGAATCCCATCAGCAGTGCCACCCCGACCAGAGCGGTGATGGCGACCACGTTGATCAGCGTGCTCGCTGCGACATGACCAGTCAGCACCGCACTGCGGGGGACGTCCATGACCTTGAACCGGTTGATAATGCCTTTGGTCATGTCGGAATTCACCGACGTCGCGGTACCCCCCAGCCCGTAGCAGATGGCCAACAGAATCAGCCCGGGCGTCGCGTAGTCGATGTAATCGATGCCCACGTCGAAGGTGTCTCCGAACATGTACACGAACATCAAGAGGATCACGATGGGCATCACGACCGCGTTGAAGACCGAGGTCGGATTCCGAGTGATGTGTTTGAAGTTGCGATTCAGCATCACCACCGACTGAGGCTTGTTGCTCATTTCGCGTCCACCTCCGTGGAGTGGCCCGTCAGGGCGAGAAAGACGTCATCGAGGTCCGGCGTGTGGACGGAGAACTCCTCGGCATCGAGCTCATGCTCGTCGAGGCGATCCAGCATCGCCCGCACTGATTTCGTGCCGCCATCGCTGGGCACCCGCAACGTCAACTCCGCGTCGTCTCGGGTCGCGCCGCTCAGCAGCCGCGCTGCCGTGTCGAGCTCGGCGACGTCCGCGAACCGGAAACGGACATGTGTCCCGGGGATTTGGCGCTTGAGCTCGTCGGGCGTGCCCTGGGCAACCAACCGGCCCTGGTCGAGGACCGCGATGTGGTCGGCGAGCTGGTCGGCCTCCTCGAGGTACTGGGTGGTGAGGAATACCGTCACACCGCCGGACACCAGGTCACGGATGATGGACCACATCGTGCGACGGCTGCGCGGGTCCAGTCCCGTTGTCGGCTCGTCCAGGAAGATGATCCGGGGGCTGCCGACGAGCGTCATGGCCAGGTCCAGTTTCCGGCGCATACCGCCGGAGTAGGTCGACGCGGGTTTCTGCGCCGATTCCACTAGATCGAACCGCTCGAGCAACTCGGTGATGATCTGCCGCCCGTTGCCGGAGATGCTCCGGTTCAGATCCACCATCAGCTGCAGGTTCTCCTGCCCGGTCAGGAGCTCGTCGACCGCCGCGAACTGCCCGGTGACGCCAATCGCCGCGCGCACCGACTTGGCCTCGGACTCGACATCATGCCCGGCGATGCGGATGGTCCCGCCGTCGGCCTTCATCAACGTGGTCAGCACGTTCACCGCCGTCGTCTTGCCCGCCCCGTTCGGGCCGAGCAACGAAAACACCGTCCCCGTGCCGACTTCTAGGTCTATGCCATCGAGGACGATCTTGTCCCCGAATGCCTTTCGCAGCCCGGTGGCCGCAATCGCTGTGTTCGTCATGTGACCACCATCGACGGCCCGGCTGACACCGACCCGTCACGGACCTGTCACGGCCACTGACACGACGTTCTCGCCTCGTCGCGGCGCGCCTTCCTGCATGTCCATCCTCGCCCCCGTTGATCATGGGCAGATGGCGCCTTCTCGACGCCGAATAGGTGTCAGGTGCCCATGATCAACGGGGAAGGGCCGGCCACGGCGGCACTGGCCACGGACACCGGCGGCCGCGTTTGGCGCAGATGGGCTCGCTCCGGGAACGAGACAGTGCGCTCCGGAAAGGCTGATAGCACCAAACGCTCCCTTCCAGGCAGGATGGAACAACAGGGGCAGGGACTTCAACACGCACATGGAACGCGACGTGACCGATGGCGGCCGAGAAGACGCCACCCACAAGACCCCACCCGCGGTCTGGTGGCGGCTCATCGCGCTCGGTGTTCTGCTGGGCGGCGGCCTGCTCTTGTGGCTTCTATTCGGGTGGCCAACCCAGCAAGATATCTCTTCCGCGCTCGAGAACTCCGGCCTGTGGACACCGGTGGTTTTCGCCGCCGGACATGTCGTCGCCACGTTGCTGATGCTCCCGAAGAACATCCTCTCCATCGCAGCTGGCCTGATGTTCGGCATGCCCGGCGGCGCGTTGCTGGTCTGGGCTTCGGCGATGGCAGGAGCCGGTACGGCATTCTGGATAGGGCGGTACCTCGGGCGCGACGGCGTCGAACGGTTCACCGGCCGTCACCTGCGGCGGCTCGACCAACTGGTCGAGCGGCACGGCGTACTGTCCGTCCTGGTGGTCCGACTGATACCGGTGATCTCGTTCTCCACGGTCAACTACGGTTGCGGCGTCACCGCTGTTCGGTTTCCCGCGTACCTACTGGCGACCGCGGTAGGCATCGTGCCTGGCACCGTCACCTACGTCGTGCTCGGCGCCTACGGCACCCAGCTGGCACCATGGCAGTTGATCCTCGCCGTCGGCGCTCTCGTCGCGCTCTGCGTGGCCGGACTGCTGGTGGCTCGCACTAGACGTCACAAGCCGGTTGATCCATGATCACGCCGGCCGCACCACTTTGGCCCGGCGCATCAGAGTGTCCAGTCCCACGGCCACGGCCAGTACCAGGCCCGTCGTTATCAGCCGGACCGCGGGCGAGGCGCCCAGCAGATCCAGGCCGTTGGCCAGCGAACCCACCACCAAGCTGCCGAGTAGGGCCGACCACACCGACCCGCGCCCCCCGAACAGGCTCGTGCCGCCGATCACCGCCGCGGCGATGGCCATCAACATCACGTCCGTGCTGCCCGACGACTGATTGACCGCGAGCAGCCGGGACGCGGCAAGAATTCCACCAGCGACAGCCAGCACGGATGCCAGCGTGAAGACCACCATCCGAACCCGGTCCACCGCGATGCCCGCACGGCGCGCGGCGCTGGCGTTGCTCCCGATCGCCACCGCGTGCCGGCCCAGCCGGGTCCGCCGCATGACTATGTCTCCGCTGGCGAGCAAGACGAGGAACAGCACGACGGCGAGCGGCACGCCGCGATCAGCGTTGAAGACCATGACCGCAACGACGGCACCCACACTTGCGGCGGCCCACGGCCAGGCGAGCCACATCCGCCCGGTGCTCCCCTGCCTCGACCGGGTGCCGGCCACCACGACGGCGGCCACCGCCACGCCGAACGCCAGAACCCAGCCAAAGGCAGGCGGCAGGAATGTGCCGGCAATCGCTCGTAGATGCGAGTCGTCGGTGAGGTTGACCGTCCCCGTGTCGCCCAGGACCAGCAGCAGAGCGCCCTGCCACGTCAGCAACCCAGCGAGGGTTACCACAAACGACGGCACACCGACACGTGTCACCATCAAGCCGTGCAGCAAGCCCACTACAGCGCCCACAAGTAGCCCGATACAGATGGCCAGCAGCGCGGGCCACCCCTGCTTGATGGCAAGCACCGCGGTCACGGCGGCGCCCAGCCCGGACACCGCTCCCACTGACAGGTCGATCTCACCGATCAGAAGGACAAGCACCACACCGACGGCGATCGTGCCGACCGCCACGATCTGCAGCATCAGGTTGGTCAGATTCACCGCCGACAGGAAACGCGGATTAAGGGCGCTCATCACCACCCAGACAGCGACCAACGCGAGGAACGGTGCCCAGCGACCGGCGCGCAGCAGAGTCAGCTGGATCATGGCGCCGGCACTCTCACGTCATACCCGGCCGGTGAATCGATCAGTCCGGCTTCAGTGCATTCGCGCTCGAGACCGCCGCAGATCTCTGCGATGGACCAGAACCCGTCGGCGACGACCGTCGATCCGATCGTCTCGCGCGTCACCGCCTGCGGTTCCAACAGCAGGGCCGCGACCATTCCGTTCCCGCTGTCAACCCACGCCGAACGCACGCCCGCCGGAATCTCACCGGTCTCGGCGAGGCCGATCGAGAGTTCGGCTGCCACTCTGGCCTGGGTCCGCACAGCTTTGTAGACCGTCATGTGCTGCTCACCGGTGAGCACCCGCCGTACCGCCGCCAGTTCGGCATCCTGCCCGGTCACCGGCGGCAGGGGATCAATGCCGGCAGCCTTCATCGCGGCGATCGCACCGGCCGCCATCCCGTCGTTTGCCGCGTAAACACCGGCGACCCGGTCGCGGCCGAGAGTCGCGAGTGCCCGTTCCATCGCTTCTTGGGCTTTGTCCGGTGACCAATCCAGGACGTCGGTCTCTACGCCGATCCTCACGTCACTGCCGTCGAGCACGAGGCTGGCGCCGCTGCGGAACAACGCCGCGTTGTCGTCGGTGGGCGAGCCGTTGAGCACCACCAGCACCCCGTCGTCCCTGCGGTCAGCCACCGCATCAACCAGGACCTGCGCCTGCAATGCGCCAACCTGCTCGTTGTCGAAGGTCACGTGGAACGCCACCGGCGCGTCGAGCACGAGCCGGTCGTAGGAGATCACCGGGACCCCCGCTGTCTCGGCATGGCGCGCGATGACCGCGGCGGCAGCCGAGTCGACCGGGTCGAGGACCAGCACGTCGGCACCGTTGGTTATGGCTGCCTCCGCTTGGGCTTGTTGCCGCGCGGCGTCCTGACCGGCATTGCTGACCAGGGTCTCGCATTCGGGGCAGAGTTCGTGGACCCGCTCGACGAACGCCGGGTGATCGTGCGACTCGTACCGTGCGGTCTTGCTCTCGGGTAACAGAAACGCGATCCGGTACGTCGCGGCGGCCCCGCCGTCGTCGTCGAGGCCGCATCCGGCCAGTCCCAGCGCCACGATCGCGGCAATGATCACGGCCCCGGCGCGGATCATTGCCGCACCGCGGCAAACCGATAACCCGCCCGTGGCTCGGTCACGATGAGGTCTGGGCCGCCCGCTGTCTCGAGTTTGGCGCGCAGCCGGGCGATATAGACCCGGGTGTACTCGGTCTGGGTTTCGTAGCCGCTCCCCCACACCCGACGCAACAGCTCCGCGTGCGACAGCAGCCGTCCCTGGTTGGTCGCCAGCTCGTGCAGCAGAGCGTATTCCGTGGGCGTGAGATGCACATGCTCGCCGGCCTTCGAGACCGACTGCGCGTCGAAGTCGATCCGGACATCACCCACTTCGATGACGGACATGGCCGAGCTGCCCCGTGGCGCCGGCCGGGATCGGCGCAGCGTCGCGTGGATCCGGGCGAGCAGCTCATCGATGCCAAAGGGCTTCGTCAAGTAGTCATCCGCGCCGAGATTGAGGGCACGCACCTTGTCCGTCTCGCCCCGACGCGCCGAAAGCACGACGATCCCCACGTCGGAGCGTTCGCGGATCGACCGGCACAGCTCGAACCCATCCAGCTTGGGCAACATGAGATCCAGCAGCACGAGGTCCGGCGCGGATTCCCCCAGCTGCGTGATCACATCGGCGCCGTCGCGCGAGACCATGACGCGGTGCCCGCGCGCGAGGAGATTCGAGCGCAGCAGATCCACGATGTTGCGGTCGTCCTCGACGATGAGAATCCCGGTCCGGTCATCCATGACGTGATACTCCCGGGGCATCCGCGGACGGACGTTCAACAGGATCGAAGTCGACCGGCTCGATGGGCACAGTGACGCGGAACGTCGTGGGCGACCCGGGTAGCAGCTCGCAACTGCCGCCATGGGCCTCGGTGATGCCACGGGCGATGGACAATCCGAGCCCGGCGCCGGTGCTCTCCTTGTGCCGCACCCGCGGCTCGAAGAGACGGTCGACGACGTCCGGCGGAACGCCGTCACCATCGTCGCTGATCAACACCTCCATGGTGGCGCTGGCGACGCCTCGAGCCGCCGTGACACGAACCTCACCGTGGGGATCGCCGTGGCGGACGGCGTTCTCCAGCAGGTTGACGAAGACCTGCTCGAGGCGATCATGATCGGCCCAGATGGGTTCGAGGTCATCCGCGGCCCGGATCCGGATCCGGTCCCGGTCCGGGACGCAGCTCCGCGCGGCCTCCAGCACGAGGCGCAAGTCGGTCCAGTCACGACGAAGACTCAGCACCCCGGATTCGATCGCGGAGGAGTCGAGTAGATCATCGACCAGCCGCTCCATCCGCGCGGACTCCGTGGTGATCGCGGTGAGGAACCGCTCGACGGACGCGGCGTCCCAGGTGAGGTCCGGCTGCAGGAGGGTCGAACCGTATCCACGGATCGCGGTGAGCGGCGTGCGCAGCTCGTGGCTGAGCTGTTGCAGCAGCTCGCGCTGGAGATGTTGGGACCGCCGCGCTGCCGTGGCCTCGCGGCGCGCCCGCTCGAGGCCCTCGCGCTCCAGCGCCAGAGCGAGCGACCGCCTGGCGTCGTCGAGCAGCTCGAGTCGGTCGCGACCTGGCTCAGCCTGATCGGCCCACTGGCTGATCAGGATGCCCTGCCCCTCGGGGAGCGGCAACCCAGCGACGGCCAGCCCATCGCTCAGGCGCTGCGCATCTGAAGCGGAACTCGCGGCCTGTTCCGCGAGTTCGCGCAGGCGATCAGCGGACGCGCCGTCGAGGTCGATCTCCACCCACGATGGCTCCGCTCCCCCAACCTCTGGGACACCAGCGACCAGGACGCCCACGGCCGACGCCCCTAGTCCCCGGCACAGCGCCAGCAGTGCAACTGACAATCCGCCGTCAACCCGGTCCGGTCCCGCGAGCGACTCGAGCATGGCTCGTAGGGACTCGAGTATCTCGTTTCTCCGGCTCACCTCATCGATCAGTTGCTCGCGCTCGATCGCCGTCGCGGCATGGCCGGCGTACAAGGACACCAGCTCGGCTCGGTCCGGGTCGAGACGGCCCGCGGAGGTGCTGAAACCGGTGATGGTGCCAAGGACACCGGTCGACCCGATGATAGGTGTGGACCACCCACTCCGGACGCCGGCAGCCGTTGCCAGCTGAAAGAACCCGGACCAGGCTGGGTCGTCGCTGGCGTCATCCACCACGACGAGCTGCCCCGTGGCGGCCGCCGTGCCGATCAAACCTCCGGCGCTACCTGGAGCCACCTCGAGGGTGACCTCAACCAGTGGATCGGGTAAGCCGATAGCTGCGGTGCGCCGCAGCACGGTGCCGCCAGGGGTCGGCTCGAGCAAATGCACACACAACATGTCCTGGTCGAGGGCGGCCGCTGTCGCCGAGACGACGAGCGGGAGTGACGCGGCCGGGTCGGCCGCCGAAAGCTGCTCGACCAGGCTCTTGAGCCTGTTGAGCTGACGGCGCGCGGTGGACTCCGATTCGATGCCGGACATCAGTGCGGCGACGTCGTCGACGTGGACCTCAGCGGGCGACACGGTCGCGACGATCCGGCCATGGCGCAACACCAGAATCCGGTCGGCGAGTAAGAAGACCTCCTCGAGATCATGGCTGACCAGAAGGATCGCCTGGCCGGCATCACGAAGCTCCCGGAGCAACTCCACGACGGCGGCGCGCCGCATGGCACTCAGCGACGCGGTGGGTTCGTCGAGCACGAGCAGTTCCGCCTCGGTCGCGATGGCACGAGCGAGCGCGACCTCTTGACGTTCGCCGCGGGACAGCGTGTCGACGCGTGCCCGCACATCGCTGAGCTGTGACCCGAAGCGGTCGAGAGCGTTGCGCGCATCGGTGGCCATCCGGTTCTCGGCCAGCAGCCCGCGCGTGTGCTCCCGGCCCAGGAAGATGTTGGCGACCACATCGAGGTCTTCACACAGACCCAGGTCCTGCCAGGTCACCGCGATCTGCGGTGGCGCCGTACCGGCACGCTCCCGGGCGGGCCGGATGTCGATGCGGCCTCCGTCGATCTGCGCGTACCCGGCGATGCAGCTGACCAGGGTTGATTTGCCGGCTCCGTTCTCGCCGACTACGGCGACGATCTCCCCGTGGTGGACGCTCAGAGTTATCTGATCAAGGGCCCGGAGCCGCCCGTACCACTTGGTCACTTCTCTCATCGAGAGCCGGACCTCAGGGTGAGGACGGTCGCCGACGCCGGCCACGCCCGCATCATCCCCCGGCAAGCGGGGGCCGGCTACGTCATGGGTGCCAGACGTCAGCGCAGTCGCGGCTCGCGCCGTGCGATGCGCTCGGCTGGTCCTCATGCGTGCTCCATCGCATCGGTACAGAGACTGACATCGGGCCTGCGAAGCCACCGGGCCCGAGGAGCCGCCCGCGATGGCTGGTCGTGCCGCATGATGATAGTCCGTCCTGGCGCGGAAACCATGCCCGCCCGAGAATTGGTCCGCACCAATCCGAAGCGTCTAGAGTGGCAGTGTAGCCTTCAGATCATGACGGCAAAGCCCTCGCTGACACACATACCCACGCCGGCAAGGCGGAAGTAACGTGGAATCCGGCCCTGGATCGCTGTCCGGGTTGCGGCTTGCCAACCGGCAGCGCCTACTCGAGGCGCTCCAAGACGGAGGCGAGATAAGTCAGGCCGAACTGGCCCGCATGACTGGCTTGTCGGCCGCCACGGTGTCCGGGCTGGTCCGCACCCTGAGCAGTGAAGGCGAACTCGTCGTCACCAAGGGTGTCTCCAACGGCCGGCGCAGCCGGATGGTCAAACGCTCACCCCGGCGTCGCCGGTACGGGATAGGCATCGACGCCGGCCGGACACACGTGCGGGTGGTCGTGGGAACCGACGCTGGTGACGTCCTGGCCGAACGAGCCACTGAGCTGCCCGCATGGCACAACCCGCAGGCCGCGCTCGACACGATCGGCCCGCTGGTCGACGCCGTCCGCGCGGACACGGGCATCGAGCAACACCACATCTCGGGTATCGCGATGGGAATCCCGGCGCCGGTGGACACCTCAACCGGAGCGGTGACGGAAGCGGCGATCCACCCCGCGTGGGTGGACGTCCCCCTGCAGGATGAGCTCCATCGAACCTTCGGCCGTCCGGTAGTTGTCGAGAACGACGCCAACCTCGGTGCGATCGCTCTGGGCAGCCACCCCGAGCGGCAGGGAGCAGTGGTGTTCGTCAAGGTCGCGCAGGGAATCGGCGCTGGGGTCGCGGTGGACGGCCAGCTCCTGCGCGGCCACTCCGGGGCGGCGGGAGAGATCGGCCATCTCACGCTTGACCCTCGGCTGGCGATCGTGTGCCGCTGCGGACGCCGTGGCTGCGTGGAGACGGTCAGTTCAGCTGAATCGATCCGGTCCGCGTTGGGCACGGCGCTCGAGCGCGATCTCGTCCTCCAGGACGTGCTCGACCTTCTGAGCGCGGACAACCCCGTTGCCTTGCATATTCTCGAGGAGGCTGGAGAGACGCTCGGCCGCGCACTCGGCTGGCTCGCGATGATCCTCAACCCAGCCGAGATCGCCCTCGGCGGGCCGTTGACGGCCGCCGGCGATGCCTGGCTCCAACCCGTCCGGCGAGGGTTTCGCCGCGCGGTCCTGCCCGGAGTCGCCAGCACGACGCACCTCATGCTCTCGCCGCTAGGAGAACGCACGGTGGCGGTAGGCGCGCTCCTCGCAGGCCTGATTGGCGCCCGCTCGCCAGATTGATGGCATGAAAAGAATCCATTAACAAGATGTAAACGGCATTGCGTTTGAGGCTTGACGCCAACCGGACCCGCGCTCAGACTCATGGCCACGCAACAGACGTGGTACCTCGTAGCTCTGATCCGGGAGGACACTTGTGAACATCTCGTCTCGCCGCGTCGCGCGCACCGCGCTAGCGGCCAGCATCGCCGCCGGGCTGACCTTGGCCGCCTGCGGCACCGACGATGGCAACGCTGAGAACGACTCGGAGTCGACCAGCAACGATACGACCGAAGAGGGAGCTGCCACGGTCGGTGTGATCCTTCCCGATTCGGCTTCGTCTGCACGCTGGGAGACTGCCGACCGGCCCCTGCTCCAAGAGGCCTTCGACGCCGCCGGCGTCGAGGCGGACATTCAGAATGCCGAGGGCGAGACCAGCAACTTCCAGACCATCGCCGACGGAATGATCAGCGCCGGCTACGACGTGCTGCTCATCGTCAACCTCGACAGCGAGACCGGCAGCGCGGTCATCAGCAACGCTGCTTCGGCCGGCATCCCGGTCATCGACTACGACCGGCTCACCCTCGGTGGTGGCGCGGAGTACTACGTGTCGTTCGACAACGTCGCTGTCGGCACCGCGATCGGCGAAGGCCTGGTGACCTGTCTGCAGGAGGACGGTGTCACCGACGGTGACGTGGTTCTGCTCAACGGGTCTCCTACGGACAACAACGCGACCTTGTTCAAGGAGGGTTACGAAGCCGCGGTCACCGGCGCGGGCTACGGCATCGCCGACGACCAGTCGGTACCTGATTGGGACAACACCGAAGCCGGCACCATGTTCGAGCAGATCTTCACCGGAACAGGTGGCGAGTTCGTCGGAGTCGCAGCTGCCAACGACGGTCTGGGCGGAGCGGTGATCTCCGTGCTCGACCGCAACGGACTGGCCGGATCGATCCCGGTGACCGGTCAGGACGCCACCGACGAAGGCCTCCAGCGGGTCCTGCTCGGAACGCAGTGCGTGACCGTCTACAAGGCGGTCAAAGCCGAGGCCGAGGCGGCCGTCGAGCTGGCGGTAGCGCTCGCCCACGGTGATCGGGAGGCAGCCGACGCCCTCGCCGATGCCACCGTGGAGGACACCGAGACCGGCGAGGACGTCGCCTCGGTCCTGCTGACCCCACAGCCGATCTTCGCGGACACCGTGAAGGACGTCGTGGCCGACGGCTTCACGACCGCGGAGAAGCTCTGCACCACCGAGGAGCTCCAGGCGGCCTGTGAGGAGTACGGCGTCGAGTAGTAGCCGAGCGCTCCCTCTGTGATCATCGGCATTCTCCGTCTCGCCCATGGGCGGAGAATGCCGATGATCACGCCGACATTCGAGCTGAACGAGGTGCAATGACAGAGAAGCAGCCCGTGCTGACGCTGCGCGGCATCAACAAGAGTTTCGGAGCGGTCCATGTCCTCAAGGATGTGGAGCTCGACGTCTATGCGGGAGAGGTGCTGGCGCTCGTCGGAGACAACGGCGCCGGCAAGTCGACCCTGATCAAGGGGATCTCGGGAAGCCAGCCCTTCGACACCGGCTCCTACAGTTTCGAGGGTCGCGAGGTCAGCGTCCACAACCCGAAGGACGCGAACGCGCTGGGCATCGAGGTCGTCTACCAGGACCTGGCGCTGTGCGACAACCTCGACGTCGTGCACAACATGTTCCTCGGTCGCGAGCTACGTTCCAGGGTGGCGCTCGACGAGACCACGATGGAGCAGAAGGCCGTCGAGACATTGCGCGGCCTGTCGGTGCGGACGCTCCCGTCGGTGCGGATGTCGGTTGCCAGCTTGTCAGGTGGCCAGCGGCAGACGGTGGCGATCGCCCGCGCCGTGTTATGGAACAGCAAGGTCGTCATTCTGGACGAGCCCACGGCCGCACTGGGGGTGGCACAGACCGAACAGGTGCTGAACCTGGTCCGAGGGCTCGCGACCCGCGGGCTGGCTGTCATCTTCATCTCGCACAACATGATCGACGTCTTCGAAGTCGCGGATCGGATCGCGACTCTGTACCTCGGTCAGATGGCCGCCCAGATCCCCGCCGCTGACGTCACGCATGCACAAATCGTCGAGCTCATCACCGCGGGACGCAGTGGCAACCTCGGCCTACCGGCGAAGGAAGTGGCGGCGTGACCAAGACATCGGTTCTCGAGGCCAGCGAGGTCCCTGTCGAGCAGACCTCGATCCGGAGCTCTCTGCGTGGCTACTTCTCCCGGGTGCGAGGCGGCGAGGTCGGTGCGCTGCCCGCGATTCTCGGGCTCTTGTCGCTGATGGTGTTCTTCACCGCGATGAACCCCAATCGCTTCGCGTCCTTGCTGAACTTCGCCAATCTGCTCAACCAGAGCGCGGCGATCATCTTCATCGCCATGGGCTTGGTCTTCGTTCTCCTCCTTGGGGAGATCGATCTGTCCGCGGGGGTCGCCGCTGGTGCCTCCGGTGCGGTCCTCGCCGTCCTGATGACCCACCACGGCGTTGCCTGGCCGCTCGCTCTCGCTGCCTGCCTCCTGGCCGGAGCCGTGATCGGGCTCACCATCGGCTTGATCGTCTCCCGGCTCGGGGTCCCGTCATTCGTCGTCACCTTGGCCTACTTCCTCGGGCTCCAGGGGATGATGCTGTGGGTGATCGGCGAGGGCGGAACCATCCCGGTGCGCAGTGACACGATCTTGTCAATCATGAAGAGCAACGTGGCGCCGGCGTTGGGATGGGTGTTCACCATCCTCGTCGTCAGCGGCTACGCGGCTGTGACACTCAGCGGTGCGCGCAAGCGGAAACGCCGCGGGCTTCCGGTGCAACCACCGTCGATCCTCGGATTCAAGATCGGCGCGTTCGCCGTGCTGGCCGGCGTCGGCACCCACTTGCTCAACCAGGAACGCAGTGTGAACCCGGAGCTCACGTCCTTGAAGGGCATGCCTTACATCGTGCCGATCACCACGGTGATTCTGGTCGGCCTGACGTTCGTGTTGTCCCGGACCGCGTTCGGCCGGCATATCTACGCCATCGGGGGCAGCGTCGAGGCCGCCCGCCGGGCGGGTATCAACGTGGGCCGCGTCAAGGTCATCTGTTTCATCATCTGTTCGACGATGGCGGCCAGTGCCGGCGTCCTGTTCGCCTCTCGCGACAATTCCATCTCGCCCTCCACTGGTGGCTCGATCACCCTCCTGCTCGCGGTCGGGGCCGCCGTCATCGGTGGCGCGTCGTTGTTCGGCGGCAAAGGCAAGGTGCGCGATGCGGTGCTCGGCGGCTTGGTCGTCGCCACCATCGCCAATGGGCTGCCACTGATCACGTCGGCTTCCTCGGTGCAGTTCATCGTCACCGCACTTGTGCTGCTCCTGGCGGCGGCGGTTGATGCGCTGTCTCGTCGACGCGCGGCGGCCACGGGACACGCCTAACGTCCGAGGCGCCTCCTACTTTCCGGTCGGCGGACCGCGCGCATGTGTGCTGGAAGGTAGGAGGCGACCCGCTCAGAAGGGTGGGTCGCCCGATCCGGCCGGTGGCGCCTTCGCGGACTCATACCCTCGATCGCGACGTGATGTAGCTCCTTCCCACGCGTCTGGAGCGATGCGCGGAAAACTGATCACCGATGAGTGTCCGGTGGGGCTTGTCCAGCGCTGCCGCCCCTCACCGAGATGCTCGACCGTCCACCCGGCCCGATGTTTTTGCACATGACAGGCCTTACACAAGGCCGAGCAGTTGCAGGCTGAGGTCGGTCCGTACGGCCAGGGGCGACGGTGATCGATCTCGCAGCGCTGAGCTGGGCGGTGGCAACCTGGCATCAGACATTCACGATCACGCAGAATCACGAAGTCCACCAAAGCTTGCGGGGGCTCATAGCGAGTGGTGCCGTAATCGATCGCGTGGCCACCAGCAGGAGCCGTCCCGACCCACGTCCACACACCAGCGGCTGCCAGACACCGCGCCACATCAGGGTCGATAGGACCATACCCATCCAGATAAGCAGGATGCTCGTCCAAGCCCAGCAGCGTGGACATGGGCACCGTGACGTTCACCGTGACCGGGCGACCATGAGCCTTGGACAACCGGGTACCCGCCGGCACACCACAGGCCGTGCATTCGCGGCCGCCGAGGTGTCCAGCAGCCAACGACAGCCAGCCGAGTGATGCGAGCGCATCCGCGCGCCGCTGCCCCTTGGTGCCCGGGCCCTGCCGGGTGCGCGAACCACCCGTGGCACCGTCGGAAGCGGCACCGTCGGAAGTAGCACCGTCGGAAGTAGCACCGTCGGCAGGCCGTGCCGAATCTTGGCCGGCGCCCCTGGCTGCGCCCTCGGACTCAGCGGCGGCGTTGATCGCGGCCATCACCGCGGTGGCTTCTTCCGCCGGCAGATAGGCAATCAGCCAGGCCATGCCATCCTCACCAGGCTCAAGCCACACGTCGCGGCGGTCACGAGCCTCGCGGCGGCGGCGTTTGGCTCCCGCGGCGTCAAGCTCATGCAACAACTCGTTGACCACGCGGGACAGCTTCACCTCGGTCCAGATATGTACAAACGGCAACACAGCTTTCTCGATCAGCTCCGCTACCTCGGAGTCACACTTGGCCAGGGCGCGGGTCAAGATACGAGCCTTGGCCACGTCGAGCCGTCCCTCGAACAACGCCTGGTGCACCGCGGGGTACTTCTCAACCAGTACAACCGACTGGTCCACCAGCTTCTCAGCCTGCGGCTTGGTCCACGGCCGCACGGCACACAGCGCCGCGGCAGTAGCCGGGACCGGATGCAACGACGCGAACTGACCGCCCCCGTCATCCGGGCGCAACTCGCGGCGGTGAGTCAATTCGGCGGCCGCCTCAGCTTGCTTCGCCGCACACCAGGCCATCATCCGCTCCCACGCTGCCACCACATCAGCCAACTCACGCACACCGAGTTCCCCGGGCGAGACAGCATCGAGAATTGCCGCCAGGCGAGTGCCGGGCGCCATTCCCGCGACTCCGGACCGGTCCACTCCCGGAACCGGCCCGCCCGGGCGACCGAGTTCATTCAAGGTGTCTGGATCATCGAGACCTGGGCCATTGGGATCTGAAACGTTGGGATCTGAAACGTTGGGACCTGAACAATTGGGACCTGAACAATTGGGACCTGGACAATTGGGACCTGATTCGTCGGCGCCTGGATCATCGGTCTCCAGTCCATCCGGCCCGGCATCCGGGTGAAGCACATCGAAGCCAAGGTCTCCGAAAACGTCCTCACCATCGGCCACGTCAGCCAGCGACCCAGCGATCGGCTCCGACCGGGCCAGCTCGGCAGCTACCAACCGCACCCATTCCGCGTCGACATCGCACGCATCAACACCACCCGCGGGCTCGGGCCCATCCGGGACGGCGAGGTTGCCATGCGAATCACTCATACCTACAAGATAATCGAACGTCAGTTCCGCTTCAATTGTTTTACCAGCTTTGCCGCAACTTCCGGATCGAATTGGCGCATCCCCGCGTCGCGGCATCAGGTCGTCCCGCGCGCCCGGAGTCCGCGCCGCCGCTGCACCGACCGTTGAGCAGGCCGGCCAGCGTGCCGTGGCGACGACCACGCGGAGACGAAAACCCGTCGCACCACGAGCGCCAAGTCGATAGTGTCGCCGGATGCCGGACGAAATATTCGCCCACCCACGCCTTGCGGCCATCTACGACGCCTTCGACGGGCCGCGCGACGATCTCGAGACCTACCTGGGCATCGCCGAAGAGCTGAACGCCCGCCAGGTACTCGATGTCGGCTGCGGCACGGGATCGCTGGCGATACTGCTGGCCGGCACCGGCCGGACCGTCGTCGGGGTGGATCCGGCAGCCGCGTCACTCGATGTCGCCAGGTCGAAGAAGGGCGCCGAACGGGTCACCTGGCTGCATGGCGACGCAACGTCGGCACCAGCCCTGGGCGCCGACCTCGCCGTGATGACCGGCAATGTCGCCCAAGTCTTTCTCACTGACGACGACTGGTCGGCGACGCTGCGCGGCATCAGCGCCGCCTTGCGCCCACACGGATTCTTCGTGTTCGAGACCCGGCGCCCCGAATACCGCGCATGGGAGAAGTGGGCGACCGACCGATCCGCTCCCGTCACCGTCGACGTTCCCGGGATAGGAGATGTGGAGGAGCACTTCGAGATCACCGATGTCAGCCTCCCCCTCGTGTCCTTCCGCTGCACCTACCGATTCCACGCCGACGGCACTGTACTCACCTCTGATTCCACTCTCCGGTTCCGCGACCGCGACGAGGTCGAATCGGCCCTGACGGCTAGTGGCTTCCGCGTTCGCGACGTGCGGGACGCCCCGGATCGCCCAGGCCGCGAGTTCGTCTTCGTCACCGAACGCGCCGCCTGAACCGCCCGCGGGGTCAGCCTTCCCGCCCTTCCAGGCGCGCGGCGAGCGAGAGCAGCAGCGACGCCAACTGCTCCTGCTGCTCGGCGGAGAGCGTCGTGAGCAAAGCACGTTCGTTCGCCAGGTGCTCTGGAAGCAGGCGCTCCACGAGGTCAGCGCCCTTGTCGGTGAGCGTGATCATCCTCGAGCGGGCATCCCGAGGGTCCGCTTCACGGATGACGAGCCCCTTCGCTTCGAGCCGGTCGATCTGCTTGGTGATCGCTCCGCTGGTGACCATCAAGGCGGATCCGAGGTCACGGGGGGTACGCGAGTACGGCTGACCTGCCCGGCGCAATGCCGCCAGGATGTCGAACTCGCCGTTGCCGAGACCGGCGTCCCGGAAAGGCGGCCGGAGGGCGACATCCATCATCTCCGCCAGCCGGTGGATCCGGCCGACTACCAGCATGGGCCGCAGGTCGAGTTCCGGCATCTCGCGCTCCCATTGTTCAACGATCTTGGCGACGGCATCAGTGGTCATGACTTGACTATACGCTTCCATGGAAGCAATAATTACTTCCATGGAAGCGACTACAGCGGCTGACGTGCCCGCCGCCTCATCTCAGTTCAGCGATGCCGCACTACGTGTGCTGGCTCGCGCGCAACTGGTGAACTCGCTGGGCGATGGCGCCTTCTACGTGGCGTCGGTGCTCTACTTCACGCTCGTCGTCGGCCTGTCCCCGGCACAGGTCGGCCTCGGGCTCAGCCTCGCCTGGGGCCTGGGGTTCGCCATGTCGGCACCGATCGGAACCGTGGCCGACCGCGTCGGCCTGCGGCGCAGCGCCGTCACCCTCGCATGCCTGGTGGCCGTCGGCCTGGTGCTGCTGGCGTTCGCGCCCGGCTGGGCCGGTTTCCTGGCGGCGGTGTGCGTCTACGCGGCAGCGCAAAGTGGTCTCGCCGCCGTTCGCCAAGCGCTCCTGGTCGGGATGGTCGACGCTCGAGACCGCGTCAACGCCCGCGCCCGCCTCCAGGTGCTACTCAATGCTGGGCTCGGCATCGGTGCCGCGCTCGGCACCACCGCCTTGATCTTTGGCACCGAAGCAGCCTTCGTGAGTTTGCTATTGGCCGACGCCGGGCTCTTCGTGCTGACCGCCTACATACTCTCCCGACTCCCCCGACTCCCCCGTCACAGCTCGCCACGCAGAGCGCCCAGCGCCCAACGACCCCGCGCCAGCAGCGTCCTGCGAGACACGCGGTACCTCACCGCCACCTTGCTCAATGCCGTGCTGTACCTCTACATGCCCTTGTTGAGCGTGCTGCTCCCGGTCTGGATCAGCGAAAGCACCGCCGCACCCTCGTGGACCATCGGCCTACTGTTCGTCACCAACACCATTGGCGTCGTCCTACTTCAGCGACGCGTGGCGCGCCGCGTGGTGAGCCTGCGCACCGCAGCCCGGTCCGTGCTGGTCGGTGGCATCCTATTGGCTGCGGCCTGCGCCGTATTAGCCAGCTCGTCCGTCCTGTCATCACCACAGCTGGCCGTACTCGTCCTGGTGGCTGGTGTCGTCGTGCTCGTCGTTGGCGAAACGCTCATCGCCTCCGGCTCGTGGGAGGTGGGCTTCGCCCTCGCCAACCCCCAACATCCTGGCCAATGGCAAGGCATGTACCTCAGTGGCATTCCCCTGGGACGAGCCGTCGGCCCGCTACTCCTCCTCGGCTGGGTTCTGGCCAACTCGACGGCCGGCTGGCTCGCGCTCGGCACGCTCTTCGTCGTCTGCGCCGCCGCCCTCGCGGCCGTGGCGACCCGCTGGCCCCGTCCCGGTCGAGCGGCAGCTGTCACTTCGCACCCCTGATCAACATGTGCGAGCGGACGAGCGGAGAATGGTTCAGAGGCCGCGCAGAATGGGGCGCCTGACAGCGAGCGGGGGCGAGCGCCTGGATGGCAAGGCGGAGGAAGGAGTCGCACTGGGTTTGTGCGACGACTGACGATCAACGCCTTCCATTCTCGGACAGCTGGCATGCTCCGGCCCGCGAGCCAGGCGACTCCCATTCTGCGCGGCCTCTAAGGCAATCAATTGACTCAAATCCGCCCAAGGAGGCTCCCGTGGCCGTCGAATCCCGCGACACCACTGTCGGAACGCCAGCGCCAGACTTCGCCTTGCCTTCGGTCGACGGCGAAGAGTTCACTCTCGCGTCGTTCTCCGGCGCGTCGGCGCTGCTGGTGGCCTTTGTCTGCAACCACTGCCCGTACGTCCAGCACATCGAATCCAGCTTCGGCGCACTCACCGGCGAGTACGCCAAACATGGACTCGCCACGGTGGCGATCTGCACCAACGACGCCGATGCTTATCCCGACGATGACGCTGAGCACCTGCAAGCGCAAGCCAACCGGGCCGGCTGGCAGTTCCCGTACTTGATCGACGCCGACCAGCGTGTTGGGCTAGCTTACGGCGCGGTTTGCACCCCCGATCTCTTCCTGTACGACGCGGACCGTCGTCTCGCGTATCACGGCGCGTTCGACGAGAGCACCCCTGGCAACCACAAACCCGTCACCGGCGCATCGCTACGTGCGGCATTCGACCTCGTGCTCGCCGGCAAGCCAGTGCCGCTCCCCCACCGGCCGGCCATGGGCTGCTCGATCAAGTGGCGCCCGGGCAACGAACCAAGCGCCTGACCGGCCGCCTCGGCACGCGAGCGCAGGACGTTGACAGATAATCCTTGACGGCGACAAAGAAAAGTTTGACGATGTCATCATGACCGGTGCTGCCATCGAACAAAGAACCGTCGGCACACGAGTGAGTGCGGTGCGCCGATTCAATCGCTTCTTCACCGCACACATGGGCCTGCTCGACCAAGGTCTACTTCAGTCCAGGTTCAGCGTCACCGAGGCACGTGTCATCTTCGAGCTGGCCCAACATGACGGCCTCGCCGAGATCACCGCGGTGCGCGCCGCGATGCACATCGATCCCGGCCACCTCAGTCGCGTTCTGGGCAGGCTGGAGAAGAAAGGGTTGGTGGAACGCAGCGTTTCCGAGCTCGACGCCCGCAAGCAGGTGGCGTCTCTGACCGCCACCGGCCGTGACGCGTTCGCCACCCTCAACGCCCGCTCCGAACAGCAGGCGGCCCGCTTGCTCGAACAGCTCAGCAACGACGATCAGCGGCACCTGGTGAACGCATTCGAGACCGCGGAGCGACTCCTCAGCGCACGGCCTGCGCCGCGAACCATCGTGATCCGTGGGTTACGCCCCGGCGACCTCGGCTGGGTCGTCCAACGACACGGCCGCCTCTACGCCGACGAGTACGGCTGGGGTCAGGCGTTCGAGGCGCTTGTCGCTCAGATTGTCGCCGACTACGGCCGGGACCACGACCCGGCGCGCGAACAAGCTTGGATCGCCGAGGTCGACGGCAAACCGGCTGGTTGCGTGTTTTGTGTTCGCAAGAACGACCACACCGCACAACTCCGGCTGCTGCTGGTCGAGCCGTGGGCGCGGGGCGACGGCGTCGGCGGCCGGCTCGTGGACGAGTGTGTCCGGTTCGCCCGCTCGGCCAGGTATAAGTCTCTGGTTCTTTGGACCAACGATGTGCTCACAGCGGCGCGGCATCTCTACATCAAGACCGGTTTCCGGCTGGTCGAGGAAGAACCACACCGGAGTTTCGGCCACGACCTGGTGGGCCAGTACTGGGAACTACGCCTCTGAGCGCACCCCGCCATGGTCACCCCTCCGCGGGTGGGCGGTGTTTGCGCAGCCAAACCTCCGTCTGCGCCACATGTGTGGCTGCCGCCGCCGCGGCCGCGGCCGGGTCACGAGTCTCGAGTGCACGCAGGATGGCCCGATGCCCGGAGTCGGAAAGCCGCTTGATCTCACTGGCGTCCGCCGTGCGGAAAATCCGGTAGGCGCGTGAACGCGAACGGAGCACGGAGAGCAAGGCGGCGAAAGCCTGGTTTCCACCCAACTCAACGATGCGCATGTGGAACGCGTGATCCAGTCGCGACTGCTCGTCGTCGTCGGTCGTTGCCTCAAGCTCATCCAGCACGGCCGACAGCTCGACGATGGTGTCGTTGTCCACCCGTGCGGCAGCCATCGACGCCGCGTGCGCCTCGAGAGCGCGACGCAGCTCATACAGCTCCAGAACAGCTTCGAGTGGCAACAGGCCGACGGTCAGCGACAGACTCTGGATCACGTCCGCCGCCTTGAGCTCACCCACGTAGCTTCCCGACCCGTGCCGCGTATCGAGAACCCCCAGGGCGGACAGCATCCGGATCGCCTCTCGCAGCGATCCCCGCGACACACCCAGCTTCTCGCACAGCTCACCCTCGCTGGGCAGCTTGTCCCCAGGGCCGAGCGTTCCGTCGGCGATGATCGATCGCAGGCCGTGCAGGGCCGTCTCGACCGCACTCATGAGGCCCCCTTTCGCGGCACAACAGTACGTGGTATGTTTCCACGCCATCAAAGTTGTTTGACAACTTGCTCATTCTCTCATGGAATGTGGGGCGTTATCGCGTCATCGTGGCATTGTTGTCGAACGACTACCCGAGAATGCGTCCCCGCCCGGTCCCAAGGAGATCCATGGAACACCCCGGCCTCATCCCGTCGGTCGTGCGACTGGCGAGCTCGGGGCGTGCGCGTGAGGCATGGCCGCTCGACCCTGACCTCGTCCACCTCAACCACGGCTCCTTCGGCGCGGTGCCCACCCAGGTGGTGGAGTACCACGAGCAGTTGCGGAAAAAGGCCGACCGCAGTCCGGTGAGCTGGTTTCCCCGGATCGGCGAGTACGTTGCCCAAGCTCGCGAGCAGATCGCTCCCTTTGTGGGGGCAGCAGCCGGTGACCTCGCCTTCGTGCCCAACGCGTCGGCCGCCGCGACGGTTGTCTTCAACAGCCTCCGGCTGCAGCCGGACGACGAGATCCTCGTGACTGACCACGGATACGGCGCGGTCACCATGGGGGCGCGGCGACTCGCCAGGCGGTTCGGTGCTCGGTTGCGAGCGATCCACCTCCCGCTCCTCGACGGCGAGGACGAGATCGTCGAGAGATTCGAGGAGGCGATCGGTGATCGCACCCGGCTAGTCGTCGTCGACCAGATCACCTCCCCCACGGCCCGTGGGCTCCCGACGAAGCGCATCACCGAGGTTGCCCACTCCCGCGGCGCACGTGTGCTGGTCGACGGTGCGCATGCGCCAGGCCTGATCGAGCATCCGGTGTCTGAAGCCGGTGGCGACTGGTGGTTCGGCAACCTGCACAAGTGGCCATGCGCACCGCGAGGCGCCGCGCTGCTCGCCACCAGCGCCGTCGACCGGCAAGAGCTGTGGCCTCTCATCGACTCGTGGGCCGCCGAGGATCCATTCCCGGCCCGCTTCGATGTTCAAGGCACCATCGACGCGACGAGCTACCTGGCGGCGCCTCGTGCGGTCGATTTCATCGAGCGTGAGTACGGCTGGGCACGCACTCGCCAGGTGATGGCTGAACTCGCCGATCACGGAGCCGCCGTGATCAGCACCGCCTTGCAGCCGCATGTCACGTCGTCAGCGTCCGTCGAGCTACCGATGCCGACGCCGTCGATGCGGCTGATCCGGCTGCCCGACGGTCTCGCCCGAACCAGAGAAGAGGCGGACGACCTGCGGATGCAAATACTCGACCGAACCGGCGTCGAGACGGCGTTCACCAGCTTCGACGACGTCGGGTACCTACGTTTGTCCGTCCACCTCTACACCGAGTCATCGGACTTCGACGCGTTCGTCGAGCGGTGTGTGCCGCTCATCGTCGAGTTCGCCTCGCAACGACCCACGAACCCTCCGACCCCTTCCACGACGTGACAACTGTCCAGAAAGGCAGGCGCACCGTGAAAAGCACCAGACTGACCACCACCGCCGGGATGGGTATCGCCGTTCTCCTGGCGGTCACCGCCTGCTCCGGCGGATCCGATTCGGATGGAACCAGCTCGAACGGATCACAGGACGGTGAGGTGACCCTGCAGATGGTCGAGAGCCTCACCAACCCCGCACGCACCGAGCTCATCCGGGGCCTGCTCGACGAGTTCGAGGCCGAGAACCCCGGCATCAACGTCGAGCTCGTGTCGCCGCCGACCGAGCAGGCCGACCGGACGATTCAGCAGATGCTGCAGTCCGGCTCCGGCGTCGACGTGCTAGAGGTGCGCGACATCACGGTCGGCCCGTTCTCGAACAACGGCTGGCTGTACGACCTCAGCGACGAGCTCGCCGAGTGGGACGGTCTGGACGCGCTCACGGAGAATGCCCGCGCCGTGGCCGAAGGCGACGGGGCCAGCTACTTCGTCCCCTACGGCTTCTATGGCCTGTCGCTGTTCTACCGCACCGACCTGGTCGAAGAAGCGGGATTCGACGGCCCGCCGCAGAGCTGGGAGGACTTGCTCGAGCAGGCGTCGGCGATCCAGGACCCGGCGAACAACACCTATGGCTACGCGTTCCGGGGCGGCCAGAACGCGAACAGCAACGTCGTCGTCGCCATCGAGGCCTACGTGATCGACGATCTCGACACCGAGAACGCCTTCCTGTTGAACGACGGCAGGACGATCTTCGCCGCGGACGAGGCGCAAGAGGCACTCGACCACTACTTCGCGTTGTTCGAGGATGCGTCGCCGCCGTCGGCGGTGTCCTGGGGATACCCCGAGATGGTCGAAGGCTTCACCAACGGCTCAACGGCGTTCCTGCTGCAAGACCCGGAGGTGATCGCGACGGTGCAGGAATCCACCACGCTCACCGCCGAGCAGTGGGACACCGCTCCCCTGCTCACCGGGCCGTCCGGCAAGGCCGCACAACCGCTCGCCGTCGCCGGGTGGGGGGTCACCGAGGCCAGCGAGCACAAGGACGAGGCGGCCGCACTGGTGCAATTCCTCGCATCGGAAGGACCCGCCACTGAGTTCGCCCAGGCCAACAGCCTCGTACCGATCATCGCCGCCGCCGCTGACGACGAGTTCTACGCCGAAGGGCCGTGGACCAGCTACGTCACGATGACGGAGAACCCGGACACCTACGTCAACGTCGCCCAGCCGCGCGGGGTGAGCTGGTGGACCGAGTGGATCCAGAAGTCCGATCAGGAGATCCAGAACGTGTTGCTCGGCAATATGACCACTGCCGAGCTGCTCGAGTCGTGGGACACGTTCTGGACCGAGAAATACGCGTCCGAGGGGTAACCCGCGTGAGCGCAGTGACCTCCGGCCGGAGGCGCCCCGCCGCACACGCGGGACGGGGCGCCTCCGGCGCGCGCCGGGCGGCATTCGGTCGCCGGCACGCGCTGACCATCCTCGCCTTCCTCGCACCGGCGATCGTTTTTGTGTGCTGGTTCACGTACTACCCGATGCTGCAGGGTGCGCGGATGGCGTTCCTCGACTGGAACCTGTGGGATCTGACCAGCACGCCGTTCGTCGGTCTGCAGAACTTCAGGACGATCTTGAGCGACCCCGTCTTCCCGACGGTGGTGGCCAACTCCGCGCTGTGGGTGATCGGGTCACTGGTGCCGCAGTTCGTGATCGGCTTCGCGATCGCTCTGGCGCTACGTAAACGGTTCCGCTTCCGCGGCGTCTACCAGGCACTCGTGTTCTTCCCTTGGGCGGTGTCCGGCTTCCTGATCGGCATGTTGTTCCGGTGGATGTTCAACGCCGAGTTCGGCGTGATCAATGACCTGCTCATGAAGGTCGGGATCATCGACACTCCGGTAGCGTGGCTCGCCAGCGCGGGACTGGCGATGTTCTCGGTGATCGTCGCGAACATCTGGTACGGCGTCACCTTCTTCGCCATCATGATCCTCGCCGCGCTGCAGTCCGTTCCGGACGAGATGCTGGAAGCCGCGAGCATCGACGGCGCCGGAAAGGTGCGGCAACTGTTCTCGATCATCATCCCGTATATCTCCATGACCTTGTACCTCGTCGTACTGCTGCGGGTGATCTGGATCTTCAACTTCCCCGACATCATCTACGCCATGACCGGCGGCGGACCGGCCAACCAGACCCACATCGTCACGACCTGGATGATCAACTACACGCAGCAAGGAAACTACGGGCTCGCGAGCGCCATAGGGCTGTTCGTCGTCGCATTCCTATGTGTCTTCTGCACGTTCTACCTCGTCGCGATGCGGAGGTCGAGCCGATGACCGCCATGCTCTCCGAACGGCCCGCGGCGACGCCGGCGATCGAGCCGGACCGCGGCGGTCAGCCCAGGCGCAGGGTCACCGTCGGTGGCGTAGTCCGGGTGGCCGGCCTCGGCCTGTGGCTCGTGTTCACCCTCTTCCCGCTGTATTGGATCACCGTCACATCGTTCAAGGCGCCGGGATCGATCAACCGGTTCCCGCTCGAGTACTGGCCGAGCGAGCCGTCCATCGACAACTACCGCGGCCTGTTCTCCCACAGCAACTTCGGGGTGTTCCTCAGCAACTCCGCGCTGGTGGCGCTGGTGGCCGGAGCGACGGCGACGCTTATCGCGCTGTTCAGCGCTTATGTGCTCGCGCGGTTCGAGTTCCGCAGTAAAGGCGCGGTGATGATCGCCTTTCTGCTCACCCAGATGATCCCCGCGTTCATCGCCTTGGGTCCGTTGTATTCGATGATGTCCGACCTCGGGATGGTCGACCACAAGTTCGGCCTGATCCTGGTCTACATCGCCATCTCCATCCCGTTCTCGACGGTAATGCTGCGCGGCTTCTTCGAGAACGTGCCGGACGCGCTGGAAGAGGCAGCGATGATCGACGGTTGCTCTCGCCTGGGGGCGCTTTTCCGTGTGCTTGTGCCGGTGATGACCCCGGGCATCATCGCGGCGTTCATCTTCAACTTCGTCAATTCATGGAACGAGCTGTTCCTCTCGGTTGTGCTCATGCATTCCGAGCAGAACCGGACCATCCCCGCAGCGCTGAACGGGTTCATCTCGACGTTCAACATCAACTGGGGGTCGATGTCCGCGGCCGCGGTGCTCACCATCCTGCCGACCATGGTGCTGTTCGCACTGGCGAGCAAGTGGATCGTGCAGGGACTGACCTCGGGGGCGGTCAAGGAATAGGACACCGGACCAGCTCGGCAACACGGCGACCCCCAGGAATCCCGACCGGGAGTCAGGGATCAATCAGGTGACTTCCCGAGGCGCGGAGGCGGCCATCCGAGTCATGCTGGAGGCATGAGAAAACTCACCCGTCCCCGCAGCGGCCGGATGCTCGCCGGAGTATGCGCCGCCATCGCCGACTACTTCAAGATCGACGCCACTCTCGTGCGCCTGGGTGCCGTGGTGCTCGCTGTCTTCACATTGGGCACCGCGGTAGTGGCATACGCGGCCGGCTGGCTGCTGATACCAGAAGAGCAAGACGAGCACGCAGCGTGGAACGTGTAATCACGTACCACATCGACCGCCCCTGTCAGCCGGTGCACCAACGATCCGGGCCCATTCATTCGGCTCCGCCGCTACGGACGGGCTTCGAGCACCATGAACGACGGGGTCTCCGTGGCGCGGCGGAACCGGGTGAACCCGGCTTGCTCGGTGACCTGCCGCAGGCGCGACTCACCGGCCTGGGCTCCGAGCGCGTCGCCGGCCCCCTGAGCCAGCGCACTCGGAGTACACACGAATGTCGACACGGAGAAGAACGTCCGTGCCCGCACACTCTCTGTGAGCTCCTCGTCCGTCCGCGGTTCGGTGAACATCCACGTCCCGTCGGGCGCCAGCGCATCGCGGATCCGGCGGGCAGCGCCGACCGGGTCGCCCCACTCGTGCAGGGCGTTGAACACGCAGATGAGGTCGTAATCCGCACCGCCGAAGTCCTCAACACCGGCCACCTCGAAGGTCACTCGGTCACTCACACCAGCTTCAGCGGCAGCTTCCCGAGCGGCCTCGATCGAGCCGGCGTGTGAGTCGAAGCCGGCGAAGGCCGACTCCGGGTAGGCCTCGGCCAGCAGGATCAGCGCGACCCCGTGCCCACAGCCGAGATCCGCGACCCGGCCGCCCGCCACGAGCTTCTCGTGCACTCCTTCGAGCGCGGGGATCCAGTGCTGGACGAGATTGCCGCGGTAGACCGGCCCGAAGAACCGCTGGGTTCCAAGGAACAGGTGCGGGTGGTGCTCGCCCCAGCCGATCCCGCCGTCCCCACGGAAAGCCTGCGCCACCCGGTCGACGTCCTGGTGGTTGGAGTTCGCGGCTATCGTTCCGCCGGGTAGATAGGTCGGGCTCGTCGCATCAGCGAGGCACGCCGTCTGTTCGGGTGTCAGCCAGAAGGTGTCAGTCTGCGCGTCGTGTTCGCAGTAGGCGCTGGCGACCTGAGCCGAGAGCCATTCACGTACGAGCCGGGGATGACACTCCGTCGCGGCGGCCAGCTCCTGGGCCGAGCAAGGACCGATAGCCGCCAGTCGCGCGAAGAGTCCCAGCCGGTCGCCTACGACGAGGGTCGCGGCGTGCATCGTCGCCGCTTGATCGGCAGCGAAGCGCTCGATGAAAGCTTGCAGGCGCTCGGGATCGGCTGCGCGCGCGGGCGGCGCCCCGGTCGTCGTCTGGGTGTTGGTCGTCGTCGGTGCGCTCATTTCCAAGACCTCCTACTACACGTGGGGCCTGCGGTCCCGCAGGCTCCGCCGTCTCGATGTGTCACACCTGGATGTTCTGGTTGAGGTGGAACGTGTTCGCCGGGTCATAGACCCGTTTGACCTCGACCAGGCGGGCATAGTTCTCCCCGTATGTGGCGCGGATGCGGTCCGGGCCCTCGTCCATCATGAAATTCACGTACGCGCCTCCCGCCGTGTATGGATGGACGGCTTCCCAGTAGTTCCGCGCCCATGACGTCAGCGCCCCGGCCCGCGCCGGATCCGGATCGATCCCCGCGATCACCATCGACCAGGTCGCATCCCGGAACTGCCATGCGGTATCCGCGACGCTGACGTCGTGCACCGCGCCGTCGATCGGGTAGAGGTGCATCAGGGAGAGCTCACTCGGCGCCTGCGCCGCGTGTTCGAGGTGAACGTCAATGGCCTCGTCAGGAAGCTCACGCACGACGTCGCCTTTCCAGTACCACTGCAAGCCCGGCGGCAGCAGGGGGTCGAACATGCGCTGCAGGTGCGGGTACGGCATGGTCGTACACCCGTCGAGCAGCGGAGCTGGCAACTCTGCTCGAAGTGGCCGCATCACTTGCTCGGCCTCGTCCGCGGAACCGTCGAAGCAGCAGACGAGCGCACAGATCTGACGCCCCCACAACTCCTTGGGGAACGCCTCCACAGACGGCACCTTCTTCAGGCCGAGAAACGGCGAGAAACGCTTGGGCGCCTGGGGCAGGAACTCCCGGTACCAGCGCATGACCTCACGAGCGTCGGAGATGTCAAAGAAGATCGGCCCGCCGTACACGGACGTGACGGGATGCAACCGGTACCGGAAGCTGGTCACCACACCGAAATTCCCGCCTCCGCCACGCAACGCCCAGAACAGGTCGGGGTGCTGACTCTCGCTGGCGGTCACGAACCGTCCGTCAGCGAGAACGACGTCGGCCTCGAGCAGGTTGTCGATGGTCAATCCATGCTGTCGCGAGAGGTAGCCGTGCCCGCCACCCAGCGTCAGCCCCGCGACGCCGGTCGAGGACACGATGCCAGCGGGAACAGCCAGCCCGAAGGCGTGGGTGACGTAATCGACGTCGCCCTGAGTGCAGCCGGGCTCGGCCCGGACGGTGCGTTCGTGGGGATCGACGTGGACACCCTTCATCGGTGACAGGTCGATGACCACCCCGTCGTCGCAGGTGGCGAACCCCGCGCCGTTATGGCCGCCGCCTCGGATCGCAATCGGGATGTGGAGGTCGCGGGCGTAACAAACCGCGTTGATGACGTCGGCGACGCTCGTGCACCGCACTATGGTGCGCGGGCGCTTGTCGATCATCCCGTTGTAGAGCTTACGAGCGTCGTCGTAGCGTTCGTCGTCCTTCTCGATGATGTCGCCCCGGAGGCGTTCGTGCAGGTCGATGGTCATGTGCTTCTCCCCTCGCTGTCGATGCGTCGACGCTACGAGGGGATACCTTTGCGGCTCATCGGGTTTAGCACCCAACCGCGACCGTCCATATACGTGGAACCACCCACACACGTCGCGGTCGCGCTATCACCGTCCGGGGCCTCGGCGCGGCGCTGTTACTCGGCGCGAGGCACCAAGCCCTGCTCATGGGCGTAGGCGGCAGCCGCCGTCCGCGAACCGCAGTCCAGCTTCACGAAGATGTTCGACAGGTGACGCTCTACCGTCCGCTCGCTGATCACGAACCGGTCGGCGATCTGGCGGTTGGTGCGGCCGGCCGCGACCTCGGCCAGCACCTCGATCTCTCGAGCTGTCAGCCCGACGTCACTGCGGGTATGTCCGCGCAGACCGTCGACAATCTTGACGTCGCCGACGGCACCCAACCGGTCGAACAGTTTCCTGGCCGCCTCGAGCTCTCGCGCCGCACCGTCCCGGTCCCCCGCCGCCGCACACGCGCGGGCCAGCAGGACCCCTGCCCGAGCGGCGTCGTAGGGCAACCCGAGCTCGCGCCACGTGCGACACGCGGTGCGAAGCAGCGCCAGCGCCGGCTCCGCCTGCCCCGATGCGAGCAAGCAGGCGGCGCGGCTGGTCTGCGAGGTCGCGACGAACCCGTCACAGCCGAACCGATCAGCGATGGCGGCGACCTCGTCGCATGCCTGCCCCGCGAGCTCGAAATCCCCGGCCTGCAACGCGATCTCCACCTGGGCGGCGCGAAGGGGCAATCGTCTCAACGGGTCGTCGGTCCCGGCCAGCGAAGCTTCCAGGGCCGAGGCAGCCAGCTTCGGCCTCCCGCGGGCCAGGTGCAGCAACGCCAAGCCGGGCTGCGGGTCGCGCCCACGTGCCCGTGCCTGCTCGTAGGCGTCCTCGGCATCGTCGAAGAAGCCCCGAAGCCGGCAAAGCTCCGCCACCTGGTAGTGCGCCTCGGCTGCGCTGGCCACATGGATGTGCTCGAGATCCTCGCAGACCCGCGCCGCTTCCGCTTCGGCCTCTTCCCAGCCTCCAGTCGCCTGCAGCACCTGCGACCGGTGCACCCGGCAGATACCAGTGAACAACACCGCGGCGGGTAACGTCTGCAGCCACTCCTTGGTCGCTCGAGTCCATGCCACGGCCCGCCGCACGTCCCCCAGCTCGTGGCACGCCGCCATGAGGTGACAGTAGATGTTGCCCGCCCACTCCGAACTCAGGTCTTCGGTGAGCACAGCCACCATGGCCTCGTCGAGCAGCGCGAACCCTTCCGCCATCCGGCCTTGTTTGAGCAGGGCCCGGCCTTCCCCGAGGATGCCCAACGCGACGAGGTTCGGATCGCCATGCTCACGACCCAACACACCGACCCGGGCGGCCGCGGCCGCCACCTCGTCGTAGGCCGGGCCGCCCATACCCGCCTCGACCTGGGTCAGGTACATCAGGTAGCCGTGCTCTGGCGCTTCGGACTGATCTTCCAAGAGCCGCTGAGCCCGGCGCAGCCACCCGGACCCGAGGACGCCGTCCCCGCGCAATAACAGATCGACGGCGATGTGAATCGCTGCCATCGCGGCGCGCCCGGGCCGGTCTCCGTCGAGATAGCGGCGGTACGCCTGCTCCCCCGCCGCCAACGACTCATCGACCAGGCCGAGCCACCAGGCCGCGTCGGCGAGCGCGAAGGCGTCGTCGGCCGACAGCGGCTCGACGGCGGCGGCCTCCGTGAAGCTGTCTCGGGCAGCCTGCCAGTCACGTCGGCGATGGGCTTCTCGAGCTGCGCTCAGCGTCTCATGCACGTCCGTCTCCTAGCAGCGCTCAGCCTCACTCTAGTCTGCATCGACCATCGCGAACCGTGCGCGCGGGCGCCGGCCGGCGTGGAAATACCGACATCGCGGGGGTCATGGCCACCACGATGTCGGTACATCCACGGATCCGCCCGCTTGAGATGCTCCTCGGTTCGTTTCTTCCTCCAGATGGTCGAGCAGTCCGGCGAGCCGAGCGGCGACATCCTCGAACGCCAGGAGGCCGGGGTTGAGCACACACTGGTAGGCAAGCCCGTCGAGGGTCAGGTGGAATCGTTCGATGATCTGATCCTTGAGCTCTGCCGGTAGATCTGCCCCGGCGGTCCTGGCGAGTTCGGTGACGGCGAATTCAGCCAGTGAGCGGCATCCTTCGTAGGCGCTGCGACGGAGCTGCGCGCCGCGCCCGGCCTCGTCGTCGATCTCCGCGAGGCGAACGAACACGGTGATCTCCGTGGCCCTCTTGGCATCCAGCGGCAATATCTCGGCGAGAACTGCCCCAACGCGTTCTTTACCGGTCAGTTCCTGATCGGCAAGGCGTCGCCGGATTCTCTCCGTGGATTGTTCGAGCACGTGTTGAGCAGCGAAGATGAGTAGTTCGTCGTGGTTGCGAAAGTAGTACCGCATCGCCCCCGACGTCATCTGCGCTTCGGCGAGCACAGCGCGCACCGACGCTCCGCGTACACCGTCGCGCATGAGGACTGTCCAGGCCGCGCGGGCGATCTCTTCACGTCGTTGCTGTCGCCGTTCCGCACGCGTCACTCAGCCAAGTTAGCACGATCGTGCTAACTTGGCCGCGAGCCGGGTCGCCGAAATCGAGGGGCGAATCTCCATGGACATCACCACGATCGCCACGCTTGCGGTCATCGCACTGATCGACAGCACCAGCATCGGCACCCTCGTCGTGCCGCTGTGGCTGATGCTCGATTCACGCCGATCGGCGTCGAACGTCATCCTGTATCTAGCCGCGCTGTCCGGGTTCTATTTCGCCGTCGGCGCCGTTCTCATGCTCGGCGCCCGGTACGCCATCGACGCCGCCGGGGAGCGCATCTTCAACTTCCTCACCACGACCACCGAAGGCGGCTACGTCGTCCTCGCCATCGGGATCTCGCTCATCGTCGTCAGCTTCGCCATCGAACCGAAACGCCGGGAACGGATACGTGCGGCTCGCGGTGAAGGCGACACACGCCCATGGACCGAACGGATCAGCGCCCGCCCTCCACGCGCCCGCTCAACGATTGCCCTCGCGCTCGGGGCGGGTGCGCTCGAAGTCGCGACGATGGTGCCCTACCTGGCCGCGATCGGCATCATCGCGTCCGCCGACGTGTCCGGCGTAGTGCGCGTGTCGGTGCTGGCGGGATATGTCGTCGTCATGGCGGTTCCCGCCGCAGTCCTCCTGACAGTCAGGCGAGCAGCTGGCACCCGGGTAAACGCGAAACTGGAGCGCATGAGGGCATGGCTGATGAAACACAGCGCCGGCACGATCTCGCTGCTCCTGCTGATCCTCGGTATCAACGTCGCGATACGTGGAGCCGCGCTCATCCAGTGATCAACGCGAGCGCCAGGAGCTCGAGAATGTACCTACATCCTGGTGGTTCTGGTGACCGCAATGTCGGTAGATCAACGGGTGGACGCACGCACCACGAGGACGGGTGAGTCAGTGGTGACGGGTTCACCACGCCAGCCGCCGGAGATGGTGACGTCGTCGAACCCGGCTTCGCGTAGCGCGTCCGCGAACTCGTCGGCGCCGCGGAAGTACAGCACCGACGTGTAGATGCGCACCTCTCCGTCCGGCAGCACGTTGTGGGCATCGAACACCACCCGGCCGTCGGCCACCTCGGTGACGTCGAGCCACTCACGTAGCCGGCCGAGGTCGGTGTCTCGCTCCCCATAGGTGGCCGCACGTGTCCAGGTTTCCCACTCCCGGAAGCCAGGGTTGCGGGACTCGAAGCTGAACGTTCCACCAGGCCGCAGTGCGGTCGCAATGTTGCGCAGCGTTGCCGGAAGCTCCTCGGAAGAAACATGCATGATCGCGTTGCCGGTGCAGACCGCAAGATCCACCGATGCGTCAGGCTCGATGGCCGCAGCGGTGCCCAGGATCCACCTCACCGCGTCCGCCCCAGGCTGTCGGCGCGCCCAGTCCAGCATCGTGGCACTCGGGTCGATCCCGACTACTGTCCGGTCCGGCCGGACGAACGAGCGAGTCAGCAGACCCGTGCCGCAGCCCAGATCAAGAATGGACCGGGCGCCGATCTCGTCGGCCAGCGCCCGGTAATAGTCGTGGTCTGCTCCGCCGGGGTTGTCGATGTCGTAGAGCGCGACCAGTTCGCGGTCGCCATATGGGTCTGGGGCCATTCGGCAACGCTAACCGATCTTTTCGCCACCATCCGCTTCCCGTCGGAGTCACCTCATTGCAGGTCCAAGCGCATGAGGACACGCGGGAAGCCGCCGGAGACCGAGTCTGTGTCAGCGGCCTTGATGAAACCCGCTCGCTCGAAGAGCGTGCGGGTGCCCACGTACGCCATCGTGGTGTCGACCTTCTTCCCTTCGTTGTCGACCGGGTACCCCTCGATCGCAGGTGCGCCATGCGAGCGCGCGAACGCGACAGCACCCTGGAGAAGCGCATGAGAGACGCCTTTGCCTCTGTGGCCAGGGCGCACCCGGATGCACCACACCGACCAGACCGGCAGCTGATCAACATGCGGGATCTTCCTCGACCGGGCGAAAGGCAGTTCTGACCGAGGTGCGACCGCGGCCCAGCCGACGACCTCGTCATCCTCGTAGGCCAAGACACCGGGTGCGATCTCACGAGAGCACAGCTCCCTGACGTATTCGCCGCGGGCAGGTCCGACGAGTTCCCGATTGGTCTTCGAGTCGAGCCGGTGACTCAGGCACCAGCACACCGACGAGCTGGGATTCTTCGGCCCGAGCATGGCCGAGACGTCGTTGAACCGCTCCAGCGTTGCGGGGCTCACAGCAAAATTCACGTGTCTACCCTCTCGCGTCAGTCGGCCAGGTCACGGAGCAGGTCGTCGAGCACGAATTCTTCCTCGATGCGAAGACCATGGTGGGCCATCGTCGTCGATAGTTCAGGGTCCCACGGCGTGCCAGGTACCCCTCCGTGGGGCTCCGCCAGCTTCTCCAGGCGACAACCGGTGCGCTCGATCCCTTCCAGTGCGCTCATGTAGTCGGCAGCACGAAATCGCCACGGCTCCCACCCCACCTGCGACGTCATTGTGCGAGCGATACTGATCCCGCCCCAGTCGAAGTCACCGTGATAGCGCAACGCGGCTCCGCATTCTCCCAATTGATTCAGGAGAGCAACGGCCGCGGAGCCGGGCTGTCCACCGACGCACACGACCGGCGACGACGCCGAACCCAGCTGGTCGGCGGCGGCCGACACGACAGCGGGATTCTCACATACATAGACCACAGACGGGATGACACCGGGATCATCGGCCATCACCTGACGAAGAGTCAGGACGACAGGTTGGCCAGCCCCAGACAGCTGCGCGAGCGCATACGCCGTGGGAGAGGACGTTCCACCCGGCAGACCAAGCGTGAGCACCGACGACGACAAGTCGTCGACGAGCACGCCCACCGATGCCCACGCGTATCTTCGCCACGCTGCCGTACCGCGTCGAACGCCTGATTTTCCCGCTGCGGCAGCGGCAGTCGTCACGGGAACCGACGACTCCAACCTGCTGTCGACCGGACTGTGGGTGACGATTCCGAAGAGTTCCGACTCGAACAACACCGGCTCACCAGTCTCACCCGCCCACGCACTGGTACCGATCACGCCCGCCGCGTCGGCGGCCAGGTTTCCCAGCGCGGTGCCGGCGTCGAGCGCGTGAGCCCGATGCAAGACACGGGCGGCGAAGCCGGCTAATGACTCGCCCTCGGTTGGCAGCGCCCGCACTACCGCCGTGAGGTCATCCACCAGCGCCAACGCGTCCTCGGCGTTGCCTGCGATGCGTTTGAGATGGCCACGAGAACGCACACGTTGAACCCACTCCTTCAGCTCGAGCCGCTCGGCGGCAAGCTCGACCAGCCGGTAGTCCACCGCGCGCCAAGCGTCGCGCAGCGCCTGCCGTTCAGCGGGATCATCGACCGGGCCCTTCAACGCAACCACGGCCGCCGCGAGCCCTTCCGGCCAGGCGCCCGATGTACGCAGGACCTGGTCCAGCTGACCTAGAGACACAGTCACCGAGCGGCCCTGGCCCACCGAGCGGCCGAGGAGCCGACCGGCGGCGGCACGCTGCGGATCGGATGCGCGCGACAGCGTGATGCTGCCATCCAGCGCCGTACCCTTGGCCAGACGAGTTCGCGCCCGGTCAACGATCCATTCCGTCTCGGGCACACCGAGTAGTCGCCGCAGCCGTTCGAGATCACCGGTCGTCATCGCATCCCACAGGCTGTATTTCCGGGTACTCGGCACCATGACCAAACAGCGCCGTGGCCTGTGTCCTGCTGTCTGATCTCGAGATCACGTCCACAGACTCCCGGCGGCAGGTTCGGGATCGCTATCACGTTCTACCCTCGTACGGGTCAGGCCGTCCCACTCCCACAAGGTAACCAGCACCGCTGGGATGCCCTCAACCCGGGACAGCTGTGCGATCGACAGGCCCGGGACCTCTGGGTAACAGCCCCACTCGCGCTCGCTGGTCATCACCACGTCCAGGTCGAAAGCACGAAGCAGGCCGAGCGACTTGGCACGCGAGTCGTCGTCGACCCCGGCGAATGCCTCGTCCAGCGTGACCAGCCGCGCAGCGTGTGGCTTGGTTGCCGTCCGGTAGTGCGACGACGCGGCCGCGAACAGCGGAATGCTCGCAGCCAGGACCCGCTCTCCGCCGGATGCGGGGCCGGAGGCAGAGCGCCATGCCCCGTTCTGGTAGCGCTCGACGGTGAACTCGTGCCACGAGCGGTAGTCGAGGGCGCGTTCCAGATGTTCATGCCAGGTGCCTGTCTCGTCGTGGTCGCGCTCGTCGTTGATCTGCGCCTGCAAGAACCCGCCGATCTCGCGACGGTCCTCCGCACTCCACGCATCCGCGAGCTGCAACAGACGACGGCGCGCCTCGGGCAAGCCGGCCGGGCCGTCCCGGCGGAGCCGCCAGACGACACGCAGCTTCATCCCGGTAGATGTCGGGCGCTCCGAAAGCTCCTCATTTAGGGCACGAACCTGGGCCTCGGCTTCGGCGACCAGGTCCGCAAGGTTCGCACCGACCTCAGTGACCAAATGGTTCTCGATGATCTCACGCTCTCGAGCCCCGAGGAGGCGTTCCCGCGCCTCAATGTCCTCCCGGAGCATGACGACGAGCTCAGGCACGGGCACCTGGCGGCCACCGAACAAGACCGACACGGTGTAGCCGTCGTCGTTCGGATCGCCGACCGCGCTGTGCCCGTGCCGGCTCAGCGCCGTCTGCAACGCGGTGACCTCCGGCCCCAGCCGTGCATACACACGCTCGTACGCTGCGTCGTCGGCCTCGATCTCGGACAGCTCCTGCTCGACGGTCCGCGCGAGCGCGACGGCCTGGGCGATGCTCCATTCCTCGTCGGGGTCAGGCACCGTCAACGTGGGACACGCAACTCCGAGCACGCCCCGGCTCGTGGTGCGGCGCAGCGCCGCTATGGCCTGGCTTCGATCGTTGTCGGCATCGTGCTGCTGTTCGGAGAGCTGGCGCTCCTGCTCTCGCATGGTGGCCAACTTCTCCCGCACCTGTGTGAGGTGCTCACGCGCACTCTCCAGCTGCGCTTCGGTCTCTTGCTTGTTCCGCTTCACCGTCAACCTGCGTTGCTGGAATTCACGGACGTCGGCGCCGACAGTGCTCTCCAGCGTCTGATACCGCGTCTCAGCCGCGGCCAGCTCGTCGTCGCTGCGCTGCTTGCGTTGCCCGGCGCTGGCATGCCGTTTCGCCGTCTCGAGGCGGGTGGTCTCAGCCGCAGCCAGCCGCCGGGCCTCCCGCGCTGCCACGTCGACCGCGTGCCACAAGCTGGCCAGGGCCGCCGCGTAGGTGTTGACGGCGGAGCTCACCTCCTCGAGGTCCGCACGGGTCGTGGGCAGGTCCAGCGTGGCCGCTGTCTCTGCGAGTTCCGCGGCGTCGCGCTGCGCCTTCGCTCGTGCTTCGTCGACGGCCGCCACGGCCCCATCGCGTTGACCGGTTGCCTCGACCACGCCATCGTGTGCGGACTTCACATCGGCGTACGAGTCCCGCAGCGCGGAGTCGCTGGGCAGCTCGTCGACCTCCCGCTGCACCCGGCGTGCTCGCTCCTCGAGCTGGTCCAGCAGCCGGGCCACCTCGGCACGCTCGATCCGGACAGCCTCCAGCTCGGCCCGGGCCTCGGCCATCCGCCGTTGCCGCGCGGCCTCGCGGGCCCCCTCACCGATGTACGACGCCTCCGTTTTGGACCACGCCCCCGTGACGACGCCGAGCTGGAACCGCCCGTCCGCCGACACCCAGGCTGGCGCCTCGTCGGCCACCCTGCGTGAGCCGCCGGAGGCCGGACGTACGCCGACGCTGCGCAGCACGGCGTTGACATCGCTCACTCGCACGCCGGCGGCGTCGGGCGGGAGCTCCGGGCGCAGCACGCCGGCCAAAGTGACCGGCTGGGGAGCCGACGCGTCGTCTGAGGCTCCGTCCACCGGGCGTGGTTCGAGGAGGAGCTCACCGTCGGCGGGTGAGCGCACCTCGCCACCAGGCAGGATGTGCGCGTCGAGCAACCCAGCCGCCTCGAGGGCCGCTTCGAATCCCGCCCGCTCCCCCGGGCTGGTCGTCTCGGCGAAGTCGATCGAGCGCCACAGCGGGACCCCGGGCATGTCGTCGTTCCGTGTGTGCCGGGCCGGTGGCGGCTGGGATCGACCCTGCTCCAGGTCGGCGATCTCCTGCTCGAGCTCGTCCGCGTGCGCCTCGAGCTCGCCGTCACGCGCCCTCCCGCGGGCACGCGTCTCGGCGATCTCGTCACGTACTCGTTGTGCCGCCTCGGCCAGCGCAGCCGCAGCCGGGTTCGCGCCTTCAAGCGTGGTGCCCCACTCCTGCAGGGCGTCGAGCACCGGCACGACATCGCCGATCTGCACCTCGACCAGCGCTTGCAAATGTGATCTGACCTGGGCGACCAACTCTTCGCCGGCACGGGTGGCTGCCGCGTCGGCTTCGTTTTGCCGGGCCAGCCGGCGGTCAAGCAACGCGGCCATCTCATCCAGCCAGCGCTGCGCCGCGGCCAGCTCCTGGTCGGACTTCTCCGCGGCAGTCATCAGATCGCGCACCCGCGTTATCGCGCGCCGTCGTCGCTGGACCACGTCGTGGGTCGCCTGTTTGGCGGCATCGACGGCGACGTCGACGTCAGCGACGGCCCCGGCGTGCTCGGTGGCGACGCCGGCCGTCCCGGCAGCCTCGGTTGCCTGGGCGCCCGCCGTCTCGCGCTGTTCGGCAGCGGACTCGGCATCCGCCCGTACCGCTTCCACGACCTCGTCCGCCGTGACCAGCTCACGCGTTGCGCTCTCCAGGACCTCGGCCGTGTCCCGTGCCCGGTCTTGTGCGGCCGACTTCTCCCGCTCGGCAGCACTTAGCTGCGCCTCGGCCTCGGCGTGCTCGCCTTCGAGCAGTGCCTCCCATTCCGCTTCCAGTGACAAGAGCTGCTGTCGCAGCGTGGCAACCTGCTGACCGGCGGCGGTCGCCGCTTCGTCCTGCTCGTGTAACGCTTCCTGAGCGCGGAGCAGCTCGCGGCCGAGATGTTCGAAGGTGGCCTGTGCTTGCCGGGGGCCCTGCGCGCGGCGCCGACTGATCACCTGGGCGTACCGGCGGTAATGCTCCAGGAACGCTTCTGCCGACCGCGCGGTGTCGGACAGTTGCTCAAGCTGCTCGCGCTCCTCATCCAGGCCACGAAAGCCTTCGGCGACGTAATCGATGAGGTCAGCCCGGACGGGAGGGAGTGACTCGGTGAGGGCATCGGAGAGCGCACGCTCGCTGGGCCGCTTGGACAGCTGCGGCTGACGAAGCTGGACGAGCAGGTCGACCAGGGCGTCGTAGCGGCGCTCGCCGAGGCCGAACAGGTTCTCGTCGACGGCGCGCCGATAGTCGCGCTTGGCGTCGTAGATGCGCCCGTGCGTGTCCAGCGCCTCGCTCAGCCGCTCCCGGCTCAGCGCCGTGCGGGTGGAGTCGAGCAAGGCGAGGTCGTCCCCCACGCGTTGACTGGTGACGAAGAACCAGTGCTTGACCATGCCTCGCCCGGCGACCGCCTTCAACCCCGCGCCCAGGGTGCAGAACAGCGGGCTGCCGTCCGCTCCGACGCAGCCGAACTCCAGCCACGCGTAGCCGAGCCGCTCCTGGTTGGGGTGTGCCCCGCCGAGAAGCAGGTTCCATTCCATCCGCTTGTTCGGGTCGGCGTCAGGTTCCACCCGTCGAGCGGACAGGTCCGCGTCCAGCAGGAACGGCAGAGTGAGTGCCAGGACCTTCGACTTGCCGGTGCCGTTGTTGCCCCGCAGCAACAGCCGGCCGTCGACGAACGGGAACACCTCGTCGTCGTAGTAGAACAGGTCGATCAAGCCGAGCCGTAGCGGCTGCCAGCGGCTCGACGAGGGCGCCGGCAGCTCGATTGCTGTGCTCATCGACAACCTCCTGCTAGCTGGGTCCGGCGCCGCGAACAACCGGCTCAGCCACGGCGAACCGGGCGAGGGCGGGCAGCGCACGCACACCATCCTCGCGCCGTTCGGCCAGCCGCAAGGCTTCCAGTCGGCCCACTGCGGTGCCAGCCAGAGCGACCTCAGCGCCTGGCTCTTGGGCGGTTTTGCGCCAATAGCCCTTGTGCGCCTGGACGAGTCTACGGGTTCGCTCGTGCAGTTCTGCCATGGAGTGCACCCGGTCTGGCTCGGCCGCCAGGGCCTCGGCTAGCAGCAGGGTGACGTGCCCGCCGGTGCCGGTGTCGGGCATCTTGACGTCGGTGAGGTCGTCGTCGGGGTCGACCATGGCGATGCCTTCACCGCGGATCTCCCCCACCAGCCCGGTCTGCTCGCTGATCCGCCGGATGATCGCGGACCGCTGGCTCCGAAGGTACTCCGCTTCGTGCTCGTCCAGCTCGTCGAAATAGAGCACCGGATCGTCAAGGAGGCGGCGGGTCAGACGGTGCCGGATGCGCCGGTTGCGCATGTCATGTGAGTCGAACATGTCGGGCGCGGACAAGGCGGCAAGTTGCTGGTCCAGTGTCGGTGCGTCGATGGTGGACGGTCCGCGCCGCGATGCCAGCAGTTGGGACAGGACCCGGCGGGAGATGTCGTAGAGCACGTCACCGGTGTCGCGTAGGTAGTCTTCCTCGTCTCCGGCCACCCGCGTGAGCACGCCGAGCTCCAACAGTAGCCGGACCGCAGCCACGAGATCGGCTTTCTGTTCCCGGCCCGCCAGGGTGAACTCTACGCCGCTGCCTTCCAGGACGGGGCTATGTGCCAGAAGCATCACCTGCTCGGCCAGGCGGCCGAGGGGAATCTGCGCATCGGCTCGCTCCAGCGCAGCAAGCGCCAGGCAGAAAAGGATGTAGCGGCGACGGCTGAACGCCGCCTTGCTGCGCGGATCCACCGCCGGCCTGGTGGGGTCGTCCGGAGCGGACGGCTCCTTGAGCAGGCGGATCACGTCGGAGTCCGCATGCAGGCGCCAGCCGGTGTTGAGCTCGAACCACGTACGAAGCTGCGGGACGTGCGGGCGTACGGCACGGAATGCGTCGACTTCGACGGCACGCAGCAACGGCTTCTTGAGCAGGATGCGGGTGGCGCGCTGCTGCTGCTCCGAGGGGCCATCGGTCATGCCGCCCCACTCTCCGTACCGGCGCGTGCCGGGTCGGCGGCAGCGTCGACGATCTCGACGATGTGGTCCGGGCCGCGCAGCACGCCATCGGTACTGGGAATCTCGACAATCTGCGCATCCGGCAGTGCCTGCAGCCGGATGCGCAAGCTTCCGTCGCCGACGGTGACCTCCGCCGACTCTTGGCCCGGCACCCGGGCCGCCAGCGCGTCGCCGAGCAGGGTTAGGAACAGTTGGAACGCGGGCCGCTCAAGTTCGGTGATTTGGGAAAGGTACACCGGACCGCTGGTGAGTACAGCCTGGCGGGCGCGGGCGGTCTGCTCGGCTTCCTCCGCCGCACTGGCCGCGAGCATGGCCTTGTACTCGCTGCGGTCGGTGACCTGGTTGGGTTTGCCACGGCGCTCGTAGCTTCCTGTCTTACGCAACTGTGGCGAGACCATCACCGGCTGCGCCTCGCTCCACGGCGTACCCACGGTGGCGACGTCGGCGTCCCATCGGGCCAGGGTGTCGGGGTCGACGGTGAGGTGACGGGCAGAGCCCAGACCGAACGCCGAGTGCCACAGCCGGTGCCGGTCACCGTCCGCAGGGGCGAGAGCAAACCAGCGCGCCAGGGTCAGGAAGTCGGCTGACCGGTCCGAACGCCCAGCCCTGCGGTCGTTGACCTCGCGGACCACGTCCAGCAGCGCCGGTATCGCGGCGAGCGCCCGGGTGCGGAGAAGCTTGGCCTGACTGTCTCGGCTGTCGGCGGAGACGAACCACGACGTGAGGCCATACCACCGGTTGCGCCACCGCTCATGGGCGTTTTTGCGTGCCAGTTCCGCCTGCGGGTCGTCGGGATCAGGCGCCTCGTCTGCCGCTTCTTCCGAGGCGACCATGCCCAGCAGGTGGTCGATTCGTTCCCCATCGATGTCCTTGATCAGGCCGGCGATGCTCGCGCCGACGGTGACGAGGTCCTGGATGAACCGTTCGAGATACTCGACAAGCTTGTCCTTGTACGCAACGAACGCTTCCTCACTGGCCCCTTGCAGGTCGATGCTGCGCTGCAGCGACGACATGAACGCGCTAGCGTTTTCGGCCAGGTCGGTGAAGCGCGCCGTGAGACCGTTCAGCGCGTTCCGCAGCTTGCCCAGGTCAGGGTGATCGTCCGCGGCGAGCGCGATGAGCTCACGCAATCCAAGCTCGATGTCGGCAAGCGCCACTGCCTGCAGCGCCCCGCGCCGGCCCAATGCCTCGTCAAAGGTTCGCAGTGCACGCTCCGCAGCGTCGCCGGCATGCGTGAGCTGGTACAGCAGCCGCCTGCGATAGAAGTCCTCCACCGCGGTGACCCGGCTGGTGTCCGGGTCAGAGCGTACGTTGCCCCAGCCTTCGAGGCTTTCAAGCTTCTGCCCGATGTCGTCCAGCTCGATGACAGGGCCGCCGTCGACCAGCATCTCCGAGTACACATCTGCCGGGCGCAGGTGCACGTGGAAACGTTCCTTGGCCGTGACGAAGACACACATGATCCGCCGGTACACGTCGCTGTGCTCGGACCGCAGGTGTGCGAATACGCCGAACCGGCTGTCCGTTCCGGACTCACTCTGTGCATGCTTACGGTTGTCGACCGTCACGCGCTATGCGTATCACAGGCCGCCGACAGAAACGAGTGGTGCCGCGGCGCGTGATCGGCGTTCGCCGCGGCGTACGCCGACCGGATCGTGGCCGTGACCGATGGCCGGATCAGGTACGTCGGATCTCCACTTGAGGTCATGACGCCGCAGGTGCTCTCAGACGTCTTCGACACCCCGGTCGAGATCATCGACCATCCGGCTCATCCCCTGGCCGTGTACTACCGCCCCGGCTGAGACACGTCACGGTGTCCGCTACTGGTTCCGGCCGACGCTCTGCTGCCGGGCTCGGAGTCGACGGCGACCCGAGTGTCGAGCCACTCCTTCAGGGGTTGAACACCGCGCCAGACGCCTCGGATCGTGTCGAGCACGACCGGCGTGTACATCCAGTCGGCCTTCTTGTACTCCTGGACCACGGCGGCACCTTTCCAGCGGAGCAGCTCGGACCGGGGATGTGTCGCGGGATATCCACGGGGTCCAACCTTGAGCGGCGGTTGCGCGCCCGGGGTTACCGGCAGGGAGCGATCGGCAAGCGTGGTGAGGAGTTCTTCGAACTCGCGTCCCGTGCTGTCGTCGTCGATCGCACCACGGTACCGCCGCAGCTGATCGGGTGCCATCGCCATCGCGCCGTACCCGGTGACCAGCTGCGACGCGGAGACACTGAGGTAGTAGCCAATGCCTCCCACAGCACGCGCCTCGCTCGTGGCTCCCGCCCACAGCTTGTATGGAGACTTGTCCGCGGAGAAGCGCACGTCGCGGTTGGGCCGGAACATCCGCAACGGGCCGAACTCAGCCGCCAGCTCATCCAGCAGTGCCTGCATCGGGTCACGGACGCACTCCTGCCAGATGGCCTTGTTGGCATTCCAGTAAGTCCTGGAGTTGTCGTGACTCAGGCCGTCGAAGAAGCTGAACAACTCGCGCGGGAAACCACCGAACGCCGTCATCACGACCCCCCGCGTACGCGCGTGTTGTATTCCCGGGCCACGCCGACCCAGAAGGACAGTTCGGTGTCAGTGCCCAGCGCCTTCTGGGCAACGCTGATCCAGCCTGGCCCCATTCCCCGGCCAGCGCCCATCTCGGCGGGTCGAGCCCCGGCAATCTCGAGGAACTCACCGTTGCGCTCAGGATCGACGCGGACCAGGAGGTCGCCGTCCGTGTGTACGGCAACCACCATCTTCTCGTTCACCATGAACGACAGACCGCCGAACATCGGGACCTCACGGACAGACGGTTCGTCCGCCAGCGCGGCCCGGATACGGTCGGCCAACAACGCCTGCTGGGCCATCGCGGCACTCCCCTGACTACTGAGCACGGTGGTGGTGGGTGCGTTCCTTCAGCTGGTCGCCCACCATAACACAAATCACCGCTTGTACTTAAGTTCACTTGTACTCACCGCGTGCCGTGCAACGGCGTCGACGCCCGTCTGTCGACTACGCCTGCCGCCCAACCCTCGGGACCAACCCCGACTCAGCCCCCGGCTGATTCGTCCTCGCGGTGCGCCATCTCAGGACCGAACGCCGGAACACAAACGGCGACATACTCCGCGCCAGACGGCCCCGCGACGTACCGCACGGTCTCCCCCGCTGGTGTAAGAATCGCCTGACCGGCCGCAACCTCTGTGGACGTGCCGTCATGCTCCACGACGAGGCTGCCGTCCAGCACCAGGGTGACCTCGTCGAACTCCGGCGTCTGGGCCGGCTCGTCCCAGCCGGCAGGGGCCTTCATCCGGGCTACCGACACACGGTCGGTTCCGGTCGACACCCGGCCGACGAACTCGTCGATCACCTTGCCACCAGGAACCGGAACCCGTTGAGGTTCGTCTATGAATCTGACCATGGCCTGATCGTACGCACGCACGAACACGGCCTTCACCCATGACGGCTGTTCGAGCTCGGCTAGTCTGGCCCGGTGACGCGTGCGATGCATGATGACCAGCTGGAGTTGGACGTCACCATCGTCAATGCTCTGATCAACGTTCAGTTTCCGCGGTGGCGGACTCTGCCGGTCCGCCGGATCGCCACCGCCGGAACGGTCAACGCCTTGTTCCGGCTCGGTGAGTCACTCGTCGCCAGATTCCCGCTGCGCACCCGCGATCCGGAGCACGTAGAAACAGAACTTCGCCGTGAAGCCACCGTGCTGGCCGAGCTGGCTGATCATGCCGGCGTCCCGGCCCCGCGCCCGAAGGCGCTAGGCCGCCCAGGGCACGGCTACCCGCTGCCGTGGGCCGTGCAGACCTGGATTCCGGGCGAGGTAGCCACCCCGACGTCGGTGGCCGGATCAACGGCGTTCGCCGAGGACCTGGCCGGGCTGATCGGCCGGCTGCGTGCCGTCGACACCCGCGGGCGTTTCTTCACCGGCACCGGCCGAGGTGGGGAGCTGCCAGACCACGATGCCTGGGTCGAGACATGCTTCGAACGTTCGGAACCACTGCTCGACGTGCCTCCATTGCGCCGCATCTGGGCCCAGCTACGCACCCTGCCTCGTCCCACCACTGACGTGATGAGCCACACCGATCTGATCCCGGGCAACATACTGGCCAGCAACGGCCGGCTGGCTGGGATCCTGGACGGAGGCGGCTTCGGTCCGGCCGACCCTGCACTCGACCTGGTCGCCGGCTGGCATCTACTTGACGCTCCGGCGCGCGAGGTGCTCCGAACCGAACTGGCCTGCGGCGACATCGAATGGGACCGCGGCGCGGCGTGGGCACTTCAACAAGCGATCGGTCTCGTCTGGTACTACAACGACACGAATCCGGTGATGGCACACCTAGGGCGCAGTACGCTGGCACGCCTAGCCGCCACCTACACCTGATGCCGGTATTCGAGGGAGCGGCGCGGCGTACCAGTTCATCCCGTGGCCGGCGCTCCATCTGATCTGGGCGGCCAACCTGGGCGATCGTCTACTCGTAGGCGAGATACCGGCCCGGCTTGCCGGCTTCCTCGACCTCGAAACGCAGCTGAAGGTCAGTCTCTCGGATCATGTCGACCTGTTGAATGAACTGTTCGTTGGTGACGATGAGATGGCCCCTGAAGTTCCAGGCCTGCGCGAGCCACGTCCGAAGAGAGTCAAGTAACTCGCGATCCATGGCTGTGGCCAGGTGCGACTTGCGAACCCAGAAATAGACCGCGGCCTCGTAATCTTCCCACTTGTGGTCCGCGACCGGACTGATGCGTGCCCCGGTGAACATCTTCGCGTCGGTCGACATGATGTAGACGCAGCCAAGACACTGCGTTTCAGCCGGGTTCAGCACCGTGTAGGTGAAGGCCTGGCGGTTGGCGTGCCGCTGCTCGAGCTTCTCCAGGTCCTCCCGGTTGGCAGCCACGGTGAAGTCGTCTTCGGGCCAGCTCGACTGCTCCCATGTGCGCAGGTATTCCCTGCTCTCCATCACGGCCGCGTAGTCCATCTCGGCGTCAGCCGCCACGATCGGCCGGAGTGTGAAGCCGTCCGTCGTCAGACCTTCAGGGACATCGGATTGCAGGTTCTCGAAAGGCACGTCTTCACTCCTGCGCGTCAGTCGGTTTGCGGTCAAGAAAGTCCGCCGCGGGCCGTACGCAGGCGGCTGACGTCAGAGCCTATCCGCCAGCCCTCGAAGATCACACTGGTTTTCTCGACCTCCGTTCTCGTCCCGGACAACTTCGATACCAAGAGCGACACGAACTGCCCCGCTGAAACGATCCACCTGACGATGGCGGTATCGAAGTAGGGCCACTAGGTGACGTTCCGACGGCGGACGTGACGCAATGTACCGAATAAAGGATCGGTTGCCGATTCAGCGCACGACACGGTAGCGCATATGCGTGCCATCCGCGTAGGCGGCCGTTTGGATGCGCTCCAGGGTAATACGTTCGCCCAGTCCACCAAACAGTGAGATTCCATCGCCGAGCAACAGCGGTACGACGTGGAGCTGGATTTCGTCCACCAACCCCAGCTTCAAGCACTGCCTGGATATGCTGCCGCCCAGCAGACTGACACTTTTGTCACCAGCATCGACTCTAGCGGCCTCGACCGCTTGCGCGATGTCGTCAACGACAAACGAGTATGTTATACCGTCTTTTTCAATGGGTTCATGGGCCTCGTGGGTCATGAGGTACACCGGTGCTTTTATCATGCCACCATACGGCACTTCGCCTTCTTCGATGGTTTGCGTCTTATTGGCACCGCCGACGATCGCCCCAATTTCTTCGATCACTTTGTTGATGATTTCCGCGTCTTCGTCGACGCCCTCGAAATCAAACATCCAGTCGACGCCACCATTACTATCCGCGATGAATCCGTCCAGCGTTACGGTCGCGTGAATGAAGACTGTTCCCACTGCCGCTCCTCCTCGTCATGGATGTAGAGGCGCGCCGCCCGCAGCCATCGACCGGGCCGAATGCGGCGACGACGATCCTGCGCGCCATCGCGGCGCGTCTTCGGTCATGTGTCATTTCTAGGCCTGTGCCGCCACCGGACCCAGAGATTCGGCCTAGGCTGAATCCGTGATCCGGTACTACTTCGGCCAGGACGACGTGCTGCGGACCCGGTTCGCCATCGCACCGCTCATGGACCTGATCGGCGCCTTCTACGTCCTGCGGCTGCCCGATCAGTACACGGTGCACCGGCGCTGGTCGGTATGGGCGCTGCCGCGGATACGGGAGCTCGACCTGTCGCTGCTCGCCGCCGCCACCCCTTTCGGCGGACCGTACTGGCCGGTGTTCGTCAGCCCGCCGCCACGGGAGCCGCATCCGCCGATCGAGGCCGAGCTTGCCCGGGTCGCCGCGACACCCCCGGAGCGGGTCGCCGCCGAGATCACGCAGCGCTACGACCACGACCTGCCGGCCGCCGCGCTGCCGTTCGTGGAGGACCCGGCCCGGGCGCTCGCCGTGCTGGTGGAGCAGATGCGGGCGCTATGGGCCGCCGTCTTGGAACCCCGGTGGGCCACGATCTCGGCGCTCCTCGAAGCCGAACTCGCCGCGCGTGCCCGAAACCTCGTCTCGGTGGGCTCACGCGCGGCCTTCGCCGATTTGCATCCGTCGGTGCGCTGGGACGTGGACCGGCTCACTGTCACGGCGACGGTGAAGACGGGCGACGTGGACCTTGCCGGGCGGGGATTGCTGGTCATCCCGTCGGCGTTCACGTGGCCGCGGGTCTGGCCGCGGACCGACCCGCCCTGGGACCCGGCACTGGTCTACCCGCCCAGAGGGATCGGTGACCTCTGGGAGCCTGCCGGCGCACACGACGAAGCCCTGGAGTCATTGATAGGTCGGCGCCGGGCGCGCATCCTGCAAGAGCTGGACCGCCCGGCCGCGACCCTCGACCTTGCAGGGCGGATGAACGTCAGCGCCGGCGGGATCAGCGACCACCTGTCGGTGCTGCGCCGGGCCGGGCTCGTGACGCGCTGGCGCGAAGGCCGCCGCGTCGTCTATGCGCGGACGCTCGCGGGCGACGCCCTGTGCCGTAGTCCTCGCACTTACGGTCTCCGACCGCAGTGACGTGACCTTCGGGGACGCCGGATTGCGGTGCCGGATAGCTTCGATACCAAGACCGACACGAATTGCCTCGTTGCAACGATTCACCTGACGGTGGCGGTATCGAAGTAGGGCCGCTAGGTGACGTTCCGGCGGATCCGCCACGCTCCGATGCCAGCCAACGCAGCGCTCAGCGCGAAGAAGATCGCCGACTCGATCCACTGAAATGACCAGTAGCGATCATTCGGCTGATATGCCACCTCGACATGCAGGTCGAGGTCGCCCAGGCAATGCGCGGCGTCGTCGAACTCGTTGCCCGTGCTCAAGCACTCGTCGAACCGGTCCATGTCCAGCGGCTGGCCGTCGGAGGTGCGCAGCTCGCTGTGAGAGGTGACCCACGCATCGGGAATCGTCACCCCCTTGACGGTGGGCTCATTCCTGAGACCACCAAGACCCTGCGAGTGGGCGCCGCCCTCGATGATCGCCTCGGCAGTCATCGGCTTGCTCAACGTCACCGGCGCCATCATGTGTGGCCGCACCATGTTCGGCGTGACAACCTGAACCACGACGAAGATCAAGAGAGTCAGCGCCATCGCGGCCAAAGTGCGCCGGACCAATATCCCGAGAACAACGCCGAGTATGACGGCGAAGACCGCGTAAGCCACAGGGACGATGTCACGTGCGCCGAACACCAGGGCCGTGAACCGATCGCCCGCCACGTCATCAACCGGGCTGGCTGCCCAGGTCAGTAGGGCGCTGACCAGCCCAGAAACGGCAAGGGTAGCGAGGCCGACCACCAGAAGCTTGACCGCGAACCACCGGCGGCGGGTCACGCTCTGGTTCCAGGCCAGCCGGTGTGTGCCGTTTTCGAGTTCACGAGCGATCAGCGGTGCACCCCAGAACAGCCCGAGGACGGCAGGAAGCAGGAAGAGCAGGCCGCCGTTCAGGAAGAGGAGCAGATCCCGGAACTCACGGTGAAACTGGCTCATCAGCTCCGCACAGTTGCCCCGGCTCTCACACTGCACTAGGTATCCGTCGTATGTGTCGCGGATCTGCGTGCCCAGAGTCACCAGGTAGACCGCGATCACCGACAGACTCGCAGCGCCAACAATCAGGTGGACGCGGAACTGCCGCCACGCCAGCCACATCATCGCAGGACCTCCCCTGCTGTGGTCACCGCACGAGCCGTCGGCTCACTGGCCGCGCGGGCCATGTAACTGAGCACCAATTCCTCGAGCTCGACCTTCTCTACCGTCCCGGGGACATGGTCAAGCGGAGCGTCCGCACGCACAACGGCCCTGCTGTGCCGACCATCGTTGCCTGGGTGGATGATCTCGATTCCCGCGGGTAGCCGGTCGAGCGCGTCGCGGGGTGCGGCCAGACGGCCATGCGTGACCAGCAGTTCATCCACGTCGCCAGCGACCTGCACACGGGCGTCACACAGCACGATCAAGTAGTCGCAGACCCGTTCGACGTCGGAGAGCAGATGAGACGACAACACGGCGCTGGCTCCCAGCTCGGCCACAAACTCAGTCAGATTCTGTAAGAACCCGCTGCGGGCGAGCGGGTCGAGCGCGGCGGCCGGTTCGTCGAAGATCAGCAGTTCAGGCCGCTTCGCGGCAGCAACCGTCAAAGCCAGTTGGGCGCGCTGGCCTCCGGAAAGCCGGCCAGCTCGCTGGCGGAGACTCAGGCCGACCTGATCGATCCGCCGATGCGCCAGACCAGCATCCCACCTCGGATTGAGCCGGGCGCCCATACGCAGGTGGTCGGCCACGGTCAACCCGGCATAGACGGGTGTGTCCTGGGCGACAAAGCCGACCTTGGCCAGGTGGGCCGCGTCCGCCGCCGGTGGAGCGCCGAACACCTCGATGGTGCCCGACGTCGGCGAAATCAAGCCACAGGCCAGCTGCAACAGTGTCGACTTGCCCGCCCCGTTTGGGCCGACCAGGCCGATGATCCGGCCGCGCGGAATCTCCAGACCGCAATCAGTCAGGGCAAGCCGCCTGCCATAGCGCTTGCTCAGGCGCTCGGTCTTGAGCAGTAGAGAGGAATCGTCATGAAGCATGGATTCATCGTGTGGCGCCGACCTTGGCGCCATCATCAGCCCAAAGTACGGTTCACCGCCCGAGGACCGTACTTTCGGCTGGTGCCGGGTGCGATACGGGCTTCCTAGCCTGCATCACATGACGACGAATCAGCCTTCTTCAGTAGCCACGATCGCGGCGGACGCCGGACTCGGCATCGTCTTCGCCGCCGGGCTCGCCTTCACCGCATACATGCTCATGGACAGCTGGGGAGGCAACTCTTGGCTGTTCAATTGTCTCGTCGGTGTGGCGCTGTCCCTGGCCGCGCTGGCGCGCCGTATCGATCGCCTGTGGACGACGGCCGTGGGGTTGGGTGTGGCGGCACTGGCCATCCTCGTTTCCTCCCTCGCCGAACTGCCGCAGGAGCCCGGTCCGGTGGCGGCGCTGGCCCTTGCCGTCCTCGTGGGATCGGCGATCAGGACACTTTCCGCCGGCCGGGCGGGCACCATTGCAGCCGCGGGCATCGCGGTTGTCACGGGTGCCTGGCTGTCCGGTGGCCTCACGTCGGTCACGCTATTCCACACTGTGAGTCTGGTGGCCGCGGTCGCCGTCGGGTTACGTCTGCGGCTACTCGACATTCAACTCGACGCCGCCCACAACCCACGTTGATCCTGGCCAGATGGGATGTCGTAGCGATGACACCTGAGCGTCCTACCGTAATCTGAGCAGCTGTGAACCTTCGACACCGACCGACCGTAAGAGTCGACGTAGCCATTGATGCCGGGCTGGGCGTCATATTCGCCATTGCACTCGTCGGTCATGCTGCGGCCATCGCGGCCAGCTGGGGAGATACCTCCTGGCAGTTCGGGTTCGCCACCGGCGCGGCCGCGTCCGTCGTCGCACTTGTCCGCCGGCGTCATCTGACACTCGCGGCATCCGCGGGACTGGCCATCGCGGCAACGGCCATGCTGGTCGCCTGGGTGGCCGATTTGCCCGCCGAGCCCGGCCCGGCCACCGCGTTGGCGTTGTCCGTGCTCGTCGGCTCAGCGATCCGCAAGCTGCCCACTCGTCCGGCCGGTGTTGTGACGGCCGCCGGCTTCGTACTCGTCGCCGCAAGCTGGATCGCCTTCCCTTCAGCTTCTTCCGCCATACCGAACGTGACGGTGCTGAACGGCGCGGCCTGGCTCACCGCCATCGCCGCCGGGCTGGGCCTGCGGCTGTTGGATACCCGCCGCCAGGCCACCATCGATGTGATCCGCCGCGACGAACGCCTTGAGCTCGCCAGGGAACTACACGACGTCGTTGCCCACCACATCACCGGGATCGTGCTCCAGTCTCAAGCCGCTCAGCTCGTCGCACACACACAACCACGTACGACGCTGGCCGACTCCTTCGCAGGCATCGAGGTGAGCGGCAGCGAAGCGCTGGCAGCGATGCGCCGGGTGGTTGGCCTACTGCGCGATGCGGATGACGCCGCCCCGACCACATCCGTACCGGAACAGCTGGAAGACCTGGTCAATCGCTTCAACAGTCACGGACCCAAGGTGCATTTGCACGCGCCCGACGGCGAACCGCCGTGGACACCCGAGCTGACCAGCACCGTTTACCGGATCGTGCAAGAGTCGCTGACGAACGTCGCCCGGCATGCGCCGGACGCCAGTTCGGTGGCGGTCAGTATCACCCAGGATCATCAGACCATCACCGTTGAGGTCGTCGACGACGCGCCATCAGTCTCGGCCCGTCATCACCATCGTGACGGGTTCGGCCTGATCGGGATGCGCGAGCGGGTAGAGGCCCTTGGCGGCTCGCTGCAAGCGGGCCCACGCGCGGTAACAGGATGGTCGGTGCTGGCCAATTTGCCCGCCCCTCCCCCGGAGGCACGATGACCATCACCGCCCTCATCGCCGATGACCAAGCCATGGTCCGCGGTGGCCTGCGCCTCATCCTCGAAGCGCAGCCGGACATTGATGTGATCGCGGAGGCGACCGACGGCGCCGAAGCCGTCTCGTTGGCGCGACGCCTCCGTCCCGACGTGTGTCTCGTCGACATCCGGATGCCCCGCCTCGATGGCATCGCAGTGACCCGTGCCCTAGCCGGGCCCGACGTCCCCACCCCGCTCAACGTCGTCGTTGTCACCACCTTCGACCTCGACGAGTACGTATACGGCGCACTGCGCGGAGGCGCCGTCGGCTTCATCCTCAAAGACGCCGGTCCCAACCTCCTCGTGGAAGCCGTCCGGGCCGCCAGCAACGGAGACGCCCTGATCTCACCGTCGATAACCATCCGTCTACTGCGCCACCTCACGCCTTCCGGCGCGCCAACCACCACCCGGCCCGTCGCGTCGCTATCCGAACGGGAGACTGAAGTCGTCCGAGCCGTTGCCAGAGGCCGAACCAACCAGGAAATCGCCGCGGACCTGTTCATCTCGCTCAGCACCGTCAAGAGCCACCTGTCCGCCATCCAGAACAAGCTCGGCGTGCGCAACAGAGTCGGGATCGCCGCATGGGCGTGGGAGAACCGCGTCGCCGACAACGCCTAGCGGATGATCTCGGGCTCGGGTTCGAGACAACTTCGATACCAAGAGCGACACGATCGACCTGATTGAAACGATCCACCTGACGGCGGCGGTATCGAAGAAAGACCACTAGACCTGGTGCGCCGCGTAGTGCCGCGCCAGCAGGTCTTCGCCCCAGTCTCGGCGCAGATCACGCCAGACCGTGTGGATGTGGTTGGCGTCGGCCTGGGTGTTGTCATACTCCAACAGGAACGTCGGCCCCAGAACGGCGTAATAGTGCCCGTTGCCGGGGCCGGCAGCCGTGGGCCCGGCCCACCGAAATGAGACGCGCTCCAAGCCGGCCCTTTTGATGTCCGCCCATGCCGGAGCGGCCGCTGCCGGGGTGACACGCTCGACGTAACGGCGGACCAGCTGCTCGAGAAGCTCACGGTGCTCGCCGTCCATATCGCCGGCAAGCAGACCCGGCGCGATTCGGCTGGCGTCGGCGACCGGGTCGTGCCGGGTCAGGATGTCCGCAGGCGCCTCCCCCGACACCACGGCGATCTCTTGTTGCTCGGCCGGGAGCGACGTCACCAGCGCACGGCCCAGGTCTTCCTCACCTGGCAGTGTTCTCGTCCCCGCCTGGGCATGACCGTCGGGCACCCGGGCCGGATTGGCGCCGAAGAACTGTGGTGTTCCGGCAACGTCAGAACCGACGACGGTCATGTGGACCGCGAGGTGGTGACCTCCGGCTTTCCACATCCACGGCTCTGCTCCGCCTGGTGTGCCCAGAACGCGAAACCAGTAGTACGCGCTGTTGCGGCGTTGCCAGCCTGGCCGCCCTACCGCTCGCTCCAGTGCGGCCAGCGTGTCCTCCAGTTGCATGATCGCTTTCGCGTCAGCCAGCCCACGTGAGGAAAGTCCGGTCGCCAGCAGTCGCATGGCCAGCTCGTGCTGCCGCTCCGAGATCTCGCTCAACGCCAGGCCGGGACGCGGCCCCGGCAGGTACGTGAACTCGGTGCGGTCAGCCGCGTCGAAAGGCGCCCATGCCAGCCGCCGCTGCCCGGCATCGAGCGAGTCGAGGAAGGCCGCTGCGGCCCTGGACATCTCCCGCGCAGCAGCGGTCGGCACATCGCTCATTCCACTCAGTCTGCCCCACGTCCGGTTGTCCGGATGGGACGGCTCGGGATTGCCGGCTCGCCCGCCTTCAAGCCCGCGCCCGCATGGCCTTTCGCGCGGTCAGCTCGGTGGCGGCGATGACCAACGAGTTCACCACTGCGATCGCGATGTAGCCCCACAGAATCAGCAGCAGGAGGATGGGAAACGCAACGTCTGCGGCCGCCTCCATCCATGACCGACATCATTCATCCGCCACTCCCGCACCACCCTCGTCTTGAGCCGCGCTCGCTGGATGCGGCTGGTGCGCCGGCGCGAGGCCCGGTCGCGGCGCCTAGATACTGAGATGAAGGCGGAGCGCGTCGTCCAGTTTCTCGCTCAAACTGGCTGTCAGCAGGCCAACCTGCTCGCCCAGGCGACTCACCGTGATCGACCGCACCTGTTCAGCTTGGGCCTTCGAGTCACGATCTAGGCCCACCTCCGCGGCCGGCAGCAGCACCTGAAACGGATACACGCGGGCAACGTTCGACGTCACAGGCACCACCGTGACCACGCCTCGCTGCATCATCGAGGCCGTCGTATTGGCGCCGTCGTTGCTGACAATCACGACGGGACGACGTTTGTCGGCCTCCGAGCCTTGTGCGGGATCAAGATCGGCCAAGTAGATGTCGCCACGAAGCATCTACGACGCCAGTCCATCAGCTGCGGTCGACTCCCACATATCAGCCTCACCGGAGGCTTCCCACTCACGCCACGCATCGGCGTAGGCCGGACCCAACTGTGATGCCCGCAGCAACTTCACCGCTCTGGCCAGCGCCGCCGAACGCGAACCAATGCCATGATCACGACTGTAACGATCGAGGAACTCGACGTCCTCCTCCGCAAGACTCACACTCATCTTCATACCATGATGCTACCCAAGGTGATACCCCTCAGCAACCCCAGCAGCACACCTTTGGGCCGCGGCAGGTGGAACGGGAACTCAGCGTGCTTCGAGCACGAAGAAGATGAAGCACAAGAACGCCGTCCGGTCAGTCAGGTGGGGCGGGAGGAGCTCACGCGGCGTGTCGGGGGCGTAAGGCGGTTCACTGATGACCGAGATGCCGAAGCCCGCGTCGGTGAACGCGTCCGTCATGGCGTGCAACGGTCGATGCCAGAACGTCAGCACCGCGTTCTGGCCATCGCCGAAGGTGTACTCCTCCGAATACTGCGTGATGGTGAAATAGTCGGCGCCCGGGTAGGTCAGCTTGTAGACGGTGGGGTGGTTCACGGACAGGATGAGCCGGCCACCTGGCTTCAGAACGCGCCGCAGCTCAGCGAGGGGTGCCGTCCAGTCCCGCAGGTAGTGCAGAACGAGGGATGCCACGACGTCGTCGAACACACCGTCGGCGAAAGGTAACGGCTTGCTGAGGTCGGCCACGTGCAGGTCCGCGTCCTCACCCAGTCTCTGCCGCGCCAGCTCGACCATCGCCGAACTGGCGTCGAAGCCGGTCACGACGGCACCTTTCGCGCGCAGCGACGCGGACAGGGGCCCGGAGCCACACCCAGCATCGAGAACCCGATGACCGTTGACGTCCCCGGCAAGATCGATCATCGCCGGCCGCTCGTAGTAGGCGTTCAGGAGACTCGACTCGTTCTCCTTCGAGTAGCTCTCCGCGAAACTGTCATAGTGGTCGGCCTTCGCTGGGCCCTCGCTTTCGTGCGAACTCTCGTGAACAGGAGACCTTGCTGCCCTGCGGCGCGCCGGCTACCCTGCCGGGGCGGTTCCGGCGAGCGTCAGGCCGAGCCTGTCGTGAAGACCGCGATACACGGCGGTACGTAGCTCCACCGCATACGCCTCCAGACCCGGCATACCCAGGTCGGCAGCGGCGGCGATCTCCGCCTCGATGTCGTACGGCACCCGGACGAACTGCAAACCGAACGGATCCGTCGAGTCACCGCCGGCAACGCCCTCAACAATCACATACGACGCGGTCGACTCGTCGAGAGAGTTGCCGACGCTGCCGACGTTGAACAACGTCTGCCCGTTGGAAACCTCCAGGTAGGCGTCATGAATGTCGCCGTATCCGACGACGGACGGTGTCGGCCCGTCACCGGTGAGCTCCGTCGTCGCGAACATTCCCGCGAACTGCTCTTCGGTGTGCTGGAAATGCACCCGCGTGTGGACGCTCTCTGCCGAGGCATGGAACAACCGCACACGCCGGCCGCTCAGCTCGACGTGATGCACCAAAGGCAAGGTCCGCAGCCACTGCCGATCGTCCTCAGTCAGCTCGTCGTGCCACCACCGCACCGCATGGTCGCTTGACCCGGCCTTGCCCGGCAGGGAGTCGTCCCAGTTGCCGCGGACTGTGACCGTGCAGCGCTCCCGGCTGATCCGGACGCACTCTGAGCCGCGCGGCCCCTTGCCGACGACATCGCCCAGATTCAGCACGGTGGTGATGCCGCGGGCGGCTATGTCGGCCAGCACGGACCGGTACGCGGTGACGTTGCCATGCACGTCGGAGAGGATGGCCAGCCGTTCCAGATCCATTCGCCCGCTTTCACTCGTCTCGGCGTGAACATGAGCGTCGCCGGTCAAGATCTAATCATGCCGCCTCGCCCGGTGTACACGCTCAGTGGAACGGCACGGCTGACCTCAGGTGCTCGTGCGCACCACCAGCTCGGCCGGTAGCGTCACCGACCTGCGCGGCGCGCCGTCGATGATGTCCAGCAGCACAGCCACCATCTCGGCGCTGATGCGGTCGAACGGCTGGTGCATCGTTGTCAGTGGAGGGTCGAGTGTCGCGGCCAGGCCGGAGTCGTCGAATCCGGCGACGGCTACGTCATCAGGTACCCGTCGGCCGCGTTTGCGCAGGGTGGTGAGCGCACCGGAGGCCATGAGGTCGGAGGCGGCGAACACCGCGTCGATGTCGGGTTCACGGTCCAGAAGCTCGGCCATGGCGACGGCGCCCGACTCCGCGCTGTAGTCGCCGTGGGCGACGAGGCGTTCGTCGAAACGCTCGCCCAGCTCTTCCCGGTAGCCCGCGAGCCGGTACCTCCCACCCGGGGTGTCCAGCGGGCCCGCGATGGTCGCGATGCGTCCTCGCCCGGACGAGCGCAGGTGCCGGACCATCGCCCGGGCTCCGCCGGCCTCGTCGACCGAGACCGAAGCCACCCGGTCCGAGTATCCGAGTGGTATTCCGCACGCGACGGCCGGTATGTCTTCGGCCAGCAGTGAGGCGATGAGCGGTTCGTTCTCGTGCGTGGAGATCAGCAGCACACCATCGACGTGACCTGCGGTGACGTACTTGATGACGTTCGCGCGCTCGGCCTCGTTGCCCGCGACGAGCAGAACGAGGGTCATCGAGCGCGCATCGAGCGCCGCGGCCGCGCCCCGCAGCAGGGTCGCGAACGTCGGATCGGCGAACAGCCTCTGCTGCGGCTCGGTGAGCAGGAAGGCAAGTGAGTTCGCGCGCCCGGTGACCAGGCTGCGGGCATGGTGATTGACGCGGTAGCCAGTCGCGAGTATCGCTTGATCCACCGCCCGCCGCGCGTCGGGAGACACCCAATGCCCGCCGTTGATGACGCGGGAGACCGTCCCACGAGAGACGCCCGCGGCCGCGGCGACGTCTCGGATGGTCGGACGACGGCGTTCCGTCTCGGATGTCACAGGACTGACTGTACTCACGCCTCCATACTGTGCACGGTCACAGTCGAATAACGGCGTGTCTCGATCTCTTGTGGACCCGGCCGACTAAATGCCTAGACTTTGCGAAATTCAGGACTGGGACCGTGCACAGTCGAAGAGATCCAATGGAGTGTCATGGCGGATAGAAGCGCTTGGCCGACCGGTCGACGGATCGGCTACGGCGGGGACTACAACCCTGAACAATGGCCACGCGAGACATGGGACGAGGACGTCGCTCTCATGCGCGAGGCCGGGGTGAACTTCGTCAGCGTCGGGATCTTCTCCTGGGCCCTGCTGGAGCCACGCGAGGGCGAGTACAACTTCGCGTGGCTCGACGACCTCCTCGACCTGCTGCACGGCCACGGCATCGCCGTTGACCTCGCGACCCCCACCGCTTCTCCCCCAGCCTGGTTCTTCGCCGCCTATCCGGACGCTCGCGTCGTCACCCGCGACGGCACCATCCTCGGGTTCGGTTCCCGCGGCATGGCCTCCCCCAGCTCATCCGCCTACCGGGCCGCCGCTGTGCGAGTGGCCTCGGCGCTCGCCAGCAGGTATGCCGACCATCCGGCCGTGGTGATGTGGCATGTGCACAACGAGTACGGCGCTCCGGTCGGGCAGGACTACTCCGAGGCGGCGGTCGGCGCGTTTCGCGAGTGGCTCCGGGACCGGTACCGCACCCTCGACGCACTCAACGACGCCTGGGGCACGGCCTTCTGGGGCCAGTCCTACGGCGATTGGGAACACGTCGGCGCTCCGGCGGCGACGCCGTCCGTGGCCAATCCCGCACAGAGCCTCGACTTCGCCCGGTTCACCGACCACCAGCTACGGGCGTGCTACATCGCCGAGCGAGACGCCATTCGCGAACACGCGCAACAGCCCATCACGACGAACTTCATGGCCAACGAGTGCCCCACCACCGACCTGTGGGCGTGGGCGCACGAGGTCGACATCGTCTCGAACGACCACTACCTCACGGCCGCCGACGAACGTGGGCACGTCGGGCTGTCGCTCGCCGCTGACCTCACCCGCTCGGTGGCCGGCGGACGGCCGTGGATCCTGATGGAACACTCCACGTCGGCGGTGAACTGGCAACCCCGCAATGTCGCCAAGCGCCCGGGCGAAATGGCCCGCAACTCCCTCGGCCACCTGGCCCGGGGCGCCGATGTGATCGCGTTCTTCCAGTGGCGTGCCTCACGCCGCGGCGCGGAGAAGTTCCACTCGGCGATGCTCCCCCATGCCGGCACCGGTTCACGGATCTGGCGAGAGGTCCGCGAACTCGGCCGGGATGTATCGAACCTTGCCGAGCTCCAGGGCTCCACCGTGGCTGCCGAGGTGGCCCTATTGTGGGACACCGAGTCGTTCTGGGCCCAGGACCTCGAGTGGCGCCCGTCTGTCGACGTACGACACCGCGAACGGGTTCGCGCCTATTACGAGCGGCTATGGCGCGACGGGGTGACCACCGACTTCGCCCACCCGTCGGCGGACCTGTCGCGATATCGCCTCGTGGTGGCCCCCGCGTCGTATTTGCTCACGTCGGAGTCGGCGGAGAACCTACGCCGTTATGTCGCCGGCGGCGGCACCCTGTTGGTCTCGTTCTTCTCCGCCGTCGTCGACGAACACGACGCCGTCCATCCCGGGGGTTTCGGAGCTCCGCTGCGCGACGTGCTCGGCCTGCTCGTTCATGAGTTCCTGCCGCTGCGTTCCGGGACCGAGACCCGCGTCGCCTGGGCGGACGGCGTTCTCGGCGACGCGGGTGAGGTCGCCGCCGATACGTCGCAGGAGGACCTCGCGCTCGAAGGCGCCGAGGTGGTGGCGAGCCACCTGGACGGTCCCGCCGCCGGTAGCCCCGCGATCACGCGGCACGCATTCGGCGGCGGCACCGCCTGGTACGTGTCGACACGTCTGGATATCGACGCCCTCGCACCAGTCCTGCGAGCGGTGTATCAGGACGCCGGGGTGCGCCGGCCCGACCTGCCGGACGACGTCGAGGTCGTGGTCCGGAACGGCCCTGAGGCGGATTACCACGTGGCGATCAACCATGGCGAACACGACGTCAAGGTTCAGCTCGCCGATGGAGTGGAGCTACTCAGCGGAGAGCGAGTCACCGGGCGCCTCGGCCTCCCTGCGGGCGGTGTGGCCGTGGTGCGCACCTCCGCGGAACGACGGGTCCGAGGTGATCACCGCGCCTGAGCACGCCGAGTAACCCCACCAACCGTCCATCACCTCACGTTCATCAGCACCCACCGGGTCGCAGCACCGCAATTCCAGACGCGCGCGCCGCGGCACACGATCAGAAAGGTAATGCCATGCGGAACACAACGATGTGGCTCGCGCCCGTCGCGGCCGTTGTCCTCTTGGCCGCGTGCGGCGGTGGAGACGATGCGGACGGCGCCGCGGCCGCACCCACCGAGGATGCCGCCGCGGAATCCGGCGATGACGAGCCGGACGACGAGACCGACAACGCTCCGGCTGCATCCGGTTCACTGACCATCTGGGTCGACGAGAACCGCGAGCCCGCGGTCGCCACGGCAGCCGAGGCGTTCACCGACGAGACCGGCGTGACCGTCGAGCTCGTCCAGAAGAACTTCGAGGACATCCGGGCGGACTTCCTCGCACAAGTGCCGACAGGTGAGGGCCCGGACATCACGGTCGGCGCGCACGACTGGCTCGGCTCGCTGATCATCAACGGCGTCGTGGACTCCGTCGATCTCGGTGCCACGGCCGATGAGTTCGAAGACGTCGCGATTGAGGCGCTCACCTACGACGGTCAGTTGTACGGCCTGCCGTACGCCCTCGAGAGCGTCGGGTTGGTACGCAACGTCGAGCTGGCGCCGGACCCGACCCCCGAGACGTTCGACGAGATGATCGACGAGGGACAGGCGATCGGGACCTCCCTGCCGTTCGTGATCAACACGAACGGCACCACCGGGGACGCCTACACCTACTACGCCTTCCAGACGTCCTTCGGCGCTCCGGTCTTCGTCCAGAACCCGGACGGGTCCTACACGAACGACATCGGCATGGGCGGGGACGCCGGTTTCGAGTTCGCCGAGTGGCTCGGCGAGAACGGCATGAGCGGGACCGGGCTGTTCAGCACCGACTGGACGATCGACATCGCGGACCAGGAGTTCGCCGACGGCAACGCGCCGTACACCGTGGCAGGCCCGTGGGCGATCGCAACGTTTGTGGACGCGGGCATCGAGGTGACGGTCGACCCGATTCCATCCGCTGGCGGAGAGACCGCAGCCCCGTTTGTGGGTGTGCAGGGCTTCTTCGTGTCGGCGCAGAGCGACAACGCGCTATTGGCGGCCGACTTCCTCACCAACTACGTCGCGACGCCGGAGGCCATGCGTGCGCTGCACGACGCCGACCCCCGCATCCCGGCGATGAGCGCCGTGGCCCAGGACGTGGCCGACGACCCAGTCGTCGCCGGTTTCCTCGCGGCGGCCCAGAACGGCGCCCCGATGCCGTCCATCCCAGAGATGGCCGACGTCTGGGAGCACTGGAACGCCGCGCAGTCGGCGATCATCTCCGGTTCGGCCGAGCCGGAGGCGGCCTGGGAGAAGATGCTGGCCGATATCGAGGCCACCCTCGGCGGCTGACCCTTTTCAGGTGGGGGCGCCGGCTGCTGCCCCGCTGGCTCCCCCGCCGTTCCACCCGTGTCAACCCGCGACAGGAGGCAACGATGCCCACCGACGAGCCCCTCGCGTCCTCGCCGTCCAGTGCCGGCACGCCTGGGCCGGCGCGGCGCCGGCCCGGCGAATCACACGCGCGTGCCTGGCACGGCACCGGCTGGGGGTTTGTCGTCAAGCTCGTGATCATGGCGGCCATCAACGCGGTCGGACTGGCGATCGTGTGGTCCGCCTACGTCGAAGGCTCGTGGGGCATTCTCGCCGGCACACTTGCCCTCACCGTGGCAGCCAACTGGGTGTACTTCAGCAAACGTTCGCTGCCGTCCAAGTACCTTTTCCCGGGTCTGGCGTTCCTCCTGATCTTCCAGCTGTTCACCATGGCCTACACCTTCAACGTGGCCATGACGAACTACGGAACGGGCCACAACAGCACCCAGGAGCAGGCCGTCGACGCCCTGCTCATCCAGAACGAACGCGCGGTCGAAGGCGCCGAGACATATCCACTGACGGTCCTGCAACGCGACGGCGAGATCGGATTCGCGCTTCTCGCCGACGGCCAGGTGCTGGTCGGAGACGCCGAGACCGCCCTGGCCGCCGAGCCGCAGGCAACCGTCGATGGTGACAGCGTCACCGCCGTCCCAGGCTGGGACGTGGTCGACCGGGCCACGCTGCTGGGCGACCAAAGCCTGCAGCAACAGGTCCTCGACCTGCGGGTGCCGGTGTCCGACGACAGCGATGACGGCTCGATCCGCACCCGCGAAGGCACTCGCGGCACCGTCTATCAATCCACGCTCGACTGGGATCCCCAGGCCGATACGCTCACCGACACCGAGACGGGCGTCGTCTACGTAGCGCGCGACGACGGGAGGTTCGTCGCTGACGACGGATCGGCGCTTCCCGTCGGCTGGCAGGTCTACGTCGGGTTCGACAACTTCGTGCGCGGGTTCACCGACACCAACTACGCCGGGCCGTTCTGGCGTATCACCGCGTGGACCTTCGCGTTCGCCATCCTGACCGTCGCGACGAGTTTCCTCATGGGCCTGTGGATGGCGGTGGTGTTCAACGACGCCCGTATCCGCGGGCGCAAGGTGATGCGGATGTTGTTCATCCTGCCGTATGCCTTCCCCGCGTTTCTGTCCGCGCTGTTGTGGCGCGGGATGCTCAATGCCAATCCCGACTACGGGATCATCAATAACCTGTTCTTCTTCGGCGCGCGGATCGAGTGGTTGAGCGATCCGTGGCTTGCCAAGCTCGCGATCATCCTCGTGAACCTGTGGCTGAGTTTCCCCTATTGGTTCCTTGTCTGTACCGGTGCTTTGCAGTCACTGCCGAATGACGTGCTCGAGGCGGCCCGAATCGACGGCGCCAGTCGATGGCGGACCTGGACCACGATCACGCCGCCGCTGCTGCTCATCTCGACGGCGCCGCTGATCATCGCGGCGTTCGCGTTCAACTTCAACAACTTCACGATCATCTACATGCTCACCGAAGGCAGGCCCCGTTTCACCGACACGTCCGCCGTACTCGGGCACACCGACATCCTCATCACGATGATCTACCAGATCTCCGGCGTCGCCGGTGGCCGCGCCGACTACGGTCTGGCCAGCGCGCTGTCGATCATCGTGTTCCTCGTCGTCGGTGTGATCTCCGCCTTCGCGTTCCGGCGTACCCGCAAACTCGAGGAGATCCTGTGATGGCCACGACGACACAGGCAGCACCCGCTCGAGTTGCTGCCCGGCCCGCACCCGGCCGGAGGCGACGCTGGCTGGTGGACGTGGCATGGAAATACCCGGTCGCGATACTGCTCGTGTTCTACGCGGCGTTTCCGCTGGCCTACGTGCTCTCAGCGGCCGTCGCGTCGTCCGGGACGCTGACCGGGTCAACGGAGCTGTTCCGCTCGGTCTCGACGGCGAACGTCACCGCCCTGGGCGAAACCCAGTTCTGGAGGTGGATGGCCAACACGCTCATCATCGCGGGGTCGACGGCGGTCGGCTCGGTACTCATGGGGGCGGCCGCCGCCTACGCGTTCTCCCGGTTCCGGTTCACCGGCCGCCGCGGTGGACTGACCGCGTTGCTCATCATCCAGATGTTCCCGCAGATGCTGGCGTTCATCTCGATCTTCCTGCTGCTGCTGGCGCTCGGGAACGTCGTGCCCGTCCTCGGCCTGAACTCGAAGCTCGCGCTGATCTGCGTGTACCTCGGTGGCGCGCTCGGCACCAACACGTTCCTCATGTACGGGTTCTTCAACACGATCCCGCGGGAGATCGACGAAGCGGCCAAGATCGACGGCGCCACCCATGCCCAGACCTACTGGACGATCATCGTGCGTCTCGTTACGCCCATCCTGGCCGTTGTCGCGCTGCTGTCGTTCGTCGGCCCCTTCGGCGACTTCATCCTGGCCCGCATCATCCTCACCTCCGAACGCAACTGGACTCTCGCGGTCGGCATGTACGCATGGGTCTCCGACCAGCTCAATGCGAATTGGGGGTTGTTCGCCGCCGGCGCGGTGATCGCCAGCCTGCCGATCCTCGCGCTGTTCCTGTTCCTGCAGAAGTACATCGTCGGTGGACTGACCGCAGGGTCGGTCAAGGGTTAGCCCGTGACTGGGAAGGAGGACGACGAACACCGGATCGCGTCTCAGTCGAACTCGATCACGAGGAAATGAGGCACTTTTATGGCATCGCATCAACGATCTGGCGCTCGTGGCCTGATCGGCCTGGCCACGGTCGGAGCACTGCTTCTCGGCACTCCAACGGCAGCCGCCACAGACGATGACGGACCGGTCGAGGCGGGGATCTTCGTCGAGAAGGTGGAGGATCTGCCCGAGGATTTCATCCACGGCGCCGACATCTCGATGGTGCTCTCACTCGAGGAGAGCGGGGTGACCTTTTACGACACCGCCGGCAACGAGGCGGATCTGTTCGCTGTGCTCGCCGACGCGGGAATCACCGACATCCGGATCCGGGTGTGGAACGATCCGTGGGATTCGGAGGGCCGCGGGTACGGAGGTGGCAATGTCGACGTCTCCCGGGCGGTCGAGATCGGGCAGCGAGCCACCGCCCACGGTATGAGCGTCCTGGTCAACTTCCACTACTCCGACTTCTGGGCAGACCCCGGCAAGCAGTTCCCGCCCAAGGCCTGGGAGGGCATGACCGTTGACGACAAGGTCGACGCACTGGGCGAGTTCACCCGGGATGCGCTCGAGGACTTCCGGGACGCCGGTGTGGACGTGCGCATGGTCCAGGTGGGCAACGAGACGAACCACGCCGTCTCCGGGGTGAGCGCCTGGCCGGACCGGGCCCGGATGTTCTCGGCCGGAAGCGCCGCGGTGCGAGAGGTGTTCCCGGACGCGCTCGTCGCACTGCACTTCACCAACCCCGAGCGCGCAGGCACCTTCGCCGAGTACGCCGCGCAACTCGATCAGCACGGCGTCGACTACGACGTCTTCGCCAGCTCGTACTACGCGTTCTGGCACGGCACGCTGGAAAACCTCACCGACGTGCTCTCACACGTCGCGGAGACGTACGACAAGAAGATCATCGTCACGGAGACCTCGTGGGCCTACACCCTCGAGGACGGTGACGGCACCGGGAACATCATCGGCTCCGATCCCGGACATGACCGGTATTCGGTGAGCCCCCAGGGCCAGGCCGACGCGCTGCGCGACGTCATCGCCGCCGTGAACGATCTCGGAGACGCCGGACTCGGCGTCTACTACTGGGAGCCAGCGTGGCTGCCGGTGGGGCCGCCCGAGCAGATCGAGCAGAACTGGGTGCTCTGGGAGACGTACGGCTCCGGCTGGGCGACCAGCTACGCGGCCGAGTACGACCCGGACGACGCGGGCGAGTACTACGGTGGTTCAGCCTGGGAGAACCAGGCGCTGTTCGACTTCGAGGGGCATCCCCTGGAGTCTCTGCAGGTCTTCCGGTACGTGTACACCGGGGCCGTCGCGCCGCTGGAAGTTGTGCGTGTCGAGTCACCCGAGCTGGTTGTCGTCCACGGCGACGAGATCGCTCTGCCATCGACGGTGCGGGTGACCTACAACGACGGCTCGGTGGATCAGCACGCCGTGACATGGAACGACGACGACGTCGCCGCGATCGACGGACCGGGAACGTACGAGGTGCGCGGGCTGACCGAGTCCGATATCGAGGTCACCGCGGAGGTTGTGGTCCAGCCGGTCAATTACGTGGTCAACGGGAGTTTCGAGGACTCGGACACGAGCATGTGGACGATCAGCGGGGCGGGCGCGGCGATCACGACGACGAACGACGCGGCTGACGGCACACGCGCGGTGCAGTTCTGGGCGCCCGAACCGTACGAGTTCACCGTGAGTCAGCAGATCGAGGGTTTGACGGCCGGCACATACCGGCTCTCAGCCACCACCCAGGGTGGGGACAGCCCGCAGACCGACGAGCGGCGGCTCACCGCGACGACATCCGCCGGGACGTACGACGCGGATCTGCTGCTGGACGGCTGGAGGACGTGGCGGACAACAACGGTCGAGGACATCGTCGTCGAGGATGACGGCACGGCTACGGTAGCGGCCACGTTCACGCTGTCCGGCGGCGCCTGGGGCACGTTCGACGACGTGGTACTGGAGCGGACCGGCGACCTGGAACCGGAGTGGCCGGCATGGGATCCGGCGCAGGTATACGTGGCCGGTGACATGGTCAACCACCAGGGTGCGGACTTCAAGGCGTCGTGGTGGACGCGCGGGCAGGAGCCGGGCGATCCGCACGGGCCGTGGCAGGAGGTCGCCGCGGCACCGGATGGGACGGCGCTGTGGACACCTTCGCGGGTGTTTGACACCGGTGACGTCGTCCTCCATGACGACGTGCGGTACACCGCTCGCTGGTGGACACGCAACCAGGAACCGGGGACGAGCCCATGGGGCCCCTGGGAGACCGATCCGGCGTAGTCGCGAACGGACGAGTGATCTACCGACATCGCGGGGGCGATAACCCCCGCGATGTCGGTATGTTCGCGCTGAGAACCGACAGGTGGCCGGAACTTGCCGAACCACCAGCGCGTGGCCTCGGGCTCGGCGATCGCCGGGCGACAACTACGTCTTGTTGACGTTGCGCCTGACCCATCCGATGAGCGCCGTAGCCACGAACAGGACTATTCCGACGATGCCGAGCCAGAAGATGCCTTCGATCGCGAACCCAACGATCGAGAGGATCAGCCAGATGGCGAGCAGCACGATCACGAGTGTCAACATTCTTCGAGACTACGCCCTAACCATCCGCAACGTGTTCAGTAACGATCGACGAATCAGATCGGGGTGCCGCCGCGGACCATCTCGGCAACGGCTCAGCGGAGTTTCATGTACGCCTCAGCCGCTGAAGGTACAGGAGTAGCCCTCCGGCCATCGTGACCAGAAGCGCGCCCACCCCAGTCAGGACCGATATTGCACCACTGCCGGTGTCCGGCAGATCGGTTCCGTTCTCGGTTCCGTTTTCGGTTCCGTCCTCGGTTCCGTCCTCGGTCCCATCCTCGGTCCCGTCTTCGGTTCCGTCCTCGGTTCCGTCCTCGGTCCCGTCCTCGGTCCCGTCCTCGGTCCCGTCCTCGGTCCCGTCTTCAGTTCCGTCTTCAGTTCCGTCTTCAGTCCCGTCCTCGGTCCCGTCCTCGGTTCCGTCCTCGGTCCCGTCCTCGGTCCCGTCCTCGGTTCCGTCCTCGGTTCCGTCCTCGGTCCCGTCCTCGGTCCCGTCCTCGGTCCCGTCCTCGGTTCCGTCCTCGGTTCCGTCCTCGGTCCCGTCCTCGGTCCCGTCCTCGGTCCCGTCCTCGGTCCCGTCCTCAGTTCCGTCCTCGGTCCCGTTCTCAGTCCCGTCCTCGGTCCCGTTCTCATCACCATCTGGCGGGCCGTGCTCGCAGCCGTCGTCGGTGATGGTGTTGGTATCGAGGGTGACGGCACCGGTCCGAGCCAGCGCCCGACCCTCCAAGGTCGCTCCGGTCTGCATAGTGATCGAGGCCATAGCCATGATCGTGCCGATGAAGGTGGTATCGGTACCGATCGTCGCCGAACTGCCCACCTGCCAGAACACGTTGCACGGCGACGCCCCGTTTACCAGGATCACACTGCTGTTCGATGCCGTGACCAGCGTGCTGTCGACTTGGAAGATGAACACCGCCTCCGGGTCACCCTCAGCGTCCAGAGTCAACTGCCCGGTCAGCTGTGCGGCCGAAATCCGGTAGACCCCGGGCAGGAGCGTTGTGCCGCCCAACTCCGACGGCAGATTGGTGAAAGGCGTCCGACCGGCCGCGTTGTTGTAGGCGACCGTCAAATCGTCCTTCGCCTGCAGCGCTACCTCGTCGGCCAGATGCGTCTCCCCTTCGACCTCTCCGGGCGGGAAGCCCGGCGCAGTATTACCCGGGTGCACTCCGAGATTCTGCTCCAACAAACTCGGGCCGGTATTGGTGACCGTGGAACCGGCCAGGACCGAGAAGTCGCCGGCGGTGCCCAAACCCACCGGAGCATCAGCGGCGCTCGCGACGCTCTCATTGAAGATCAAAGGAACGGCGACAAGACTCGCAACCCCTAGTGCTACCAATCCTGCAAACGTTGCGCGTCGAAATCGACGAGTGGATGTATCGGCCATGGAAATGGGCCCTTCTTTTTCAGATTCCCCCATGGGTCACGTCCTGGCGCGTAAGCCGGGCGCAAAGCATGCTTGAACCAACTGAAGCAGAGATTCACGAAAAGGCAACACTCAAAGGAGGAGAACCGGAGACTTACGTACGTAAATGTGCACAAACCTCTCATAATATTGCGTCATGTCAATTGCACCGTCAACCTGGCACGGAGCACGTGGCATGCGGGATCGTGAGCCATGTTGACAAGTTCGTACGGATCGTCTTCGAGGTTGACCAGCCGTCAGGGTTGCCTTTCCCACCGGCGGGCGGCCTCGCCGGTGTGGCATTCGACGCTGGGCTTCGACCCGACCCGTAGTGTCGGCTGTCATGCAGAGCATCTCGCGCCGGATCGACGCCGCGGTCGCCTTACTCAACCCGCAGCCGGATGAAGAACTGCTCGAGATCGGCTGCGGGACCGGACAAGCGATCCTCGCCGCCACGATGCGCGCGCCCGGCGCCAGGATCACCGCAATCGATCGGTCGGAGAAGGCGGTCGCTCGCGCGCGTGTCGTCAATCAGGCCGCGATCAACGCCGGACGAGTCCGGATCTCAACTCGTGACATCGAGAAACAGCCGGTCTCGCCAGGTAGCTTCGACCGGGCATTCAGCATCCGCGTCAACACCTTCTGGACCCGTCCCGGCGTCGCCCTGCCACACGTCGCCGCAAGCCTGCACGCTGGTGGGCAACTCTGGATGATCTACGACGGCCCAGCGGAGAAGGTCGTGGACCCCATCGTCGCCTCTCTCGATGCATACGGCATTCAAGATATCCGGACCGAAACCACCGAGGGTGCCTACGCGATCATCGCGTCGTTTCCACCTGGGATCGATCATGCGCCAGCCTCCCGTTGACCTCGGCACCGCGCAGTGACGCTCAGGCTCGTGCAGCCAGGGAAGACGTCGCCGTCGTTCCAGCTGGTGCTTTTGCTGCCCGATGCGCTCATGTGATCTCGTCTGACGCGCCTGGCTGGGCAACGTCCTCATCGCTACTCGATTTGACGGCTCTTCCCGTCGTCCAGGGTCTCGGCAAGGGGCGCCCGAACGGCACATCTCCAATGAGCCAGAATGCCCGCACGGAGATGAACAAGCCCCAGAAAGGTACGAAAATAGATAGCGCCCAGATCAGACTTCCCTCGACCGCTCTAACAACGACGAGCATCGCCAAGGCAAACAGACCTGCCACGATGTCGGCCAGCAGGTATTCTTCCCACGGCCAAGCCCCAGGAACGGTCGCCCAACGATGGCCACTCAGCAAAAACGACCACATCGCCAGACAAGTGGCAACCGTCACGGTTTTCAGCGCATAGTTCCTAGTGCGCAGGCCCATCGCGTTCTCCAATAGTTCGCCGCCGGTAGCTTGGTCACGAGCGGCCCGCGGTCGATGCTCCTGACACAGCCGCCAGGATCAACCACGGCTCGATCACGAGATTCACGCCAGCATGAGCGACGATACAGGGCAAAACAGTGCGGTCGGCCACGATGTAAAGAACAGCGAGCAGCGCTCAAGGGACCGATCCGGGCAATGAAGGCGGACGAGGCACTTAAACGACAAATCGCGCCTTACAAGTCCGGCAACGGCACGTTGACATTCCCGCTCAACGAGCCCATCCCGTACGGGGCTCTTCTAACGGCTCGCCCTACTCCTCGCCCAACAGCGCTGGGACTAGCGCGCAGCCACGCGCATCGGCACCCTCGCCATGAGCGTCGACGGCGACTCCGGCGTGTCCGTGGGGACGTGCCTTGGCGCACCGTGTACCCACGGACGGATTGGCTGTTTGCGGCCGATGCCCGACCCCAACGCCTGTAGGCGGCTTGGAACTGGATGTCGCACCGGCGATGACGGCCTTTCCGCGCCCAGACATCGGCCACGATTCACTCGCCGGATTGCGCTCCGGCGGCGAGCGCGGCATCGACCTCCTTGAGATCCTCAAGGTTGGCGACCATACGCTGCAAGAAGGAGAGCAGCTGAGCCCGTTCCTCCTCGCTGAAGCCCGCCGTCAGCATGCGCTCCCGCTGGCGGGAAAGGGGCAAGACGCCCTGATGAACAGCGACGCCGCGTTCGGTGAGGTAGAGCCGTCGCGCGACACCTTCAGGTTCGCTACCGATAAGGCCGAGTCGCGTGAGCTCAGCGACGCAGCGTGAGATGACCGCTTTGTCGAGCCGCAGGACCTCGGTCAGCTGCTTGGCGTTACGGCCCGGCGCGATGGCGAGCGCGTTGAGGATCCGCCAGTCATTGACGCGAATCCCGAAGCGTTTGTGGTAGACGGTCGAACCGCCGTGCGCGAACGAGTTGGAGATGACGACGACAGCGCTCGGCACGTATGTGCCGATTGTCATGACGTCGGACAGTGGCTCACGCATGAGCGCGGGCTCGTCGGTCCCCTCCGCCCTTTTCTCAGGAAGCTCACCCAAGACCCTTGCCCTCTCATTAGTTGCTATAGCAACATGGGTTCTCCATCAGTTGCTATAGCAACAGTATCGGGAGGATCATTGTGGATCCAGCACGTCCCCTCGTGTCGTTACGCGGTGTGAGCAAGACATACCAGGCGAAGAAGGGCACACCGGTCCAGGCGCTGACCGACATCTCTTTGGATATCGCCGAAGGCGAGGTAGTCACCCTCGTCGGCCCCTCCGGGTGTGGAAAAAGTACGCTGCTCCGCCTGCTCGGCGGTCTGCACATGCCGACCGAAGGCGAGATGCTGCTGGCGGGTCAAAGACACACCGGCCCGAGCCACCGGATCGGCATCGTGTACCAGCAGCCCTTGCTGTTGCCGTGGAAGAATGTCATCGAGAACGTGCTGGTCCCGATCCGGGTGCGCCGGGCCAAGCTGGCGCCCTACCGTGAGCGCGCCAGAGAGCTTCTCACGGTGCTCGGCCTCGACAGCTTCGCGCAGAGCTATCCGCATCAGCTGTCTGGCGGCATGCAACAACGTGTGGGAATCGCTCGGGCACTTATCCAGGACCCTGAGATCCTGTTGATGGACGAGCCGTTCGGCGCACTCGACGCGATGACGCGTGACGCGCTCACCGTCGAACTCCTGCGCATCCACGAGGAGTTCCGGACGACCATCGCCTTCGTCACGCACAGCATCGCGGAGTCGGTCCTGCTCGCCGACCGCGTCGTGGTGATGACGCCACGTCCCGGCCGCGTAGCTCAGGTGCTGCCGGTGGACCTGCCGCGGCCACGGACCCTGGAGGACGTGAACTCGGAACGCTTCGGACAGTACGCCAGCGGGGTGCGCACCATCCTCGACGAGCACCTGGGCAAACACACCAAGGCGGTCGCGTGATGCCGGCCCTCCAGGAGCAGACTGTCTCCGGCACCGACGAGACGTCGCGCAACGGCCGTGGCATCGCCGCCATTGGGGATCTGGTGAGCCGGGCGGGTCCCTTCCTCGGACTCGTGGCGATCCTCCTCGCCGGCTGGGCGGCGAGCGTCCGTCTGCTCGACGTTCCCCGCTACGTCCTCCCCCCGCCGAATGAGGTCGTCACCGCCCTGGTCAACGGCATCACGAGCGGTGTGCTCGTGATGCACACCTGGGTCACGCTGCAGGAGGTGCTGCTCGGCTTCTGCCTGGCCATTGTGTTCGCCACGCTCGTCGCTGCCTTGGTCACCCGATGGGAGCTCGTCGAGCGCGCCTGTATGCCGCTGATCGTCGCGCTCCAAGCCGTACCGAAGGTCGCCCTCGCGCCGTTGCTGCTGACGTGGTTCGGGTTCGGGATGACCTCGAAGGTGGTGACGACCGCCCTGTTGGCGTTCTTCCCGCTTCTGATCAACCTCATCACCGGCATTCAGTCGGCGGATCGCGACCGAATGGAGATGTTCCGAGGTCTGGGAGCCACGAAGTGGCAGACATTCCGGATGTTGCAGATGCCCACGGCGCTGCCGTATTTCTTCGCCGGCCTCAAGATCGCGGTGACGTTCTCCATCATCGGTGCGATCGTCGCGGAGTTCGTCGGAGCTCAGGCCGGCCTCGGCTACATGATCCAGCTTTCTTCTACGAACCTCAACGTCGCCACGACTTTCGCGGTCCTCGTCATTCTCTCCGTCATCGGCATGACACTGACCTCCCTCATCAGTTGGGTGGGCGCGAAGGTCGTCTTCTGGCAGGGCAAAGGGCTTGATGCCATCTCGGGGTCTTAGTGCCGACCGGATGCTGGCGGCGAGCCCGGCAGACCCCACGCGTCGTCCACGCGGCGACCGCCATACCGAGCGAAGGAGCCAAGGTGCGAAACCCCAACAGAGCGTCCAGGCGACGCGTCATTGCCGGCGCCACCACGTCCATGGCCATCGCCATGATCACCGTTGCGTGCGGCATCCCCGGCGAGGGCGGCGACGATGATCTCCGCTCTATCACGTTCGCCGTCACCCAAGCCGCATGGTCCTCTAGCTATGCGCCCTTGGCGGCGGCGGACGAGCTGGGGTACTTCGAGGACGAGGGGCTCACCGTCGAGTGGGTCAACTTCCCGGGGGGCGCCACCTCAGCCACCCAGCTGCAACAAGGCGCTGCCGACGTGGCGATCGCGGCGCCGGAACCCGTGGTGATCGGACACGAGAACGAAGAGTTCACAGCGGAGTACTACGCCATGCTCTTCCGCCGCTCGCACTTCGGCGTCGCCACCTTCGAAGGCGGTGCGGTGCAGACAGCGGCGGATCTGGAGGACGCACGGGTCGGCGTGGTGAGCCTCGCCTCCAACGGCGTGTACGTCGCCAAGGCGATCGCCGCCGAGGCTGGCGTCGACCCCGAGTCCCTGCAGTTCATCGAGATCGGTGCCGGACCCCAAGCGATCGCGGCGCTGGGATCGGACACGGTGGACGCGCTGTCGACCTTCGACTCGCAGTACCAAACGATGCTGAACGCCGGCATCGAGGTGGAAGTGCTGGAGTCGGACGTGGTCTCTACGCTCAACGCTGGCGGTCTCATGGCACTGCCGGAACGGCTGGAGGACGAGCCCGAACTCTTCGCGGCCATCGGCCGGGCGGTGTTCAAAGGCGTCGCATCCTGCGAACGGGATCCCGAGGAGTGCGTGAGGCTGCTTTGGCAATTCGATCCGGCGACCAAGTCAGCGGAAGTTTCCGACGACGAAGCGCTGGCGAACGACTTGAGCATCCTCCAGCGCCGGATGGAGGGCTCCTATTCCCTCGAACCGGGAGCGAGCCAGTGGGGATCCCATGAGGACGGCACGTGGCAGGTCTTCCTCGACTACATGGTCGAGTCCGGGCAGATCCAAGGCGACGTCGATGCCGACGACCTCTACACGGACGAACTGGTCGACATGATGAACGACTGGGACGAGTCCGATCTCTAATCCCGAACCCCAACGCACGACGAAAAGAGAGATGAACACATGACCGTGCTCGCATTCTCGAGCGACTACAAGCGCATCGCCACCGAGGAGGCGTGGGCCTCCCAGCGGATGCTGGAGATCTATCGGCGCGAGTTGGCGTCCGGCTCGATCACCGACCCTGGGTTCCGTAGCCTGTGGGGCTACTACCTCGGCTCAACCGAGCGCGCCTCTACGCTCGCGGCGCGAATCGTCGAGGCGGACGAGGAGCGGATCGCCGCCATGGACGAGGCCGGCGTCGACGTGATGATCCTGTCCACCACCACCCCCGGCACCCAGATCCTGCGCGGAGAGGTCGCGGTGCCGTTGACCATCGAGATCAACGATGAGCTGCGTGACGTCGTCGCCCAGCACCCCCACCGGTTCGAGGCGCTGACCGCCATCGCACCTCAGGACCCCACCGCCGCCGCGGAAGAGATCCGGCGCGGACACGACGAACTCGGTTTCAAGGGGGTGATCCTCAACTCCCATGTCCAGGGCGAATACCTTGACGCCGAGAAGTACTCCCCCATCTTCGAGGCAGCAGAGGCGCTCGACACTCCGATCTATCTGCATCCCAACACACCGATCCCGCGCATGGCCGAGCCCTTCATCGAGGCCGGCCTCGACGGCGCGGTCTACGGGTTCTCGGTCGAGACCGGCCTGCATCTGCTGCGACTGATCACCGCGGGTGTCTTCGACCGCTACCCCAGGCTGAAGATCGTGGTCGGACACCTCGGCGAGGCGCTGCCGATCTGGATGTGGCGCCTCGACTTCATGCACGGCGCCGCCGTGAAGTCACAGCGATACGACGCCTTGAAACCGCTGCGAAGCCCCGTGAGCGACTATCTGCGGCACAACGTGTACTACACCACCAGCGGGATGGCCTGGCACCCGGCGATCGAGTTCGTTCGCGAGGTCGTAGGGATCGACCACCTGATGTTCTCGTGGGACTACCCCTATCAATGGGCTCCCGAGGAGGTGGCGACCTACGACTCGCTGCCGTGGAAACTGGAGGACAAGAAAGCCTTCTTCCAGGGCAACGCGGAGCGAGTCTTCCACCTGGATCCGTGATGGCCACCGCCGCCGCCGTCCTCGCAACGCTCACCTCTTCACCATCGCAGCCGTGGCTCGATAGCCGAGGTTGGACGCAACTTGAGTATCACGAAGGGTAACAGCCAAGGACTCGCTCCAATCCGGTTCATCGACAGCGAGGGCGCCCGGCCCGCGGGTGTCCTCGGTGACACCGACGACGGCGAGCTCGGGCCGTTCACCGCTGTGGGCCTCGAAGACGCCGACCACCTCGGCGTGACCATCGAGCCGGAGGGCGGCTCCGAACAGCCGACCACCGACCCGATCATGCTGATCGAGCTGCCTACCTGACGGCGCTCGTCGCGCGCGAACTCCTGGCACAGTCACGCGGGGACCGCACGGCCCAGGAGATGGCGCAGGGCCGTTTCGACAGTGGCATGCCGAAACGTGTGACCGGCCGCGGTCAACCGGGCCGGAACCGCGCGCTGGCTGGCTCCGGCCAGCTCCCGCGCGCCGTGTTCACCGAGGAGCACGCGCGGTCCCAGCGACGGCACCGGCAGAATCGCCGGGCGACCCAGCACGTGTGCCAGCGTCCGGCTGTACTCGTCGTTGGTGACCGGTTCGGGCGCCACGGCATTCACCGGGCCGCTCAGGGTCTCGTCGAGGGACGCACGCAGATAGACGTCCACTAGATCGTCGATGCCGATCCAGGCCATCCACTGCTCGCCGGTGCCCAGCCGGCCGCCGAGGCCCGCGGCGAACAGGGGCCGCTGTAGCCGCAGCAGACCTCCGGCCGGAGTCAGCACGAGGCCGGTGCGCACGTTGACGACGCGCAGCCCCGCCGCCTGTGCCGGCCGGGTCGCGGCCTCCCAGGCGAGCACCACACCGGCGAGGAATCCTGCGCCGCTGTCGGTGCTTTCGGTCAGGATCGTATCGGCGTTGTCCGGCCCGTAGTAGCCGACCGCCGACGCCGTGATCAGGGTTCCGGGACCGTGCGGTGCCCGGGCCGCGGCTTCGGCAAGCAGCCTGGTCGGCTCCAGCCGGCTCTCGCGAATGGCCCGCTTGTGTGCCTCGGTGAACCGGCCGGCGATCGACGCGCCGGCCAGATGGATGACAACGTCGACGCCGGCGAACGCGGCCGGGTCCGGCGCACCCGGATTCCAGTGCCGTTCGCTCTCGTTTCGGGGCCGGTACCGGACCAGGCGCACCACGGAATGGCCACCGGTGCTCAAGAACGCCGACAAGGCGGAGCCCACCAGGCCGGACGAGCCGGTGACGGCGAACGTGAGCGGACGGGGTGCCCACTGGCGCGAGTGCTGGTGCGCCTTCAAATCCGCAGCCAGCTGGTCGTGGCGGTAACGGAACATGGAGGTCAGCATCGACCGCGGCGCTCGCGTGTCGACCCGGTCGACAACTCTGGTGCCGCCTTCGCCGAGGTCTTCGAATTCGTGCACGTGCCGCCACGGCGGGGCGATGGGCAGTCGGGTTGTGACCAGCTCGTCGACGAACCGGTGGGGGCGGTCGAACTCAGCTGCGACGTGTTGCGCCCGCCACCTCAGACCGCCAGGAAGACCGATCACGGCGACGCCGTCACGCACGGAGGCGGCTTCACGCACCACCCGTACCGGCTGCCACGGAGGGAGCAGCCGGCTGATCGCGCCGGGCCGCTCATGCCAGGCGAACACCTCGTCGATCGAGGCAGGCACCTCACTCTGATAGGTGAATGTCATGGTGACAGTTCCTCCTTCTCGACGCGGTGACCAGGCCACCAGACTCGGGACCCGATGTCGTAGGCCAGAGCAGGCACCAGCAGCGAGCGCACCACGAAGGTGTCCAGCAGCACACCGAAGGCCACGATGAACGCGATCTGGATCAGGAACGAGATCGGCACCACGGCCAGCGCCGAGAAGGTGGCCGCCAGCACCACCCCGGCACTGGTGATGACGCCTCCGGTCACCGTCAGCCCGCGACTGATGCCGGGCCGGGTGCCGATCGCCCCTGCCTCCTCACGCACTCGCGTCGTCAGGAAGATCGAATAGTCGATCCCGAGTGCGATCAAGAACACGAAGCCGAAGAGCGGCACCGCGGGATCGATCCCGTCGAACCCGAAGACGAACTCGAACACCAGCGCCGCTACCCCCAGCGTCGCGAAGAACGACAACACATTCGCCAGCAACAACACGGCCGGCGCGATCAGCGCCCGCAGCAGGATCGCGAGCACCACGAATACCACTGCCAGCACCAGCGGGATGATCAGCTGGCGGTCCCGCACCGATGCCGCATCGGTGTCCACCTGGACAGCTGTCTCCCCGCCGACCAGCGCTTCCGGCACGGTCTCGGCCAGGTCGGCGCGTAGCCGCTGAACCGTGTCTTTCGCCCCGTCGCTGTCCGGCGCGTCGCCGAGAGTGCCGAGGACGATGACCTGACCGTCGCTGACTGCCGGGGACGACTCGTCGCCGCCCGGCGCGCCGTCGGCGAGGACGTCGGCGTCAGTGATCCCTGGATCGGCTTCCATGACCGCGATCATCCGCTCGATGTCATCCTGCGGGCCGGCCACCGTCACAGGGTTTCCCGAACCTCCGGGAAAGTGTCTGGCCAGTACCTCCTGGCCCGCGACCGACTCGACATCGGTCTGGAACAGATCAGTCTGGGCGACACCGTCCGCGTCGAGCCTGGGCACGAAGACCGCCAGCATCGCCAGGCCCAGCGCCGTGGCGATCCAGACCGGGCGAGAACGGCGGGCGACCAACGATGCGACGCGACTCCACGCACCCGACCGCTCCGGGGCGCTCGAGCCGTGCCGGGGCCGGAACGGCCAGAACGCCGCCCGGCCCAACAGCAGCAGCATCGCCGGCAGGAAGGTCAGTGACGCCGCCATAGACATCGCGATTCCGATCGCGGCAACCGGTCCCAGATCGCGGTTCGAGTTGAGCTCGCTGACGAGCAGGCACAACACGCCGAGAATGACCGTGCCCCCGGATGCCACGATGGCCGGCAGCGCACCTCGTATCGCCGCGCGCATGGCCGCGAACCGGGAACCTTGCTCACGCAGCTCCTCCCGGAACCGCGATACCAGTAACAGCGCATAGTCGGTCGCCGCCCCCACAACCAGGATGAACATGATGCCTTGGCTCTGACCGTTCAGCGTCAAGAGCTCACGGTCAGCGAGCCAATAGACCGCAGCCGCGGCCGCTGAGAGCGCGAGCAACGCCGAGGTGAGAACGATGAATGGCAGCAACGGGCTGCGGTAGACGACGAGCAGGATCACGAGCACCGCCGACACGGCCACCCACAGCAGTAGCCCATCGATGTCACCGAATGCCTCGCCGAGATCGGCGGCGAACCCGGCCGGGCCGGTGACATACACGTCACCGGAAACCTGCCCGGCGGCGGCGCGGATCTCTTCCACGACGGCACCCGCGTCGGCGTCTCGTGCGCCGTCGATCTGAACGACGATCTGCGCCGCCTCGCCGTCGGCCGACGGGACCGCGGGTCCGGGAATGCCGACGACGCCGGGGAGGCTGAGGACGTCGGCGGTAAAGGTCTCGAGATCCGCGCCGTCAGCTTCCGCGTCGTTGTACTCCACCACGATGATCGCCGGGACGGAGTCCTGGCCCGCGATTTCTTGCTGAAGCCGCCAGACCTGGGTGGACTCCGCGTCACTGGGCAGGAAGGCCGCGTTGTCGTTGGTCTGCACGTCGCCGAGCTTGCCGGTGTACGGACCCAGTAGTCCGCCGAGCGCGATCCACACAAGCGCTACCAGCGCGGGCAACAGCCAGCGGGCGGCCCGGTGGCGACGCATCGTCTGTTTCATTCGGCGCTCCACAAGGGTGGCTGAGCCGAATGCCCGCGGGGCGCACCGGCGGGCTCGATCAGCGGCGGTGGGTATTCCAGCCGGGCCCGGCTCCGTTCGGGGAGCCGCCACGGCTCGTGGACGTCCGCGCCGGCGACGTCCGCCAGCTCGGGGACGTAGCGCCGGACGTAAACGCCGGTGGGGTCGAAACGGCGTGCTTGCCGGATCGGGTTGAGGACCCGGTTCGGTCGGGTGTCGTTGCCGGTGCCGGCCATCCATTGCCAGCCACCGGCGTTGTTCGCGATGTCGCCGTCAACCAGCCAGCGCGCGAAATGCGCGGCTCCGTGACGCCAGTCCACCCTGAGCGTCTTGGTCAGAAAGGATGCGGTGATCAACCGTGCCCGGTTGTGCATCCAGCCTTCGGCCAGGAGTTGCCGCATGCCGGCGTCGACGATGGGCATACCGGTGCGGCCCTCCTGCCAGGCGGTCAGCGCATCTGAGTCGTCGCGCCAGGCGATGTCACGTGGACGATAGTCATGCGTCGGCATGTCGGGGAACGCCATGGTCACCTGATGCATGAAGTCGCGCCAGGCGAGTTGGCGAACGACGTCGGGATCCACGTTCTCGAACCGCCGGGCAACGTGCAGCGCCGACAGGCAACCGAAATGCAGGTAAGGGCTCAAGCGCGTGGTCTGATCCGCCGCGAGGTCGTCCCGGTCCTGGCCGCCGAGGCGTGCGACCCGGACGGCCTTCTCCAACGCGCGCAGGCCGGCGCTCTCCCCGCCCTCCGGCAACACCGGCGAGCGCTGACCGGCCACGATGTCGTCGGCGGCGGGAAGCGGCCCGGCCTCGACATCCTGCCGGAAGGGCACCCTCGGCGGCGCCGGTACGACGTGGCGCCAGCGGGTTTGCTGCCAGGCCCGGAAGTAGGGGGTGAAGACCCGGTAGTGGTCGCCGCCGGCCGGGGTGAGTTCGCCGGCCGGGACCACGGTCACCCCAGGGCCGAATTCGACTCTGATTCCGGCCTGTGCACTCTCCCGGAGCAGCAGCCGTGCGCGCGCCTGGGCATATCCGCTGACGTCAGCTGTGACGAAAACGGCCGACGCACCGACCGCGGCGACGACTCGCAGCGTCTCGGCGATCACGTCACCGCGACGTATCACCAGGTCAGCGCCGAGCGTACGGAGCGACGAGCGTAGGTCGGCGAGCGCTGCCGCGAGGAACTCGGCTCGATTCGGCGAAGCGGGTGCCGAGCGCCGGATCCGCTCATCGACGACGAACAACGGGACTACCGATTGGTACTCGCGGCATGCCCGAGAGAGAACGGGTTGATCGTAGACGCGGAGGTCACGGGTGAACAAGACAACTACGGTCATCTCTGGACCTGCCGAAGCTCTGCGAGGACGTCCACGACCCCGAAGGCGTCGGCGGCCCATCCGTCGGCGCCCAGATCGGACGCCACGGCTGCCGACTTCACCGCTGGGCCGCCGACCAGCACCGGGATCCCCGGGACCATCTGACGTACGAGATCGGCCACACCGGCGACGTCGTCGAACCGCTGCCGGGCTCCGACACTGATGCCGACGGCGCGCAACCCTGGACCCACTGCCGCCGCGGCGCTGGCGACCACTTCGGCTGGGGTGTCGCCGCCGAACTCCACCACGTCATATCCGCTGCTCCTCAGCACCGTTGCGACGATGGCGCTGGGTAGGGCATGTGCGTCGTGTGGCGCCCCGGCGAGCACGACCGTCCCCCGCCGACGGCCGCGCCAGGTCGAGGTGGCACCCAGCCGCCCCACCAGCCGTATGCCGACGGCCGTCGCACGGTGCTCATCGCCGACCGTCAACTCGCCGTGCTCCCACCCATCACCTATGTCACGCAACGCCCCGGCCAGCACGTCGACCAGAATGGCGCTTGGTTCGGCACCGGAAGCCAGCAGTGTTTCGACGATCCGCCACGCGCCAGGCTCGTCACCGGCAAGCAACCGTGCCCGCAATACGCCCCGCCGAGCCTTTGGCCGCCCGTGCCCACGTCGCGCCCCACTCTCCGCCGGACCTGGGCGGAGCTTGCCGAGCTCCGCGGGGTCCACCCGCCACCGGCCATCACGCTGCGCAGCCGGTAAGCGCCCGGTGCGCACATAGCGGTACGCGGTCATGTAATGCACGCCCAAACGTCGTGCTGTCTCCCCGAGATCGATCAGCTGTTCGTCTTCCGACGAAGGCGCGTTCGCCATGTAACCAGTTTTAGCACTAAATTTTTGCGCACACTACTCAGCTCGCTAACAAGGCGATCTAGACGCGACCGAGCGGACGGAGAAGGGGGCCGCGACGAGCTCGTCGTGAAATCCGTGACACGTGCGGTCCACGGTCAACAGCAGCGGCCAGCCCTGCGCTCCGAGCACCGGGAAAGTAGCCATGCGGTGCGCCGTTTGGCTCGTTGCCGCAGGGGTATCGCCATCGCATCGAAATAGGAGGTGCTGATGAGCGCGCGGCTGGACGTCGTTGATTTGATCATGCAGGACCACCGTGAAGTAGAGCGTCTGTTCGAGCAGATGCAGGCCGATCCCGACAAGAGGCCGCTGTTCCTTCCCGTAGTGACAGCGTTGCTGATCGCGCACAGCCGGGCCGAAGAGCTCCACGTCTATCCCGCGGCACGCGACGAGGCGGATGAGCACGACGAGGTCGCCCACAGCCAGGAAGAACATCAGGAAGCCGAGCAAGTGCTCACGCAGCTGCAAGAACTGGAGACCGACTCCTCCAAATTCGAGCAACTGTTCAACCAGCTGGTCGAAGATGTGAACCATCACGTCGAAGAAGAGGAACAAACCGTCCTGCCCGGCATGCGGGAGCGGCTGTCCGATCAACGCCGCCACGAACTCGGCAAAGCCTTCCTTCAGGAACGCTCCAAGCACCTGGGCGGACAGCCGGGCCAGGCAACCAGAGAAGAACTAGCCCAGCAAGCGCAGAATGTCGGCGTCACCGGCACCAGTTCAATGACCAAAGACGAAATCGCGGCGAAGCTCGACAACCAATAGCCCGCTCCAGCGCCGTGGCACGACAAGCAAGAGTGCACATGTCGCCGCGCAGCGCTCGGCCACCTGGCGCTGCGCGCGATCTGCCTGCGCCGAAGGTTCGTGGCCTCACGTAACGCTTGGCCGTCGTCGAACCGCCCGAAGCGTTACGTGAGGCCAGGAAGCGCCCCCGGACACGATTTCCGGCGGGCGGTTTTCTCTACTCGAATTTGACCTTATGCTGTGGCCTTTTCGTGACGGCCAAGGTGCAATCGAGGTGGTCTCGGTCAGCTACTTCGCACTGAATTCACCTGCCACGCTCGGCGTCGGACCAGATCGCGGGGCGCACACTCCCCCACTGCCACGGGTGGTGCGCTCGGGAAGTTCCGGTCCTTACCGACGCGAGCCGGGGTGTGAGCCATGACTGGGCAGCGTGCTGGTGTGGGCGAGGGGCGGGCGGTCAGGTACGGCCTCCTGGCCGGCGCGCTTCTCATGGTGGAGTTCATTGCGGGGATGCAGACGTTTCTGCTGCGTACGGTGATCCCGCTGGTCGGCGCCGATCTTGACGCGCACGAGTTCTACGGCGTCATGACGGGGGCGGCCGAGATCGCGATGTTCTTGACATTGCCGCTCGGCCCGTACCTGCTCCAGCGCTTCGCGGTGGACCGGCTGTTGCTGCACCTGACGTTGCTCAGCGTGGCGGGTGGCGTGGTCGCCGCACTGGCCCCGTCCGTAGGTGTCTTCGTCCTCGGTCGGGCGTGTTCTGGACTCGCGGCCGGTGCGCTGGCGTCGGTGTCGCTGGCCGCGATCGTCACGGTGCTTCCGACCGGATGGCGACGCGCTGTGCTCGCCGGGTACAACGTGATGTGGGTCATCACCTCGTTCGTCGGCCCCATGTACGCGGCGTGGGTAGCGTCGGTGCTGAGCTGGCGGTGGGCGCTGGTGCTCTACCTTCCATTGCTCGTGATCGCGCGTGTCATTATCGCCCGCCAGTTGCGGGGAACCCTGAATCCCGGGGGTGAGGAACGCCTCGCGATCGGGTCGGCTTTCATCCTCACCGGTGGTGTGGCGTTGCTGTCCCTGGTCGGGTTGCAGACACTGCCGACGAGTGTGGCCGTCGCCGTGGGTGGGGTCGGCATAGCTGCTACCTTGTTCGCCGCACGACGCCTACTGCCCAGCGGGACCCTGACCGCGCGCCCCGGGCGCCCTGCTGCTCTTGCGACGATGGGCCTGCTGACAGCCGCGTACTTCGGATGCGGGGCGATCATCGCGATCATCGTTCACGACCTGCTCGACGGCACTGCCCGCGAGGTGGGCGTGGTCCTGGCAGGTGGCGGTCTCGGCTGGGCATTCGCGGGCCTGGCGGTGGCGAAGTGGCCGGCCCAGGCCGCCCGGGCCTACGTGCGGCGTTCGACGCTCGGCGCGTCGTTCCTTGTCACCGGGATGGTCGCGACGGGAGCCGTCCTGCTCATAGACGGGATCACCGTGCCAGTGCAGATCGTCCTGTTCGGCTGGACCTTAGCGAGTGTCGGAATGGGACTGACCTACCTCGACACGATCAACCACATCGTCGACATACCCCAGGAAGTGGACGACGTCTCCCCCGCGAAGGCGGCCGCCTTGGAGATCCTGATCGAGGCGATCGCCACCGCCACCATGTCCACACTCACCGCCGCCATTCTCGGACGAGCCATCGCCGGCGGCGCCGGTCACGGTGCCGCCGCGATCGCCCTAATGCTCACCGCACTGGCAGCGGCATCGCTTGCCTGTACAGTTCGCCGTGTCGTCACCGCCGACACCCATGCGTGAAGAAGGCCGCCGAGCACCCCCACCGACCGAACACGGACGGGCTGAGGTGTCAGGTGTCCGGTGGTGGTGGCCGCATTCGGTGTCGCCGAGTGCGTTGCCCGTCGCTTTCGCCTGGGTGTTCACCGGATGGCGGCGGCTGGTGGTCATGGCGGGGCCGGGTGTTGCGCCTGGGGGTTCGGTCTGGGTCTATCCAGGGCGGTGGCACGAACACGGGGTGTCCGTCCGGTCCGATGTGGACGTCCCAGCCGCCGTGGTGAATCACCCGGTGGTGGTGCGCACACAACAGCACCATGTTCTCCAGATCGGTACCACCACCATCAGACCAATGCCGGATGTGGTGTGCCTGACACCACGCCGGTGGCCGGGTACAGGTGGGGAACGCGCAGCCGCGGTCGCGGGCTACGAGCGCGGTCCAGATGCCGGGCGTGACGATGCGCTCGGCGCGCCCGACTCGTAGGGGGACACCGTGTGGACCCACGAGCACCGGGGTGATGCTGGCGTCGCAGGTGATGCGCCGCAGTGTCTCGGTGGAGATGGGGCCACCCCAGCCGAGTTCTGCCGGCGCGACGCCGAAGCGTTGGGCCCACGTATCTCGCAGCCATTGCCGCGCCGGTCTGGGTGAACGGGCGGTGTGACCGCAGCCGGCAGACCCCGGGTCGGGTTCGGGTTGCCTGCCGGGGATACCGGTGTGGATACCGTCACCGTTGCCGCGGCCGTCGCTCTTGTCGTCCCGGTGATCCTGGTTGCTGCGGTGCTGCTGGCCGGCGCAGCTGGCGCCGGTGGTGCATGTGGCCTCGGTAGTGTTCTCGCCGCTTGGATCTGTCTGGGCGCAGGCCGCCGCGGCGGGACCGGTGCCGGTGGTGCCGAGCAGGGTGGACAGTTCGGCGAGCAGGAGGAGCTGGGGTGCGTGGCCGTGGTTGGTGGGCAGGGTGCCGGCTTGCAGGTGGCGTTGGCAGAGCTCGACGAGTGCGTCGGCGAGGCGTTGGTCGGGTGCGCGGGGGTCACGTTCGCCGTTCTCGCCGGGCTGGGGCGCTGCGAGCGGGTCGAGAGCGGTGCGCACGGTGGCGGCGCCCTCGGTGGACAGTAGGCCGGTGATGCGCACAGTGCCGTCACCATTGTCGATGAGGCGCAGGCGGCGTTTGCGCTGGGCACGTTCTTCACGGTTTTCGAGGCTGTCGGTGGACAGCACGTGCAGCAGGTGAGTGGCCAGGCGCTGCAGCGTGGCCGGGTCGTGCTCTGTGGCGAACGCGGCCAGATCGGCCTCAGCGCGGGCCGCGTCCTCGGCGCTGATGTCCGTGGGCAGCTGGGCCATGGTTTTGGCGATCACGGTCGCGTGGTCCAGCGACACCTCCCCAGCAGCCAGGCCTGCACGGGTGGCCGGCATCGCCCCGCGCCGCGCGCCGGCGTCGGGGGTGGCGGCGTAGTCGTCAGCCTCGACCGGGGGCGTGAGCCGATGGGCCAGATCCACCGAGGACTTCGCCACCCCGGGACGGATGTTCAGGGCATCACGCACCCAGGCGGTCGTGGAGGACGCGCCGAGGCGGCGACCGAGATCCCGAGTGTCGACCTCGGCGAGCACCCGGAGAAACAGCTCGCCCTGGCGGGCAGCCAGCGCGTGACACCGAGCGAGAACCTCCACCAGGTCGTCATCACCCACCAGCGAGGCATCTACATCGAGGGCCTCGTCGAAGACAGCCTCAGCCGCGTCCAGCACCCCCGCCAAAACATGGGGTGGACGATCACCCGAAACACCATCATCGAACATACGTTCGAGCCTATCCGTCGCCACTGACAAGGTCACCGACCTAAACCAAAGCCCCACGCCTCAAACACACAGAAACCCAACCTCAACCGCGAGAACAGGCCGTCACCGCGGCCAGCCTGACGGGACAGGCCCGGGAAGCGGACCTGACTGCACCGACAGCCAATCGTGGGGTGCCACGTCGGGCGGCGAATCGTCGGGCGGCGACGGTTTCGTCGTCACCGGTGGCTGCGGGCTTCCGCTGTTCGCTCCATCCGGCGGTGAGATGATCGGAATGTGACGAGCGTGACCGGCGACTTCGAACTGACATATGACGAGCTGCGAGAGGTAGCCCGCTACGCGGCCGAGTCAGCACAAGATGTTCTCCCCCTCTTCGAGAACGCCCACCCCGACGATCCTCGCCCACGCGCCGCCCTCGACGCTGCCTGGGAATTCGTCAACGGTGCGCGCAGGACCAAGCTCCAGCGCGTCACGTCGATGGATGCGCATCGCGCCGCGAGAGAAGCCTCCACCGAAGTCTCCCGCCTGGCCGCGCAAGCCGCCGGAGACGCTGCATCCGCCGCCTACCTCCACCCGATCGCCAAAGCCCACCAAGTGGCCCACATTCTTCGCGCCGCAGCGAACGCAGCACGCATCGCCGAGATCGTGGCTGGCGAAGAGCCCGTCATCGGGGACAAAATGATCGAATATGCCCACCAGCGCGCCACTCCTGCCTTGATCAGCGTCCTACACAGATACCCGCCCGCACCGGCCGGCGTCAGTCGGGCCGCCCAGCTCATGGCCGCCTTGGACGCCACACTGCGCACGTCCGGCTAGGCGACCGAAATCCGACGAAGGCGCACGCTGCACGGCGGGCGTGAAAAGGTCACTTGCCGCCGTCGCCGCCGCGCTACTGGTTCTAGGCGCCCCTAGCAGGCGCGGGCAGGAGCGGATCGACCGGCTTGTCCGGCAGGTCGACGGCCCGAGTCGACTGCCGGACGATGAGACGCGTGGCCAGAGGGGTGTCCTCGGTGACGCTGTCGGGTTCCTCGATGGAGATGAGCACCTTCTGCATGATGAGCTCACCGAGTGCGGCGAAGTCCTGGCGCACCGTCGTCAGCGAGGGGACGAGATACCCGGCTTCGGGCACGTCGTCGAACCCGACGACGCTGACGTCCTCAGGAACGCGAATGTCGCGCTCACGCAGCGCGGAGAGCAGACCGATCGCCATGTGATCGTTCGCCACGAAGACCGCGCTATCCGGTCGGATGTCGAGCTCGAGTCCCAGCGTGTATGCGCTCGCTGCCGTCCACTCCCCGTGGACGGGCTCGACGATTTCGAGCCGGCGAGCACTCAGCTCGTCACGCCATCCGCGCATCCGCTCGATCGTGTCGGGAGCGCGAGTGGGCCCAGCGATATGGAGGATTCGCGTATGACCGAGTTCGGCGAGATGGCGCACCGCGGAGCGCGCACCACGATACTGGTCGATCGACACAAGATGCGCATCGCGCCGCATCGTCGCCGCGGCGGCGACCAGCGGGATGTTGAGGTCGAGAGCGTGCACGACCTCGAGAACCGCCATGTCGTTCACGACGAGCACGATCGCGTCGACCCGCCGGCGCAGCATGCCTTCGACGAGCATCCGGGTGCTGGCCGGATCGACATCGACGGCGCTGACGGTGTCGACGCTGTATCGCGCGGCGCGGGCCGCGATGTTGAAGTGGATGGCGATGGAGGTAGGACCGTAGTCCGAAACCGCGGGAACGATCAGGCCGATGGTGCGGGTGCGCCGGGTGACCAGGGCACGCGCCGCGGGAGACGGACTGTATCGCAACTGGGCGATCGCCTTCTCGACCCTGGCACGCGTCGCTGGCCTGACGTTCGGCAGATTGTTGATCACCCGCGATACGGTCTGGTGCGAAACGCCGGCCAGCCGGGCGACGTCGAAGATGTTCGCTGCCTTCGTCGGCTCTTCCTCGGCGCTCACTGCCGCGCCTCACTCATCGGCACCATCCGGGTGCGCCACCATCGCCAGCAGTGAATCGGCCGTGAGGTCGTCGGACCGCACGGTGTCGACGATGCGCCCGTCCCGGAGGATGGCGACGCGATTGCCCACACGCAGTACTTCCTCCAGTTCAGCGGAGATGAACATCACCGAGAGGCCGTTGCCCGCGAGATCACCCACGAGATTCTGGATCTCGACCTTCGCGCCGACGTCGATGCCCCGCGTGGGCTCGTCGAGCACGAGCACTCTGGGCGACAACGCAAGCAACCGGGCGAGGAGAACCTTCTGCTGGTTGCCGCCGGACAGCGTCCCGGCCGGACGTTCCATATCGGGAGGCCGGATATCGAGAGCTTCGATCCAGCTGGCCGCGAGTTCGCGTTGCCGAGCCGAGGAGATGCGGTGCAGAATCCCCCGGTCGGCCTGCAGGGCGAGCACGATGTTCTCCCGGACGCTGAGCGCGTCGACGATCCCTTCGGCGCGGCGGTCTTCCGAGGAGTATACGACGCCTAGCGACATCGCTTCGTGCGGTCCGTGCGGGTGGTGCGGGTTTCCCGAGATGCGGATGATGCCCGCGTCGAGCCGGTCGACACCGGTGATGGCGCGGGCCAGCCGGGTACGCCCGGAGCCCAACAGCCCGGCCACACCAAGCACTTCGCCTTCCCGGAGATCCACGTCGGCGTCCTCGATACCCGGGTTCGACGTGACGCCTCGTGCGCTGAGGTACGGTGCGACCTCGTCGTCCGGTGAGTCTGTACGGGGTATCGAAGAAAGCGACGCGGCACTGCGTCCGAGCATCGCCTGGACGAGGTCGATGCGCAGCACCTCTTGGGTCAGGTACTCCCCAACCAGCCTGCCGTCGCGCAGCACCGTCACCCGGTCGCAGATTTCGTAGACCTGATCGAGGAAATGCGAGACGAACAGGATGGCGACGCCTTTGAGTTTCAGTTCGCGGATCACCCGGAAAAGCTCCGCGACCTCGTCAAGGTCGAGGCTTGATGTCGGTTCGTCGAGCACAAGGACCTTGAGGTCCGTCGAGATCGCGCGGGCGATCGCGACGATCTGCTGGACGGCGAGCGAGTGCATGCCCAGCTTCGAGGCGGGATCGACGTCGAGCCCGAGCTCGCCGAGGGCAGATGTGGCGATCTGCCGCGTCTTGGGCCAATCGATCATGCCGAACCGGCGAGGCTCACGTCCGAGCATGATGTTCTCGGCAACCGAAACGTTGGGCAGCAGGTCGATCTCTTGATAGACGGTACGGACACCGGCGTGCTGTGCATCGTGGGGTGCGGCGAACCGCGTGGTCCGGCCGTCGATACGCAAGACGCCCGCATCCATCGGCAAGGCGCCTGTGACTGCCTTGATCAACGTCGACTTGCCGGCCCCGTTCTCGCCCATCACCGAGTGCACCTCGCCGGGGAACAACCGGAAGTCGACCCCGTCGAGAGCCGTCTCGGCCCCGAAACGCACAGTGGCCCCGGAAACCTCCAGGAGCGGCGTTGCCCCGTCCATCTGGCTATTATCCCGTGCGTCTCGCAACGTGGGACACTAGTGCCCCCGTTCCGACCTGGCGACGATCACCCGTTGGACGACTATGAACAGGAGCAGGAGTGTTCCGATGATGATGCGAGTCCACGATTGCTCGGCCCCCATGAACGAGATCACCGACTTGATCGTCCCGAACACCAGCACACCGATCATGGAGCCCATGACGTAGCCGGTGCCTCCGGTGAGCAGGGTTCCGCCGATCACGACGGCCGCGATGGTGTCGAGTTCGGTGCCCACACCGTTGAGTGGATAACCCGCACCCGAGTACGCCGTGAGGGTCAGCCCGGCTAGGCCGCCGCACACTCCACTGATCAGGTACACGAGCACCTTGGTGCGCGCGACGTTCAAACCCATGAGCCGAGCGGACTGCTCGCTGCCACCGATCGCGTAGATCGTGCGCCCGAACCGCGTCCATTGGGTGACGAACACGCCGATGGCGACGACGAGCAGGGCCATGATGCCGGTGGGCGTGATGTACCAGTCACCAAGCCGGAACCGTTCCGACTGAAGCCACAGAATTGCCGGATCTTCGACGCGCATCGACGACTGGCTGACTACGAAGGCAAGCCCCCGGGCCAGGAACAACCCCGCGAGCGTGGCGATGAACGGCTGAACGTCGAAGTACTGCACCAGGACCCCGAGGAGCAGCCCGATGAGAGCTCCGCCCGCGATCATCACGGGAACGACGATGATGGGAGGCACCCCGTCGCTGAGCAGCTTCGCGCACAGAATGCCGGTGAACGCCATGACCGAGCCGACCGACAGGTCGATCCCGCCCGTGAGGATGACCAGGGTCACACCCACGGCGAGGATCAGCAGGTACGCGTTGTCCAGGAGGAGCGCCGACAGGTTCGATGGCGTCACGAAGTTGCCGAAGTAGGCATGGGCGCCGCCGAGCAGCAGGAGCAGGATCGCGAGTGCGGTGAACGTCGGCATGAGCGAGGAGCGCCGGCTCATGAAGGCGCCGAAGGACCCGGAGGGCCCGCGCCGCGCGTTCCTCGGGGTCTCGAGTCTGGTCATCGCGCCACCTTCGTGTCGTCCCGCTCCGGTGTGTCACCCAACGACTGGGCGCCGGCATCCGTCGCCGTGCCCGCTCCGTTCGCCGTGTCGTTCCGCGCTGGTGGCTCACCGCGCGCGCGAAACAAGCCGACGAAAGCCCGGGCAGCGTTGTGCACACGTGACGATTGCAGGAGCACGACGATGATCACCGCGGTGGCCATGAAGACCGGGCTCACCGGCGGTGGTACGCCGAGGAAGGTGATGGTGGAGATGAGGGTCTGGATGGTGAGGACACCGATCACAGTGCCGGCAATGCTGAACTTTCCGCCCGTCAGGGCGGTTCCGCCGAGCACCACCGCGAGGATTGCGTAGAGCTCGATGAATAACCCGGAAGCGTTGGCGTCAGCGGCCATGATGTTGGAGCTGTACAGAATTCCGGCCATTCCGGAAAGTGCGCCGGAGGCGATGTACGCGCCCCAGATGATGCCACGCGAGCGCACACCTGCCAGCCGGCTCGCCTTCGGATTGATGCCGACCGCTTCGGTCAGCATGCCCAGAGCGGTACGACGCTCGACCAGCGCGACGACCGCGACGGCGAAGACGGACACATAGAACGCGAACGGGAACCCGGCGATGTAGCCCTGCGCCATGAACTTATACGGGTCACTGTTCACCGTCGTGATGAAACCGCCGGTGATGAGCAGCGCGATACCACGTCCGGCAAGCATCAGCACGAGCGTTGCGATGATCGGCTGGATACCGAGCACCGACACCAGGAACCCGTTCCAGGTACCCAGCACGAGTGAGACGAGAATGGCGGCCGCGATCGCGACCGCGACCGTCGCTGGGCTGTTCGGTGTGGCGGACGCATCGATGATGGTCAGCGCCACCGCGCCGGACACCGCCATGATCGCGCCCACGGACAGGTCGATACCGCGGGTGGCGATGACGAGCGTCATGCCGAGCGCAACGAGCATGAGCGGTGCGCTGTTGCGCAGGATGTCGATGAGCGACCCGTACAGCTGCCCGTCGCGTACCGTCACGCTCAGGAAGGTCGGGCGGGTGGCTGTGTTGATCGCAATGAGCGCGATGAGCGCGACAACAGGCCATATCAGCCGATGCTTCAGGATGTCCTTCACGCTGCACTCCCCTCGCTCCCGTTGGCGATGTAGTCGATGAGCCCGTCGAGATCGATATCGTGCGAATCGAGCTCGCCCATCATGCGGCGGTCCCTCATCACGACGATGCGCTGCGCCAAACGGAGCACTTCTTCGAGTTCCGCCGAGATGAAGATCACCGAGAGCCCTTGCGCGGACAGCTCCGCGACCTTGCGCTGGATATCGGCCTTGGCACCGACGTCGATACCGCGGGTCGGCTCGTCCAAGACGATCAGTTTGGGGGCGGTAGCCAACCACCGCGCAAGGAGCACTTTCTGCTGGTTGCCCCCGGACAGGTTTCCGACCACCTGGTCCGGGTCCGCCGGCCGGACACCGAGGGCCTTGATGTACTCGGTCACGATCGCATTCTGCTCGCTGCGCCGGATGCGGCGTCTCCAGCCGCGACGCGCTTGGATGCCGAGCACGATGTTCTCGGCCACGGTCAGATCCGCGACGATCCCCTCGGCCCGTCGGTTCTCCGAAGAGAAGGCGATGCGGTTGGCTATCGCGTGACGCGGCGTCGGCAGCCTCACCGGCCGATCGTCCATTTCGATATGGCCGGAATCGGGTTTGTCGGCTCCACACAGGAGGCGGACGAGCTCGGTGCGTCCGGAACCCAGCAGCCCGGCGATCCCGACCACCTCGCCGCCGAAGACGTCGACGTCAGCCGGCTCGACCACCCCCCGTCGTCCGATCCCCGTCGCACGCAACACGGGCGCCGCCTCTCGATCGATCACCCGATCGGCCTTGGTAGAAATCGCTTCCAACTCGTCGAGCTCCCGCCCGATCATCTTGGTGACGAGTTCCCCGCGTGGCAGATCCTTCACCAAGTACTCACCCACGAGCTGTCCGTTGCGCAGTACGGTTATCCGGTCCGAGATCTCGTAGACCTGGTCGAGGAAGTGGCTCACGAACAGTACCGCGACCCCGCGGTCCCGCAGGTCCCGGATCACGGCGAACAGTTGCTCGACCTCGCCGCGGTCCAAGCTCGACGTCGGCTCGTCGAGAATGAGCACTTTCGCGTCGAGGACCATCGCCCGGCTGATCGCCACTAGCTGCTGGATGGCGATCGAATGGCTGGACAGGACCGACTTCGAGTCGATCCGGACGCCGAGATGTTCGAGATGGTGTACCGCCATGCGGTGCGCGGCCTTCCAGTCGATCCCGCGCCGGTTACGCGGCTCGTGCCCGAGCATCACGTTCTCGCCGACCGACAGGTTCGCGCAGAGATTCACTTCCTGATAGACCGTCGAAATTCCGGCTCTCTGAGCGTCGGCCGTGCTGGCGAAGATCCGGGCTTCCCCGGCCACCGCGATCGAACCGCTGTCGATCGCGTACACACCGGTCAGCGCCTTGATCAGGGTGGACTTGCCGGCTCCGTTCTCGCCCATGAGCGAGTGCACCTCGCCGGGACGCAGAAAGAAGTCCACGCCATCGAGTGCCAGGACGCCGGGAAAGCCGATGGTGATGCCGCGCATCTCGACGATGGCGACATCCGTGCCCGCAGGTTTGTGATTCGTCAATTCTTCACTCCCGGTGGAGCTGGTCGGGAGCCGACGCGTAGCCGGCTCCCTCACGAAGCTGCTGGATCAGTACTGCCACTCGTCGATGACCTCGGCCGCTTCCTCCTGCGTGTACGGCCGGTCCTCGAAGAACTGGACCTTCTCCACCGGATTCCCGGCCACGACGTCCGCGACGACCTCCGCGACCAGGTCGCCGATCAGTGGGAAGCACGTGACGATGTAGTTGATCTTGCCGTCAACCAGCGCCTGCATGCCGTCTCGCACCGCGTCGATGGACACGATCTGGATATCCTCGCCCGGGACGAGGCCTGCGGCCTCGATCGCGTCGATCGCGCCTAGGGCCATGTCGTCGTTGTGGGCGTAGAGGAGGTCGATGTCAGACCCGTGCTTCTGCAGGAAGCCCTCCATGACGGTCTTGCCGTCCGCGCGGGTGAAGTTGCCGGTCTGCGAATCCAGCACCGTGATCGCGGTTCCCTCGATCGCTTCCGCGAATCCCGCCGCACGGTCATTGGCGGGCGCCGATCCGGTGGTCCCCTCGAGGACCACCATGTTGGTCGGCGTATCGCCGAACGTCTCCGCGGCCCACTCGCCGGCCATGACACCCTCGTGCCGGAAGTCGAGCCCTACCCAGGCCTCATACAGGTCGTCCGAGGACGAGACGGTCCGGTCCTCGAGGACGACCGGGATACCGGCTTCCTGCGCCTCCTGAAGGACGTCGTCCCAGCCGTCCTCGACGATAGGCGCGATGACGATGGCATCCACTTCCTGGTTGATGAAGCTGCGCACCGCGGAGATCTGGGCGGCGGGATCGTTGTCAGCCGCGTTGAAGACCAGGTCGAAGCCGTTCTCCTCAGAGAACGCCTCCCGCATGGACTCGGTGTTGGCGCTGCGCCATCCGCTCTCGGAACCCGTCTGGGCGAAGCCGACGGTGATGAGGCCGTCCCCGCTCGATGCACCACCGTCGTCGGTCGACGCGTTCGCGCCGTCGTCATCGTTCGACGTGCTGGCACCGTCGTCGCTCGTGCCTGAACCCCCGCAACCGCTGGCCATCAGGGTCACGGCCCCAAGCAGCGCAACACCGGCGAGAAGAGTCTTCTTTGTCCTCATCCTCGAACCTCCTCGGTTCGTTTGGATCCGGCCCTGACGCCGGAATCTGCGCGTAGCCGCTTGTAAGGGCCCGCTCCGTGCGTCGAATGTTAACCTTCACATTCCGCTGGAGGACAGATGTTAACGGTAACAGTACGGCAACAAGCGCCAACTGGACCGCTGGTCCACTCCGAGGCTCCGAGGCCGCATGGGCCGCAAATCAGCACCGTATAGGCATCTTCTCCTCGATCTCCGTCACGTTACGCGGAGATCAACCATTGACCGATTTCGATTGTGAGCGATAACAACCGGCCCGCCAGGGATGTGATCGTTCACAGGATCACGAGGCCAAGTCATGGGTGGCGGGCAAGGCGATGGTGACGGTGCAGGTGTCGAACAGCAACTTGGCGCCGGCATCCGTGGACGCGACCTCGGCCCGCGGGCCTAAGAACCCGCGCGGGTTCTAAGTCGTTCACATCGGTGCAGCCGGGCAAGAACGCGTTCCACAGCCTCGGTCTCAACCGTTTTCGCCCTCCCAGGCTCATCTGTCCGGACTAGGGCGCCGGTCCGCGCGGTCAGTGGATTCATCCGCGCCGGCCCGGCTGAACCAGGCCGTGGTCGAAGGCGAACACCACCGCGGCGGCCCGATCGCGCAAGCCGAGCTTGGTGAAGATGTGGCCGACGTGGGTCTTGATCGTGCCCTCGCCCAGGGTCAGCTCGGCTGCGATCTCGGTGTTGCTGAGGCCCGCCCCGATCAGGGCGATCACCTCCCGCTCGCGCGGGGTGAGGATGTCGACCTCGGCGCCGGGGAGTGCCGGCACCGATCCGTCGCGGTACGCCGACAGCACCCGCCCGGTCACCGCGGGGTCGAGCCATGAGTCGCCCGCGGCCACGACCCGGACCGCGCGCTGCAGATCCTCCGCCGGCACGCTCTTCAACAGGAATCCCGCTGCCCCAGCGCGGAGTGCGCCGGCGAGGATCTCCTCGTCCTCGAAGGTGGTGAGGACCATCACCGGCGGGCTGTCCGCAACCTCCCGGAGCCGTCGGGTCGCCTCCACGCCGTCGACCCCTGGCATCCGCACGTCCATCAGCACGATGTCGGGCGCGAGGGACAGGACCGCCTCGACTACGCCCGAGCCGCTCGAGAGTTCGCCCACGATCTCGAATCCGAACCGCGACCTCAGGATCCCGCGCAGTCCGGTGCGTACCAACTCTTGGTCGTCGACCAGCAACACCCTGACCACGGCTGTCATACAGGCAACACCGCCTCGACGGCCCAGCCGGTGATCGACGGCCCAGCCGTGAGCCGTCCTCCGACTCCTTCCGCGCGCTCACGCATCCCGCGGACACCGGTTCCCTCTACCGCCGCGCCGTCCACAAAGCAATTGTTGGTGATGGTCACGGTCGCATCGTCGACCGTCACCGCCGCCCGCACATCCACCGGCTCGCCGGGAGCATGCTTGGCGGCGTTGGTGAGCGCCTCCTGCACGATCCGGTACGCCACGAGCCCGCAGGTGGAGCCCAACGCCGCAAGGTCTCCCTCGACAGTGACCTCGACCCGTGTCCCGGCCCGCCGGAACGATTCAGCGAGCTCTGGGATCGCGGTCGCGTCCGGTAGCGGCGCCGTCTCGCCTCGGCCGTCGGCGCGCATCAACCCCACGGACGACCGCACCTCGTCGAGACTCTCGCGGGTCAGGCGCTCGGCCTCCCCCAGCGCGCGCCGGGCTTCGTCCGGCTCTTCGTCGAGCGCGAGCCGTGCACTGCCGATGTGCAGTAACGACACCGTGAGCACGTGGCCGAGCACATCGTGCACCTCGCCGGCGATCCGGTTTCGCTCCTCAGCGCGGCTGCGCTCCGCGAGCTGGTGCTGTGCCTCGCGCAGCTCCTCAACGGTCATCCGCAGTCGCCGAGCGAATGTGCAGGCGATCAGCGTGAACGCGGTTCCGACGAACCACGCCGCCCATCCGGGCTCCTCGGTCTCCTGGATCCACTCCGAGATCACGATGGCGCCGAGAATGCCGCCCGCCGTGAGGACCACCGGCAGCGCCGAGGTCAGCGCCATCCAGGCGGCGATGATGCACAGGCACATCCAGACGAGGTTTGCCGACTGGCCATGGCCGAGCACCACGACGCCACCACCAGCGGAGCCAGCGTAGCCGCGAGGGGCCAACCGGTGATGTGCTCCCAGGCCAGGACGGCGGCGACGGCCGATACCACACCCGCGATCCCCACGCCCACCAGGATCGGCACATCGCTCATCACCGCGCCCACGATGGCGAACAGCGCGAGCGCGGTTGGTGCCGCGACTCGCGCTGTGTGCTCGATCGTCATGGCCACGAGCATAGACTCCGGCCCGGCTCACAGCGCCGTTCGTCGGGCCGCCAGCGCCGACGCCACGACGGCGATCGCCGCGACCGCGAGAAGCGGGCCGGTGCCGTTGCCGATACCGAGCCAGGGCTCACGGATGGCGTCGGTCGCCAATGCGAGCGGCAGCTTCTCGGCGATCTCGCGCAGCGGCTCCGACATGACGGCCGGCGGCGGGCCGCCTACGCCGAGCAGGAACGACGGGAAGAAGAGCATCAGCCCGATCGACTGCGCTGCGCGAGCCGACGGCAGCAGCGTGCCGAGCAGGACGCCGATGCTGATGAAGGCGATCGAGCCGGCGAGGATGCCTGCCGCGACCCGCAGCGGATCCTCGATGTCGGGCAGCCCGTACACCGGCGCCGCGACCGCCACCAGCAATGGTCCGGCAACCGCGATCGCTGCCAGTCCCGTTGCCAGTTCGGCGAGTGCGAATGACCAGCGTGGGAAGCCTGATGCCGCCAAGCGGCGCAACACTCCGAGTTCGCGATAGGACGCGATGTGCACGGGCAGCATGATCAGGCCGGTCGCGCCGATCACGACGGTGAAGTACGACGCGACGTACCAGTGCGACGGGTTGACCGGGAATGCCTCGTCCGGCTCAGTGCCGAAGACGCCACCGATGATCAGCATCGAGATGATCGGGAAACCCAGCACGAACGTGAGCGTGAGCGGGGCACGGGTGAGTAGCCGCAGTTCGGCGGTGAGCAGTCGGCGGGTGGCGGAGGGGTGCCGACGGCGCGCGTCGTTGTCTTTCCCGCCGCCCGGGGAGCCGTTGTCGAGAGTCGTGGTGGTCATGAAGCCACTCCGATCCGGTCGGTTTCGTCGCTATCGAGCAGGTTGAGCAGGGCAGATTCCAAGTCGGGGATTTCGACTCGGAGGTCGGCGGGAGCCGGTCGGCCGGTGCTGACGAGCCAGGCGCCAACCTGGGCGATGACCTCGCGGGTGCCGCGGATCACGACGTCGCCGCGCTCCCGGGCCACGCTGGTGACCCCGGGCAGCCGGTTCAGAGCCTGCAGGGTGTAGGCAGTCTGCTGAAGATCAGCCGGCGCGCCGGCAGCGGCCAGCCCGAACCGCATGACCACCTCGTGGGAATGCCGCGCGATGAGCTCGGCTGGCGTCCCCTGGTCGAGCACCCGGCCATCGCGCATCGCGACCACGCGCTCGCAGAGCGCCTCCGCCTCGTCGAGCTCGTGGGTCACGAGCAGCACCGCCGCGCCGGAGTCGCGCAGCTGAGCTACCGCCGACCAGACCTCGCGCCGGGCAGCCGGGTCGAGTCCCTGGGTGAGCTCGTCGAGTATCACCAGCCGCGGCTTGTTCAGCAGTGCCAGGACCAGGAACAGCCGCTGCCGCTCGCCTCCGCTCATGCCCGCGAACGGCGACTTTCGTCGGTACGCGAGGCCGAACTGCTCCAGCAGCCGGTCGCCGTCGGCGGCCTGGGGTCCTGCGAAGAGCGCGACGGCCTCGGCAACCCGTAGCCGGTCGGGCAGTCCGGAGCTCTGCAGCTGGCTGCCGATCTGTGGCCGCAGCCGGTCGGCGTCCCGGGTCGGGTCCAGACCCAGCACCCGGATCTCGCCGGCGTCGGGCCGCCGCAGCCCCTGAATGCATTCGACGCTGGTTGTCTTCCCGGCCCCGTTGGCGCCAATGAGGCCGAGCACCTCACCGGCGTGCACATCGAGGTCGAGATTGTCGACGACGGTTCGGGCGCCGTACGACTTGGTAAGTCCGCGGACGGTGACGACCAGGTCAGCGCCCGAATGAGCCTCTGTGGTGAACATGGCACCAATTCGACAGGCACGCCGTCTCACCGCACATCGACCTGTGGTCAGAACTTCGTCTCTGCCCGTGGGGAGAGACGCCCGACCCGAACGGGATCCTCGCCCAGACCAGCGACCGCTGCTCTCCTGAAGCGAGCGCTGATCGGGTGCGCGCCGCCGGCTCCGGCGAGGAGGACACCCGCGGCCATGGTGGAGCGCCGGCGCTGTGCCCGGTGTACTGAGCATTGCGATCACGTCGTCGGGCAGTGGATGCAGCTCGAGTGTCCCTTGCGGGTCCACCAAAACTCGACTTCAATACCGCCAGACCTGATTGGCCGCCCGTTCTCGTGGCCCATTGACGTAGCTTGCCAGCGCGTTTGCCACCGATGGCCGCTTTGCGGTGCTGACTCCTGTCATCTTGCACTACGAAATTCGTAATCCCTTTAGCACACGAGTGCTAAAGTCTCGCCAAGCATGCGAAGACGGAGGGCAAATGGCTCAGTCAAAGAAGTCTGGAACCCTGAGCTCGCTCGGCATCATTCCAGCCTGGGCCTTTTCGCTGACCCTCGCGCCGGTGCTTGTGCTGATCCTCCTGGTTGCCGCCAACGCACCTGGAGATCTCGCCACGATGGCACGCTTCGCGTATGCACCGACGTGCCAAGAAGGTGCGGCCTCCGGCGACTGTCAAGCCGAACTGCCAGGGACAACGACGGCACGCAGAGACAGCACAACTGGCACCCCACCCCAGCAGGGGGGCAGCCAGACAACGGCCCTCATCTACGTCGCTGTTCCCGACGCACCAGAAGGCACCAGGCTCTTCCAGGGCGATGTTGTGGTGCAGATATCATCGGGCGCAGCCGACCGCCTCGGCCTCTCGGGTGCAGGCCATGACGTCACCGTCACCCTCTTCAACGGTGAGGCCGTGGAGATCGTCGGGCCGAACGGCGAGTCAGCGAGGCACGAAGATACGCCGGTGGCGCGTGCGGCAGGAATGTTCGGTTTGGGAATAGCCCTCATTGTCCTCGCCGCCTTCATAGCGATCTACCTGGCACGACGTGTCAAGCAACATGGCTGGAGCACCACGAGTGGCACGGGCCTGAGAGTCGAGCTGCCCCGTTGGCTGCTGCCGGCATCCGTCGCAGTGCTGGCCGGAGCCGTACTTGGGGCCGTTCTCGGAGGACTCGCCGGCACGTTCGTCGACCTAACCTGGGTGCTACCCGTGATGTTCGGTGTCTTCGCCGTAGTGTCCATGGCAATCTGGCTTGGCTGGCGTCGAGTCCGAACCACCTGACCCACGCTGAGGGAGTCCCGCAGATCTCGGACCCTGAGTGATCTTGACCGCGCGGGGGCTATCGAGCAAACGGCGGGCGACTCTGAACCGCTACCTGTGTGTCGAATGTCGGACCATGAAGACGGTACATTCCGGTAGAATTCGAGCCATCAGTGCACCGCCGACGCCGACAGCAAAGATTGCCGCTATCTGCAACCAGCTCGGGACGAAGCCGGCGACTACGATAACCGGAACACCCACTGTAATCGCCGTCGCCATGAGCGCGGTTCTGCCAATTGAAACCCTGGTAACCGGATTTCTCCGCCGAAACACCCACACGGAACACCACGACGCTTCCGGTAAAGCATAAATTCGTAAATCAAGAAGCCACATAACATCGCTGCTAACAGTGCGCCGAACAGGGCAAGGATCCCTCGCCCGGCCAAAAGCGCAGTTCCGGCACTGGAGCTCACCCCAATCTGAGATAACACGAGCGCATAGGATGCCACCCGACGCCAGCGAGACGTTAGGCGCTCGTAGTCGCTTCCAGGCCGGCGTCCGGGGAACACAACGGGGATGGCTGAGGTGAGCAGAAGGCACGAGTGTCGCCTCGTCGCCATTCGGTGCCGCAGCGCTCACACTTGAGCATGATCGTGTCTCCGGCCTGCCGCCCCGCAGACGTCGTCGTCCTCACTGTGACAACGCGGGCAGTTGAAGTGCCGGGCCGACGCTCAGACCTCGACGTCGCCCGCGACCAAGGATTCCAGAAGCAGGTCGGGGTGGCGACGCTGCACCGACGAGAGTCGCCACTTGTCACTGAACAACGCCAGCCACGCACCGTCGGTGCGTTCAGCCACTTCGACGTCGTGTTCGGCATCCAACGCCTCGCGGTCCTCCGGCCGGGTCCGACGAGCCAGAGAATACGCCAGGCGTTCCAGCCGAACCGGCGCGCCGAACTCGTTCTCCATCCGGTGCGCGGTCACCTCGAACTGCAGCGGCCCCACCGCCGCAAGAATCGGGGCGGCGTCACCCCGCAGGTCGGACCGGAGCACCTGCACCACGCCCTCGCGGTCCAACTGTTCGATGCCCTTACGGAATTGCTTGGCTTTGCTCGTGTCGGCCACTCGGCACACGGCGAAGTTCTCCGGCGCGAACGACGGCATCCCGGGAAACTCCACCGGAGCCTCCCGATCGTGCAAGGTGTCCCCCGGCCGTAACGCCGTGGCGTTCACCAGCCCCACGATGTCTCCGGGATAGGCGACGTCGATCGTGTCTCGGTCGCGGCCGAAGATCGCTTGGGCGTATTTCGTGGCGAATGGCCGTCCGGTCGCGGCGTGGGTGACGACGGAGCCACGTTCGAACCTGCCGGAGCATATACGGACGAACGCCACCCGGTCCCGGTGTGCCCGGTCCATCCCAGCCTGCACTTTGAACACCAAGCCTGAGAATGGAGCGTCGAGCGGCCGGGGCACACCTTCCCGGTCTGGCCGCGGTGCCGGTGACGGCGCAAGTCGCACCAGCACGTCCAGCAGCTGCCGTACTCCGATGTTGGCGACCGCGGCGCCGAACAGCAGCGGCGTTGTCTTTCCCGCCAGGAACGACGACTCGTCGTACTCGTCCAGCAGCGCGGATTCCTCGACCGCTGTCACCCATGGATCGCCGAACTCGCGCTCGGCCTCGTCCGGCTCGAGCCGCCGCTCGACGGAGCGCCGCGCGCCCCCTGGCGCACGCTCGAAGGCGACCATGTGCCCGTCATCACGATCGAGCACACCGGCAAACTCACCGGCGATGCCGACTGGCCAGTTCAGGGGCGTCGGCCGGAGGCCGATCCGCTCCTCCAGCTGATCACACAACGCCAGCGCCTCGAGGCCGGGGCGATCCCACTTGTTGATGAACGTAATAACCGGAACGCCACGATGCCGGCACACGTCGAACAGCTTCAGCGTCTGTGGCTCCAGCCCTTTGGCCGAATCGAGCAACATGACGGCGCAATCGACCGCCGCCAGCACCCGGTAGGTGTCCTCGGAGAAGTCCGCGTGCCCAGGGGTGTCCAGCAGATTGATCACATTGCCGTGGTACTCGAACTGCAAGGCCGCGGAGGTGATGGAAATACCCCGAGCCTGCTCTATCTCCATCCAGTCCGACACCACGCCCTTGCGCCCGGCCTTGCCGTGAACCGCACCGGCCTCCGCGATCACCCTCGCATGCAAAGCCAGGGCCTCAGTCAACGTCGACTTACCCGCGTCGGGGTGGCTGATCACCGCGAACGTACGACGACGTGTCGCCTCAGCGTCTACACCAGCGACCGAGTTCATCGAACCTCCTTCACGCGCCGCCGCTGCCGCGAGATCTCACCGCGCAGATCTGCCGCGAACGACTCGGCAGTCTCCAGCTGACTCCGCAGATCGGCGCATCGTTCCTGCGCGAGAACTCGAAATGTCACCAGGCGTTCGATCGATTCCGTACGCAACTCCGGATCTGTTTCCGGCTCGTCGAGCCGGTCCAGGACACCCAGGAGGTCACCCATTTCCTCGAGCGAGAACTCCAGGGTCTTCATCCGCTTCACCAGGCGCAGCCGCGCCACATCCGGCTCGGTATACAGGCGAAACCCGCCCGTGGTCCGGGCGGACGGGCGCACCAAGCCCACCTCTTCGTAGTACCGGATGGTGCGCAGGGAAAGTCCGACCCGCTCGGCGACCTCACCGATTTGCATGTGCTGCAACGACACGACGGACCTCTCGACAACTACGACCACAAACGGCCAATGTTAACCGAACGGAAGACTCAACCACGAACCCAGCCCTCTTGGCAGCATGCCAAACCAGGCATAACGCAACCTTCCATAACGTTAGGGTAGACTCCATTGCCATGAACGTCGCCCGGTCCCACATCGCCGCAGCGGTCCAGGAAGCATTCCATGCGCGATCCGTGGGCAAGGCCGACCTCCTGGCGTGGGCCACAGCTAATCGCGCACCCGTAGATGTCCTGCAGTCTCTCAATGCCCTGCCGGACATTACCTACCGGACAATCGGCGACCTATGGCCGCATCTGCCAGACCTTCCGGATGAGAGCGCCTAGCTTGGAGCGGCCGTATCATCCCGCGCCGCCAGCTGGTCCCCGGCTCGATAACCTTCCGCAACGTTATAGTAGGCTCCCGCACTGAATGCTCGGCGGCGCACCTTGGCCCGCCGTCGGGCATCACAGCCAGCCGGTATCCAGACGGGCTCCTTTCGCTGAGCCTGACCGGCGGACAGAGATCACACTTTGGAGGTTTTGTCATGACCGTGACCAGGATCGAGATCGCCGATCTTGTCGAGGACGTCTTCACCGATCCGCCGGTCGACAAGTCGGACCTGCTACAGGGCGCCAACGTGAACGGCGCTGGTTTGCCCGTTGACCGCTGAGGCAGGGCCCGGCCTCGGCAGACTCCGCGACGCCTCCACCCTCCGAGATGTGCCCGTGGCCTTCGGTGACCACACCGGCCTCGGCCTCATAGTGCCCCGCATCGACGACGTTTCGGTGGCGGCGGACTAGCGATGTGAGCCGTCGCCCGAGACGGCGCTGGGCCGGACCACAACCTGGGCCATGCCATGGCCAGGCGCGGTGAAGAACGCCTTCGCGTGCCGGCTGGCTGCTCTACTCCTACCCCGACCGGCTCCAACGTAGATCGAAGGCGCACTGCTCGCTGAGGGCCTCGTCGGAGTCATCGCGCCCGAGCACGTCCTCGAATCTCTCCATTCGGTCCTGCCCGGCTGCGAACGTGTAGAACTCGTTGCCGCGGCCCTCGCCAAAGGCCTGGAATACGACCACGTCGTCCTGCTCGAACTCGGCGGCATCGACGCGACGGCGATACGCGCGTCCGCACGGCCCTGAGAACGCAGCGTGCATGCGGGCCCCACTCCGTTTCACCGCCGGTCCACGCTCCTGATCAAGTTCGCAGTGCCACCCGGCCCAGCGGCTGGACAAGTCAGTCGAGGTCGGAGAGGTCTAGGACGAAGCGGTAGCGAACGTCGTTGCGGGCAAGACGTTGCAGCGCCTCGTTGACCTGTGCGGACGGCAGCAGTTCGATGTCCGCGGTGATGCCGTGGCTTGCGCAGAACTCGAGCATCTCGGCCGTGGCGGGCAAGCCTCCACTGCCCGCCGAGGTCAGCCTCTTGCGGCCGATGAGAAGGTCAATGGTCGCCACGCTGACCGGCCCAAGGTAGCCGACCTGGCTGAGTGTGCCGTCCAGGGCCACCAACCGCAGGTAAGGGGCGAGATCATGTGGGGCGGAGATCGTGTCGAGCAGGACGTCGAACCGCTCGCGTGCGCCATTCAGCTGCGCTTCGTCGGTGGACACGATCAGATCATGAGCACCGAGTTTCCGTGCATCGTCGACCTTGGCCGGCGAGCGGCTGATGACGGTGATGGCCGCCCCGAGGGCGACGGCCATCTTGACAGCCAGATGGCCCAGCCCGCCGAGGCCGGCAACGGCGACCCGACTTCCCGGGCCCACATCGAGGGCGCGAAGTGGTTCCCAGACGGTGATCCCCGCGCACAACAAGGGCGCCGCGGACGCAGGATCTAGCCCGGCAGGCAGCGCATGGGCAAACCGTTCGCGGACCACGCACTCCCGCGCGTACCCGCCCAGCGTGGTCGACCCGTCGACGCGATCGACACCGCCATAGGTCAGCGTCGGGAACTCATGGCAAAAGTTCTGCTGCCCGACTCGGCACATCGCGCAGACACCGCAGGAGTCCACGATGTTGCCCACCGCGACCGGGTCGCCGATGCCGAGTTTCGTGACGGCGCGACCGGTCTCAGTGACCACCCCGGTGAACTCGTGCCCGGGAACAAGCGGGTGCCCCTCACCTGAACGTACGGCGTGCAGGTCGGTATGACACACGCCGCAGTAGTCCACCCGAACGGCGACATCGTCCGGTCGTAGGTCGCGTCGCTCAAGCGGCACCCGGTTAAGCCCAGAGGCAGAGTCCGCCGTCTGCCATCCCGTCGTAGTTCTCATCCCCACCCACAAACAGACTGTTCGGTCTGTTACAGAATAGCAGCCAACCAAGATGCAGACCAACTGTTCTGTCGATTACGGTGGGTTCATGGTTGAGCAGCCGTCCACAGACCGGGGCGCCGCAACCTGGCAGCGCATCGTCGACGTCGCGACGCAGGAGTTCGCAGAGCACGGCATCGCAGGCGCCCGGGTCGAGCGAATCGTCCGGGCAGCACGGACGAACAAGGCCCAGCTCTATGCATACTTCGGCAGCAAGGACGGCCTGTTCGACGCGATCTTCTTCGGCTCATTGCAGCGGATCATGAACGTCGCGCCCATCGATGCCACCAACCTGGCGGATTGGGCCGTGCGCCTCTACGACGAGTACCTGCGCCGGCCCGACCTCATCCGGCTAGCCACCTGGGCACGGATGGAACGTCGCCCGTCCGGTCACCTCGTCGCCCAGAACGAGCGGGTCGACGACGCCAAGCTGAGAGCCATCGCCGACGCCCAGAAAGCCGGTCTCGTTCGCCAAGGTGACCCATTCGACCTGATGGCCATGGTCATCGCGATGTCCATGGCCTGGTCACCAGTGAGCAACGTCTACGCCGCCACCGCCGACGAACCAACCGAAGCCCACGACCGCCGCCGCACCCTCCTCCGCGACTGCGTCACGCGGGCCATGACCCCGCCGACCTAACCGCCCGAACGGAAAACCAGCCGAGACCCACGGAGCTCGCGGTGGAAGCGCCAACGTTGTCTTGTGGCGGGAACGTCCGCCTGACGGGGAATCAGGCGCCGATCGCTCACTGCCGTGCCATCTCCCGTTCGGCGACTTCGCGGAAGCTGCGCGGCGGGCGTCCGGTGAGTCGCTGGACGGCGTCGGTGGTGCGGTCCTCGGCCCCCTCAGCGATGGCGCGGTCCAGTCCGGCCAGCATCGCGGCGAACTCGGGCGACACCTGTGCCGTGAGCCGGTCGCGAAACTGATCATAGGTCAGGTGGTGATGCGCCACGGGCTGACCGGTGACCTCGGTGACGATCGTGGCGATGTCGTCGTAGCTGAGCGCCTCCGGTCCGGTGAGGATCAGGTCAGCATTGGGGGCAGGGTCATCGATCAGGGTACGCGTGGCGACGGCGGCGATGTCGTCGGCATCGACGAAGCCGACGCGGCCACTACCTGTCGCAGTCAGGATGCTGCCGTGTTCGCGGATGCTGCGAGCGTGAACGTGCGTGCCGGTGAAGTTCTGCATGAACCAGGAGGGACGCAACACCGCCCACTCGTCGAACAGGCCGGGCAAGGCTTGGTGCACGGCTCCCACCGCCGGGCCGCCCTCGGGAATGGCCGAGGAGCTGAGGAGTACCGCGCGGTGCACGCCGGCGGCGCGAGCCTGCTGAAGAAAGGGCAGCATGACCGAAGCCGGGCCGGGATCGCCCACAGGTGGCACGAGGTAGACGCGGTCGACTCCGTCGAGAGCCTCGACGTGAGATGCGGGGTCATACCAGTCGAAGCGGACCGGCTCCGCGCCTGGGACCGCGCTCGCGTGACGGCTGGCAGCCTTCACGTGGCGGCCCGCGCCGATCAGCTGAGCGGCGGTCCGGCTGCCGGTGGTGCCGGTGGCGCCGACGACCAGCGTGGCGTCGTCGGGGGTCATCGGGCGCTCCTCGCGAAGTCAGTGCCGGGTTCCTGGAGGATCGTCGGGTTCCAGTAATCGCGGTAGGAGGTGATGAGCCCGTCGTGGACCGTCACCACGGCGATATAGCGCATGTCGAAGGGACCGCCGGTCTCCACCAGCCGACCCACGCCGCGCAGCTCGACCACGATCCTGTCCGGCGCTGTGGTGTCATGGATCTGCACCTCCGGGAAATCGTGCAGGTCGATGTGGTCGGGATAATGGCGCATGTACGCGGCGATGGCTTCCTTGCCTTCCAGCCGCGTCGGCCAGCCTTTGGGGGCGAAGGGAAACTCTATGATCCCGTCCTCGGCCCACAGGCCGACCCATGCGGGGATGTTCTTGTCAAGCAACAGTCGCAGACTGTGGCGGTACAGGTCCGCCGGTGTGGCATGCGCAGGCATGTGCAGTCGTCCTCCGTGGCGTAGAATACGGACTCGTGGTCCGCTTCAACAATACGGACCCCTGGTCCGTTTTGCAAGGGAGGGAACGAGTGGCCGAGCGCAAGCCCCGCAAGGACGCGGCACGTAACCGGGCGGCCGTGCTTGCCGCCGCCGACACCCTGTTGTCTCGCTGCGACAATCACGAGGACGTCACCATGGCAGATATCGCGGCAACAGCCGGTGTCGGCAAAGGAACGCTCTTCCGCGCCTTCGGTGACCGCACCGGGCTGGTCCGCGCGTTGTACGGGGCGCGGCTCGAACCGGTCGAGAACGCCGTCAAAGCCGGCCCGCCACCGTTGGGCCCCGCCACGGCGCCTCTCGAACGCGTACCTGCCGTGCTCGATGCCCTGCTGTGCTTCAAGCTCGACAACCGCCACCTCGCGCTGGCCCTGGAAGAGACCGAGAGCAGTAGCCCTTACCAGGCAGACCACTACGACCGGTGGCACAGCCTCCTACAGGCCATGCTGGATCAGATCCCCGGTCTCGTCGACAACAACTTCACCGCCCACGCCCTGCTCGCCGCCATCCGAGCCGACCTCGTCGAACGCCTGGTCAGTCATGAGCGCGTGCCGCGCGAGACGATGCGGGCACAACTGGCCAGCTTCACCATGAGACTCCTGAACTCCGGCAAGACTTGATTCGCGGGCGCCCTCCGCTTCAACCAGGCGGTATTGACCTCCCCTCGGCACAAGGGCAACACACCGTGGCGCTAGGCCGTCGTGGCTTTTGACCTGGCGCCAACAGAGCGAGACCTCATCACGAACCTCGCCCGCACCTTGACAGGATGGGGCACAGACGCTCCCCGAGCACATCACCCGGGTTCGGTTCATCTGCCGCGTCAGCCCAGCCGGTTCGCGACCCGGCCGCGGATGGTGCTGAGGTTGCCGTAGAGCCGGGCTCCTGGGCATTCGGTGGCGCTGGCATCACGGTGGCCGGCGATCGCGGGCTGTTGCGTGAGGCTCGGCGGGTAGGAGACTCTTCGCGGATCGACGTTGTGCACGGAGAACTTCCACGCGATGACGTCGGCGAAAGCGTTGAGCGCTGCGTTGGATGGATTGGTGCCGCCGTAGCTGCCGAGGAGGGCCGTGCCGAAGGCATATGAGTTGTAACCGGCCGTGTGCGCGCCGATCACCGCACGGGTGACCCCACCGTGCCGGCCTTCCCAGATGCGGCCGAACCGGTCGATGAGGAAGTTGTAGCCGATGTCTTTCCAGCCGCGCCCATTGACGTGGTAGGTGTAGATCGAGCGGATGATGCCCGGCACCTCCGACTGGCTGTAGCCGTTCCTCCCCGCCGTGTGGTGAACGAACGCACCGCGCACCTGGCCGTATGTGGCGCTGCCGCGAATGGACTCGTCGGCGCCCCAGTTGGCCCTCGACCGGATCGTGGGGCGGGCTGCGGCAGTCTCCACACCTCCGGCGCTCATCGCTTCCGCGGCGGCGTCGGCCTCCGAATGCCCGGGGTCGATCAGTTCGATGCTGAGGTCTTCGGGTATCGCGCCCGCGGGCACTTCGATCCGGACCTCGACCGCGTCGGAGCGGCCGGCGATGACGAAGTCGGTGCCACGACGGGCATGCGAGGCCTCGGGCGAGTTCGGGTCCGGGCCGTGTCCGTCGTCGTGAAGAGTCGTCCACTCCGACCATCCGCCGCCTCGGTTACGGGTGCGCAACAAAAGGGTGGCTGTCGATGGCGCGTCGCCGGCCCATGTCAGGGCAGCCCCGGAGAAGGACTCGGTGCGGAATTGCTTGGTTGCGTAGATGTCGACCGCCGCGGAACGGCGCGCCGGGCTGTCCGTGCTGCCGAGATCGCGCAGGTGCTCCGCTCGCCCCACTGCACGCAGCTTGCCGCGGCCGACGGCAATTCGCTCGATTCTCGCCCCGGCCGGACTCGCTTGGACTGTGGATGGCAACGTGATCAGTCCAGCCGCGACGGGTGCGCCGAGGGCAAGTCGTAGGACCGACCTACGGGTGAGGTAAGGGCGTAACTCACTGGCCGATTGGTGCTCTGCAGACATAGTCTCTCCCCGTGACTATCCGTAACTCTCTGTTATGGATGCATTTGAGGCTAGTCGCGATGTTTGTGACCCGTCGAGCGATTCGTAGAGATTCGACCCGCGAATTGCCGGATTGTCCTAGCGCAACGCACGTGCCACGCCGCCCTGGCATCAGCCTCCGACTACGCCGTTGATCTTCCTGGCGGCATCGGCGACGAGAGCAGCACCGTCGGTATAGGGCGAACGCCAGATGGCCAGAGCCGAGCTGGCCTCGGAGGTGAGCACATCCCGCGTGAACGCCTCCACGCCGAACGGACCGGTGTAGCCCGCCTCGAGCGCGGTGGTGACGATGCGCGGAATATTGACCACGCCGGTCGTCAGCGGGCCACGGCCGGACTGGCCGAGCTCGAGGTAGCCGAGTCTGGGTGCCGCCAGGCGGATGGCAGCGGCCATATCGGCCTCCTCGACGGCCATATGGAAGGTGTCGAGATGGATGCGCAGATGCTCCGAACCGCTCATACGGATGTACTCCAAGGCTTGTGCGGCGGTGTTAATGGCCGCTGTCTCGTAGCGATTGAGGACTTCGAAGGTCATCGTGATGCCGATCTCGTGTGCTTCGTCGGCGATGTGGCCCACCAACTGGGCGGACTGCTCCAGGGACGGCCGAGGAAACGGCCCACCGGGCCGGCCGAAGAGGCCATAGGGCACGCCGTTGAGCTGGTCCGACCCGAGCTCGGCGGTGAAGCGGACCATTCGCCGCAATGCCGCAGAACCGGCCGCACGGACTGTGGGGTCCAACGAGGAGACGTCGGCATCCGGAGACTGCCCGGCGATCGCCACGGGTGTGAGCTCTCGCGTGGCGAACATGGCGCCCAGCTTCTCGGCGTCGAGCGCGTCGGGATCCACCGGCGGCAGGACTACACGGCTGTACCCGGCATCGGCCAGGACATCCAGTGCGGCCGGTAACCCCGGATCGTCCAGGCCTGCCACCAGCACGTTCAGGTGGCAGCCCAGGTCAAGCTTCGCTGTGCTCATCGTCTTCTTCTCTCCCGCCGATTCAGAAGACCGGGAGGTCGAGTCGCTGTTTGAACACCGAGTAGCCGTCGTCCACGTGCACAACCGTGCCGTTGATGACGTTCGCCTCGTCCGAGGCGAGGAAAGCCACAACGTTAGCGATCTCGTCCGGCTCGGTCAGCCTGTCCCGCAGTTGCTCGGCCGCGAACGTGGCCTTCAGATCATCGTCGAACTGCTGGATGATCGGCGTACCAACGCGGCCCGGAGTGATGGCCACACACCGGATCCCGTGCCCGGCCAGCTCGTAGGCGGCCGACCGGGTGAAGGAAATGACAGCCGCCTTCGCCGCGCTGTACGTGAATGCCAGCTCAGCCGCCTGCTCCCCGTAGATCGACGATGTGCTGATAATGACGCCGGGAGTGCCCTGCCGCACGAATTGGCGCCCCGCGGCCAGGATGCCGTAATACACCCCGGTTTGATCCACCGCGATCATCGGCTCGTAGTCCACTGACGGATCGTGCTCCAGCAGTGGCTTGCCACCGGCGATACCGGCGTTGTTGAAGATGACGTCGAGCTTGCCGAACGTTTCCACAGCGTGCTGGACGGCTGCCTCGACCTGCTCGTAGACCGCGACGTCCACCTTGACGGCCGTAGCGGACCCGCCCACGTCCTCGATCTCGGCCGCCACTCTGCGGGCGTCGTCGTCGTTGATGTCCGCCACGACGACCTGCGCGCCCTCGCGCGCCAGCTTGTGTAGGGTGGCCTCGCCGATGCCGCTGGCTCCGCCGGTGACGAGTGCGACCTTGCCTTCCAGACGCATGTGTATGACTCCTTCTCAGCCCGTGGGCTCGATGTCGGCGACGTTGTCGATGGTGACGAGGGTGACGTCGGATTCGATGAAGTTCTCCTCCGGCAGTTCACTGGTGTCCGCGTAGTGCTCCAGTTGTCCGATGACGATGTCGAGGATGCCCGGCCAGTCCTGCACCACGGTCGCGTGGAACGGGCCATCTTTCTCGATCTCGTTCAGGGCGATGCCGACGGCGTCGACGCCGGTGACGACGACGTCCTCCCGCCCCGCCTCGGTGGCCGCCTGCGCCGCGCCTACGGCGGCGTGGTCCCAGCCGTTCCAGATGCCGTCCAGTCCGGCGGGGTTCGCCTGGAGGTAGTCGGTGACGAACTGCAGCGCCTCCTCCTGGGAGGTGCCGGGGTTGAGTACCTGCCGGACCTCGTCCGGGGTCACGGTGGCGCCTGCCTCGGTGAGCAGGTCATAGGCGATGCCGCTGCGGGTCATGATCCCCACGTGCGGGTCGTGCCCGATGATCATGACTTCCTTGCCTTCGAGGCCGCCCATCGCCTCCTCGAGCGCTCCGACGGTGAGCTCGGCGATCTGCTGCTGGCTCGTGGTCACGTCGACGACGAAGTCGTCGTTCGGCTCCACGCCGCCGTCGATGGAGAAAATCGGCACGTCGGCTTCCTCTGCCGCGTTGACCAGCGGAGCGATCTGCCGAGGATCCGGGAAGCCGGCCAGAACCGCGTCCGTGCCCTGAGTGATCGAGCTGACGACATCGGTGTTGATGACGTCGTAGTCGAAGTCGGACGTATGCAGGGTGACGTCCCAGCCGAGTTCCTCGCCACGTTCCACGAAAGCGTCGAGCGTGTACTTGCCGACCGGAGTTCCGTAGCCGGCGGTGAACGCGGCGACCCGAAAAGTGTCGTCGTCGCCAGCGGTGCATGCGCTGAGCATGGTTGCCATGGCGAAGGCTGTGATGGAGGTGACTGCCAGTGTTCGTCGTTGACGCATGGTGACTCCTCGTTGAGTGACGCGACCCGTCGACACGGGTGCTTTCCGACGTAAGAGCAGTGGTGTGTATCCAGCTACCTGCTGCATGTCTTCAACGCTGAGAGCAGCACGGCAGCCACGATGATGAGGCCCGTGAGCACCTGCTGGTAGTACGTGTTGACGCCGATGATGTTGAGCCCGTTGCTCATCACCCCGATGATGGCGACGCCGACGAGCGTCCCCCCGATATTCGCCTGCCCGGACTTCAGCACAGTCATGCCCAGAAGCGCTGCGGCGACGGCGAGCATCATGTAGTTGTTAGCGCTGGTGGCGCTGGCGCTGCCCAGCCGGGAGACCAGGATGATCCCGCCGAGCGCCGCCACCGAACCGGCCACGGTGAAGGCGAAGAACCGCATCCACCGCACGTTGATTCCGGACAGCCGTGCCACCTCGGCACTGCCACCTACGGCGTACCAGCGGCGGCCGGTTGTGGAAAACCGCAGCACCAGCCAGATCACCAGTGCGATGACCGCTGCGAAGATGACCGGCATCGGGATGCCCAGGTGACGGCTCTGGCCGAACCAGCCGAACGCCTCCGGCATGCCGTAGAGCGTGGTCCCGTCAGTCACCAGGAATGCCAGCCCGCCGATCGTTGTCATCGATGCCAGGGTCGCGACCAGCGCCGACAGCCCGGCAAAGGCGACGAGTATCCCGTTCGCGACACCGACTAGCGTCCCGACCAGCAGGCCGATCGCGATCGCCACCGGCATCGAGGTTCCACCGACCATCAACGCGGCCGCCGTGGCTCCGGACAGCGTTGCGTTCGTCCCCACCGAGAGGTCGAAGTTCCCCACCACCATGACGACCGTCTGCGCCACCGCGATGATCGTCAAGATGGCGATCTGCAGCAGGAGGTTGCGCAGATTCGCGAAGGTGAGGAACGCGTCAGGGCGCATCACACCGAAGAAGGCGATGAGTGCGACAAGCGCGAGGACGGTCCCACCCTGCCAGAAGAGCTGGCCGATCGAGGTGCGGTCGGCCGTGGCGCGGTCGGTCGATACCGGGACAGCTTGTGGAGTATCGGTCTTGGCCATCTCATGCAGCCCTTCCGTAACAGTAAGAGAGGAGGAGCTCTTCGTCTGCGGCCTCCGCGGGGACCTCACCCGACAGGCGACCTTCATGCATGATGAGGATCCGGTCGGTCATGCCGATGAGCTCGGGAAGCTCGGAACTGACGGCCACCACCGTGGTGCCACCGGCGGCCAGCTCGCGGATCAGCCGGTAGATCTCCGCCTTCGTACCCACGTCGATGCCCCGAGTAGGCTCGTCCAACAGCAGCACCTTGGGCCGGCGGGCGAGCATCTTCGCCAGGACGATCTTCTGCTGGTTTCCGCCCGAGAGCTGGCTCACATGCTGGCGCGGACCGCGCGCCTTGATCTGTAGGTCGTCGAGCGCCGTGCGGGCCAGACCGGTGACCCTGTGCTGCAGCACCCACCCGATCCGGCTGACCTCCGCGAGGTTCGCCACGGCGATGTTGTCCTGGATCGTGGCGTCCAGGATCACGCCCTGGCTGCGTCGTTCTTCCGGCACCAAGGCGAGGCCGGCGTCGAGCGCTCGCCCGACGCTCCCCCGAGGCGCTAGGCCCCGCCCGGAGACGGAGACCGTGCCTCCCGTGCGGCGTTGCGCCCCCGAGAGCAGACGCAGTAACTCGCTGCGGCCGGATCCGGCCAGCCCGCCGATCCCGAGCACCTCTCCGGACGAGGCGTGGAACGACACATCGCTGACCCGGTGACCTGTCAGCCCCTCCACCCGCAGCACGACGTCGTCGGTCGCGGTCCCCCGTTCCGGGTATAACTGGCCTTGTGCGCGGCCGACCATGGTGGCAATGACCTCGTCGACGGTGACGTCGTCGACATCGCGGGTGGTGATCGTCGATCCGTTGCGCATGACGGTCAGCCGGTCGCACAGCTCGAAGACCTCCTCGAGGCGGTGCGAGACGTAGACGATCGCCACACCCTCGTCGCGCAGCGCCCGCAGAACCGTGAACAAGCTCTCGATCTCGACGTCTGTCAGCGACGCGGTCGGTTCGTCGAGGATCAGCACCCGGGCATCGGTCGCCAGCGCCCGGGCGACGGCGACCATGGTCTGCTGGACTGGAGAGAGATCTCCCGCGAGGCGACGCAGCGAGATCTTCTGGTTGAGCCGGTCCAGCTGTGCGCGGGCCTGCTGATGGAGCCGGCGCCACTGGACCAGGCCGCCGCGCCGTGGAGTCGTGTCGCCGAGCAGGATATTCTCCGCGACACTGATCGTCGGGATGACAGACAGCTCCTGGTAGAGCGCCACGATCCCGGCATGGTGCGCGTCGCGGACGCCGGTGAAGGCCACTGGCCGGCCCTCACACCGGATCTCACCTGCCTCGTGAGACAGCAGCCCGGTCAGCACCTTGATGAGCGTGGACTTGCCCGCGCCGTTCTCACCGAGCAAGGCGTGGATCTCGCCGGGACGCACGGAAAAATGGGCGTCGTCGAGCGCCAGGACGCCGTCAAAGCGTTTCACGACGCCGCGCGCCTCGAGCGCTGGTGGCGACCCATCGGCTTGAGTCGCTGTCACCAGGCTCGGCGCAGAGTCCAGCGGGGCTTGTGGAACTGGCGAGGCGTTCATGCCGCACCTACGTCATCGAGGTTGTTGCAGCGGATGAGCACCTTGGGGTGATTCCCGGAGAGATGTGCGGCGAAGGCGTCCGCCGCGTCTTCCAGCGGGTAGACGGTGGTGGTGAGTTCGTCGGTGAAGAGATAGGGCAGCAGGTTCAGAGCGCGGGGGAAGGCGTAGGGCGAGACGAAGACGCCGGTGAGCGTGAGCTCCCGTAGGTAGAGGTAGTCCGATAGGTTGAGCGGCAGCTCGTAGTCGGACGGATACATGGCGCCGTAGACGACGGTGCCTCCATAGGCGGCGATGTCGAGTAAGCCGCGGGTGGCGCGGGGGGATCCGGAGGCGTCGATGACGACGTCGAAACCACGCCCGCCCGTGACTTCCCGGGCGCGTTCCAGCTGGTCCTCATCGGTCGGGTCGATGGCATGGTCGGCCCCGTGCCGCAGGGCCATCTCCCGGCGTGCGGCGACCGGCTCGATCACCGTCAGCGACGTCGCACCGTACCGGCACATGACCTGCGCGGCGAGCTGGCCGATCGGTCCACCGCCGCAGACGGCGACAGTGTCGCCAGGACGGATACGGGTCTTGTCCGCGATGCGCACCGCTACCGACGTGGGCTCAAGCAGGCAACCCTTACGCAGTGAGACATCCTCGGGCAGCTCATAGACCTGGGAGGCGTGCCACGTGACGGTCTCGGCCATGCCGGGACGGTTGTAATCGTGGATCCGTTCGCAGAACTGCTGACGTCCGTCTCGGCAGGGGCGGCAGATGCCGCAGAACTTCAGGAAGTTGCCGGCCACGCGGTCACCGATCCGTAGACCAGTGCGGGACGCGGCATCCTCCCCCAGAGCCTCTATCACGCCCGAGAGCTCGTGGCCGAGGCCGATGGGCACGTCGGTCCCGAAGAATCCTTCGGCCAGGTGTGGGTCGGATCCGCAGATCGCGGCGTAGGCGACCCGCACGCGGACATCCTCGGCGCCAAGGGGCTGATCAGGGAAGTCGACGACGCCGATCCGCCCGCGCCTGCCCTCGTCGGTGTCGCGAAGGTTCCCGATCTTTGTCACGGCTACGGTTCGCATGATCTCCTCCTCTCAGACGCCGGCGGGCACGGCCGTCGTCGCTGCTCGACGCACGGCATCGAGCGTCGCGGTGAGCCCGTAGCCGTGTTTGTTCCGCAACTGCTCGTCTTCGCCGAAGCCGGCGTAGACCTGCGGGATGCCGAGGCGTTCAAAGGAGGTCAGGCGGATGCCGCGGTCGGCGACGACGTCGGCGACGCGAGTAGCGAGGCCGCCATAGGCGAGGTGATCCTCCAACACGACAAACCGGCCGGTCGTCTCCTCCGCACAGCGGACGATGAGATCCTCGTCGACAGGTTTGAGAGTGAACATGTCCACCACTCGCACCGACAGGCCCTCGTCGGCGAGTTGATCGGCAGCGGTCAGGGCCTGGGCGACAGTGGTGCCGTGCGTGAAGAGCGTGACGTCCCGACCGTCACGGGCGACGATGCCCTCGCCGATTCGCACGTTGTGCTGGCCGGATTCGTAGAGGATCTTGTCCTTCTTGCCCACCGCGAGGCGGATGTAGATCGGGCCGGACATGGTCATCGACTGCCGGATGATGTCTCCAACCATGAGCGGGTCCCCTATCGAGGTCACGGTCATATTCGTCAACGAGCACATCAGCGACAGGTCCTCCACCGCATAGTGCGTCGAACCGCCGTTGCCAACCAGGCCGCCGTGGGTTCCGATGATCTTCACCGGGAGGTTCGGATAGCACACATCGGTGCGGACCTGCTCTAACGCGCGCATCGACAGGAACGGCAGCATCCCGGACACGACGGGAATCATCCCGTCATACGCCAAGCCCGCCGCGATGCCTACACAGGCCTGTTCGGCGAGGCCGACATCGAGGAATCGCTCAGGGTATTTCTCTCGGAATTCCACGAGGGTCGCCCCGATATCCGGGGTGACCACCCAGAGGTTCTCGTGATCCTCACCCAGCTCAGCCAATGTGGCGCCGATCACGGAGCGGGCGGAGAGCATCTCCCCGAAAGTGAACGTCACGGGCATTACACAGCCTCCTTCTCGCGAGACGTGCTGGTAGCGCGTGCCGCCGCGAGTGCGGCGAGGGCACGCTCGAGGTCTTCGCTGCCCAGGGAGCCGGCGTGCCAGGCAAGATTGCGTTCCATGAAGTCCACGCCCTTGCCTTTGACCGTCTCGCAGATCACCACGGTCGGCCGCCGTTGGTCTGGGGCGGGGAGCGCATCAACCGCGCCGACTAGTTCGGTCATGTCATGCCCGTCGGCATCGATCACGTTCCAGTCGAAGGCGCGCCACTTGTCCGCATAGGGCTCGAAGACGACCCGCTCCTCGGCGAACGACGTCATCAGTTGCCGGTTGCGATCGACGAAGGCGACGAGGTTGCCCAATGCGTTCGACCGGGCCGCCATCACCGCCTCCCAGACCGAACCCTCACCGGTCTCACCGTCACCGAGCAGGCAGAAGACACGGTGACTCTCGCCACGCCCGCGAGCGGCCAGCGCCATCCCCACCGCGAGCGGGAGCCCATGGCCGAGTGAACCGGTCGAACACTCCACTCCAGGGAGCTGAACCTTGCACGGATGCATCCCATATGCGCTGTCAAGCTGCCCGTATGTCGCGACGATGTCGTCGTAATCGAAGAATCCGCGCTGGGACATCGCGATGTACATGCACACCGCCGCGTGGCCCTTGGAGAGCACGAACCGGTCTCGTGTCGGATTGGCGATATCCGACGGGTCCACGCGCAACCCATACTGAAACAGCACCGTGAGGATGTCCGACACCGACAGGTCGCCCCCGATGTGCACAGCTCCCTCGTAGGTCCCGCACAGGCGCAGCAGCTTCTCCCGCAACTCATACGCGAGATCCTCGAGTTCTTCCACACCGAGTTGCTGCTGCGCCAGCACTTCATAGCGCTCATCAGCTGCTGGGATCTCTCGACTCATAAATGCCTCCTCATTGGTGACACCTGATGCTGAGGTCAACGCGTCGTCGATAGTGCGTCCCCGTCGCTCTTCCTTCTCGGGTAGCGAATTCGCCAAGGGAATCGATTGCGGTGACATTAACAGCAACCTATTTACTTGTAAACAAGTTTGCGTCTAATCTTGGCCAGACGTTGATCCCGACCGTGACGGACGATCACAAAGAGGTGAGTGGGATGACCGAACAGATGGAAAAGACCGGCGTACGTACTGGCTTGTTCATTGGCGGGCGCGAGCGTTTCACCGATGAGACACTGCGAGTGGCAGATCCTGGGAAGCCAGGCCGAGTCGTCGGAGAGGCGTCGGCCGCCTCGGTGGGAGATGTGGCTGATGCGGTGGCCGCGGCAAAGGACGCGTTCGCGCACTGGTCGTCGCTGTCGGCGGATGAGCGTTCGGCGATGATGGCGGAGGCGATTGCCGGAGTCGGAGATCTGCGGGACGAGGATGCGGAGATCCTGGCCCAGGAGAACGGGAAGATCCGCGGAGAAGCCTGGGTCGATGGACTGGTCTTCGAGATCCGATGGCAGCTCGCGCTCGCCCACACCAACGAGGTCGAGGCATCCACCACGCTCGACCCGGCGCCGGGAATCCCGGTATCCACTCAGGTCGGATATCAGCCGCTAGGCGTCGTCACGATCATCGTGCCGTTCAATTGGCCGATCGCGATCCTCGGCGCGTCGTTGCCGCACGCATTGCTGGCAGGGAACACGGTGATCGTCAAGCCACCGCCCTCGGCGCCGCTGGCGACCACGCGGGTCGTTCAGCGGGTGGCGGAAAAGCTTCCTGAAGGGGTATTGAATGTCGTCACCGGACATGATGAGAACATGGCCGGGTTGATCGAAAACACCGATGTCGCCAAGGTCTGCTTCACCGGATCGGTCGGCGGCGGTAAGAAGATCATGGAGATGGCATCCAGATCCCTGACTCGAGTCACGTTGGAGCTCGGCGGTAACGATCCGGCGATCTTCCTGCAAAACGCCACGCTCGACGACGCACATCTGGACCGGCTGTTCGCCGCGATCTTCGACACCACTGGGCAAATCTGTATGAACGCCAAACGGGTGTTCGTTCACCGTGCCCGGCTGGATGAAGTCGTCGCAGGGTTGGAGGAGCGCTTGCAGCGCGTGGTCCTGGGCTACGGGCTGGACGAGGACACCACCATGGGCCCGTTGCACCAGGCCGCCCAGAAGGGGTTCGTGGAAGAACTCATCGCCGAGGCCAAGGCCGCCGGTGCGGATGTGCGAGAGTTCGGTCAGCTGCCCGATGGGGAGATGGCGGCCGGGAACTTCGTGCGCCCGACTTTGGTGGTCGGCGCTGACGTGCACCTACGGGTAGTCACCGAGGAACAATTCGGCCCGGTCATCCCCGTGATCGGATTCGACACCGAAGAGGAGGCCGTGACATTGGCGAATGACACCTGGGGCGGTCTATGTGGCTCGGTGTGGAGCGCGAGCGAGGCCGACGCCCAACGTGTCGCCGCCAAGCTCGCCTGCGGGTACGTGTGGATCAACGACCACGGCGCGCCCCGGCTGGACCTGCGCGCCCCGTTCGGTGGAATGAAGCAGTCCGGGTTCGGTCGGGAGCAGGGCATTCACGGCGTCCGGGCGTTCCAGGACACCCACTCCATCGGCACGCTGGACCAGCAAGCCCTGGCACAGGCGGCTCACTGACCCTCATGGACCTCCCACGCCCCCCAAGAAACACGCCAGCCCCCGGCGTCAACAGCCCGGACCAAGACAAGGAGAAAACGCACAAGGCCAGCCGCAGTCGCGTACGGAGGAAACACGCACCGCCTCCGAACGCGGTGACTGAGCCGGTGCCGACCATCGACCCGGACAACTTCATCCCCCGGCTGCTGGCGCTTGTTTCCAATGCACTTGTCTGGCGCGAGTCGACTCTCCTCCGTGAGCACGTCGGGCTTGGTACCAACGACTGGCGAGTCCTGTCGTCCTTGGCGATCTACCCAGGTGCCTCCGCCACTGAGGTCTCGGAATTCGTCGGTCTCAACAAGGCTGTCATCTCCAAAAGCGTCAACGTTCTGGCGAGTCGCGGCCTCATCGTGCTCTCCGATGGCCCGCGCGGCTCGCGGCCGATGTACCTGACGCGCGCCGGCGTCGAAACCCACGACGCCATCTACCCGCTCTCGGTGTCCGGACAAGACATCATCATCGATGACCTGACAGAGGAGGAGATCTCCGAGTTCAAGAGAATCTTGCGCTTGATGACGGCCCGGATCCGGGAGACGCCCGTACCCAGCAACGGCGCCACCCCCGAGACCGAGCCGGAGGCCTGATCACCACCGCCTGCCTTTTTCGCGGCAACCCGACCAAGAGCTGAGCCTCATCCGCGTCGATGCGTGTTCCGGCGAAGTCACTTGGCAACGAACCGAGGACCGCGATCACTGTCCAACTTCCTTGTCGCTTATGATCATCAAGCGGGGGTCCCAGGACAGCTGGGCTACGTGGAGGCCAGATGAGCGACCCCGAAGAACCTCTGGTACCGAACCCCGTCTATACAGACCTACAGCAGCTACGCAATGCTCTTGACCAGGTCGCACCAGACATTGGCGATGCCCTGTCGGGTGCTATGAAGGAGCTGGAAAACGGCGCGTGGCGGGGCCGAACCACGGCCACTGCCTTCGAGGCCGAACTCGACGGCCACCATCGATGGCTGCGCGACGTGGTCGAAACCATCCTCGGCCAGATCGACACCAGAATGCAGAACACCGAAGCCGAGGTGCCCGAGAGTGAGGCTACCGCGCTGCAGATGCTGCTTGATGGAAATCGCGACTACTAGGCACGAAGGGCTATGAACAGGTGAACGACATCTCGCAGATCGATATCGCGGCGATGCGGTCGATGATCGGGTCACTCGAGGACGGCAGCGAGGGCTTGCTGGACGCAGCCTCGCGGCTGCGCTCACGTGCGTCTTACCACGGTCTGGCGGCGGGTGAGCTCCGTCAGATCACCGACATCGGACAATGGACCCAAGAAGAACTGCCGGGCCTGCGTGAGCGGCTCCGGCTGGCCGAGGCAATCGAGGCCAGCGCGGGTGACAACCGCCCCGTGGTCAACCTCTCCGAGGCGGCGTTCAACCACGAACTCACCGATCCGGTCACCCAACGAGCTTTCGGCGGCGGTGTGGATGTGTCCGCGACCGTGGTCGTCACGCTTGAGACCGGCGAGAACGTGCTGGTCGAGGAGTTGAGTGACGGCCGATTCCGGGTTACCGACGGCCAAGGGTTCGCGGCCGGTGCCGGCGTCGGCGTCGGCCTGGAGGCCGGTGTCATCATCGACGGCAAGGAATACGGCATAGGCGCCTCCGCCTCAGCCGATGTGATGCTGTCGTTCAAACAAGGGACGACTTACTATTTCGATGACCTAGCCGAAGTCCAGAGATTCCTCGTCCTCAACGGGGCGACGACGATTGCCCTCAACATGTCGCCAGTTCTCAGGCCGTTCCACCCATGGATCAAACAGCAGACACCATGGACGCCTGAGGCAGACGAGTGGTTCGCCGAGGTTGGGGTCGAAGGCCAAGGCCAAATACGAGCCATGGGGATCATCAACACGATAGGTGGCGAAGCAGCCGTTGGTGCCTACCTTGGCGGAACGTATCGCCGCGACGGCACCGCAACGGTTTACCTGCGTGGGACCGCCGAGTGGGCAGCAGGCGTGCACACGATTCCAGGCGACGTTGAGGCGGGTTTCGCCCTGGACGGTGAGGTCCTCGTCGAGCTGGACCTGGACGCTGACGGCAATCCGACCGCGCTTCGTTTCCAAGCAGCTGGGATCGGTGAAGCGTACGTTCGCGAGCAAGGCGAGACCATCCTGGGCACCGACGATCCACGATACGTAGAGCTCACCTATGAGCTTCCGATCGACTGGCCCGCCGATGCCGAACTCATCGGCGACACGTTGAGTAGCCTTGAGGACCCAACCAGCCCCATGGCCGCCACGGCGGCAGACCGACTGACGACCGAGATCGCGGAGCGGGGATTCATCTACCGAGATACCTACGCTCTCGGAGACTCCGAGTTCGGTGCATTCGCCAACGGCCAGGTCAAGGGGTTGGATGTCGGTGGCAGCGCAGGGCTCGACACCGTCCAACGGCAGCATTTGAGCCGCGAGTACCGCCACGACGGCGTGTGGGTGTCCTCCAACCCGTAGAGGCCGGCGGCCAGGACATCATCAACTTCGCCACCGAGGTCGTCGCAATGGGCGGCCGCGCGTCGGAGAAGCGGTGGAATGTGGACTGAACCCCCGCGCGAATAGGGGCGCCGGAATAGTGAGCGGGGCGGTCGCCCGGCTGGCAAGGCCGGCGACTCCCTATTCGCACGGGTTCTTGCTGGGCTTAACGAAGCAGATACGCCGGTCCGGCGATACCACCGGGTCGTTCGTCGGAGGGCTGCGGATCTGCGACGGAAACGACAATCGAGTTCGTGCCGGCCCTGAGGAACCCACCGGCATGGAACTCCCAGACACTCGAGGCCGTGCCGTCCGCCGCGACCTCAAGCTCGTGATCGTTGACCCACGCGCGCGCCGTGCCGTTCAGCCGGGTGAACAGTAGCCGTGCTTCCCGGCTGATTTGGCTGCCGTTGAGCCTGACATCCGTCCGATAGGCCAGTCCCCCGTTGAAATAGCCGAGGCCTTGTTGCGGCCAGGTGCGGCTGCGGGTATCCAGCGACATCCACAGGCTCTCGGTGGGAATCACGCTCTCCCACAGCCCGACGTTCGCGCAGTCTCCCCTCGGGTCCACCATGGCGAACCAGGTGTCCGGCAGTTCGGTCTCGACGCGTCGGCCCTCCAGGTCCACGGTGACCGGTGGAACCGGGATGTCCAGCTGACGGTACCCGTCGCCGCGCCGGTACGGAGCGGGCGCCGCACCAGGATCGACGACGTCCGGGCTCGCCCAGATGAACGCGGGGCCCGTCAGCCCGCCCGTACCCAGCTCTTGCAGCCGGACGTTGGTGATCTTGAGGGTGAACTCATCATGACCGTCGAACTGGAGGAAGCCGGTGACGTCGAACTCCCACGGCTGGAAGACCCTGCTTCCGGCCACCAGCGGCACCTCATGCCCGTTGACCCATGCCCGCGCTGATTCGTCCAGCGAACCGAGCCAGAGGGTGAGCTTCCGGCTGGACCAGGCTGGATCGACGGTGACCGTTGTCCGATACCACATCACGCCTCGGTAGTAGCGAAGCCCCTGGGCAGACCAGGATCCGCCTCTGGTGCGTAGTTCGCGCCAGGTGTCCGTCGGCACGTCGGCGGCATAGACCTGATCGGCTTCGGCGGCGTCGTCTTGATCGAGGAGCGCCGACCAGGTGTCCGGCAGCATCGCGGCAATCTGATTTCCGCCGGAGGACCTTTCCGCGGCTTGGCTGACCGGATCGCTGAACAGGTTCAGGAAGTTTCTCCGCAGCGGATACAGAGCGACCGGCTTGTGGCTCACGGCTTCGGTGAAAGCGTCAGCCGCGTTCTGATGTTCGGCCTTCGCCTCTGCGAACTCCAGGTCGCGCCAGTGGCGCAGGGACTTCAGGAAGGCATCACCGACATCGAAGGCGAGGCGGGCGACGTGCACCCGGTCGACGATGCCGGCGTCGCCGCTGCGTTCGGCTATGGACTCAGCGGCGGACAGTTCGTCGTCGAGCGAGGCCATCAGCTCTGCGGGGAAGATCTCAGTGTGGTCGAACCAGCGCCCCGCTGAGTAGGGGGCGTCGGCCATGGCATCGCTGATCGCCGCGTAGTACCGCGCCATCGGTGCGGCGGCGGGACCATACGCCGCCGTCATGAACTCCCGCAGAATCGGCACCGGGTTGGCGTCGGTCTGCCACATGAGCTTGGTGGCGAGGTAGAAGGCTGGAGCGTCGTAACCCCAACTGGCCGAGACCTCCACCCGCAGCCCCTCCGACGAGCCGTGCTCCACCATCAAGGGGAACTCGTCCCGGGCGGGACCGATGCCGCAGAACGGCAAACCCCGGATCGGCCAGGTTGAACAGGTACCCGCGGTAGCTCCACGCGTCCACCAGCTCGCTCCAGCGGTCCGCCAGCCGGAGGAAGTACCGCCGTTCCCACCCCGCGGGATCCGCCGCCGTGTGCATCCGGTCGACGTTGATCGGAGCCAGCGCCGGGACGATCTTGCGGTTCGGAATCTCCCGGACGGGCGGCAGCATGTACGTGTCGTAGCAGAAGAAGGCCAGCCCGACATCCGGATAGTCCTGCTGCACATCGTCGAGCACCAGATTGAAGAACTTGATGTACCGGTCCGTCACGCTCGGCAGTCCGGCCAGCGTGTCGTAGTCACCGGCGTCCCAGTCGCTGGTGCCGAAGCCGTGGCCGTCGGCCGGGCCCATTCGCAAGAACCGCAGGTCCGGATTCTCGGCGAGGAGGGCCCGCGCGGCCGCGATGGCACGGCGGAGAACCTCTGGATGGCTCACGTCCAACTGGGCCGTCGGCTGTCCGTTCTCAGACATGAACAATTCGGGCTCGGTCGTGCTGTTCGCCGGGGGCAGCAACGGAATGCCGTGCGCGTTCCACGACGTGCCACGCAGCCGGTGACGCCGTGCCCAGTCGACGCCCTCATAACGGTCGACGCCGGGAGGAAGGGTGCTCAGATAGTTGTCGACGAAGTGCATCTGGCGGCTGGCGAAGGTCGGGATCTGCACCGTGTCCTGAATCGCCGCTTTGAGCGTGGTGGACTCGGGCGCCACCGTCCCGTGCGGGCCAGGCATCAGCCAGCGGATCCCCAACTGCTCCAGGAGCTCGTAGGCGGCGAACAGTGTCCCGTTTTCGTCCACGCCAGCCATCTGAATGGCCGACGGCCCGACGATCAGCCGGAACGAGTCGCCGCTGCCCTCGACCGGCTCGAGGTCATCGGCGATCGGATCCGGACATGCCTGCCCGACGTATATCGGGACGGCGGATACACCGGAGACACCGGTGCTGATGGGCAGGGTGGCGCCGGTGATCAGTTCGATATGCGTTTGCAACTCGTCGGCGGCCAGCAACTCCTTCTCGGTGGCATCCCCGGCGACGACGATGACCGCTCGCGGTCTGCCCTTGTCCACCAGTGCTGGCCCCGATGGCCGGTCAGCCGGACGTAATGCGGAGGCTGCCGCCGGCGCCGAGAGGCTCGCGGCCACGGCGGCGAAGGCCGTCGCCACGCCACCTCGAAGGACGGTTCTCCGGTCGATGGTCGGTTTCTCGTTCATCTCAACTCCTTGTGGAGGCTGGGATCGGAAACGGTGACTACGTGTCAGGTGTGTATGTGCAGGTCACGCCCGCTGAATTCGGGCAGGAGGTCGTCCAGTGGGCAGTGCACGGCCATGCCCGGGATGACGTGTTGCCACGTGCTCTGCGGGCCGTGCAGGCGGGTCTGGATGATGGATTCGGGGTCCAGAGGCGGCGTCTCGAGCTCTATCCGACGTATCCGCGGTTCGATCGCGGCGGCCAGGTAGCCGAAGAAGGCGCCCGCACCCGCACCGAAGAACTGGATCCCGGGCCCGCCATGGCTGGTTGCCTGCTCCTGGGTGACGAACTCGACTGCCCGCAAGACGTCGAATACGCGCGCGGCGGCCAGGCTGTCGCCAAGCCAGATGAGGTCGGTCATCAGCTTGTAGACCGTGCCGTAGTTCTCCTCGAGCGGAAAGGGATTGATCGGATGCGGCGCGAGCGCGCCGATGCCACGCACATCGACGGCGAGGATGCCGATCCCCCGCCCCACGCGCTCAGCCAGCCATGTGGTCCGGTCCGCGAGCTCCGACGTTCCACCGTCGAAGCAGGCGATCTCGACCGCCGTCATCGGATCCTGAGCGGGCCGGACAAAAACACCCGCGTTCACGACGTCGACCTCTGACCACCACACCGCTTTCCTGCTGATCAGCTCGACGGCGCCGACACGATGGCGCTGCGGCGGCTGCCATCTGGCGAAGAACTCCGCCGGGGTACGCCGATGCTCCCCCACCTGGTCGGCCAGCCATTGCGCGGGCGACGACGAGCGGGTCGACCGGAGCACGTCGAAGCGCCCTCTGTTGAGTTCGAAGACCTGGCTCACATCCGGATGGTCGAGCCGTATCTGTCCCGAGGCGGTGCATTGCAGGTCCGCCTCGGGAATGAGTTCGGGATCCGAATGATCGACCGGAGCCCCCGCATCGTCACCCAAGTGGCGAACGAAGAACCCGGCCGCCGCCCGGGCCAGCTCAGCACGTAAACCGTGCGGATGATCAACCCGGACATGGCCGAGCCCGTCCGGGTTGCCGAGAATCCCGTACACCCGGCCGGCTCGTTCGACGGTGTCGATCGCACCTTCTACCGGGAAGAAGTCGTAGTTCGCGGACATCACCAGAACCGGACGCGGTGCCATGGCGATCAGGAAGTCCTCGTGATCGACACCGACCTGGGCGCCGCCGGGGAGGATCTGCTCGGCGTCCTGGGCACCACCCGACCACTGGTACGAGCTTCTGGACATGATGAAGCAGCCCACGGCGGCGGCGGTGATGCGCGGCTCGGCGAGCATCAGCCAGGTCGCTTGAGTGGCGCCCCCGCTGTTCCCGGCCACGCCGATGCGCGCCGGATCCACCTCGGGCCGCGTGCACAGATAGTCGATCGACCGGCGAGCGTCGTCGACGAAGTATCTGGCGATGGTGTCGCCGATCCACCAGCACTGCACGCCCGCGTGGTTGTGTTCCACCACGTTGGGGCGGACCTCTTCGCGGCCGGCCGAATCCAGGTAACTCTTGCGCTCGCCGTGGCCGATCGAGTCGATCGCCAGAACCACCAGGCCGTTGCGTGCCAGCCGAGCGCAGAACGATTGGTACCTCCGCGCCGCCTTGCCCGCTTCGGAGTGCCCGGACAGGAAAAGGACCGCGCCGGTGGGTTCACCGGTGTTCCGGGGCAGATAGAGATTGGCCGTGACGAGTCGTCCGGGCGCCTTCTCCAGCACGACCTTCTCGATCCGGAAGGACGGGCGTTCCACGGTGCCGGCCAGCCGGGCGACCGGCACCGGGCGGTCGGTGGGAAGCCCGCCCAGAACCGAATCGGCGTACTCGCGCAGGATCTTCTGCCGGGCACGGACGTCCTCGGCTGTGCGCAGCGAATCGTTCGCTGCCCGCCCGGCGTCGATCTGCTCCGCCGTTCGAGCGTAGACATTCATCTGCACCTGCAGCGACGGATCATAAAAGCCGTCGAGGCACGGGCCGAAGCCACTGATCCGAACACCCACTACGCTGTCCCTTCTGCGATTCGCTCGTTCGATGCTCAGGTGTTCGGGATGTCGCCGACGGGTCCGTTGACCGACCCCCAGCGGACCGTGGGACCTGTCACATGTGTCCGGCGTCCGTCGGACCCGTTGGTCACGGTCACTCCGGAGATGAGGATGGACCAGCGCGTCGTCGTTCCGGCCGGCATGTCTTCGGTGAACCGGCACCCGGCCACCACCGCGCCGTAGACCCGGGATTGGTACGAGTCCGCGGTGACCCCCGCATGACCGTGCAGGAATTCGCAGTCCGTGAGTCTCTTGATCGCCGAGTTCGAGGTGAAGTAGATGCCTCGGCCACCGCGAGCGATGAACGAACAGTTGGTGTAGGCGACGTTCTGACCGGTGTTTCCGGAATCGGACAGGATGACTCCGGCCGCTCCTTCGCGATACACCTGGCCATTCGTCCATGCCCGGTCTTCGAACACGCAGTCCGTATAGCGCGCCGCCAGGCTGGCATCGCTTGAGCCGTAACCGACGTTCGCCGCGCCGTAGAACCGGCACTCCCCGAACTTCATCCCGGGGTAGTTCGTGTAACAGCTGTATGTGGTGGTTCCCCAGAACGTGCAATCCTCAAAGCTCGAGTGGCCGCCCTCTCCAAATTGGTCATTGGCGGCGTTGAGGCCCCACCCGGCATTGTTGATCATGTCGCATCCGATGAAGAGCCCGTCCAAGGTCACACTGCTCTCCGGCTCGATGTCGACGCCGGCGGCCGGTGCGGACCGGATGGCGCCGCGTCCGGTGTGGTTGAACGAGCAGTTCACGCACGTCAGACCGCGTCCGCCGGTCCAGGAGAGGCCCTGCCTGCCGTTGTACTCCGACACTACGTTGCTGAGCGTGTGCGGCGTGGCCGGGCTGGCGCTGGTCAGCCCGCCATAACCGATGGTGACACCGTCCAGCGCATGATGATGTGTGTACATGTTGCTGATGGCCACATCGCTGCACCTGAGGATGCGGATGCCCGTGCCTTTCATCTGCCGCCCGGTGTCGCCCCACCGCCCGCCGAGCACCAGGTTGGCGCTGTTGCCGTCCAGCTCCAAGCCGTCGATGGTGACGTTGGTGCTGCCCTCCACGCCGATCATCCAGCGCACCTCGGCCGCGTAGGCCTCGTCCCAGAAGTTGCCCGGCGGTGGGTCGAAAACGGCGCCGGTCTCGGGGTGGAACGAGCCGTAACGCAACCCGGAGGCCAGCCGCATGGTGGCTCCGGCCCCTTCGATCCGCAGGTACTGCACGGGCGTGGTCCGCGGGATGAAGAAGATGTCCTGCATTGGGTAGTACGGGGTGCCGGGGCTGTTGTCCACCCCCTGGATACCGACGATGTAGGTGGCGGGCGGGATGATGAGAGTGCCGCCGCCGGCCGCGATGATCGCTGCTGCCGCGGCTTGGAATGCGGCCGTGTCGTTGGTCTGACCGTCGCCCACGGCGCCGAAGTCGGCGCGCAGATTGAACGTGGGGTACTGCGCGGCCAGGTGCGACGCCGCGGACGACGCGCCGGCCGTTGCGACCGTCGCCGTCGCCAGCCCTGCGACAGGAGCCAGTGCCGCCGCCCCGAGGAAGGATCTGCGGCTCAAGCCGGAAGAAGTGCTCATGGTGCGTCCTCTCCGGGCGCATGGGCACGCCCTGTCTGTCAGTACGGACTTGTGCTGGTTCGGTCGCGCTGGTGTCAGGTCACTTGACGGCGCCGGCCACCATGCCGGATTCGATTTGCCGCTGGAAGACGATGTAGACCACGAGGACGGGGATCATGGACAAGGTCAGGCCCGCGAACAGCCCGCTCCAGTCGCTCGCATATTCCTGGCTCACGGCGAGCGACGCCAGTCCCTGCGCTATCACGTATTTGTCCGGATCCGTCTGAAGCACCAGAGGCAACAGAAACTGATTCCACTGGCCGATGGTGACGAATATCCCGACGCTGATCATTCCCGGCCGGGCCATCGGCAGCATCACCCAGAAGAATGTGCGCCAGTGCCCGCAGCCGTCGATGAAGGCGGCGTCGGCTATCGAATCCGGAAGGGTGCGGAAGTAGGCGGTAAGAAAGAACACCGCGAATGGTAGATAGTACGCGGTATAAATCAGGGCGAGCCCGGGGAGCGAGTTTGCCAGTTGCAGAGATCGCGCCACGAAGAACAGCGGAACGATTGCCAGGAATACCGGAAACGTCAGGCCGGCCACGAACAGGAAATAGATCACTCTGTTGCCCGGGAACGGATATCTGGCGATAACGTAGGCCACGAGAGATCCCAGCCCCAGGGTGAGGAATACTCCCAGGGATACCACGACCGCCGTGTTGAGAAAGTATTGCCCGATGTTCGCCGTCGTCCAGGCCCGGACGAAGCTGTCCAGGCTGAACGATCCGGGCAGGGACCACGCGCTAGTGAGGATCTCGTCGTCGGACTTGAAGGAGTTCAGCACCGTCCAGAGCAACGGCAAGATGACGAGGACGGCCCAGGTCAGCAGAAAGGCGTGAGAGAAGACGTTGAGGGTTCGCCCGCCGAGATCCGCCTGGTCCCGTCCGCTGCGCCGGGCTGGTTCGGCAGGCACCGGGTGATTCGGGTCGAGTGCTCGAGGCTGGCTGTGGACGCTCATCGACGGCTCCTAATACACCACGCGGTCACGCCGCATGAATCGCAACGTGATCACCGCCAGGAAGATGGTCACGACGAACAGGGCGACCCCCAGGGCGGTGGCATATCCGAACCTGCCGTGCTCGAAAGCCGTCAGGTAGATGTAGTTGCCCAAGACCTGGGTCGAGTTGTTGGGACCACCCGACCCCCCGGCCGCCGACATGACGTTGACGATGGCGAACATGTCCAGTGCGTTGATGCCGGCGTAGACGAGCGCGACCTGAACGGTGTCCCAGATCAGCGGCACCGTGATCCGCCAGAAGATGCGCCAGCGGCTGGCGCCGTCCAGCATCGCCGCCTCGTACATGTCAGGCGGGATCGACCCGATCGCGGCGGTGAACACCAGCACGTAGAACCCGACCGACACCCAGACGATCACGGCCAGGATCGCCCAATACGCCGTCTTGGTGCTCCCCAGCCAGTTCACCGGATCGATGCCGATGAGCCCCAGGAACCCATTGAGCAGCCCGTTGCCGGTGGGATCGTAGACGAAGGACCAGAGGACGCCGATCACGGCGATCGACAGCAGATGCGGAAAGAAATAGACGATGCGATAGAAGGACGCGCCGCGCACACCTTGAACCGCGGCCTTCTTCGCCCGGCCGGCCACGTTCAGCATCGTGGCGAAGAACAGGCCGAGCCCGATCGAGAACACCGGCAACACCACTGCGGCAAGAAGGTTGTGCCTCAGCGAGATCCAGAAGACCGGGTCCTTCAGGAGCCGCTCGTAGTTGGCCAGCCCGATGAGCCGTCGTTCCGACGTGTAGCCGCTCCAGTCGGTCAGCGAAACATAGAACGACTGCAGGTACGGCCAGAGCACAAGGACGGCGTAGAGCACGATCGGGCCGGCCAGCGCACCGACGATGAAACGGTATCTTCCCTGCCGCATGGATGCGTCAGTCTCGCTGGAACTTGGTGACGGAGTCGTCGTCCTTGACGGCATCGGCCGCGCTCTGGCATTGCTGCGCCCACTCGTCGGGGTTGATCTCACCGGTCATCAGCAGGCTGGTGGTCTCGTTCACGCTCGCGGAAAGCTCGCTGTACCACTGGTTATAGAGCCAGAAGAAGGTGTCGTCGCCGGATGCCGCGAGCGCCTCGCGGACGGACGTGAGGCCGGATCCGACGTCGGTGGGCTCGTAGTCGGCCAGAGATGTCAGCGTCTGCGTCTGATCGGTGAAGTTCGTCGCTGATTCCGGCGACAGCATGATCCGCAGCAGCTCCATGCCACCCATGGGATTCTTGGCCTGAGACGGAACGATGTAAGGCTCGGAGCCCATGCCGCGGATCGCCGTGCCGGGCAGTGCGTCGGACGACGTCACGGCTGGCGTCGTGGTGACAACCATGTCGAATCCATCCGGCGTGACGTCGCCCAGCTCACTCTCCAGCCAGGAGCCGCACGGAATGAAGGCGGCCTCCCCCGTCGCCCAGTACGTCTGGGCCTGGGTGTGCGTCATGCCCGACGTCCCGGGAAGGATGTAATCCCTCTCGACGAGCTGGTAGAAGGCCTCCGCGGCCGCCATCACCGGCGGCGCCGTCCATGCCCCGGCCTCGAGGTTGTCGATGTTCTTGAGCACGTCCAGGCCCCCGGCCTTGGCCGCTGCCATGAGGATAGGCGTGAGGATGTAGCCGGGGTTCTTCCCCTGATACGTCCACGGCGACATGCCGGTGGATTTGATCTCCGCGCAGAGGTCCAGCATGTCGTCCCAGGTTTCGGGTTCCGGCCAGCCGTTCTCCTCGAACAGGGACCTGCTGTGCCAGATGCCGTGGACGACGAACGCGTAGTACAGCGCATGCGGTGTCCCTCCGAAAGAGCCGAGGTCCACCACACCGGGGATCAAGGTCTCGCGCACTGTCTTGCCGTCGGCGCCGATCGCCGGTGCGTCCAGCAGCGGCGTCAGGTCCATCAGCTGACCGTCAGCGACCAACGCCGCCATGGGCAGGTTGCCCGCCCCGGAGTTGTCGATCAGGTCGGGGACGTCCCCGGAGATGAAGCGTGGCTGCAGTTGCTTGCCGAGTTCCTGGCCGCCCTGGTGCTTGATCTCCGCATTCGGGAACCGCTCGGTGTAGATCGCCTGCGCGTCGATGACGTACTGATCGCCATATCCGCCCTTGAAGATCACCGTCTCCAGCGGTTCGTCAGCAGAAACGTTCAACGGGTTGTCAGCGTCGGGCTCGGTGCTCGGGGCACCCGTCGAGCCGCTGCCTGAAGGCGTATCAGCGTCATTGGCCTGGCCGCAGCTCACCAGTGAGCCAGCAGCGAACGCCGCTGCGGTGGTTCCACTGAGCCGGAGGAAAGCGCGACGGTCAAGTCCGCGCGAAGGCCGGATGGTCATCGGTGTTCCTTTCTGTTTGGTCGTGGAACTGCGAACTGCGCTGTTGCCGGAGGCTCTTGTCGGACGGCGGCAGAAGTCGGGATTGCCGGCGGTTCAGGATGCATCGTGGCTCCTCACCGGATGATTAAGCGCTATGATTAAGCGCGTTAGCAGATGCTAGGCTCATCATGCTGTGGTCGTCAATAGCTCGGCCGCATCTTCGTCTGGCGTTTGGAGGTACTCGTGGCTCAACGCCCGCGGGTGGGCGGACGGCGCGTGACTCAGAGTGATGTCGCGCGGGCTGCCAACGTGTCCACGGCCATCGTGTCGACGGTGGTCAACAACAAGGCGGCGTCGATCCGGGTAAGCGAGCAAACCCGCGCCCGGGTCTGGCAGGCCATTCGCGAGCTCAATTACGTCCCGAACGTGGCCGCGCAGAATCTGGCCGGAGGACGCAACCGGATCATCGGCGCCTTCACCTACCACCGGCTCTTCCCCCGAGAGTCTCGCGACTTCTACTACGAGTTCCTCTTGGGCATCGAGGAAGAAGCGGAAGCGGTGGGGCACAACCTCCTGCTGTTCACCGGAGCACGCAACGAAGAGGGGGAACGCTCGATCTTCGGCCGTGACACCAACATGCTCAGGCTCGCCGACGGAGCGATACTCGTCGGCGGCAAGATCGACGGCGACGAGATCCGGCGCCTGGTCGAGGACGATTATCCGTTTGTGGTCATCGGCCGTCACGAGGTGGCGGGCCCCGACATCTCGTGGGTCGCGGCAGATTACGAATCCGGCACTGAGGCGGTGGTCGACCGCCTCCATGCACTCGGACACCGGCGGATCCTGATGGTGGTCGGGCGCCGGACCCACGAGACGTTGATCGAACGCCGGCTCGGGTTCACGGCCGCCTGCAAACGTCATCGATTGGGCCGCCAGCGCGCACACATGGTCGCCTTCGGCGCAGTCAATCCGGATTTACCGCAGGTCCCCCATGTCGCCGACGAGGACGGTGTGCTGACCTTCGCAGACAAGGTTGGTTGCACAGCCGTCGTGGCCGAGTCGTCGTACGTCGCGCATCGCATCTACCAGGCCGCGCTCGCCCAGAACCTCGCCGTTCCACAGGAATTGAGCATCGCCGGTCTCGGAGACCACGGCGATCGGGAGAACGTACTGTCGCCGGACCCCGCGCTCACCCAGCTGAAAACGCCCAGCCGCGAGATCGGTGCCGCGGCCGTTCGTATGCTGCTGCGCCGGCTCGAGGCGTTCGGCGAACCCGCCGAGCAGGAGCGGATCGCGTGCGAACTGGCCGAGGGAACCACCACGGCCTGAACTACGCCTCACTCCCGACCCCAGTCCCGTTCGACGACGAAGAACTCCCTCCCGACGCTTCTGCCAGCGCCAGCCCTCATACCGCCTCATCAGACATTTCCGGTAACGAACCCCCGTCCACCAGCACTCTCACAGTAGAGACAAAGATCCGCGCACTTGACCTTCGAGTCAGGTTGAAGGTTTACCGTGAAGGCCATGGAAGAACTGCGGATTTCCGACGTCGCGTCGCGTAGCGGCGTGCCTGCGACGACGTTGCGCTATTACGAGGACGTTGGGCTCCTGGCTGCGCAGCGGGCGGCCAACGGCTACCGGGTGTTCGACGCCACGGTGCTGGAACGGCTGCGGTTCATCACCGCGGCGAAACAGCTGGGTTTGCCGCTGGACCAGATCGCGTCGTTGTTACAAGTGTGGCAGTCCGATCCATGCGCGTCGGTCAAGGCTCAGTTGCGTCCCCTGCTCAGTGGCCGGCTTGCTTCCATCGAGTCCGGGATCGCCGAGCTGATGCGCATTCGGCATGGGCTGGCCGCCGCGGCGCGGCATCTTGACCAGTTGCCCGAACGTGATGAACGGTGCAGCCCTGAGTGCGCTTTCCTCGTCGCCGAGCCGCCAGTGGCATGTTCGCTGGGTTCGGGCCAGCACGAACGCGTCGAACAGTGGCGCCGGGCGCTGATCGGCGCCCCGCTACAACGTTTCACCGGCGGCGTGCGTGTCGAGCTGCCCATGACCGCCCTGGCGGCCGTGAGCGAGCTGGCCGTGGCCGAACAGCAGTGCTGCCCGTTCTTCACCTTCGACATCAGCCTGCACGGTGTGGTGTTCTTCCTGACCATTACCGCACCGTCAGAAGGCATGCCGATGCTCGACGACCTCATCGGTGTCCCCGCGGACGCGACCGCGCAGCCGGACGTGGGTGCATGTGCGTCGTGACTCGCTAGAACGCCACCAGCTGTGGGTCTAGCTCGCGGCTGTCGCATTCGGGCTGGGTTTCGGGACGTTGTGGCCACAGGCCGGAGGCACGCTGGAATCCATGGTCTGGCCGGTGCTGGTGATTCTGCTGTATGCCACCTTCACCCAGGTGCCACTGACCTCGATCCGTTCCGCGTTCACCGACCGCCGGTTCCTGGCCACGGCCCTGGCGGGCAACTCCGTAGTACTTCCGGCCATCGTGTGGGGGCTTGTCCAGTTCATACCGGACATCGATGCGCTGCGGCTGGGGTTGCTCCTCGTTCTCGTGGTGCCATGCACCGACTGGTTCATCACCTTCAGCCAACTCGGGCGGGCAGACTCCGCACGAGCCATCGCCCTCACACCGCCGACACTTATCCTGCAACTGCTCCTGCTACCCGTATACCTGCGCCTCATCGGCGGCACCGACCTCATCGCGGTGTTCACCATCCGAGATGTCTGGCCCGCGTTCGTGGTCATCCTCGCGCCTTTGATCGCCGCGGCGATCACCGAGATCTGGGCCTCCGGACGTCCTACCCGCCAACGCCTGCGCGCCCATCTGGGCTGGTGGCCCGTCCCGTCGCTGGCAGCCGTGATCTTCCTGGTCGCCGCGGCTCACAGCGGCCCGGCCCGAGACGATGCCCACCTGCTGCCCGTCGTCATCGTGATGCAGTCGCTCGTCGAACTGCTCGGCATGATCTTCTACCTATGGTTCGTACCCCGCGTCTTGTTCCCCGACCGCGCGAAACAGCCGGACTGAGGAAGTCCGACCTGCTGCCCAACGTCACGCGACTTTGATACCGCCAGGTTGCGTTCAGGGCAGCTACAGACCGTGAACGCCACCTGGCGGTATCAAAGTCGTGGAATTCGGCCCGCGGCGAACTAGATTGACGTCGTCCGCCGCCAGAACCTCCGCGATCTCGGTCTCGAGTCTCGGTCTCGAGCGCGCCGGGCTCAGCCCAGCCTTGATCACAGTGCGGCGTGCTACTGTCCGAGTAGTTGTGATCGTTGTTTACTTCAACGATATTTGTGGGTCATGCGCCGTGACCCGGGTCTCGGGTTCCGCTGGCCTTGACGTTCTTCTCCACTCACGTGCGGCCGGCTGCGTACGGGTGCCACCCTCGCGGCCTGTCGTTGCCGCCAGGCGCGCAACCACGGCTATACCGGCCACGTGCCCTGTAAATGTCCGAAACAACCAACCCCCCTTGGGTGGTGCACGTTGATCTCATTCATCTGGTCTCCAGGAAATCCGCTGCCGGCCGGCACCGGCGGTTCGGAGAACTACACCGTCGGTCAGGTTCGAGAACTGAACCGCCGTGGCGTTCCGGCGCAGGTAGTCACCGTCGGCCTGGGAACCGCCGACGGCCGTGACGACTTCATCGACATACCGTTCCGGTCCCTGTCGAGGCTGGCCGAGGTCGGTGAACTGGACGGCACCGTCGTCTTCGTCAACGAACCACACATCGTGTCGACCAAGTTCCAAGCATTCCTGATCCTGCACAACCCGCCGCCCATCCGGGAACGGGAGAAGGCGTTCGCCGCCGACGGCACCAGAGATCGCATCCTGATCGCTACCAGCCGGTATGCGGCCGGGTTATGGTCGCGGTTCCTCGATGTCGATGTGTCGACCATCAAGGTGGTGTACCCGTTCGCCGAGCCGTGCTTCGCCACACAGCTCAGGCCGGTCAACGACAGCGGGTTGACCCGTGTGTTGTTCGCCGGCCGGCTGAGCCCGGAGAAGGGCATCTACACCCTCTTGTCGACCCTGCACATCGACGTCATCGACCACGACTCGGACCTCGTCTTCACAGCGACGACCGCGGGCGCCGACAAACCGCAAGGAAAGATCATCGAACGGCTGCTCGACGCGCATCCCGGGATCTCCGTGGTCACCACCCGTAAGACACCGGCCGCGATGGCGGAGCTGATGGCCGATCACGACATCGTGGTGATGCCGTCCAATAGTCAGTACTGGCACGAGACCTTCGGCATCGTCTCGATCGAAGCCCAGCACGCCGGTTGCCGGGTCATCGCCTCCGACGACGGCGGCCTGCCGGAGACCGACTGCGGGGGCATGACTCTGGTCGAACCCGACGACGCGGAGGCACTCGCCTGGGGCATCCATGCGGCAGCGGTGGCCGGGCCACTCCCGATGTCCGTCCGACCGAGCGCCGGCACGAGGTTCACCGTGGAGCAATCCGTAAACACGCTGCTCGACGTATTCACCCGGCCTTTGCCGATCCCCCCGGCAACCATCATTAGGCAACTTGAAGAGCTCGTGGCCGCACCATCGGTAGACAGACCGATCCCGGTCGGGCCGAGCAACCCCGTGACCCCTGCCGCAGCGTAGGCGCGGGCGGGCAGCCGGCCGGGATCGAGATTCCCGCGACCATGAGGTCGCGGGGTAGTGTGATTGAGAGGCGTTGGACACGGAGGCGCTGATGGCTCCAGCCACGCCGGCACGATGTATATCGGTCGTAGAGGCCGAAGACGGGCGTGGTCATGCGACTGCCCGACACAAAGTCGATTGATACCGATGTGCGAGCGGCGTTCAGCCCAGCAATCAATGGTGACGTGCGGGTTCTCGACAGGGCTTGGTGGCCTCGTTCCAGCACGAACAGAATGCTGTCGTTTGCTGGGAGCTCCATGTGAGTCCGACTTCGCCGAGCCCGGCAGCCGCGACGGCAACCGATACCGTGCCCCGGCGCACGCGGTACGTGAGCACGTACACCGAACTAGCTCACCAGGTAAGGGCGGCTGGGTTGCTCCGACGGCGCTATGCGTATTACTGGACCAAGATCATCGGAACAATCGCGGCATTCGCCGGGATCTGGGTGGTGTTCGCGTTCCTCGGTGACTCCTGGTTCCAGCTGGTGCTCGCCGCAGGGCTAGGGGTCGTGCTGGCCCAACTGACGTTCCTGGGCCACGACAGCGCACACCGGCAGATTTTCGCGTCCCACCATTGGAACGACTGGACGGCCCGGGTGTTGTCCGGACTATTCGTCGGGCTCAGCCACGGCTGGTGGATGAACAAACACAGCCGCCATCACGCCAACCCGAACAAGGAAGGCGCGGACCCCGACATCGGGCCCAGCGCCTTCGCCTTCACCCCTACCGTCGCGCAGAACCGCCGCGGACTGACTGCCCGCCTCACCCGGTGGCAGGGCTACTTCGTCCCGCTCATCCTGTTCATGGGACTCGCCCTCCACATCGCGAGCATCCAGCGGCTCATGCACCGGCAACAGCTCAAGCACCGCTGGTGGGAAGCAGTATTCATTACCGGTCGTTTCGGCGGATACGTCACCGTACTGCTGCTCGTTCTGCCACCAGGCAAGGCTGCCGCCTTCTTCGGGGTCCAGATGGCCCTGTTCGGCCTCCTGCTCGGCGGTGCCTTCGCACCTAACCACGTCGGCATGCCGATCGTCCCGCCCGACCTCAAGATCGACTTTCTGCAGCGCCAAGTACTGATGTCACGCAACATCGCCGGAGGTAGGCTCACCAGCTTCGCCATGGGAGGGCTCAACTACCAGATCGAACACCATCTGTTCCCCAACATGCCCCGTCCCAACCTGCGTCGAGCACAACCCCTCGTCCGGGAACACTGCGCCAAACACAACATCCACTACACCGAAACCAGCTTGGCCGGCGCCTACCGCGTCATCGTCCGCTACCTCAACGCCGTCGAACACGCCACGATGGACCCGTTTCGCTGCCCGCTCGCCACCCAGTACCGCAGCTGAGCTGAACCGCCGGCCGCTCCTCGGACAGGTAGGCGGCCACCTCCGGCTGACGCAGCCCTTCGTCCGTCACGTAGCGTCGATGGATCGAGCGTTCTTGCCTCGTCTCCTCCGACGAGGTCGACCGAGCCCCGGATCAGTACTCCTCGCAGGTCCCGGCCCGCGCGAGAGATGTCCACCATGACCGATGCGAACGGGTGGCCGACAAGATTGCGGTACTTGCGAGTGACGTGCGATGTCGGGACGTGGATGTGTGAACCCACCCGCTCAGACCACATCGGCACGATATGGATCGTGTCCGAGAGGTCCAGGGTCCTGAGCTTCACCCGGGGATAGGTCGGTGCCCGTCGAACACAGGAGCCGACGGTCCGGGCTGTGATCGGCCATGGTCGGCGCGCCGCTTTCGCCGGGGTCCGGCGCCACCTGTACACAGAAGGACCACGACGTCGCCTGGGTCGGCAGGCTGCTCGGCCCCGGCACGTCGAAGACGTCGGTATCGGGCGTTATCCGGCGCAACGGGGTTAGAGCGAAGGCGCGGCCGGTGACGCTCTCACCGGGTTCCAGCCGCACGGCGGGCGCCCGATAGGCGGTACCGGTGTTGCTGTCGGTTCCGCTGCTACGGCTGGTGGCAAAGATCTCCTTGGTGACGAGGACGGTCCCAGCGTCGTCGCTGTAGACCCAGCTGGACTCCTCGGTGTCCGGAAGGGGAACATCGATCGTGGGTGTGACCTGCGCTGGTCGTCGTTCTACCACGAGCACGGCGACCTCGGCGTCGTTGGTGACGGTGTACTCGGCGACCAGGCCGGACGTCTCCGGCGGATAGTCGGGTCCGGTGGGAGCGCCGACACCGAGTTCCGCGTCGAGGACGACGTCGAGCTCGATAGGCGCCGTCGTATCGTCACCGTCGGGGTCCTCGCCGGACCCGCCTCCGCCGCAGCCCGTAAGTGCGAGCACGGCAACCACCACCGAGAATGCTCGACCCAGGTGCATCGCCGGTCCTCTCGCTGGCGCATAGTGGATGTCCCTTCGACGCGTCACGGCTCGGTACGGTTCATGACCACGTCGATGTCGCGGGATGCGCGCTGGAGGTGCTCGCCGTCGGGCTCGAGGACGGCGCAGAGGTTCTCCACCAGTCGGGCGAAGCAGCATACCGAGACGTCGTAGCTTTCGTGGAACATCACTCCGACGGTCGCCTGGCCAAGAGATGCGCGGTCGAAGGTGCCTTGCTCGCCCACTGCGGCACCGGAAACAGTGAGATCGCGCAAAGAGGACCGGTTCGCGGGTTCTTCTGTGGCACCATGCCTTGCTTCAATCCGCCGGTAGGCGCGACAGCTCGGAGAGATCTCCTATCGCGACGTTAGCCTGGACCAGTGAGTTCGTCGTAGTCGCCTCGTGCCCAGGCTGCGTGTCGCTGCGCGGAGCTGCGCAGGCGGGCGCTGGCGTCGTGCGTGATCGCGCGGCCGAAGTTGCCGTAGATCCGGTCGAACTCGTAGCGTTCTAGATGATCAGCGATGCGCAGCACGACCGATGATGACAGCGGGATGCGGTTCGGGTACGACCGCATGAAGGCCAGCGATTCACCATCGGGATTGACAGCCACTGTGTCGCCGGTCAACAGCACGCCGGCGCCGTCCTCGCCCGCCCAATGCACCACGCTGCTGCCGGGGAAGTGTCCGCCCGGCTGGGACGCCACTACTCCCGGAACGAGCTCGATCTCCCCATCCCAGAAGGCCACCGAGGCAGGTGTGAGGCCGAGCCATTCGCGATCGAGTGACGACACGTACACCACAGCATCCCCGAGCGCGCGAGACCACAGCGACTGGAGGCCGTACATGTGCGGGTGTGACGCGATGATCGCTCGGAGCGGTCCCAAAGCCCGCACCGCTTCGACCGCATCGTTCGTCATCGACGCGGGCACCTCGACCATCACGTTGCCCGCTTCTGTCACGATGACCTTGGCCTGTTGATCGATCCCGGGCCCACCGCCGACACGGACCGACCACAGCCCTGGCTCGGCCGGCAAGACCTCGATGCGACCGGTGTAATCCGCGGGGTCAACCCAGCGCTGTCGTCGATCCTCGGCCAAGTACTGACGTTCGTCGGCACAGATCGGACAGACATCAGGAAGGGAGGCGGAGTCGTACTCGACCCCGCAAATCTCACATTGTCTGACTGACACGGACAAATCCATTGGGCCTGGGGCGTTGTGGTTCACATGTACTCCTTGTGCTCGGAAGCCCCAGTGTGAAACTTCATGTGCACTTGAGGTCAACCGGATGAAGCCGGCAAGATGTGAGCATGCAAGATGAGCTCACCATCGGGGAGGTCGCAGCACGCGCAGGGGTCGCCACTTCGGCAATCCGCCACTACGAGACGATGGGGCTAATCTCCAGCGAACGGACCAGCGGCAACCAACGTCGCTTCGCTCGCTCGGTCCTCCGCCGCATCGCGGTGATCCAAGCTGCACAGCACGTGGGCATCTCCCTCGCTGAGATACGCGACGCCTTCGCAAGATTCCCGTCCGACCACGCACCGACCAAACGAGATTGGGTACGCCTCGCTCGCGAGTGGAAGCCTCGACTCGAGCAGCGCATCCGCGAACTCGAACAGGTCCACGACGGGCTTTCCAAATGCATCGGCTGTGGCTGCCTCTCCATGAGACAGTGCGCCATCTACAACCCCGACGACCAACTCGCTACACAGGGCTCGGGCGCCCGCCGCATATTCCCGCATGGATAGCTACGCGAGACGACGACGCTATTGATTCGCAGTTATCTTCATGCCGCCAGCTCGGCGGGCGGAGCTGGCTCTGGATCACGTACGACCGGTCCTTGATTTCGCCACAGGCCCTTGCCCAGCACCGAGACCAGGTCGGAGCCGTTGTTGGGTGTTGGTGAGGCCGAGCGCTGCGGCGGCCGGGCCGAGCTGGTTGGTCTCTTGCCGGTAGACGATCCTCGTGTCCCACGTTCGCCAGCAGGCTGTTCGCCAGGGCACGGTTCGCGGAGCCCACGTCGCCGACGTTCTCCAAGTCGGTGAGCTTGTTGAAGGCGAGGAGACTTGGGAGCCCGCGTCCCCGGACCGACACGCCAGACCGCGCTACACCCTCAACTGTGAAGAACCGTTCAAATCCCCCACCCGATCAAAGATCCACACAGTCCTGCAGGTCACAGACCTGCGGCGTGTCCGAGCACCGACTTGTCCACCTAGACTCACCACCGGATCGATCTATCGCGCGGAGCTGTTCGCCTCGTAGTGAACCAAGGCCATCAAGGCCCGATTGCGGGGCTACCGTACGAGAGCATGACGCCTACAGCCACCAACGCGGCATACGACTCGATCGCACACTGGTACGACAACCTGGTCGGCAACGCACACACCGCCCACGACGACCCCTACTTCACCCCACTCCTCGACCTCGCCGGCGACCTCGCAAACCAACGAATCTGCGACCTCGCCTGCGGACAAGGCCGAATCTCACGAACCCTGGCCACCCACGGAGCAAACGTCGTCGGCATCGACGCCTCCGCCGAACTGCTCACCATCGCCGCCCGCTACAACAGCGATCACCGTTCTGTCGAGTACCGCCACGACAACGCCCACACCCTCGACAGCTGCCAGGACGCCGAATTCGACGGCGTGATCTGCAACATGGCGCTGTTGGACATCCCCGACCTCACAGCCACCATCAGCAGCACATACCGGATCCTGCGCCCCGGAGGCTGGTTCGCCTTCTCAACCTTCCACCCATGCTTCAACGCACCCCGCAGCGCCGAACTCATCGACGACACCGGCCACCACCACCGCACCGTCACCGACTACTTCACCGAAGGCTTCTGGACCTCAGACCGACGCACCGGCCCACCACGCATTGTCGGCGCCCACCACCGAACACTCACCACCTACCTCAACACCCTCATCAACGCAGGCTTCACCCTCCGACACATCCAAGAAGTGCCCGGCCCAACGCCAGGATGGCAACAAGTCCCACCCGTACTCGCCGCCATCGCCGACAAACCCTCTCAGTGAGCGGATACTCGTCGCCATCATGGATTGTGTCGAGCACGCGTGCCCTGCGGATACGGCTGTGCCTGCCCGGTAGTCTGCACGGGGTGATCAATTCGTACGCGAACTCTGACGATGCCAGGGTTGCGGTAGCTGCAGCACAGGCCGGCGCGGGCACGGTGCGCACCATGTACGGCCAGCAGCTCTCCCGCATCGACAAGGGCAGCGGGGACTTCGCCACCGACGCCGACATCCAGGCCGAGACGACGATCCTCGACATCATCCGTACTGCCCGTCCCCACGACGCCGTGCTCGGCGAGGAAGGCGGGCAGCAGGGCGCCGCGGTGTCTGGGCGCCAGTGGCTGGTGGATCCCTTGTGCGGCACGCTGAACTACGCCGTCGGCACCATGCTCGTCGCCGTCAACGTCGCGCTGCTCGACGGGCCCGCCGCCGTCGCCGACCCTTTCAGCGGCGAGGTCTTCTTCACCAACGCTGAAACGGCCTGGGTACGACACCACGACATCGACACGGAGCTGGCGCCCTCACCCGAACCCAAACTGGTAGACCTCAACCTGGACCCGCCGTTTCCCAGCGCGCCCGAGTTCCGGGCCGCGGACCTGCTCACCCACCCCGAGTTCGTCAAGAGTTTCCGACCACGTGTCGTATCCACGACGTTGGCGCTGGCCTGGGTCGCCGCCGGCAAGCGTGCCGCCTACGTCACCGATGGCAACGACCTGCCCGAGAGCGTGCACTTCGCCGCCGGCATCGCCGTGTGCCAGGCCGCTGGCTGCATCGTGACCGGAATCAACGGTGACCCGATCGATCAGACCAGCCGTGGACTCGTGGCAGCCGCTGACACCGAGACCCATGAATTGCTGATCTCGATGATCCACAGCCGAACCTAAAGCCTTTGCCCTGGGCAACGAACTATCACGGCTTCCCGACTTCTGCCTCCAGCTGGTTCATCCGAACCGGGTGGAGAACCGCCCCACCGCATCCCCCCTCGGCGCGCCCGGCCGGTCCATCCGCCAGTCCCTAACAAGCTCCTCGATCTCGTCCGCAGCGGCTTCCGGCCACTCACGGCGCAGCCTGGCGCGATACATCTGCTCACCAAACTCGTACATGTCGAACACCGCACGTATGCGCCGCGCCGCAGCCGAATCGCTCCCCCAACCAGCTTATAGAACACACTGTCTCGACCGTCAGCACAAACCCATCCATCAGACGCGGCAGCCCAAAGACCCTGAGACGCCGAGCGGTGTCCAATGAAGGTCCCATTGCTTATGCTCGGCCACTCGCAGCATCAGAACCCAGACCTGCGCGAACCATAACCACGTGAGGGTTCAAGTCGGCCCCCTAGCCGACTTGACTAGCATTTTCGCAGCTCAGAAGCCTGTCGAGTCCTAGGGTCGACCTGGCCCGCCTGCCGACATGCCCGGGCGGGGGTTCAAGTCCCCCCTGCACCAACAGGCAGTGTTGTTGCAGGTCAGAGCCCCACAATGTGTCCGAGGACCGACTTGTCCACTTAGCCTCACCCACGCCGCCATACTCGACTTGCCGTGACGTGCGGCAACGGCTCTTCATGTGGGTGTTTCGACGTGCTCTCCTCCGCGTCCTCGCCAAGTTGGCCGCACGCCGCGTTGTGCCTGACAACCAGGCCCGGGAGTTCGTCCAGCGAATCGATACGGGAGCAGGCACTGATCAAAGACCGCTGGGATGTTGAGGATGTGACCCCACGGACCGCGCCGGATCAGGCACGTCTTCATACCGGCCTCCATCGCCGGGCGCGCGTCGTTATCCGGCCGATCACCGACGTACAGGATGGTCGACGCATCACCACCGCCTTCACGAATAACCCGCTCGAAAAAAGGCCGGTGACGGCTTCCCCAACCGGCTCACCACTCTCACCGAGGGCCTGCTGCTACTCGCCCAGCCGGACGAGGCACCGGACGGGCAGCTCGACCGGGCCCCGATGGACCTGCGCACCCTGGCCAACGACGCCCGGCATGACCTGCACGCGCTCGACACATCCCGACCGGTGGAGTTCACCGGGCCGGGCGGCAGCGGTCCTCCCGCCGCTTCCCCCGTGTACGGCGATGAGGCCCGACTACGGCAGGTCGTGGTCAACCTCGTCGGCAACACCGCCAGCCACACGCCGCCCCGGCACCCCAGCCCGCATCAGCGTCGGCACCGTGGACGGATACGCAGTGCTCGAGGTAGCCGACCAAGGACCCGGCATGACAGCCGAGCAAGCAGACCGGGTCTTCGACCGGTTCTACCGCACCGACCGGTCCCGAGACCGCTCAAGCGGTGCCAACACCGAACTCGGGCTCGCCATCGCCCGCTCCCTCGCTAGAGCACACGACGGTGACATCGAGCTGACGACCACCTGCGGCGAGGGCGCCTGTTTCCGGCTGACCCTGCCGCTGCTGCACCGCGACTGAGTGACCAGTGACACATGTGGGCCTAGGGTTTCGCGCGCGGGTACTTGCTCGACAAGTCGTTCGGCGCGCTCGACGCTATGATCCGCGCGGTGCTGTAGTGAGGTGTCGTCCTCTAAACACCAGCCCTGGCTCGCAGGTCAGTGGCGGCGGATAGCGTCGCGGAGACGCCCCAGCAACCTGAACTGCCGAAAGGGAATCGCACACACTCAGAGCAACACAGGATCTGCAGGCGAGCCTTCGCAAGGACGATGGGGGTTCACGTCCCCACACTTGGGCGTGTCGCACCTGCTCCACGGAGCCACGGCGACCAGACGAACACTTAGCGAGCGACCAGACGAATACGCCATTTGCGACCAGGCGAACGCAATTAGTGCGGCCAATCGAACACACCACGTGTCATATTGACCATATGGCACACCTTCCTCAGTCACCGATCGGTCGCATCATCCCACGCAAAGCCGCCGCACGTGTCGAGGAAGCACTCGAAGACACCCGCGTCGTACTCATCAATGGTGCCCGCCAATCCGGAAAGAGCACCTTGGTCGGCCAGATCGGCCATGACCGAGGCGCGGAGTGGCACAGCCTCGACCGAGCCGCCACCCGCCAGGCTGCAGCATACGACCCCACAGAGTTCGTCAACAGCGACGCCCCCATGGTGATCGACGAAGTCCAACGAGTTCCGGAACTCCTACTTGCGATCAAGGAAACCGTCGACGCCGACCCGCGACCCGGCCGATTTCTACTGACCGGCTCCGCGCGTTTGCTCGGCCTCCGCAGTGTCCCCGACGCGCTGCCGGGCCGCATGGAGACCATCGAACTCTGGCCTCTGTCGCAAGGAGAGATCGACGATCGCCCAGATGGTTTTGTCGACGCCCTTTTCGACGCCGGCACCGACCTACACCACACATCCGATGAGACCCGTGACGGCTACATCCAACGGCTGACCCGCGGCGGCTTTCCAGAGGCCGCCTCCCGGACACCCCGGCGAAGAGAAAGGTTCCTTGACTCCTACGTCGCCGACATCATCAATCGCGACGTCATCCAGCTCTCCGAGATCGAACGCGCACCCGAAATGCGAACCTTGACACGCATCCTCGCCGCACGGTCAGGCCAACTCCTCGTACCGGGCACACTGGCAAACGAACTTGGCCTCCCCCGGCCAACCATCACCCGCTACCTCGGCCTTCTCGAGGAAGTCTTCCTGATCAGACGAATACCCGCCTGGTCACGAAACCTCAGCACACGCGCCATCGCCACACCGAAAGTCGCTACGGTCGACTCCGCCGTCGCTGCAAACCTCCTCGGCCTGGACAGCCACCGCCTGCGCCAGCCCAACAGCCCCCTCGGTCCGCTGCTCGAAGGCTTTGCCGCTATGGAAATCGCACGACAGCTGACCTGGTCCCACCAACGCGCCGACATGTACCACTACCGCACCAAAGACAAGGTCGAGGTCGACATCGTGCTGGAGAATCGCCGCGGCCAGGTCGTCGCCATCGACGTCAAGGCCGCCTCCACCGTCAAGGCAGAAGACTTCCGCGGGCTTCGCCACCTAGCCGAACGCCTCGGCCATGACCTCATCGTCGGCGCGGTCCTCTACATCGGGCAACAAACCCTCCCTTTCGGCCCTCGCTTTCGCGCCATACCGATCAGCGCACTCTGGGAAACGCCTTCCCCACACTGAGACAGCCCAGGCGCCAACGCTCGCGATGACGACGACGGAAGCTGAGGTGTCGGGGCGAGATGCCGACCCCCTGCGCGAGGTCCATCTGGCTTCTGCGTCGAGCCCCGCCAGTGCCGGCTCAACTGTCCGGCCGACAGGCTGGCAACCGGTCGCGCATCACACACGGCAGAAAGACTCGCAGCGTCATTGCCGCCGAATCCTCCCAACGGTTCCACTACCTCTGAGGTAATCGACACGACTACCCCCGCAAAGGGAGTCTGACGGCATGAGTACCACTACTTCGTCCTCGACCTTACGCCCGCCGATGAAGGAACGGTGGCTGCGTGCGGCCATGTTGATCGACGCCGCAGTGACCGGAGCCAACGGCCTCGCCTACGTCGTCGCGGCCGCCTTGCTGACCACTGTGCTGGGGCCACCGGTGCCCTTTCTGATCGGCATCGGCGTGTTCTTGGCAAGCTACGCGATTGTGATCCTGCTGGTCAGTCGGGCGCGATCCATCCCTCCTGCGGGCGTGTGGTTCGCCATCGTCATGAACGCCGCGTGGTCCGCCGCATCCGTGATCCACATGATCACGGCCGACTGGTTGACCCCGGCGGGAAGGGTATGGGCCGTGCTCCAGGCAGTCGTCGTCCTCGGCTTCGCCGTCGCACAGATGATCGGCCTGCACCGAACCCGCTCGTGACCTTGCCCTGCCCCTCCGTACTCAGCGGATCGCGGTGCCTCCGGGGACGTCCCGGTCAGTGTGCACGTCAGAGCACTTCGGCGGTCTTCATCGCGGCATTCCTCAGAGACCACCCGAACGACATCTACGTGCGCGAAAAGGCGATCGTAGGCAGCCTCGACGACTGGCTTTCATCGATCTTGAACGATCCCGAGTGGGCCGCCAATTGCTTCAGTGCGCCGGTACGCGGACAGCTCGGAGAGATCTCCTATCGCGACGTTAGCCTGGACCAGTGAGATGGTCGTAGTCGCCTCGTGCCCAGGCCGCGTGTCGCTGCGCAGGCGGGCTTTGGCGTCGCGTGTCAACGGCGCCTGAATTCTGACCCCTTCGCGGCAGGGTGGTTTCCAGCCTTGCCGCCTGGGGGTCAGTTTTCACGCGCCGCCGACATGCTGCACCAGCAGGGCGCGGTCCTGGTCGTCAACGACGGCCGCGGACGCTGAAGTGGCGGATCACGGTTCTCGCTCTCAACTCAAAGATCGCGGCTAGGACAACGACCCGATCTCGTGCTCAAGCCTCCGGAAAGGATGAACTTTGAACGGATGCCAAATCGACGACGTCCCCAACCACGGATGCTCTTAGTCCGGCGCCCGCATCGTCGGCACGACGACGCGGCGAGGCGCTGGGTACGGCCGGCTCGGATGTCATCGTGGTTCCACCTTCCAGTCCCTACTCCGAGGGTTCTTGCATCAGAGGTGGAATGTCGCGTCGGGTGTGCAGCACGCGCCACACGTCGACATGGACTGCGCGCTCGACGTAGAAGACCAGGTAGGGGAACCGAGCCAGCGGCCAGGTCCGCAGTTCGGGGATGTCAAGCTCGTGGGAATAGCGAGGCGATCCCATCCCGGGACGACGACCAATGTGTGCATAGGCGTCCTGCAGCGCGTCAACCAGATCAAGCGCCGCTTGCTGCGCACGCTCCTTCACGTAGTAGGCGACCGCATCATCGACATCCCGGTTGGCCTGCTCACGCGGGATGACCGGCTTCGGACTCACTCTTGGGCACGTCCACGAACGCGCTCGCGTAGCCCATCGAAGTACGCCGCATCCGCAGGACCAGACGGAGCAGACGCAGCACCCTCCAACACCAGATTCCGCAGAACTTGGCGATCCCGATCCCGCCGGATCAACTCACGCATGTACTCACTGCTCGTCCCGTAGCCCTTCTCCGCGACCTGTTCGTCCACGAATGCCCGGAGCTGATCCGGCAGCGAGATGTTCATCGTCCCCATGCCTCAAAGACTACGAGCGGATGGCAAAAATTGCCAAGCATCCACACGCAGTCCGCCACGTATTCACTCCGAGGACACACCGCAGCCCCAGGCAACTGTTCGCTCCACCCAGCCCTCCGGTGGAACGACGCCAACAGGCGATCCGGACCCGATCATTCCGTATAATAAAACGGTCGGTTCGATTTGTGTCCAAGGAAGGACTTGTCCACCTAGCCTCACCCACACCGCCGTCCTTGATTTGAGCTGCACCGCAGGCGCATCAGGGCCTGACGTACATCAGCCATAGTTCGGCGGGACACGAAAGCTGCATCGAACACCGGACGCCTTGGCCAGCTTCCGATCGAGAGTGACCATCGGCGCCGTCAAGTGCTCGGCCACAGCCACATACCAGGCGTCATACGATGTGACGTTGTCACGCAACTCCCACACACGTGCACCGAACGGCTCGTACGAGAAATAGACGACCGAGAGGGCGAGCAGGTCAGCGTGCGCCAGCGACGCGGTATCGACGGAGATCTCACCCGACTGCGACGCGCGTCGCAGTATGTTCGCCGCTTCCACAGACATCAGATGCGGTGCTGCGAGATCCTCCGACTCCATCGCTTGCTCAGCCCAGGTCCCCGCCGGCCCACTATCGACTAGAGCCGCCACGACGAACGAAGCGTCGACCACAATCGTCACCGGCGATCAGCATCCCGGCGCTCCAGGATGGCCTCTGCCGAAAGTTGGCTCCCAGTGCGCTGTTTGCGACTGCGAACCCGCGACAACAGTGTCTCCGCATCAGGCCGCCTGGTCAGCTCGACCAGCTGCAAACGAACATACTCCTGAAGCGAGCGACCCGAGCGCGCCGCACGCGCCGCCAACTCATCCCGCGTCTCATCCGGCACATCCCGGATCGTGATCGATGTAGCCATAGCTGCATTATGCTGCCAGGACATGCAACCTGCAACACGCCCGGCAATCCTACCCAAACGGCAGCACGAATCTGACCCAGCTCCGGCCGGACCTCCGGACCCACGATCACGCTGGCACGCCACGCGCCGAAGCGCCACCTCACGCTGGTTCAACCGAATCGCCTAGACAGCCACCCCACCGCAGGTAAGCCAGATCAGACGTCACCCATCGGCGCAGCAGACCCGCCGACTCTTCACTTTGGTGACACCTCACGGTGGACCTTCGGCCGATGGCTGGTCAACGGCGTCAAGGTTGAACTGGCACACATCCACGATCCGACAGCTACCCACCTGATGATCGAAACCCGAGGCCCACTGGCATGGCGCGAACGATCAACTGTTGAATGGCATGGGCATCGGTCCCAACCGTCTCGATCGAAGTCCAATTGGCTACCATGATCGCCAGAGAACAAGAACACAGGATCAAAGCAACAATGACGGCTGTCAGCCGCCATCATCTGAACGGGTCGCTTCTGCGTCGCGCCATCGCCGACAGGCAATCAGAGGGCTTCGCCATGAACGTACCCGAGCAGCTGAAACGCCTGCTCAACGAGCGGTCAGCACGCTCGGAAGACGCCCCAGCAACCTGAATTCCGGCCACGAACCACACCTTCAGGCCAACCCAGGCCCTGCAAGCAAGCGTCCACAAAGCGGATGATGCGCGTGGGGGTTCAAGTCCACCAAACGCCGGAAATTCACAAACTCGCAGGTCAGAGACCTGCGGGGTGTCCGAGGGCCGACTTGTCCGCTTAACCTCACCCACACCACGACACTTGGCCTAGGGTGACTTGCGACGATGGTTGACGTCGTTTGGACCGTAGACGTGGCGTCCGATGCTGCCGGCACCGTAGCGACGACGCTGGCCGTCATAGGAGCATTACCGCCTCCAACGCTGACCGATCTCCCGCATCCGGAGTCCGGTCGGGACGGACGCTGTCGACGCGTCGAGGCGAATGCCGAGATCGTCTCGAGTCGGTGGCGATTGTAGTCGCCACGGCACGCAAAACGGACTACGATGGCGGTTCTAGTCGCCACAGGAAAGTTGATCGATGAGTCTTGTAGATAGGCCTCTGTACCTCGACCGAATCGCAGCCTTCATCGACGCTCCGGTCGTCAAGGTACTCACCGGCTTGCGCCGCTCCGGCAAGTCCCGACTCCTCGAACTCACTGCCGGACTGATCCGCGACCGTGGTGTGCCGAATGAGCGGATTCTGCACCTAAACTTCGACTCGCTCAAATGGTCCCATCTCCGCTCGGCAGAGGCTCTGGATTCCTTCATCACAGCCACCCTGCCCGCCGATGGCCGAGTCTACGTCCTGCTGGACGAGATCCAGGAGGTTGATGAGTGGGAACGTCTGGTGAACTCCCTCGTCGTCGGAGGCAGGACCGACCTCTGCATCACCGGGTCCAACTCACGCCTACTATCCGGAGAACTTGCAACCTATATCGCCGGTCGGTACGTCTCGATCGACGTGTGGCCGCTGTCCTTCCGGGAGTATCTCGACTTCACGGCGATGTACTCGGACCGAGACACGTCCCGCACGGATGAAGAGTTCGCTCGGTTCCTGCGACTCGGAGGCTTTCCCGGGGTGCACATCCTCCCGTTCGAGGAGCCTGATGCACACGCGCTGGTCACCGACATCTACCAATCGACGCTCGTCCGGGATGTTCTGACCCGCCACGCAATCCGTGATGCCGACATGTTCGAGCGAGTGGCCGCATTCGCGCTGGACAACGTCGGCAACCCGTTCTCCGCCCGGCGGGTCGCGCAATATCTAAAGTCCCAACGGCGAACCGTCCGGCACGAGACGGTGCTGAACTACCTCTCGGCATTGGCCGAGGCGTTCGTCATCGCCCGTGTTCCGCGCTACGACGTCAGAGGACGCGCCCTACTCGCCACCGACGAAAAGCATTACGCAGGGGACCACGGGCTCGTCCATGCCTTGTTCGGCTACTCCGACCAACGCCTTCCCGGCGTATTGGAGAATATCGTATGGTCCGAGCTTCGGCGCCGCGGCTACGACGTGACGATCGGCAAGGTCGGCGCTACCGAGGTCGACTTCGTCGCAACCCGGCGCGACGAGATCCTCTACGTCCAGGTCGCCACCACAATCGCCGCATCACCCGAAACTCGCCAACGCGAGTACGCGCCACTGGAGGCGATCCCGGACAACCATCCGAAGTACGTACTGACCCTCGACCCGCTCGCCGGGGACCAGACCGGCGGCATCCACCACCAGCGCATCCCCGACTTCCTCCTCGCCGACACCTATTGACATCATCCCCAACGAGCGCATCGTCTACACCACGGCCTTGTTCACCGACGAGGGCCCCTCGACCGTTCCGCGCAAGCCCTGAATCGATCACCCTTGAAGGAAACGGGTGGAGGCCATGAAGCGACGCAGGTCTGCGGCGTCCAATTCGACGCCGACGACCCTGAAGCATGGTCCTGCAACGTGGCGTACTTGGGTCGGCACATCCCTACCGACCGACCCGGCACCGTGCACGTTCTGCACTTCGACCAACCCACCTACGTGCAAGAGGGCGATCGTGGGCATATGCAGCCGACGACCCACTATGTCGGTTGGACCGGCCGACGAGTCGAGCGGCGGGTGCGGCAGCACGCCGTGCCCGCCGACAGCGTCGTCGACAAGATGCCGGGCACGGCGGAGGACGAAAAACAGCTCAAGGCGACCGGCCACTGCCTGCGCTATGGGAGGCTGCAAGCGCCCGAGTGCCTGAGTGCCGCGCCACAGCGGCACCAACGAACCGAACGTTGACTGCCCACCGTCAACCTCGCCCGCGATACGTTTCCTGGCGCTCGTGGTGACCACCAAGGCCGGCCACGAGGTGCGCCTCGTCCCGAGCCGCGACCACGCTCCACCCTGAAGCGTGGGATTCTGGTGAGTGTCCGAGGACCGACTTGTCCACCTAGACTCACCCTCGGTGTCACCCTCGGCCTGGAGTAGTCCACACGCTCGCCTCTGTACGGGGGACGGCTACTCACGACCCGTCGCTTGCGCCTGCCTGCGAGTCGTCGGTGTCGAGGACCGTCCTGGCCGTCTCGATCTCGTCGCTGAGAGCTTCGCGTAGCTCTGGGGCGTGTTTGGCGACCACAGACCAGACAATATCGTCGTCGACGGTCCAGTAGTTGTGCGCGATACGGTTACGCATCCCCCTGATCAGCCGCCACGGCACTGCCGGATGAGTCTCCAACCATTGCTCACCCAGACGCTCAAGATCAGCGGCTAGGCGGATGACGTTGTACTGACACGCACGAGCAACTGCGATATCAGCGTCATACGCAGCCCGCCCACGCTCTGCCAACTGGGCCATCTCGCCCAGCGAAGCACCGACGTAGAGCAAACGCTCGGCAGTACGAACGTCCACCGTCAAGCCGCCAGAGCCAGCGGTTCGCGGTGACGGTTCACACCACGCCGAAGCAGATCGTTGGACTCCAGCTCGGCAGTGGTCACGACCTGCACGGGACAACCGAGCACAGTGGACAGTTCCTCATCCAGACCAATAATTTCAGCAGCCGTCGCCCCGGGCTCAAGTTCAACCAGCAGGTCAAGATCCGAATCCGGCCGATCATCACCCCGCGCCACGGAACCAAACACCCAGACCTGGGTGACCGGGAAACGAGTGAACACTGCGGCGACGGCACCGCGATGACGATCAAGCAACACCGATGGCCGAACTGTATTCACCAAACGCGCGTCAAGATCGAACCCCGCAGCATTCAGCAACCGCTCAAGCATCGCCACCGACGGCTGCCGCCGCCCAGACTCAACCGCTGCCACCGTCGACTGCGGAACACCAGCTGCACGAGCAAGCTCACGCTGCGACACACCACGCTTCGCCCGCGCCGCAGCCACCAAGCCCGCCGCCGTACCGCGCCTCACCGCACTCATCTCACGTTCAGCCAGAGCCATACACCCATGATAGCGAATTCGCTGTCACAGCGAATCGCCTCCACCGCCGCCGGGACACGAACCGTACTAAAGGAAGGACCCCTCGAACACGATGCACCGCTGATCCGCGCCTCGCGCACGTAGCTTCTCGGCCTCGTGCACGTCGAGATCTTCGAGGATCGCCACGCTCCACAACGGACGATAAAACCCTTCGACGGCTAGCGAGAGGAGGAAGACGCGCTGACGGCTCGGCCACAGAACACTGGTATCACAAACGGCCGAGAACGTGTCCTCATCCTGTCAGAAGAAGGACCCCGTCAACGCGAGCCAGCGGGCCCTGCGGCCTGCTGCTACCTCGGGCCCGGACACGTCGAAGGTCTTCGGCGACAGTCTCCGGGCTCTCATCGAGGTCGTATCCAGCAGGTGGGCGGCACAGTAACGGCACAGGCCAACGTCACGATGGAAGAGCGAGCTGAACTCTACAATGCGCTCGCCATTCGTCTCACATTCACACCCGCCCCGCGCCAGGTCAAAGTGGATATTGACCCCGCGCGGGGGGTTTGGGCGTGTCCGAGGACCGACTTGACCACCTACCACACGCACACGGTGATCAACCTAGCCGCCTGACCTGCGGCCTTGCCGACCGGCCTCGGCTCACGTGGTCTTGTTTGGTACACCGAGTGGGAGCAGCTCCGCCCGGATCGGCTTATTTGGCGCGAGGGAGAAGACAGCGTTGCCGTGTTCGGTAATGATCTGTTCGATCTGCGGGAGATTCGCAACCAAGATCGCCGCGATTTGTTCTGTCGGCGTCGTTCGCATCTCACGAGTGATCAACACACTCGGACAATCCGCACTCGATGCCGCGAGGAACTTGGTCAGCTTCTTATCCGCGGTCACCAGCATGCGGTCCTGCGTGCAGCACCAAGACAGAATCTGCGGATCAGCGGTTGTCGCCAGCCCGACATCCTCGGTATGGGCGACGTCGTGGCCATGGGTCTCAAGCAACGAGGCAAGCCGACGAGGCAAGTTCTGATCAATCAGCAGCCTCACGCCGGTTCCTTGAGCGGCACGTAGAGCTCCCGATGCGCCAGAGCAGCCGCATAGCCCAGGACCTGCTGAACATCCTCCGGCTCGATGAACGGAAAGTCCGTGTGGATCTGTTCGAACGTCCAGCCCGCAGCCAGCAACTCCAGCAGATGTTCAACGCTGAACCGGTAGCCACGAATGCACGGCTGACCACCAAGCTTGTCAGGCTCAACAGTCAAACGATCAAAACCAGGCACAGTCTGCGGCATGGCTCCAGTGTAAACCTCCAACGCATCCATGTACGGACAGAAGAAGGCATGTAGCCATTGCTCATCGCCACCACGCCGCAGCCTCCCACGACCGCTCTTCAAATACGTCACGCGATCCAGAAGTGACGGCAACTAGCATGCGCTACGTGGATACCCTGCCCAGTGGTGTTGTCACCGGCCTGATAGTGGCCGCCTTGATTGCCTTAGCCAGCTGGGCGTGAGCTCGTGACCGTCTGCCGATAAGAGTTCGCAGCGCCCCACGCCCAGCTCGCGCAACCTCGACCCCGAACCCGCACGCCGTGTCGGTGCGTACCGAGATAGATGACGGCCTGCCTCCGCTCGATTCGCCTTCCCCACGCCGCCGCGGCAACCGGCGCCAGACCCATGGGCGAGCACCGAGAGATACATCAAGTGGGCGGCGCATAACGGCGGGGTGCCCCTGGGGCGTTTCAACCATCGCTTCACCATTCGAGGAGCAGAAGACACTGCCGTACATCTTGAAAGATCGCGGTGCGTGTTCTAGACCGCCGCGATCCCCTCCATGGAACGGTCGTGGGCGAGAATGCTGGTGGCGATTCCGTCGATCGCTACCTCATCGCCGACCTGGACGACATCGACGAACATGGTCACGCCAAGACTGAGCAGGCCGTCGACGAATGGGACACGCAGCTCGACGATTTCGTATCTCGACCATGGAATCTGTTGACCGTGTCAAGAACGGACGTTGACGCCTTCGTCCTGTCCGCGACAACTGACCGATACGACTGCCAGTTCATCGTCGAGGTCCACTACCGAGGTGAGCATCGAAGCGGCATCGTACGGCTTGAGGGGGAACGAGGTCCCTTTCGGGTTTTCTGCCCTTCCCTACCCCTAGCTTTGGCTCAGCTCATCCCCCAGCTGAGTGACCTCGACGTTAGAGGAACCGCGTGCGACTCCAGTGGGAAGACAGCTTCCCGCGGCGCCTCACACCGACTGCCATGTCAGTCATCTACGTTGACAACAACGTAGATCGCCAGGACGCTGGGCACCAGCAAAAAGCAGGTGGGAGTTCAAGTCCCCCACCGGGTCGGCTCTACTCGCATTTATGCAGGTCAGAGACCTGCGGCGTGTCCGAGGGGGGACTTGTCCACTTAACCTCACCCACACCGCCATGCTCGACCTTCCCGTACGATGTGCGTCCTTTCGCGCATCCGACGACCCCCGGCCACAAACGTTCAAATGTGTACACAAACGTGATCTCAATTAGATACACTTAAGAGATGAGGCTTCAAACCCTGTCCGTGCGGGAAGCACGAGAACAACTTCCTGGCTTACTGGCCCGCTTCCGCAAGGGGGACCGCTCCCCCATCGGTGTCGGCTCACACCGTAAAACCGAAGCCGTCGTGGTGCCGGTCGACGTCTACGACGAACTTACCGCCGAACGAGATCGAGCCGCAGCCGAAGCCGAAGCCACAGCATCCCTGCGGGCCGAAGGATTAACCCCCAGCTCCGACGCAGACGCGATCACCCAACGCTGGATCCGCGGAGAAATCACCACCCAGCACATGCGAACCTTGATCCGCGAACTTCACCGCGCCCCGTGACTGATCCGTACCTCGATCCAGACAGCAGCGTCCTACTCAACCGTCTCGAAATCAGCGACGCCGAACAGTTGCGGACGGCGGCGACATCCTCGCGACGATTCAGATCGATACGTGACCAACAGCATCGGCATTCAGGGTGCCCGGAGGCGAAACTCGCGTCCGTCAGGGTCGGCGAGGACGATCACCCCACGATCGTTCGACCGAAGGCTCTGGGCCCCGAGCCCCACGAGCCGGTCGACCTCAGCCTCCAGGTCGCCGCCGGTCGCCACGAGTTCGAAGCGCTGCCGACCGCTTCTCTGCGGGCCGAGGTCGTCCGGCGCGCGGTGCCACGCGTCCCACGACACCTTGGTGCCGCCTTGCGGGGACTGGACCGCGGTCTGCGCGCCCTTGTCCCACACCAGCGGCCAGCGCAGAGCCTTGCTCCAGAAAGCTCCGACCGCGCGGGTGCCGTCGCACGTGAACTCACCGAGACGGCCGCAGTCGGCTAGGAATCGGTTGCCCGGCTCGATGACGCAGAACTCATAGCCCTCGGGATCGGACAACACGATGTGTCCTTCATCGCGACGTTGGCCGACGTCCAGATGGCTCGCGCCCAGCTCCACCGCGATGGCCACGGTGTGCTGCTGGTCAGCAAGGCTCGTACTGGTCAGGTGCAGATGAATCCGGTGCTGACCAGCCGGGGGCACTCCATCGGCAACAAAACGCAGGCCGAGCTGCCCATCGGCACCAGGCAGAAGCACACCGTCGCCATCCTCAACCAGCTCACGCCCAAGCAGCCCGGCCCAGAACTGCGCCACGCGCGTTGGGTTCTGGGCGCCGTAGGTCACCGCCACCAGTGTCGACTGCACCGTCGCAAGCTACAACGAACCTGCCAAAGAACACCACCTACGCGGGCTCCAGCGCGAGAGATTCGTCGATCGACTCACCCACTACTTCGCCCAGGTCAACGCCTTCCACCCATTCTGCGAGGGCAACGGCCGAACACCGAGCCTTCTTCGGCCAGCTCAGTCACGACGCCGGCCGCCCCATCAACTGGTCACAACTCGACCCAGCGCAAACGAACACGCATCCATCCAGGTCAACTCCCCGGTAGCCGCGATTCCTCGGAGAGATCTCCTATCGCGACGTCAGCCTGGGCCAGTTAGATGGTCGTAGTCGCCTCGTGCCCAGGCTGCGTGTCGCTGCGCGGAGCTGCGCAGGCGGGCGCTGGCGTCGTGCGTGATCGCGCGGCCGAAGTTGCCGTAGATCCGGTCGAACTCGTAGCGTTCTAGATGATCAGCGATGCGCAGCACGACCGATGATGACAGCGGGATGCGGTTCGGGTACGACCGCATGAAGGCCAGCGATTCACCATCGGGATTGACAGCCACTGTGTCGCCGGTCAACAGCACGCCGGCGCCGTCCTCGCCCGCCCAATGCACCACGCTGCTGCCGGGGAAGTGTCCGCCCGGCTGGGACGCCACTACTCCCGGAACGAGCTCGATCTCCCCATCCCAGAAGGCCACCGAGGCAGGTGTGAGGCCGAGCCATTCGCGATCGAGTGACGACACGTACACCACAGCATCCCCGAGCGCGCGAGACCACAGCGACTGGAGGCCGTACATGTGCGGGTGTGACGCGATGATCGCTCGGAGCGGTCCCAAAGCCCGCACCGCTTCGACCGCATCGTTCGTCATCGACGCGGGCACCTCGACCATCACGTTGCCCGCTTCTGTCACGATGACCTTGGCCTGTTGATCGATCCCGGGCCCACCGCCGACACGGACCGACCACAGCCCTGGCTCGGCCAGGAAGACCTCGATGCGACCGGTGTAATCCGCGGGGTCAACCCAGTGCTGTCGTCGATCCTCGGCCAAGTACTGACGTTCGTCGGCACAGATCGGACAGACATAAGGAAGGGAGGCGGAGTCGTACTCGACCCCGCAAATCTCACATTGTCTGACTGACACGGACAAATCCATTGGGCCTGGGGCGTTGTCGTTCACATGTTCTCCTTGTGCTCGGAAGTCCCAGTGTGAAACTTCATGTGCACTTGAGGTCAACCGGAGAAGACCGGCAAGATGTGAGCATGCAGGATGAGCTCACCATCGGGGAGGTCGCAGCACGCGCCGGGTCGCCAGTTGGGCAGACAACTTGCCTCCGCTGACAATCTCGTGACAGCAGGTGTTCGCCTCGCCGATGCGCCGCACGATAGGCACGGAGAGGCGGCCTCCGGCTCGCCCCGTTATGCTTCGCCGCGTGCCAGCGCCGTCGCGGCCTCGACCTGGGCTTCCGGTATGGCCGCAAGATGCTCGTTCATCTTCCACTGAGCCGAGGCCGCTCGCTTTCGCGCGGTGCTGCGGCTCGTGCTCCGAACCCGGTGGCGGCGTTGGGTGTCCCGGCACACGTGACCGTACTGTTCCCGTTCGTCAGCCCACCCCAGATCGACGCCGAAGTTCTGCGACGAGTCGCCGCTGTGGCAGCCACCGTTAGCCCCTTTGACTACCGCCTCAGCACGACGGCGTGGTTCAACCATGACGTCGTCCATCTGGCGCCCGACAATCCCGCACCATTCGTCGACCTCACGACACGGATACACGCTGCATTCCCCGATTACCCGCCATACGGCGGTCAGTACAGTGAACCGATCCCGCACCTGACCATCGGCCACGGAGGCGACCTCACCACACTCAGCGCCGCCGAGAAGACCGTCCTCGCCCACCCTCCGGTGACGGGACGCGCATATCGGCTGACTTTGATGGTCGAGGAGCCCGGCGGTCATTGGGTGCCGCGGCTGGTGTTCCATCGGATGCGACGACGGATTCCATGACTCCTGAGTGCACCACCACCTAAAAGCCACATCAACGACGCCGCCTTATGGGCCCTCACATTCACGTTGACGGCCACCGACGGTGCTTCTCCGGAGTAGGCGCCGTCCTCCTCGCTCCACATCTGCTGAACGATCTGCAGGGTCTCCTTCTGGCGTTCGAACCGCTCCGCGAGGACGGGCATCGCACGCCTAGCCCGACGTGCTCGCGCTCGTACCACAGGGCACTGATCCCGAGCATCGCGCGGCCACGCACCGGCATGAGGAAGTTCCAGACCGGGACGTCCAAAGACGATTCAGGACTGACCCATGCCGGTATTCAATTCGATGTGGATCGACCTGCCCAATAGGTGCATGTGGCGGGCGACGCCGATGGTGGTGGCTCGGAGAACGTCGTCGCGCAGGACTGCACCGGACCAGCGATCGCCCCGGGGCACAAGCCTCCCACAGGCGGATTCCCCACATGAGGCGCTGGACCCGCCGCGGGTTACAAAGTAGCTGCGTGGGGGTACAAGTCGGCGATACGCCGAATGATCAAGCATCCTTGCAGGTCAGAGACCTGCGAAGGGTCCAAGGGGAGATTGTCCACTTACCACACGCACACCATCGTCGATCTGCGGACTGGACCGCGGCACCCGTCTCAGACCAGGGGATGCCGTACCCCGGTGCCAGTTTTCCTACCTAGCTTCTACCCTGTCCCCTGCCTTCCGGCCACCTACATGATTGAGTGGCGTTCCGTGGTCGATGATCCTGCGAATACCGAAGTCACCCTCGCCGGCGGAAACAGCAACCGCGTCACACGACTCGGCGCCACAGTACGTCGCAACACTGGACCACATACGCCTGCCGTACACGCCCTACTTCAACATCTCGAACGTCACGGATTCACCGGCAGCCCACGCCTACTCGGCGTTGAAGGCGGCCGAGAAATCCTCAGCTTCATCGACGGAGAGGCAGGAACCTACCCCATAAAGCCCGCCGTACAAACCACCGAAGCTCTCGATACCTCGGTCGCTCTGCTACAACGATTCCACGACGCCACAGCCGGACTCGCCCTCCCCGACGGATGGGTCGATCACCAAGTGGCCGGCACCACCAGCGAAGTCATCTGCCACTGGGACGCCGCGCCGTACAACATCGTCTACCAAGGATCACGCGCGGTCGGACTCATAGACTTCGACCACGCTGGCCCCGGGCGCCGAATCGACGACATCGCCTACCTCGCATACCGGCTCGCGCCGCTGTGCGCCGACACCAACCTCAACGCCGGCGGGTGGGACACTTCGGTCGACAGACTGGGCCGCCTCCGCCGAATCCTACGCCGCTATCCCAGCGAACACCGGACCTTGATACCCGACCTCGTGACAGACCGCCTCGAGAGAATGAAGCACTGGATCCTCACCCGCTCCGCCGCCGGCGACCCCACCGTAGAGGTGCACATCCGCGAGAACCACGTAGGAATCTACGCCGCCGACCAACACTTCATCACGTCGAACCGGGACACAATCCTCTCCGCACTCCAGTAATGAGAGGGTCTGTTGCACGACACCAGCGTAAAGCTCCAACGCTGCCATGAAACCGACAGACGACACGCACGCGATCGTGACCGCAGCCGTGCTCCGGTGAGCTCAGCGGGCGAGTGATGCGCACTCGGCCAACCGAGGCTGCCCCGTACGTCAGTGGCGGCGGATAGCCTCGCCAGGTATGAGTGTCCAATGGGCCTGCGTGGCGACAACACGCCGCTGCGGGCCCTTATCGACCAACTCGTCGCCCGCTAGGCGGTTTCCCGCCCTCATACGTCCCCGGAAACGCTACAGATCGTCAGCAGCACGTCGAAACACACCTTCAGCGGCTTCATCCGAGCCGCGCAGAGACGCGACACGGAGATGGCACACTCCTGCCACGAGTTCACAGCAACCGAACATGCCCCAGGGCTCACATCGGCGACACACCTAACGATCACCAGAATCTATGCAGGTCAGAGACCTTCGGCGTGTCCGAGTAGCGATCCGAACCACAACCTCACCGTCGTCCTGCGGACGAAGCTGAACCTTCGGTAGCGGCCGGTCGCTGTTGCCAGTGGGCGTCCGCTGGGTGCGGCAAATCTTCAGCGGGCGTTGCGGCAGATCGTTAGTTGCATTTACGGCAAATCCTCAGCCAGCTTGGCGGCAGATCGTTGTCTTACCTGTTCAAGAGGGCGTACATTTCTTCCATGGAGCCAGACACTACGGCCTTCGATGGAGTTCGGCCTCGACGGGCGACCGATGCTGTGCGTGTTGCCCTGACCGAGGCGCGCGTAGTACTCGTACAGGGCGCGCGTCAAGCCGGCAAGAGCACCCTGATGCGGATCATCACACAGGGCCATCCTGACGCTACATCGCGCACCCTCGACGATCCGGACATGCGGGCTGCGGCCGCCGCCGATCCCAAGAGCTTCGTCGATGTGCCAGGCATGCTCGCCATTGACGAAATCCAGCGCGTCCCCGAGCTGTTGTTGGCAATCAAGGCCGACGTGGATGAACTTCCACGTCGAGGACGCTTCCTTCTGACCGGTTCGGCTCGCGTCTTCGCGCTCAAATCGGTACCAGACGCGCTCCCGGGGCGCATCCAGACGATCGAACTCTGGCCCTTCTCCCAGGGCGAGATCGACCAAGCACCCGATGGGTTCGTCGATGCCGTCTTTGAACACGGCCCGAGCCTGCGGCACTCCACCACGCTGGGCCGGGCGGACTACGCCGAGCGTCTGGTGCGGGGTGGATTCCCGGAAGTGCTCACCCTTTCTCGCCCGGCCAGCCGTCGCAGATACTTCAACGCCTACGTCGAGGATCTGATCGAGCGTGAGATCACCGAGATCGGCGAGATCGAACGTGTCCCCGAACTACACACCGTGCTGCGACTGCTCGCAGCTCGGGCAGGCTCGTTGCTGGTTATGGATCCGATCGCCAGCGGCGCGCGCCTCGCCGCAATGACAGCGCGCCGCTATGTGACCTTGCTCGAACAGGTCTTCCTGGTCAAGCGCCTGCCCGCGTGGTCGAGGAACGTCAGCGCGCGGGCGACGGGAACTCCGAAGATCTTTTTCGTTGACTCAGGCATTGCCGCGCATCTGCTCATCCAAACGCCCCAGACTTTGCTGGAGCCAACGAACAACGCGTTTGGTCCGCTTCTGGAAAGCTTCGTCGTCTCCGAGATCTCACGACAGCTCAGCTGGAACGACGAGCCGATCGAGCTGTCCCACTATCGGACGCGCGACAAGGTCGAGGTGGACCTCATCCTCGAACATCCGCACCGCGGCGTCGTCGGTGTCGAGGTCAAGGCGGCGGCCACCGTCCGACAAGACGACTTCCGCGGCCTCAGACATCTCGCGGAGCGGGTAGGCGACGACTTCGTCGTCGGGATCGTGCTCTACTCAGGGCAGCAAACACTTTCATTTGGCCCAAACCTGCTCGCGATGCCCACAAGCGTGCTCTGGGAGGTCCAGCCCTGACCCCGTGACCTGCCGGTACACCAGCCTCTCCCGGCTGGACGCGATCGGCCGGCTTCCCCGCTGAGATCCGATGACCCACATACTTTCGAGTGTCCGAGGGGGGACTTGAACCCCCACCCCCTTGACGGGGACTAGCACCTCAAGCTAGCGCGTCTGCCTATTCCGCCACCCGGACTGGTGTCGACACTTAATGTGTCGCGGCCGAGTAACTGTACCAAACTCCAGCGGTGGTCTGTCCAACCGCGTGGTCCGGTCAGGTACTCGGTGCTGGACGGCGGGTTTCAGAAGATCCACATCCCGCTGCCCTCAGTTCAAGATACCGCGCCCGCGCTTCGAATACCGCACGCATCTCCTCCGTCACTCCCTCGAGGAACTCCTCGCGGTAGGTGGCGTCGGTGAGGATCGAGATCGCGTAGTAAAGCCCGGTGATCGCCGCCATGCCGCCAGCGACCCGAAGGAGGGCTTCAGTGATCTGGATGTCGTAACCGAACAGCTCCAGATCGTAGGACCACATTCCGTCGACCACCGCCCACGCCGTACGGACCTCCTCCCCCACGGCCAGGGCGCCAAAGGCGACGAAGAACGCACCCACGCCGACGCTGACGACGAACACCTGCAACGCCTGGCTGATGGTCAACGTCAACCCGACGTTGACCCGCTGCCGGCGATTCAGGGCGGGCGCGTCGCCACGTACGTCCGACTCCAGACGGCGGACCTGCCCGGGTATCCGGACGATGACGAACAGCGCACCCAGGCCCACGAACAGCCCAGCAACGATCCACACGAACAAGCGCGGCATCGTCGAGAACACCTGCCACATCTCCGCGTTCAGGAACAGCACCAGGGAGAACACCAGCAGCAGCGGCAGTGCTCTGACCAGGCGCGCCAGCGATTCCGCCAGCTCGTCTGCCACCCGCGTCAAGGCCCAGAACAGGGTCCCGATCAGCCCGTAGCCCACCACGAGATAGACCAGTGCGAGGAACAGGGAGTTGCCGGCGATGACCCCCAGCACCTGCCACCACTGGCCGCCGAAGATCAATGGCAGCAGTGCCGGGATGAACACGAAGGCCAAGAGCTCCGGCCGGCCGATCCGTTGGGGCAACGTCCAGAACCCGCGGCCGAGCAGACGGTTGAAGATCCCGAACGCGACCACGAGGATCGCCAGACCACCGAATGCGGCCGCCACGTTGCCGAGGAACGGCCAGTCGGTGTCGATGGCGCCGAGCATCTCGCCGAGGAAGACCAGGGCCAGCAGGGGCGCGGCCCGGGTGAAGATGTCCTCCGACGCGGAGTACCCCTCGATGAACAGCGGCAGACCGCTGCGGCGGAACGTCCTCTCATGCCGCGCCAGCTCCGCCTGGACGGGATCCTCAAAATCTGCCACGAACCGGACCCTATCGCTACGGGCAGCAGCAGCGCCGGATCCAGGCCGGTGTCACCGGGTCGCGGAGATTCCCCAGCTGCCGTGGAACGTCTCGCCTGGTTTCAGCACAACGAGCCCGTCTCCGCTGTTGAACGCGTCTACAGCGGCGGTCATCGGCTCGACCGCGAGGGACCGGCGACGCCCTTCAGCGATGCTCACGACGTCGGCGGTGTACAGCAGGACAAACGGCCACGACTCGTCCTGCCAGAGCGAGATCCGCCAGCCGTCGGGCCGTTGAACCACGGTTTGGGCATGCCCCGACGAATCACGGGTCAGCTCCGTGTACAGGCCCAGCTGGCTGTCCCCCACTTGGCGCGGCGCCCGGAAGTCGGTCTCGACATCGACGGCCGTGCGCTGCGTCATCATCCCGTTCTCGCCGAGCAAGATGGTCGATCCGGGCACCGTGACGGTGGCGTCGTCCACGAATCCGTCGCCGACGCTGAGATAGGGGTGGGCGCCCGCGGCGAACGGAGCGGCTGTGTCGCTGAGGTTCTCGACCCATAGCGCGGAACTCAACCCGGAATCGTCCAGGGACCAGGAGGCCTGCACTCGCAGTGTCCACGGATAACCCGGCCGGGCGGGGAGCACGGTGGCGAGCCGGATAGAGGACTCGTCTCGTTGCAGCACCTGGAACGGTAACCAACGGACGAGGCCGTGGATGGCTGTGGAGGTGCCGGGGTCGAGCGGAGTAGAAAGCTCTTCACCGTCGAAGACGTAGCGCCCCTCCCGGATTCGATTGGGCCACGGCACCAGCCACTGGCCCCGGGCGCTGGGGCACATCGTTCCAGCGGCATAACCCGCCACCATCTCGGTGCCGTCCACCGAATAGGCGCGCAGGCCGCCTCCGGCTTCGACGACCACGGCTTCTTGCCTACCAAGACGTAGGGTGTGCTCGCTCGCACCGCCCACCTCGACGAGTTCGGCCACGCCGCTCACCTTACGCTGGTAGGTAATGAACCACATCAGACACCGCACCGACGGCGACGGGTGGGTCGAGTGCGTTTGCGGACAGCGCCATTGGGGTTTGTACGGTTCGGCGGGGCTGATGGTGGTCGACCCTGCCCATGGCGTCCTGCTGCAGCACCGAGCCGAATGGAGCCACCACGGCGGCACGTGGGGCATTCCGGGCGGGGCGCGCGCGTCAGATGAGAACGCGCTCGCCGGAGCGAAACGGGAAGCCGAAGAGGAAGCGGCCATCCCGGCCGAGCACGTGCAGCCCACACACGCCTGGGTCGAGGATCACGGCTCTTGGTCCTATACGACCGTCATCGCCACGTGCGACGTTCCGTTCGATCCGTACCCGAGTGACCCGGAGAGCCTCGACATAGCCTGGGTGGCTCCCGACGACGTGGACACGCTGCCGCTGCATCCCGCTTTCGGCAAGCTCTGGCCGTCCATACGCGAGCAGGCGTTCCGCGAACTCGTCCTCGTGGTGGACGCAGCCAACGTCGTCGGTTCCCGCCCGGATGGGTGGTGGCGTGACCGCGCCGGAGCGGCGGAGAAGCTGCGCGACCGGCTCAGCGGTGCCCAACCCGTGCCCGGAGCACAGCTCGGGCTGCCGGCCACGTACTGGTGGCCGCGGATCCACCTGGTGGTCGAGGGCCAGGCGCGGAACATCGACGCGGCGGCGGCGGCGCCAGTGCCGGTCACGGTCGAGCGCGCGCCCGGAAGCGGCGACGACCTGATCGCCGCGGTGGTGCAGGACGCGGTGATGCGCCGCCCCGGCGACCACGTCGTCGTCGTGACCTCTGATCGTGAGCTACGGGGCCGCGTCGAGGACAACGGCGCCTCCACCGTCGGCCCACGAACCCTGGATCAGCTCCTCGATCCGTAACCCGTCAGGGCGATCCAGGGCGCTCGGCACTAGGCAGACTTGCGCGCCTTCTTGGCCGGCGCCTTCTTCGCCGCCTTCTTAGCCGGCGCCGACTCGTCGCGGCCACCCTTCGCGCCGCTCTTCGCGGTCTTGGCCTCCTCGACGCTGCGCCGCAGCGCCTCCATCAGGTCGACCACCTTGCCCTCGCCGGGCTCTTCCTCCTCGGCCGGAGCGCTGACCTCGCCGGTGCCGGATTTCGCCTCGATCACCTGCATCAAAGCTTCGCGGTAGTCGTCGGTGTACTCATCCGGCTCGAAATCACCGGACAGCGTCTCGATGTACGACTCCGCCATCGCCATCTCCTGCTTGCGGACCTGGACGTCCTCGGAGAGGAAACCGAACTCGGGCTTGCGGATCTCGTCCGGCCACAGCATGGTCTGGACGACGAGCACGCCCTCGTGCGAGCGCAGCACGGCCAGCCGCTCCCGGTTACGCAACGCCATCTTCACCACGCCCACCCGGCCGGACTCCTCGAGGGAATCACGCAGCAGAACGTACGGCTTGGTATCGCCGGTGGGCTCGACGTAATACGCACGCGACAGCGACGTCGGGTCGATCTGCGCGAAGGGCACGAACCCGAGCACCTCGACGGCCTTGCTCGACGCCACGGGCAGTTCGGCGAGGTCGTCGCTGGTCAGGATCACCATCTCACCGTCGGGCATCTCGTAGCCCTTGGCGATGTCGGCGTAGGCGACCTCATGCCCGCCCTTCTCGCAGAAACGCCGGTAACGGATCCGCCCGCCGTCCTCGGCGTGGACCTGCCGGAAGCTCACGTCCTTCTCCTCGGTGGCGGACACGAGCCGCACCGGGATCGACACCAGCCCGAATGAGATCGAGCCTCTCCACACCGTTTGCATTGGACGTCCCCGAGTAGTCGGTCTGTACCAGCGATGATGCCGCGATCTGCGGCATCTTGCCAGTATTGACCGCCGGAATGGGCAAAACTCATCGGCGTGCCTCTCAGGCAGATCGGACAGCGGCTGGCATCCTGAACGCATAGATGCTGGAAGGAGTGTCCGCTGATGGAATCACTGATCAGCTGGTGCGCCGACTGCGGCCAGCATGCCGTTTTCGACGCGGTTCCGGACGCCTCACCTGCTGAGTTTCTCTGCCGCGGCTGCGACGCCGCCGCGATCGTGGAGTACTCGCCTTCAGTCACTGCGCCGAGTCTGTCCGCCGTCGCCTGAGGCGTGTAGAGGACAACCGGCCGCGGAGATCAAGGACGCAGCACGTAGCAAGCGACGGCTGCCGCGGCGGCCACGTTCAACGAGTCAACGCCGCCACTCATGGGAATCGCCACTCGCCGGTCCGCCGCCCGCATCCACCGCTGTGTCAGCCCCTCCCCCTCGGTGCCGACGAGCAGCGCTATCCGGTCCGCCACCGCGACCGCGCCGATGTCCATGGCGTCGTCGCCCGGGGTCAGTGCCATGACCTCGAATCCGGCGTCGTGCAGGACGGTCGGGCCGTCGTACCAGTTCTCCACCCGCGTATACGGGACGGAGAAGACCGTGCCCATCGACACCTTGATAGCCCGCCGATAGAGCGGATCGGCACACCGCGGGCTCAGTAGCACCGCGTCCCAGCCAAGCGCCGCCGCGCCGCGGAACACCGCGCCGACGTTGGTGTGGTCGACGAGATCCTCCATGACCACCACTCGCCGGGTGTTTTCGACTACCGCCTCGATACTCGGCAGTGGCCGCCGGTGCAGCGAGGCAAGCGCACCCCGATGCACGTGAAAGCCGGTCACGTCCTCCACGAGCGGCTCAGGAGCCAGGAAACATGGCACGTCACCGGCCCGCTCGATGACATCACCGAGTGCCTGCGCCCAGCGCGGCGCCATCAGGAACGAGCGCACCGCATAGCCGGCCTCGACGGCGCGGCGTATGACTTTCTCCCCTTCAGCCAGGAACAGCCCGTGCTCCGCCTCCAGCGACGTGCGCAACTGGACGTCACGCAAGGACACGTAGTCGGCCAGCCTCGGATCGGCGGCATCGTCGATGTGTTCGAAAGGCACCGCACGTATTCTGCCGCAGCTATCGGATATCCGCCGACGACGGGCAGGGAACGGCACGCCGATGTGAGTCGATCCGCGATGCCACGCCCGCCGAGTGGGGGCCGCCGTTCAGTTCAGGATGAATGAGACGGTCGCGACGATCCCGACGACGATGACGACGACCCGCAGCACAACGGGCGCCAGCGAGCGAGCGATCCGGGCGCCGACGACCCCACCCGTGGCCGCGCCGATGGCGATCATCGCCACGACGGCCCAGTCCACATCGGCGATCGCGATGAACACGATGCCGGCCACCAAGTTGACCAGACCGGCCAGCACGTTCTTCGCCGCGTTGACCCGCTGCAGAGTCTCCGACAGCCCGAGACCGAGCACGGCGATCAGGATGACACCTTGGGCGGCGCCGAAGTAGCCGCCGTAGACGCTGCTGCCCAGCACCATCAGCCAGACCCAGAAGCCACCGTTCTCGCGGCGTGGTCGATGCTTCAGCTTCTGCGTCAGCCAAGGCTGAATCGCCACCAGCACACACGCGAGCACGATCAGGACTGGGACGATCGTCTCGAACGCCTCGGGCGGCAACTTGAGCAGCAGCAGTGCGCCCACCACCGCGCCGACCAATGCGACCGCGCCCAGTCGCAGCAGCCGATCCCGCTGCCCCACGAGTTCACGGCGATAACCCCAGGCGCCGGCCACCGAGCCAGGGACCAAGCCCACCGAGTTGGACACGTTGGCCACGACGGGCGGGTAACCGAGCGCCACCAGGGTGGGAAACGTGATCAGGCTGCCGGATCCGACGACGGTGTTGATGACGCCCGCGGCGAAGCCCGCCGCCACGATGGCGACGGCCTCCAGCAGGCTCACTCCCGGGGAGGCTGCGGCGGCGGGGGCGGCTCCGGCGCGCCACCGGGACCGGTGTCAGCGCCTGGACCGGCCCCGGGGTCACCGCTGTTCTCTGGTGCCGGCGTGCTGCGCCCCTGCGATGCCGCTTCCGCCGCTCGTAGCGCCTCGCGGACCTCGCTCTGCGCGGCGGACACGGCGGCTTCCCCTTCAGCGGCGGCATTGGCCGCGGCGTCCGAGACGTCTTCGGCCACTCCCGCGCCCGGGATCTGGTCCAGCCGCTGTTCTTCACCCTCGCCGTTGTCGTCGTAGTCCTCAGCCGAGCCTCCGCTGCCCGGCACACCCGGCAGGGCATTGCCGAACTTGCCCACGGCGGTGCCGAGACCCTCCAGCGCGGCACCGATCTCCGACGGCACGATCCAGACCTTGTTCGCATCACCCTTGGCGATCTCGGGCAGCATCTGCAGGTACTGGTAGGAGAGCAGCTTCTGATCCGGGCGGCCCTTGTGGATGGCGTTGAAGACGGCACCGATCGCCTTGGCCTCACCGTCGGCACGCAGGATCTGGGCCTGCTTGTCCGCCTCGGCACGCAGAATCTGCGAGGTCTTGTCACCTTCGGCGGAGAGGATGGCCGACTGCTTCTGGCCCTCCGCGGTGAGGATCTGGGACTGCCGGACACCTTCGGCGTTGAGGATCGCCGCACGCTTGTCGCGGTCGGCCCGCATCTGCTTCTCCATCGAGTCCTGGATGGACGGCGGCGGGTCGATGGCTTTGAGCTCGACTCGGTTGACGCGGATGCCCCACTTGCCGGTGGCTTCATCGAGCACTCCGCGCAGCGCGCTGTTGATCTCTTCACGGCTGGTGAGCGTGCGTTCGAGGTCCATACCACCGATGACGTTTCGCAGCGTGGTGACCGCCAGCTGCTCGATACCCTGGATGTAGTTGGCGATCTCGTAGGTAGCAGCCTTGGGGTCATTGACCTGGTAGTAGATCACGGTGTCGATCGACACGACCAGGTTGTCCTGGGTGATCACCGGCTGCGGCGGGAACGAGACCACTTGTTCACGAAGGTCGATCAGCGGCAGCACCCGATCGATGAACGGCACGACGATGGCCAGACCAGGCGACAGTGTGCGCTGATACCGTCCCAGGCGCTCGACGATGCCGGCCCGCGCCTGAGGAACGATGCGCACCGATTTGGCCAACGCCACCAGGACGAAGACGGCCAGCAAGAATATGACAATAAGAAGGAATGTCTGCCCGGCTTCCATCGATCACCTTTCACATGTATTCAGGTGCCGTCACGGCGTCATACGACGCCGCCGGGACATGCTCGGCGAGCGTCGACGGAGCCGACCCTACACCGGTTCGTCGCCCGGGAACACCAATGCCGTCGCGCCGTCGATCTCGACCACGTCGACACTCTTTCCCGGCTCGATCACCGAACGTCCGTCGAAGCTCCGGGCCGTCCACACCTCGCCGGCGAGTTTGATCCGGCCGCCGTCGCCGTCGACCTGCTCGAGCACCAGCGCGCTCTGGCCGACCAGGGCAGCCGCGCCGGTACGCACCCGGCTGGGAACCCGCATATGTCGTTTGGCGATGGGGCGCACGACCGCGATCAGAGCCGCGCTCACGCCGATGGCGATCAGGGCTTGCCCGATGAGCGGCACGCCGAAGACCGCCGCCAGGGCACCACTAGCCGCACCGGCCGCCAGCATCAGGAAGACGAGATCGACCGTGGTGGTCTCGATGATCCCGAAGATGAAGGCCAGTCCCAGCCATGCCGACCATTCGTTGTCGCCTAGCCAGTCCCAGAAGCCTTGCATCTGTCCACATTACCGTTGAGTACATATGGGTGTCTCGTCTCACGCGGAGCGCGCATTCCACCGGCCGTTCTGATGGCTGACGTCCAGCGCCACACCAAAGCAGCTGCTGAGGTTGTCGGCTGTGAGTGTGTCCTCGATGGGCCCGGAAGCGACGATTTTCCCGCCTCGCAAGAGCATGGCGTGGGTGATACCGACCGGGATCTCCTCCACATGATGGGTGACGAGAACGGTGGCCGGAGATGCCTCGTCGGTGGCGATCTGGCCGAGCGTGGCCACGAGTGTCTCGCGGCCCCCGAGGTCCAGGCCCGCCGTGGGCTCGTCGAGCAGGAGCAGCTCAGGATCGCTCATCAGGGCACGCGCGATCTGGGTGCGTTTGCGCTCGCCCTCGGACAGCGTCCCGAACGTCCTCCCGGCCAGGTGCGAGATCCCCAGCCGGTACAGCAATTCGAGCGCCCGCGCGTCGTCGAGATCCTCGTAGGATTCGCGCCAGGTGCCGAGCACCCCGTACGCGGCGGTACGCACCACGTCGAGGACCCATTCACTTCCCCGGATGCGCTCGGCCAGCGCCGCGCTGGTCAAACCGATTCGGGGACGGAGTTCGAAGACGTCCACCGCGCCCAGGACCTCACCCAGAACCGAGGCATACCCACTGGACGGGTGCATGTTGGTGGCGGCGATCTGCAGCAAGGTCGTCTTGCCGGCGCCGTTCGGACCGAGGATCACCCACCGTTCGTCCTCGGCAACCCGCCAGTTGATGCCCTCGAGGAGGTGGTTGCCAGACCGGGTCAATGTCACGTCGGCGAACTCGAGCACGTCGGACATTACGAAACTCGCTCCTTCGGGCCTCTACATACGCACACGGCAACACCCACGGGCACCATACCCGGCAGCGGTTCGCCGCTGTGCCATGCGCCCCACCGAAACTGCCCCCGCGGTCCGTGCTAGGGCTTCGAGGAGGGGTGCTACCAGGACCCCGGCCAGTTACAACTCTTGCCCCGCGGGGAGCCCCTCCGCCGCGCCGTAACGGCAAACCGCAGGCGCGGACACACCGACCCGTTACGCTGTGGGGTCATGGTGACGATGCCGCGCTCCGCGCGACTTGCGGCGTGGGCGACTGCTTGGCTGCACGACGACTGCACGCTCGACGACGTCGTGAACAGGGTGTGCGCCGACGACGAACCCCACAACGTGACCGACGTGCCAGGACACCCGTCAACGGTCAACTTCGTCTCCGCGCTGACTACCTTGCGAGCAGAGGGCGTCACCTCGTTCCAGGTCACGTTGCCGGCGCCAGGTGATCCGGTTGGCCTAGGCGGCCCGGCCGACCTGACCGCCGACGCCATCGATGCCGGCGAGGCCGTCCTGGCCACCGGCACCACCACCTACGCGCTTGTGCCCGACATTCAGGTCTTCGGCCCACCTGGAGATCAGGGGCACATGGTCACCTGGCGTTGCCGTCCGGCGGATTCGCCACCCGCCGGACCGAACCTGCCCGAAGCTGAACAAACGCTGGCCAGCACACTCCGCGAAACCGGCGCCACGCTGGCCAAGCTCGACGTCGCGGCCTGGAAACCAGAGGTTGCGGCGCTGCTCGACGACGTCCGTTCCGAGCCGATAGCAGAACCGTTGCCACGTACGTTCCCTGCCAAGGCTCAGGTGGTGGCCGCCCGCAGTATCCGCCTCATGGCGGTGGCCGACTTCGCGCTCGGCGACGACGGCGGGGCGGTCACCCTCGGCTCGGCGGAGTCCCGACGGGCGGCTCTCGCGCCGCTGGAACGGGCCGCGCGGCATGCGCTGATCGCCGCGTGCAACTCTCTCGCCGCCGGATCCGCCGCGGGGGTGCACCACGACGCCAGGTAACGTGAACGACGTTATGGTCGATTACTCACCTACCGAGCCCCGGACCCTGCTCGTGACTCTGACCGGACCGGACCGTCCAGGGCTGACGTCGCAGATCTTCGCCGCCATCTCGCCGCACCCTGTGGACATCCTGGACATCGAGCAGGTCACCGCCCGCGGAAAACTGACGCTGGCCATCGTGCTCAGCGCGCCGCCGGACGACACTATGCTGCGTCGAGGACTGGAGCAGGTGGCGGGGGCGCTGGGCCTCCACGTCGAGTTCAGTGCGGGAACCGGAGATCACGCCGAGCCCGCGGAACGGGCGCATGTCACCGTCCTGGGCTGCCCGTTGCAGCCGTCGGCGGTGGCCGCGCTGGCCGGATGCGTGGCCGGTGCCGGCGCCAACATCGACCGCATCCTGCGGCTGGCGTCCTACCCGGTGACCTCCATCGAGTTCGAGGTCTCCGGCGCCGATCCCGAGCGACTCAAGACGCTGCTCACCGCCGAGGCACTCGCCGCCGGTGTCGACGTCGCCGTACAGCCTTCCGGCCTGATCCGTCGCGCCAAGCGGCTCGTCGTCATGGATGTCGACTCCACCCTGATCCAAGGTGAGGTGGTGGAGATGCTCGCCGCCCGCGCGGGCGTGCTGGATCAGGTGGCCGAAGTCACCGAGGCGGCCATGCGCGGGGAGCTCGACTTCGGCGACTCGTTGCGGGCCCGCGTCGAACTGCTGGCCGGGCTGCCGGAGTCCGTGCTCGACGACGTCCGGGACGAAGTCCAGTTCACCCCCGGCGCCCGGACCCTCGTACGCACCCTTAAACGGCTCGACTACCGCTGCGGCATCGTCAGCGGCGGTTTCAGCCAGATCACCGACTCCCTGGCCGCTGACCTCGGACTCGACTTCGCCGCGGCGAACACGCTGGAGATCGTCGACGGAAGGCTCACCGGACGCCTCGTCGGACCCACGCTTGACCGGGCCGGCAAAGCCGACGCGCTGCGCCGCTTCGCTGCCGATGCCGACGTGCCGCTGTCGCAGACCATCGCCATCGGCGACGGCGCCAACGACCTCGACATGATCGCCGCCGCCGGACTCGGCGTGGCGTTCAATGCCAAACCCGTCGTGCGCGACGCCGCGGACACCGCCGTGAACGTGCCGTATCTCGACGCCGTGTTGTACCTGCTCGGGATCAGCCGCGCCGATGTCGAGGCAGCCGACGCCGCCGACGGTTACACCACGCCTGCACCTCCGGTCCCAACCCCTTGATCATTGGCGGTTGACCACCGAATCCGGTGGTCAACCGCCAATGATCACCGGAATCACGACGACGATCAGCCCCGCGGCACGCTGAAGGCGACGAGCCGCGCCGAGCCCGGATCGATCTCCGCCCAGCTCCCGTCCACCTCGAACACGGCGCAGGCGGCGGTGCGGTATTCCAGGCGCATGTGTGTGCGCTCCGGCACGTCGCTGGATTCGTCGTCGAGCAGATTGGCCAACGTCCCCACACCCGGATTGTGCGCGATCAGGATGGCCCGGTTGACGTCGAACGAGACACCGCGCACCAAGTCCAGCAGATCGCCCGCCCCGGCGGCGTAGGCGCTGTCGGTCACGCTCAGCTTGGGCGGTGCGTCGAGCTGGGCCGCCAGCCGCTCGTAGGTCTCGCGGGTGCGTTGCGCGCTCGAGACCAACGCGAACTCAGGCGACAGCGAGTTCTCGTACAGCCAGCGACCGACCTGCTCGGCGTCGCGCCGGCCCCGGCCGGTCAGCGGCCGTTCGTGATCCGGGACGTCGTCGGGCCAGGCTGATTTCGCGTGCCGCAACAGCATGAGAGTTCTCGACATAAAGATCAAGGCTAACCGTACGAACCCGGCAGCTCCCCTCCCGGTGATCGTCAGTGGGTTGTGGTTGCTCCCGGCGGCGCAAACCGGGCGAAAATGGCCCACCCAGCAACCACAACCCACTGACGATCACCGAGGGTGGGCGGGTGGATTCGTCATATCCGGCACATTGCCCCGCGAATCGGTGATCTCGTAGTGACCTGGACAGCGTTCGTCTGATAAGCATTCCTGGTGGAGATCAAGCTTGCAGACGAGACAACACCGCCTCCCCCGCCGGCACCCCGGCGGGACCCGGCGCCACCTGAGTCCGGTTCCGCGCCGGAGGAGCTCCAGCCGTCCATCACCAGTTCCCGCGCTGACCTGCGCCATCAGCTGAACTCGGCTACTGCGGGCTGCGATGTGCCGCTGGCGGCGATCGACATGGACGCCTGGGACGCCAACGCGGCGGACCTGGTTCGCCATGCCAAGGGCAAACCGATACGGGTCGTCAGCGCCGCGATCCGCAACCGGGCGTTGCTGCGCGACATCCTCGGCCGTGATGGCTACCAGGGCGTGCTTTCCTACACGCTCTCCGAGGCGATCTGGCTGGCCGGCACCGGGATCTGCGACGACGCGCTGGTCGCCTATCCGAGTGCCGACCGCCGGGCCATCTCGCGACTGGTCAGCGATGAACATCTGGCTGCCAGGGTGACGATCATGGTCGACGACGTCGCGCACCTGGACCTGGTCGATGCCGTCGCGGCACCTGAAGCCCGCGCCGAGCTCCGGGTCTGTCTCGATCTCGACTGCTCGTGGCAGGCGTTGCGCGGGCGTCTGCGCTTCGGGGCTCGTCGTTCTCCGCTCCGCAAACCCGACGACGTCGCGCGACTGGCCAGGGCCGTCGCTTCGCGACCGGGCTTCCGGCTCGTGGGTTTGATGGCCTACGAGTCGCAGCCGGCCGACGATCTCTGGCGCGCCAAGCGTGGCCGCATCCGCCGCAGGCTGGCCAGACTGATCCAGAAGCGCGGCGAACAGCGCCTGACCGCCCGCCGCGCCGCAGCCGTCGAGGCGGTACGCAACGTGGCCGACCTCGAGTTCGTCAACGCCGGCGGGAGCGTGTCCATCACGAGAACCGCCGATGAATCGTGTGTCACCGAACTCTCCGCGGGGTCGGCGCTTCTCGGGCCGATGCAAACAGACATAGCCGACGGATTCATGCCCCGCCCGGCGGCGTTCTTCGCATTGCCCGTGGTCCGCAGGCCCAGTGCCTCGGTGGTCACCGTCGCCGGTGGCGGATACGTCGCCAGCGGAACAGCGGGCGAGCACCAGCTGCCCACCCCCTGGCTGCCCGACGGCTTGCGACTCGCACGACATGAGGGCGCCGGGCAGACTCAGACGCCGCTACGGGGAGCCACCGCGGCCAGCCTGGCCATCGGCGATCTCGTCTGGTTCCGGCACGCGAAGGCAGGCGAGCTCGCCGAGCGGTTCGACAGCTACCATCTCGTCCGTGGCGAGCGGCTGATGGACACCGCGCCGACATACCGGGGAGACGGAAAAACCTTCATGTAATGCTGTCCGTATGCAGGTGACACATCTCAGCATCTACCCGATCAAATCCACCCAGGGTCGTCCGGCCAGCTCCTTGGCGGTCGAGCCGTGGGGTCCGGTCGATGACCGGCGTTGGATGCTGGTGGGCGAGGACGGCGCCGTGGTCACCGCGCGCGCCTTTCCGCCGCTGCTCAGCGTGACCGCCGAGCCGGGCGGACCCGGACAGGTGCGACTGCACGGACCACACGCCGAACCGCTCGACGTCGATGCCACCGGCGACGCCGAACTGATCCCGGTCAAGGTGTGGCGCAGCGAACTCAAGGCAACGCACCCGAGCCCAGCTGCCGACCGTTGGTTCAGCACGCTGATCGACCACGACGTCCGGCTGGTATGGCTGGACGATCCCACCCGGCGGCCGGTCGATCCCGAATTCGGGAAGCTCGAAGACCGGGTCAGCTTCGCCGACGGCTACCCCGTGCTCCTCGCCACCACCGCGTCGCTGCGCCAGCTCAACGACTGGATCGCCGCCGGAGCTGCCGAACGCGGGGAAGAGCCGCCTGAACCACTGGACATGCGCAGGTTCCGGCCGAACGTCGTCGTCGAGAACGACGAGCCGTTCGCCGAAGACCAATGGTCACGCGTCCGAATCGGCGACGTCGAATTCCGGGTGGCCAAGCCGTGCGACCGGTGTGTGTTGACCACCATCGACCCGGACACCCTCGTCAAGGGCAAAGAGCCGCTACGCACACTCGCTCGCTACCGCCGGTGGGACGGCAAGGTCTGGTTCGCGGTGAGCCTCATCCCCGACGGCCCCGGCACATTGAACGTCGGAGACGCGGTCACTGCGCTGTGATACCCACCGGGCGGGTCAGATGCGGCAGGCGAGGATGTCGGTGACCAGGATGGCCCGGGCACCGATCTCCCACAGCTCGTCCATCACTCGCTGCGCTTGGTCCCTCGGTACCATCGAGCGCACCGCCACCCAACCTTCGCGGTGCAGTGGTGAGACCGTCGGCGACTCGAGGCCGGGCGTCAGCTCGCTGGCTTCCTCGACCCGCTCGGCCCGGATGTCGTAGTCCATCATGACGTAGCGACGCGCCACCAGCACACCCTTGAGACGGCGCAGCAACTGCTCGGTGCCCGGCGCGGAGTCACCGTCGGCACGGGTGACCAGCACCGCCTCGGACTTCAGGATCGGCTCGCCGACCAGCTCCAGGCCGGCCTGACGCAACGTCGTTCCGGTTTCGACGACGTCGGCGATGATGTCGGCGACACCGAGTTGAACCGCCGTCTCCACCGCACCGTCGAGCTTGATCACCTCAGCGTCGATACCGCGATCGCGGAGATACGAGTCGAGCAGACCGGCATACGACGTCGCCACCCGTTTGCCGTTGAAATCGGCGAGCTGGTCGGCCGTTCCCGGCCTGGCGGCGAACCGGAACGTCGAGCCGGCGAAGCCGAGCGGGAGCAACTCGCGGGCCGGCGCGTGTGAGTCGAGCAGCAGGTCACGCCCGGTGATACCCACATCGAGGGTCCCGGATCCGACATATACCGCGATGTCGCGCGGGCGCAGGAAGAAGAACTCGACGTTGTTCTCCGGATCGCTCAGGACCAGCTCCCGGCCGCCGTCCTGGCGCTGCCGGTATCCGGCCTCGCGGAGCATCTCGGCCGCTGGCTCGGCCAGCGATCCTTTGTTGGGCACAGCTATACGCAGGGTATTCATGTGAGTTTGTCTCTCTGGGTCCGTGGTTGACCAGCGTCCGTGTCAGAGCACAGAGCGCTAGAGCTTCGCGTAGACGTCGTCGAGGGTGAGGCCGCGAGCCAGCATCAGCACCTGGACGTGGTACAGGAGCTGCGAGATCTCTTCGGCGGCACGCTCGGCACTCTCATGCTCGGCGGCCATCCACGCTTCGGCGGCTTCCTCGACGACCTTCTTGCCCACATGATGGACGCCCTGATGCACCGCCTGCACCGTGCCCGAACCGGGCGCATCGGACTCCACCTTGGCGGACAATTCGGCCCACAGGCCTTCGAAGCTCTTCACGTGCGCTTATCCTACGCGACCCTTCCCCATGATCATGAACACTAGTTGACCGTATTGGTCAAGAGGTGTTCATGATCATGGGGAGAGGGGGCGGAGGGTGAGGGCGGTGGCGACGGCGGCCTGCGCGGCCTCGCGGCCCTTGTCCTCCTTGGAACCCTCCAGGCCCGAGCGGTCCAACGCCTGTTCCTCGGTGTCACAGGTCAGCACCCCGAAGCCCACCGGAACACCGGTGTCGACGGAAACCCGCGTCAACCCGTCGGTGGCCGCCTGGCAGACGTACTCGAAGTGCGGTGTGCCGCCACGGATCACCACGCCCAGGGCGACGACGGCGTCGTATCCGGCACGCGCGCAGTGCGCCGCCGCCACCGGCAACTCGAACGACCCCGGGACCCGGACCAGCGACGGCTCCGCCACGCCGGCTTCCTTCAAAGCCGACAGCGCGCCGTCGACCAGTCCGTCCATCACCTTCTGATGCCACTGTGCCGCGACAACCGCCACTCGCAGTCCACGTCCGTCCAGGCTCAGTGCCGGTGCGCCTTCTCCGCTCACGTCAGGTTTCCTTCCAATTCATCCGTCGCGGACAGCTCGACGTCCGAGCCGCCCTGTTCGATGTCGGCCGCCGGCTGGCCATCCAACCCCGGCAGGTCATGCCCGAGCCGGTCCCGCTTGGTGCGCAGGTAGCGGAGGTTCTCCGGCTGTGGGGTGACCGGCAGCCCGACGCGCTCGGCGACGTCCAGCCCGTAGCCCTCGATCCCGGTCAGCTTGGCCGGATTGTTCGTCATCAAGGCCAGAGACCGGACGCCGAGATCGGCCAGGATCTGTGCACCGACGCCGTAGTCGCGGGCATCGGCCGGCAGACCGAGCTCGATGTTGGCATCGACCGTGTCATGGCCGTTGTCCTGCAGCTCGTAGGCCTGCAGCTTGTGCGCCAGGCCGATCCCCCGTCCCTCGTGGCCGCGCAGATAGACGACGACGCCGCGGCCAGCCTTCGCCACCGCGGCAAGAGCCGCTTGCAGCTGCGGGCCGCAATCACAGCGCAGCGAGCCGAACGCATCACCGGTCAGGCACTCGGAATGGATCCGGGCGAGCACCGGGTCGTCGCCGGAGAGCTCCCCCTTGACCAGCGCCAGATGCTCACCGCCGCCCACCAGGTCGCGATAGCCGTAGGCGCGGAAGTCTCCGTGCATCGTGGGCAGCCGCGTGGTGGCGATCCGTTCGACCTGGCGCTCGGTGCGCTGCCGGTACCGGATCAGGTCGGCGATGGAGATCATCGCGAGGCCGTGCTCGTCGGCGAACTCGCGCAGCGCCGGGGCCCGCATCATCGAGCCGTCGTCGTGCACCACCTCGCAGAGCACCGCCGCCGGGGAGAACCCGGCGAGCCGGGCCAGATCCACGCCGGCCTCGGTGTGCCCGGCGCGGCGCAGCACCCCGCCCTCCTTGGCCCGCAACGGGAACACGTGGCCGGGCCGGGTGAGCTCGTACGCTTCCGTGGCCGAATCGGCCAGCACCTTCGCGGTGTGCGCTCGGTCCGATGCGGAGATACCGGTGCTGACGCCGTGCCGGGCATCCACCGAGACCGCGTATGCGGTCCCCTTGCGGTCCTCGTTCACGGCCGTCATCGGCGGCAGTTTGAGGCGGTCGAGTTCCGAGCCGATCATCGGCACACAGATCACACCCGACGAGTACCGGATCGTGAAACCCATCAGTTCCGGGGTGGCCCGGGCAGCCGCGAAGATGAGGTCGCCCTCGTTCTCCCGGTCTTCATCGTCCACGACGACGACGGCCCGCCCCGCGGCGATCTCCTTGATCGCACGCTCGACCGAGTCGAGCTGGATCGCTTCACCCATGCTGCTGCCCTTCAACGAGACGTTCGACGTACTTGGCGATGACATCGACTTCGAGATTGACCTCATGACCCGGCTCCCGGGAGCCGAGGGTGGTCAGCTCCAGCGTCGTGGGGATCAGACTGACCTCGAACCAGTCGGAGCCGACGCCGGACACCGTCAGTGAAACGCCGTCGACGGCGATCGAACCTTTCTCGACGACGTACCGGCTCACGGCCTCCGGCAGGGCGAAGCGCACGACGTCCCACCGGTCCCCCGGTGTTCTGCTCCGCACCACACCGACCGCGTCGACGTGACCCTGCACGATGTGCCCGCCCAGGCGGTCGCTGGCCTTGACGGCACGTTCGAGGTTCACCGGATCGTCGGGCCGCAACCGGCCCAGCGCCGAGCGGTGCAGCGTTTCGGGCATGACGTCGACGGTGAACGAACCCGCGTCCACATCGATGACGGTGAGACACACGCCGTTCACGGCGATCGACGCCCCATGGACGGCGTCGGACGTCACGAGCGGGCCACGCAACGTCAGCTGGGCCGACTCTTCGGTGGATTCGAGCTTGACGACGGTGCCGAGCTCCTCGACGATTCCGGTGAACATCTATTCAACCCTCCTGGCTGGTGCTGACGTGCAGCACAGCACCGGTGTGCGGTTCGTTGCCGTCGACGTCGACGGCGGTGGTATCGGAGCGCGGGACGGCGACCAGCCGGAGGTCGCGGCCCACGGTGGCCACATCGGTCAGCTCAAGGCGAATCGCGGCGTTGATGGTGTCGACACCCGCTTCGGCGAGCGCATTCGGTCCGGCACCGAGCAGCGTCGGCGCCACGTAGCCGATCACGCGGTCGATCAAGCCTGCGCGCCAGAATGCACCAGCCAACGTGGGTCCCCCTTCCAGCAACAGGTAGCGCTGTCCTCGATCGAACAGCGCGGTCACGAGCTTCGACAGGTTGACGCCGCCGTCCACCGTGGCGCCGACCTCGTCGGCGGTGGCTATCCAGGTGGGTGCGCTCGCATCCCTGACCCGGGCCGATGCCGGCGTCCGGCCCGTCGAGTCGACGACCACGCGCAACGGCTGTGTGTCGTAGGGCAGCAGGGCCTCGCCGTCGCGGGCGGTGAGCTGGGGGTCGTCGGCGACGACGGTCCCGACTCCGGCCACGATCGTGTCGACGGCCGCCCGCAGCCGGTGCACCTCGGCGCGCGCTTGCGGACCGGTGATCCAGCGGCTGGTGCCGTCCGCGGCGGCGCTGCGCCCATCCAGCGTCGCGGCGTACTTCCACACGACGAACGGACGTCCGGTGCGGTACGGCGTGAGCCAGCGCGTGTTGACCGCCGCCGCTTCGTCGGCCAGCACACCGGACTCGACGTCCAGGCCGTGTGCACGCAGGGCTGACGCTCCGCCGGCCGCGACGGGATTGGGATCGGAGACGGCGAAGACCACGCGGGCGATTCCGGCGTCGGCGAGGGCAGTTGCACAGGGCCCAGTGCGTCCCGAGTGAGCACATGGTTCGAGCGTGACGACGGCGGTGCCGCCCCGGGCACGATCCCCGGCGGCACGCAGGGCAACGACTTCGGCGTGCGGACCACCGGGGCGCTGATGCCAGCCCTCACCGGCGACATTGCCGTCCGCGTCCAGGATGACGCAGCCCACGTCCGGGTTGGGGGGCGTGGTGTCCTGCGAGCGTGAAGACAGCTCGATAGCACGGCGCATAGCCGCGTTCTCGGTGTGGTTAGCCACCGGAGCTCCTCCTTGCTCGACTGCCGAGCATGCTCCGGGGCGAGGGTCGCCAAAGCGACAAACCGGACATCGGTCGACTCCGCGGACTCGCCTGGCGAATACCGCTTCACCGAGATGTCCTCGCGCACTGCCTCCCATCCGGACTTTAACCGTCGGTTCCGGAATTTCACCGGATCAACCGGCCGCCTCGTCGAGACAGCGACCGGGTCGCGGACTATCACCGCCGGTTCGGAGTTTCACCGACCCCGGAGCACGCGTGGTTCTCTGTTGGCAGTGTAACCGCCGATATCGCGAGGATGTTCCCGGTAGACCGTGACGATTCCCACGTCACTGATGAGCAGCGGCTGTCGCCAGCTCCCGAAGTTCGTCAACGGCCGCCGCGGCGTCGTCGGCGCCGTAGACGGCCGAGCCGGCAACGAACACGTCGGCGCCCGCGTCGGCACAGCGTTCGATCGTGTCTTTGGATACTCCGCCGTCGACCTGGATCCAGATGTCCAGCCCCGACCGGCTGACCATGTCCCGAGCCCGACGGATTTTCGGCAGGCACATGTCGAGGAAGGCCTGCCCACCGAATCCTGGTTCGACGGTCATGACCAGCAGCATGTCGATCTCGGCCAGCAGGTCCTCGAACGGTTCCACCGGCGTCGCCGGCTTGAGCCCGACCCCCGCCCGCGCCCCCTGTTTGCGAATCTCGCGGGCCAACCGGATCGGGGCGGCGGCCGCCTCCGCGTGGAACGTCACGTTGTGGGCGCCCACCTCCGCGAAAGCCGGAGCCCAGCGGTCTGGGTCTTCGATCATCAGGTGGCAGTCCACGGGCAGGCTGGTGCGCTTCAGGATGGCCTCGACCACCGGAAGCCCGAGCGTCAGGTTCGGCACGAAGTGGTTGTCCATGACATCGACATGGACAAGATCCGCGGTGTGAATGCGCTGTATCTCGGTTTCGAGGTTGGCGAAGTCAGCGGACAAGATGCTCGGAGCGATCTGGATTCCCACGAGCACCCAGCGTAGATGCTCACTCTCTCCACAACGGTCAGGGACGCGGTCAGCGCGCCCCGTATTCATCGAGATCGGCCTGTGGCCAACCCGATCTGGACCCTTGATCGCTGTCATGCTTGTGCGATCAACCCCTTGGGGAGGCACAATGACAGCTATGGCGGTGATGCCCCGTGTGTCGGACGACTGGACGGTCGACGACCTCGAACACCTACCCGACGACGGCCTGCAGTACGAGCTCGTCGACGGGATGTTGATAGTGAGCCCAGCACCGGCCCCGGTCCATCAAGAGGTGGTCAGTGAACTCTGCGCGCAACTTCGGGCCGTGTGCCCGAAGCATCTGAAGGCTCTAGTCGCACCGCTCGATTGGCAGCCCGATCGGCACACCTCGCTCCAGCCAGACGTGCTCGTGGTCGATCGATCGAATATCGGAGAGAAGAACATCAGCCGACCACTCGCCCTCGCTGTCGAGGTGCTCTCCCCAAGCACGCGGCGCAAGGACCGGGTGCTGAAGTTCTCCAAGTACGCCGACGCGGGCGTGTCCTCGTACTGGGTCGTCGACCCGGCGGAACCGTCCATCGAGACGTACAACCTGGTCGACGGCGCGTACACCGACGCTGGACGAGCCCAGGGCGCTGAATCGCTCAGCCTGGACCGGCCCTTTCCGATCACCATCACACCGGCCAGCCTCATCGACCTCTGAATCCGCGCGCCGGTAGATCCGCGTTCAATTGCCCCGCCGCGACGTCACTTCCGGCGTAGCAGCGCCAGGTACATCGCATCGGTACCGTGCACGTGCGGCCACAACTGAACGTCCGGGCCGTCGCCCAGATCCGGCACGCCGGGCAGATACGGCCGGGCGTCCACCCGCTCCGCATCGCCGCGGCTCTTCAGCACGTCGTCGACGACGGTCACCGTCTCCGCCAGATGCGGCGAGCACGTCACGTAGGCGACAATGCCTCCCGGGCGGACCGACCGGATGCCTGCGTCCAGCAACGAGATCTGCAGCCGGCGCAACGGTCCCACATCGGCCGACTGCCTGCGCCAACGCGCTTCGGGCCGACGGCGCAACGCCCCGAGACCGGTGCACGGCGCGTCGAGCAGCACCCGGTCGAAGTCTTCTTCGGGCCACGGCGGGTCAGTGGCGTCGGCGACGAGCACCTCGTGTTCGCCCGGATCACCGCGTAGTGCTTGCTCGACCAGTCTGGCGCGGTGCTCGTGTTTCTCGACGGCCAGCAGCTGGGCGCCGGGACCGGCCGTCAGACCGGCCAAGAGCGCGGCTTTGCCACCGGGCCCGGCACACATGTCGAGCCAGCGCTCGTCCGGGCCGCTGATCTCGACCCGGCTCAGGGCCACGGTCACCAGTTGGCTGCCCTCGTCCTGCACCCCGGCTCGACCGGCACGCACAGCGGCCAGCTTGCCCGGGTCGCCCGAGACCAAGGTCGCGCCGTACGGCGACCACCTAGCTGGCTGCGCTCCGGCGCTGACCAGCTCTTCGACGTCGCCACGCCCGGGCCGTACCGCCAGGGCAACCGGGGCCGGCTCGTTGTCGGCGATCAGCGCCGCCTCGAGCGCTTCGGCGTCGCCGCGCAGGGCATCGGAGAAGGCGCGGACTATCCAGGCTGGATGCCCGTGCCGGAAGGCGAGGTAACCGGCGAGGTCAGTTTCGCGAGGCGGTGCGAGCTGCTCGGCCCACCCATCCAGGTCCTGCTCGCCCACGCGCCGCAGCACCGCGTTGGCGAACTTGGCCGCGCCCTCGTGGACATGGGTGCGCACCAGATCGACGGTGGTAGACACGGCGGCGTGTGGTGGCACCCGGGTGGACAACAGCTGATGAGCCCCGAGGCGCAACGCGTCGATCACGGGTGGATCCAGATCGGCCAGCGAACGCCCGGCGCAGGTCTGCACGATCTGGTCGTACGTGCCTGTTGAGCGCAAGGTGCCGTAGGTGAGTTCAGTGGCGAAGGCGGCGTCGCGAGCGTTGACGCCGCGTTCCCGGAGCAGCTCCGGAAGAACCAGATTCGCGTAGGCTTCGTCGTCGTTCACCGCGCGCAGCGCGTCGAACGCAACGGTGCGGGCCAGGTCCGCGCGCTCGCCGGCGTCGCGACGTCCTCCCTGGCGAGAACCGCTCACCCGGCGCTCGCCTGCCGCGCGACGTTTCGGCCGGCTCACGCGCCCAGCCGCTCTCCGGCTTCGGGCCGGACACCGCGTGCCCAGTCCGAAGCCGCCATGGCGCGCTTACCTTGAGGCTGGACGTCGCCGAGCACCACGGGATGGCTTCCGGTTCCTACCCGAACCCCGGACTTCTCGACAAGCAACTCTCCTGCCGGAATAGGTTCCCGGCCGCGTTCCATCGTGACGGGCCCGAGTTTGAGGCGCTCTCCGCGAAACGTGGTCCATGCTCCCGGCGCCGGTGTGCACGCCCGGATCAGTCGATCGATTCGAAGCGCGGGCACGGTCCAGTCGAGGGCGGCGTCGTCCACGGTGAGTTTGGGTGCGTGGGAGACACCGTCGGCGGGCTGGGGTTCCGGGCGCAGACTGCCGTCCTCGATCCCGTCGAGAGTGTGAACGAGCAGCTGGGAACCCGATCGCGCCAGCCGGTCCAGCAGGTCGCCACTGGTGTCCGTAGGCCTGACCTGCTCGGTGACCAGCCCGTACACCGGCCCGGTGTCCAGGCCTTCCTCGAGCCGGAACGTACACGCGCCGGTGAGGTCGTCACCGTTGAGCACGGCGTGTTGCACCGGAGCGGCCCCACGCCAAGCCGGCAGCAGCGAGAAGTGCAGATTGACCCAGCCATGTGTCGGCACGTCGAGTGCTGAGCGCGGAATCAACCCGCCGTAGGCGACCACCGGCGCGCAGTCCGGCGCCAGCGCGTTCAGCCGGTCGATGAACTCCGGGTCCCGCGGCTTCGCCGGCTTGAGAACCTCGATGCCGGCCTCCTCCGCGACCTGCGCCACCGGGCTGGGGCTGACCTTGCGGCCGCGTCCGGAACGCGCATCAGGCCGGGTCAGCACCGCCACCACGTCGTGGTTCGAGGACAGGATCGCCCGCAGCGACGGCACGGCGACATCCGGGGTACCGGCAAACAGAACACGCACTGGATACAGACCTCCTCACGGTGACAGCCACGACTCTTTCACAGTCTCCGCGCCGCACCGCGCACCGGTCCACCGCACCTGCCGCGCCCGTCTCGCCAACCGGCAAGAGGCGCCCGGCGACGCCGCCGTTCGTTGGCAGCCACACCCCTTTCGACACTCGGTGACGTAAACGCCAACAGTTGACCTCTACGTCACCGAACTCACAAGGATGTCTGTGTACTCACGCCGTGCCCGGCTGCCGTGACTACTCGCCGCGGTACCCCGTCGGCTCGTCTCCCAGATCGACGATGGCAGCGACCGGTCCGCCGCCCTCTGGGCCCTGATGTGCTGCCGAGACCGAGACGAACACCGCGGGATCACCGGTGACGGCGGCCGAGACGCCGCCCACGGCAGCCTTGATCTGGCGGTGCCAATGCACGTCGGAATCGTCGAGCATCGCGTTGCGCCGGCCACGTACCGTGCCGTCCTGGCTGGCCTCACATTTGAGAAAGACATTGACGAGCCGGCCGTCGAGGTCACTCGGGTGGGGCCGCTCCGGCAGCTCGAGGCCGGCGTCGCGGATCGCGTTCCAGATGCCGTCGGCGTCCAATGCGTCCTTCATGACACTATGCCCGATCCGGTAGCGGCCGCCGACGCCGCGCGCGTTGCCCACGACGACGACCTGCGCCTGGTCGAGCTCCACCCCGGACGAGCAGGACGCGACCGCAGAATACAGCTCACGGTTGTGCATGACGTCGGCGTCGGTAGGCATCTCGATCTCCCCGAGCGCCACCGCGACACCCAGCGCGGTAGAACCGTTGGACAGGTCCATCGACTCGTGAGTGTGCTCGGTCCAGACCGTCTTGCCGCGGGCTTTGGCATCGCGGATGGTGTGGATGGTGAGCAGCGGGGTCTTGGTCTGCACATAGTGGACGTCGGCCGGATCGGTGATACCGGCGCGTTTCATCGCGACCTCGACGGCCGCGGAGACCTTCTCGACCATGCCGATACGGCCGATCTCCTCGGGCAACAGGACGTCGCTCATCGCGAATCCGACGGTCAGCCGAGGTTCGTCAGTGGGTTCGACCTGCTCCGCGGGCACGGTCGCGAAGATCGTCGCGTGCGGGCTGATAATGCCGTCGGTGCCGCCCGACCACACGATGGGAACCTGCTTGGCCTCGTCCGCGGTTCGGGTTCCTCTTTCGACGAGGACGTCGCGGAACGCCCGATCAGCGATGATCCGGGTGTAGTCGTTCACCCCGCCGTTGCCTTCGGTCTTGCCGACGACGGCGATGACCCGGTCCGCGTCGAGGACACCGGCATCGATCAGCTCGGTCAGCCCAGAGGCGTCACTGACGTGCTTGATAGCAACTTTGCGGACTTCGATCGGCTCAGGCATTCCCGGCCACACCTCCTCGGCTTCACCGCGTGACTCGTGTGGACCCACGTAGACCGGCGGTGCTCAAACGACTATTCGGTGCGTCGAGCCTAGGGATGCGACCAGGCGCATCACGACGGTGACGCTTGCCCAAACAGCAGCCTAGTTTCGGCAGGTATCGCCGACCAGCCCTGCTGAACTCTAAGCGGTGGCCGCGGCAGCGACCACTACGGTGCCAGCTTCGTCGCGCACAGCGTCGGCGATACGGTCCAGCGATGTGATCACGGCACGCTGCCCTCCGTGCTCCACGAAGCGGCAACATGCCTCGACCTTCGGCCCCATACTGCCGCCGGCGAAATGGCCTTCGTCGGCATAGCGGCGCATCGTCGCGACATCGACTGTGCCCAGCGCCTCCGCCTCGGGCGTGCCGAAACGTAACACCGCGTGGGCGACATCGGTGGCGATGACCAGCGTGTCGGCTCCTAGGCTGCGGGCGAGCAACGCCGCGCCGAGATCCTTGTCGATCACCGCTTCCACCCCGTGGATCTCGCCGTCGGGAGCACGCACCACCGGGATGCCGCCACCGCCGTTGGCGACGACAACGAACCCGGCTGCCACCAGGGCGGTCACCGCGGGGCCGTCGAGAATCTCGAGTGGTTCCGGGCTAGCTACCACCCGGCGCCACCCGCGCTCGCCCCGGTCTTCCCAAACCTGGCCGTGTTCGATCAGCACCTGAGCCTCGGCTTGCGGCAAGTAGCGCCCGATGGGCTTGGTGGGCGTGGTCAGTCCTGGATCGTGCGCGTCCACGCGGGTGCGCGTGACCACCGCGGCGACCCGCCGGCGCACGCCGCGGTCGGTCAGGGCCCGTTCCAGTGCGTTGACCAGGATGAACCCGATAGTCCCCTGCGTCTGGGCCCCGCACCAGTCGAGTGGCACGGGCGGCACCACTGGTGCCGCGAGCTCGTTCTTGACCAGCAGGTTTCCCACTTGTGGGCCGTTGCCGTGTGTCAGGGCGACGTCGTAGCCATCAGCTACGAGGTCGGCGACCGGCTGCATGGCTTCGGTGACGGCCTTGATCTGATCCCCAGGACGAGCACTGCCGTCCGGGGCGGTCATGGCATTCCCGCCCAAGGCAACGAGCACGCGCACGCCAGCACCTCCTCTTTCACTAGTTCCTTCCCCATGATCATGAACACTTGACGACCAATATGGTCACCAAGTGTTCATGATCACCTGCCGAGACGACGGTAGCGCTTCAGCCGGCCGGCCCTACGCACGGCGGGATCCGCTTCCAGCAACCGCACCAATTCATACTGCAAGACCTGAGCCGTGCGCCGGCAGAACTCATCCGGTTCGTCCGCGGCGTCGTCGTGCTCGGCGATGATCCGGTCGACGATCCCGTCGCGCAGCAGATCCAGCGACCGGACGCCCTGTTCGGCGGCGATCTCGGCGGCACGCTCGGTGGTCCGGTACATGATGGCACTGGCGCCCTCCGGCGGCAGCGGCGACAGCCAGGCATGCTGGGCGGCGAGCACCCGGTCCGCCGGGACCAGAGCCAGCGCGCCACCGCCGGTGCCCTCGCCCAGCAGCAGGCACAGAGTAGGCGCCCGCAGGCCGATCAGCTCGGCCAGCGAGCGGGCGATCTCGGCGGCCATCCCCCGCTCTTCGGCCGCCTTCGACAACGCCGCTCCAGGGGTGTCGATGATGCTGACCAACGGCAGCCCGAGCTCGTCGGCGAGGCGCATGCCGCGGCGAGCCTCGCGCAGCGCACCGGGCCCCATGGGACCGGCCAGCTCCTGATTGCGGCGGTCTTGCCCGAGGACCACACACGGCGCTCCGCCGAAGCGCGCGAGGGCCAGCAGCAAACCCGGGTCCCGCTCCCCTTCACCGGTGCCGTTGAGGGTGATGATGTCGCTGGCCGCCACCCGAAGCAGCTGGCGCACACCCGGACGCTCCGGGCGGCGCGATCTGGTCACCGATTCCCAGGCCGGGATATCAGCGAGAGGTTCCTTCGGCAGCTCCGGCACCTGCGGCAACCCTTCGCGCGGCGCCATGAGCACGGTCAACGCGCGATCGGCGATCTCAGCCAACTGCTCCGGCGGCAGCACGGCGTCCAGGAGTCCGTGAGCGTACAGGTTCTCGGCCACCTGCACGCCCTCGGGGAACGGCTGATCGTAGAGGGCCTGGTAGACCCGTGGCCCGAGAAACCCGATCAAGGCGCCAGGCTCCCCCACCGTGACGTGCCCGAGCGATCCCCACGACGCCAGCACGCCTCCGGTGGTGGGATCACGCAGGTACACCAGGAAGGGCAGTCCGGCGGACTTGTGCGCGCTGACCGCGGCGGTGATCTTCAGCATCTGGACGAACGCGAGAGTCCCCTCCTGCATCCGGGTGCCACCGGACACCGGGGCCGCGAGCAGCGGCAACCCCTCCGCGGTGGCGCGCTCGATACCGGCGGTGAGCCGTTCGGCGGCGGCCACCCCGATCGAACCGCCCAGGAAGCCGAACTCGCAGGCGGCAACCGCTACCCGTCGTCCCCGTAGCCGGCCTTCACCGGTGATGACGGCCTCGTCCAGGCCGGTACGCTCGCGGGCCGCGGCCAGTTCCTCCGCGTACCTGCCCTCGGCCCGCACATCTATCGGCGCGGAGTCCCACCGAGCGAACGAGCCGTTGTCCAGAACCAGATCAACGAGCTCCAGGGCACCGCGCCGATTCGTCATGGACACCACGCTCCCCCACCACACTGATGTTGATCATGGGCGGATGGCACCTTCTCGGACCGGTGAAGGTCACATCTGGCCATGATCAACGCTAGGACGGGTCGGCTGAGTCGAGTTCGTCCAGCCATTGCCGGACACTCTCGTTGTGCTCGCCCAGCAGCGGCGGAGCAGCGTGACCGCGCGGGAGTTCGCCGTCGAAGCGCAGCGGCGGACCGGGTAGCTGCGCCCGGCCGAGCACCGGGTGTTCGACGTCGATCAGCAACCCTTGCGAGCGAGTCTGGTCCCACTCGTACACCTCGTCCAGCGAACGAACTTTGCCGCTCGCGATACCGGCCTTGTCCAGCAGCGTCAGCCAGTGGTCAGTGGAAGCGGTGGCGAACACCCGCTCGATCTCCTCGATCAGCTCGTGGCGGTGTTGCACCCGCAGAGCATTCGTCGCGTACCGCGGATCAGCCGGATCGATGCCGACGACGCCGGCGAAGGCTCGCCATTGAACCTCGCTGCCGACCGCCACTTGCAGGGCGCCGTCGGCGGCGTTGAACAAGCCGTACGGCACGATGGCCGCATGGTGATTGCCGCTGCCCTGCGGGACTTCACCGGCGACGGTCCACCGGGTGCCCTGAAAGGCGTGTACGCCCACCACCGATGCCAGCAATGACGTGCGCACCACCCGCCCACGGCCGGTGCGTTCCCGCTCCAGCAGGGCTGCCAGCACACCGTTGGCCCCGTACATGCCGGCCAGCAGATCCGCGATGGGCACGCCGACCTTCATGGGGGCACCGGGCTCGCCGGTGATACTCATCAGCCCGGCCTCGCCCTGGGCGATCTGGTCGTAGCCGGCCCGCCCAGCCGCCGGGCCGTCGTGACCGAAACCGGTGATGGACAGGATCACCAGGCCCGGGTTGATCTCATGCAACTGCTCGACGCTGAAACCGAAGCGGTCGAGGACGCCGGTGCGGAAGTTCTCCACCAGGACGTCGGCCTGCCGGATCAGCCGGGTCAGGAACTGCTGGCCTTCCGCGCTTTTCAGATCCGCGGTGACCGATTCCTTGTTGCGGTTGCACGACATGAAATACGTCGAGACCTGTGTGTCGGCGGAGCCGGCGAACGGCGGCCCCCAACCGCGCGAATCGTCGCCGTGTCCGGGGGCCTCGACCTTGATCACCCGGGCGCCGAGGTCGCCGAGCATCATGCCCGCGTGCGGGCCGGCCAGCGCCCGCGACAGGTCGACGACGACGTACCCGGCCAACGGCCGGTCAGCCGCGCCGGCCTGGCCCTCTGCTGTGTGCTCGGTGTGGTTCACCGGTCACCTCCGCGAAGTGTGGTCGAGCCGAGATCAAACCGTTCTGTACCTGCTGGCAGATTACGGCCAGGGGGACGAGAGCCGGCCATGAGATCCGCCACACCGATCCTCATAGCCAGTCCGCCTCGGCAGCGGCCGCCCCGCCGGACAGCTGGGCATACCCGGGTCCGCGGTCGAAGAACGGGCTTGGCTCCGCCTGCTCCTCACGCATCTGAGTCCGCAGCGTGTCGCTGGCTGAAGAATCGACAACCGGGTCGTCCGCCGATCCGCGGATGACGACGCCATAGTCACGCCGCGCGCCTTCGACCGAGACCTTGCGCCATGAGATGTCACGCAGCACCTCGTCGTACGGGCGCTCCAGCGGGTCCCCCCAACCACCGCCGCCGGTGGTGCGGATCCGGATGACTTCGCCGGCCGCGACAGGCTCGGCGTCGGCCAGCGCGTCCACCTCACGCTCGCGAGGGCCGCCGGGATCGATGGTCACCTGGAACGGCCGGCCGGCCTTACCGCCTTTCAGTCCCCAGCAGGACAAGATGGATCGATCCGCGATGGACATGAAATGCGCGTCACGCAGCATCCGGATGTGTTTCTCGTAGCCGAGACCGCCGCGGTGCCGGCCGGGCCCGCCGGAGTCGAGAGCCAACCCGAGCCGTTCGACGACGAACGGGAACCGTGACTCGCTGAACTCACTCGGCAGGTTCCGGGAGTCGGGCACGACGTGGATGGTGTCCTCACCGTCGGCGTAATACCGTCCGCCCGAACCGCCGCCGAGCACCTCCCGCATCAGGTACGGCTGGCCGCTGGTGTCCTCGCCGTAGACCCCGGTGTAGCGGATGGTCTCCTGGTCGGCCGGCATGTTGCCGTCGACGGCCTTGGCCACCGCACCGGCCAGCACGCCGAGCATCCGGAGGATGACGAAGGTGCGCGCGTTGGTGGGAGCCGGGAAGATCGGGGTGAGCAGCGTGCCCGGCGGCGGGAACCGCATGTCGATCAGCGGCACGATGCCTTCGTTGACGTCGAGCTCAGCCATCCGCTCCGGCGTGTCGGCCAAGTTGCGCAGGATAGGCGCCAGCCACTTCTTCAGGAACACCCCGTCGGCGTAGTCGCCGGCATGGTTGATCGGGCCCTTTGCCTGCGGCCCGGTGCCGGTGAAGTCGATGGTCAGCTTGCCGCCATCGGCTTCGCTCTTGGTCAAGGTGACGCGCTGGCGATGCAGCTGCGGCTCGTCCACGCCGTCGTGCTCGGCGTAGTCCTCCCAGACATACGAGCCCGCGGGGATCTTCGACAGCACCTCGCGGCGGAAGGTCTCACTGGTCTGGTCCAGGATGGTGTCGAAGCACGCTTCGACGGCTTGCTTGCCATACCGTTCGAACAGCTCGGCCATCCGGCGCGCGCCCATCAGGCAGGCCGCGCACTCCGCGTCCAGGTCGGCGGCGAGCGAGTCCGGCATCCGCGAGTTGCGCGTCATGATCTTCAGCGCTGCCTCGTTCGGCACACCGGCGTCCCACAGTTTGATCGGCGGGACCATCAGGCCCTCTTCGAACACGCTGGTCGCCCTCGAAGGCATGGAGCCGGGCACCGAACCACCGATGTCGTCGTGGTGGCCGAATGCCTGCACGAACGCGACGACGGTATCGGCGCCGGTGTGGTCCTTGGCGAACACGGGCGCCGTGACGCACAGATCCGGCAGGTGCCCGATGCCGCCTTCGGAGAGGTAGACGTCGTTGTGAAAGAACACGTCACCCGGCTTCATGGTCTCGGGCGGATAGTCCCGGGCCACCGGGTGCACGAGGGCCGAGTAGGAGCGGCCGGTGAGCTTGCGCAGGTGCCGGTCGTGGATCCCGGCGCGGTAGTCGTGCGCGTCGCGGATCATCGGTGAGCGGGATGTGCGGCCGATGGCGGTCTCGACCTCCTGCTCCACCGACGCGAGATAGCCCTCGACTATCTCCACGAGGACCGGATCCACCTGGACGTTATCGGTCAGCCGATACGCAGTGCCCGTCATGCTGCGTCCTCTCGCGTGATGAGCAGGTTGCCGAAGCGGTCCACGTCCACCCGGAACCCTGGATGGATCGGGACCGTCGAGCCGAATTCCTCGATGACGGCCGGTCCGACGATGACGTCGCCGGCGCCGAGGGTGGATCGTTGATAGACGGCGGTGTCCAGCCAATCGTCGAAATAGACGCGTCGCCGTGCGCTGGGCTCCGAGCCCGAGCCGGGTTCGATCTCGACCATCTCGGGCCGGCGGATCGGCCCGATGCCGGTGACTCGCAGATTCACCCATTCCACCTGCTGACGCGGGTCGTCACGGAAGTGGTAGCCATACAGCTTGTAGTGCTCGGAATGGAACGCGTCAGCGACCGCGCCGGCCAGTTCGGCCGTCATCGGGCCGTCTGGGATGTCAACCCGGACCTCGAACGCCTGGCCGAAGTATCGAAGATCGGCGGTGCGCACGAAGCGCCGCGCGGCCGGCTCGAAGCCTTCTCGGCGCAACGCGGCAGCGGCTTCGTCGCGCAGATCGTCCAGGATCTTGCGCACCGCCGCGAGATCGAGGTCGCGATGCCGCGCGACGGCAGTGCGCACGTAGTCGTTTCGCACATCGACGGTGAGCAGTCCATAGGCCGACAGGTTGCCCGGATTGGCGGGCACCAGGACGCCGTCGAGCCCCAGCACGTCCACCAGACTGCAGGCCAGCAGTGAACCTGAGCCGCCGAAGCTGACCAGGGTGAAGTCCCGGACGTCCAGGCCGCGTTTGACGGTGATCTGACGCAGTGCGTTGGCCTGGTTCCACGCCGAGATCTCCAGCACCCCCGCCGCGCAGCGTTCCACCTCGAGGCCGAGCCGGTCCGCGAGACCGGAGATGCCCTGCCGGGCGGCATCCACGTCCAGCGGGATCTCTCCGCCAAGCAGATGTGGCGGGATCCGGCCGAGGACGAGGTGCGCGTCGGTGATGGTCGGCTCGGTGCCGCCGGCGCCGTAACAGATCGGCCCGGGATCGGCGCCGGCGGAGTGCGGGCCGACTTTGAGGGTGCCCTCCGGACTGATCCAGCCGATTGATCCACCTCCAGCTCCGACGGTCACGACGTCGATCATCGGGATTTTGCTCGGATACGCCCCGACCGTACCTTCGGTGGTCAGCGCTGGATGGCCGTCGACGACGACGGTCACATCGGTGGACGTGCCGCCGCCGTCAAGGGTGACAACACTGGGGTACCCGGCTGCCCCCGCGACAACCGCGGCTCCCAGCGCACCGGCGGCCGGACCGGAGAGCACCGTGGTGATCGGGTGGTCGGCCACCTCCTCGGCGGACAACACTCCCCCGTTCGATTTCATGATGTAGAAAGGCAGCGGCCGGGCGCCTCCGGGTTCATCCGTACCGGCTGTCTGGAGCCCGCCCAGCTCGCTCAACCTGACGGCGATGTTCTCGACGTAGCGGCGGATATCCGGCTTGACGGCTGCGTCGACCAGCGTCGTGACACTGCGCTCGTACTCGCGGTACTCCCGCAGGACGTCCGCCGAGATCGAGATGGTCGCCTCCGGATGTTCGCGCGCCAGGACGTCTCGCATGCGCAGCTCGTGTTCCGGGTTCGCGTACGCGTGGAGGAAGCAGACACCGATGGTGGTGATCCCGCGCTCCCGGAAGAAGCGGGCGGCGGCCACGGCGTCGTCCTCGTCGAAGGGCCGGATCACCGACCCGTCGGCCGCCATCCGTCCATGCACGGTGCGCACCCGGTCCGCCGGAACGATACGGGGCGGCTTCACCCAGAAGTAGCTGTTGCCGTAGCCGTCGGGAACCGACTGCCGGGCGATCTCGAGCATGTGTTCGTAGCCCTCAGTGGTGATGAAGCCGAGGTCGTCGACTTTGCCTTCGAGCAGCTTGTTCGTCGCGACCGTCGTTCCATGGCTGACCGCCGAGACCGACTCCGGACCGACTCCCAACCGGTCCAGCACCTTGGCCATCCCGGTCATGAAGCCGTCGGCGGGGTCCGCTGGCGTGGACGGGGTCTTCGTGGTCACCAGCCGGCCGGTGTGCTCGTCCACGGCGACGACGTCGGTGAATGTCCCGCCCGTGTCGATTCCGACTCGAATCTTCGGCGCATCCATGCCCGCGATTCAACCGGCAGAACTTGCCCGACGCGTCGGCAAGTCTTGCCAACGGTCGAACCGCCGCCTTGGTGACCGATTCAGGCAGGGAGGGGGAACGGCGCCGCCAAGCCTTCGAACATCGGATAGTGACGGATGTTGAGGGTAGCCAGCTCCAGCCCTCGAACATCGGCCGTGGCCGCGATCAGATAGTCGGCGAGTTCGATGCCGGAGTGGGAACGCCGGTGCTGCCGCATAAACTCACCGGCCCGCCGAGCGATCATCTCCGTGACCGGTTCAATCCGCAGCGCGCCAAACAAGGCCCAGACCTCACGTCGCTCCGCACTTCGCATGCCGCCGGTCAACTCCGCAACCGACACCGCGCTGATCATCAAGGGACCCGCGGCGCGGGCGTCGAGCAGCCACGCACGCGCAACGTCCAGCCCACGCAGGTGGGCGATCAACACATCGCTGTCAATCAGGATCACGGCGTGATCTGCCACATCTCTACAAGATGCCGGCCCCGCTCACTCGTCTCTCGCGGCATGATCTCGATCTCGGGACACACCCCAAACGATGCCTCGAGCGCTGTGAGATCCGCCGCCGCGTCATCAGCTGCACCAGCCAGCGCCCGATCCAGAAGTCGGCGCGCCACCTCCTCCCGGGACGCACCCTCAGCCTCAGCCATTCGGTCCAGCATCTGCGTACCTTCGCGGCCCATCGTCGCCACCAGCCACTCTTCGAACAGCAGCGATTCCGCGTCGTGATCTCCGTCCACCTGGTCGAGTCGGTCGCTGACGACGCGCACAACGAAATCCGACACGCTCATTCCCGCCTCTCTCGCGGCTTCTTCGAGCCGTTGCTTGAACCCCGGCGTGACCCGCACGTGCAGCCGCTCACTGCGACGCTCGGGCCATTGGACGTCGATGCCGGCCATGGCCACCTCCTGTTGTGCACCCATTGTACGCACATGTCGGTTTCCTACAAAAGGCTGGGCTATGATCTTCGCGCGGCACTAGCTTTGGAGTGGTCACGCCGCGCTACCAGTGCGACACCCGGTCCCTACGGTCGAATCATGACCAGAGCTGAACACCTCCGAAAGGACCGGATCATGCAGCACCCACGACCTACCCGACACATGAAAGCGGTAGCCGCGGCCGCGCTGTCCACCCTGCTCCTGCTCACCGCCTGCGGCGCCGAAGTGACCGACCGGGACACCACCACATCAACGCTCTCCAACGACGTTCCTGAACCCACTACGGAGCCGGCGACCGAGCCCGCGGGCACCAACCGTGACACCGGCGAAGACAACGACGAGGGCCAGAACGACGACACGCCGCCGGCCGACCCGGCTGCGGATGCCGAGGACGCCAATCGGCCGGGCTCTGCAGGAGGCTGCCAATGACCTCCCACCTGAGGGACCGCGCTCCATCATTCTGGTATCCGACGGTGAGGACACTTGTGCTCCCCCGCCCCCTGTGAGGTCGCCGCCGGCCTGGCCGACGACGGCATCGACCTGACCATCAACACCGTCGGCTTCGCCCTGGAGGACAACGACCAGGCTCGCGAGGAACTGAACTGCATCGCCGAGGTTGCACGGGGTGAGTTCCGCGACGTGGAATCCGCTTCCGAGCTGACCGAGACCCTTGAAGAAATCACCGCACGGGAGCGGCGCCGGGTCGAATTCACCGGCTCGGCTCTCGAGGGCGCGCCCATCCCGCAGAACGCACGTACCGGCGACCTGGACACCACATACACCGATGTCGTGCTCCCGGGCGAACTCAACTATTACCGATTCGAGGTGAACGGTTCGGACCGGACTGCTGGGTATCGACATCCCTGGATATCGAGTCGAGAATGAAGAGTGCTCCTCGGCCGCGTTGATCGACGTATGAGGGTCCGATCGCCTGGTCGAGGAGCACCTTCCTGCGGACGAAAACTACACCTATCCGGCACGGTGCGCGACCCGAAACTTCGGGCTTGACTCTCCCCCGAGGGGAGACACCAGGATCCATACCTGACCAGGGGGCGGCGATGGACGAGCTGTTGAGCATCGGGCGGTTCTCGCGGATGTGCTGGCTCAGCGTCAAGGCGCTGCGGCTCTACGACGAGACCGGCCTGCTGTCGCCGGCGTACGTGGACCCGGTGACGGGCTACCGCTACTACACCGACGAGCAGGCACCCGTGGCCCGGGCCATCGCCATCCTGCGCTCGCTCGACATGCCGTTGCAGGACATCAAACCGATCGTGACCGAGACGGATCCCGACGCTGTTCGTGCATTGCTCGACGCACACCGGATAGTGCTCGAGCAGCGCATCGAGCGCCATCGGCACATGCTGCAGCGGGTCGAGAACTTCATCAGGAAGGGAGCCGTCATGACCTACGAGATCACCACCAGGAACACCGCGCCCACCGACGTCATCGGATTGACGTTCAGCACCTCTCCCGAAGCCATCAGCACCGACGCCGGACCCGCTTATCACCGGATTTACGACGCGCTCAGCCGGGTGGACACCATACCGGCAGGCCCGCCCCGGATGGTCTACCACGCCATGGAAGACGAGGAGTGGACCATCGAGGTCTGCGTGCCGGTGCCGGACGGGGGTCCCGTGCCGGACGGATTGACGCGTCGTCGCATGGACGGCGGGCGCGCCGCCCGCGCCGTCCATGTCGGCCCATACAACGAACTCGGCATGGCCTATCGCGAGATGGAGGTGTGGATCGGCAAACAGGGACTCACCCCCGCGGCGTTGCCCTACGACGTGTACCTCAACGACCCGGCGGAGGTCAAAGACCCGGCGAAGTACGAGACGGAGATCGTCTGGCCGGTCCGCTGACCCGCCGCGTGTCCAGCCCGATCACAGCTTGACGTGCGGGAACGAAGTCTCTTTCGCCCGCGTGAGATCGTCACTGTGCCGGCGGATCATCTCCAGGTTGCGGTCGGCCAGGTGGTCGAACCCCTGCGCGATGCTGGATCCGGGTGTGAGTGAACGCATCGCCTCGTCCGGGTCCAGCCGCGCTGAGACCCAGCATTCGTGACTGGCAGCCCGCGCGATCACCTCGGCGACCGGCGTGACGATCATCGAATTGCCGAAGTAGAGCATGCCGGTCGCGTCGATACCCGTGCAATTGGCTCCGATGACGAACACGTGGTTGTCGTAGGCGCGAGCACGGTTCGTGAGTTCCCAGATGTCCGCGGAGCGAAGCAGGCCGGAGGGGCGCACGATGACCTCCGCCCCGCGCACCGCCGCGATGCGGGACAGCTCCGGGTAGTCGCCGTCGAAGCACAGGATCATGCCGATGTTGCCGAGTTCGGTCTCCACCACCACGACGTCGTTTCCGGGCGTCACCCAGCCGCCCTTGGAGCGCAGCTCGGTGCAGAACGGGTGTGTCTTGTGATAGACACCGCGGATCGAGCCGTCCGGCCCGGCCAGGACGGCGGAGTTGTAGACGACGCCTCGCTCTTCGCCTCGCTCGTATGTTCCCCACACCAGGTGGACGCCAAGCCGCCCGGCGACCTCCTGGAACGGCTCGGTGAGACCGCCGGGAATCTCGGCCACCAGGTCCCAGAGCCGCTCCGGCGGACATCCGGGGGTGAAACCGGTGGTCACCGTCTCGGGGAGCACCACGAGCTCGGCGCTTGTGTCAGCAACACATTGCTCGACGTAGCTGACCGCGTGGTCGATGTTCGCTTTGATGGTCTCCGGTGTGAGTGGCTCGGCGCGTGGCCGCACCTGAACCGCTGCCGCAGTGAACGCCCGCATCGAATGTCCCTCCCCGTTTTCCTACTGTAGTCCTGAACCGCCTCGATCTTTGGCTATCCGCGACGCCGACCGGCGATCCAGCCGCCGACGACAACACCGCCCAGCGCGATCGCCGCTCCAACCAGCACACCACGCCCGAAATCGCCGCCGAGCACAGCCGCGGCCCCCGAAGCTGGTGCAGCCGGCGCCTCGTAAACACCCGACGCTGCCGGCGCGGGAGCACCGGTACCCGGGACAGGACCGGCTGGTCCTGCTGTCACACCCGCTTCGCCTGTCGCCGCGGCGACAGCGGCGGCGGTTTTACCGGTCAGCACGTCGTCCACCGCGGCGAAGAACTCCCCCGCCGTTTTCTTCGCCACTCCGCTGAGCATCCGCTGCCCGACACCGCCGATCATGCCGCCGACGATGGCGTCGGCGTCGTAGTCCAGCGTGGTCACGCCGTCGCCGTTCTCGTTGAGCGTGACCCGGACGTCGGCGCTGACCGTGCCCGGTGCTCCGGCGCCGGACGCCTTGAGCACGAACGTGGCCGGCTCCTGCTGATCACGCAGCTGGACCTCGCCGGCGTACACACCCTTGATCGACGCGACCCCCGCCGACACCGTCATCCGGTACTGGTCCGGACCAATCGTCTCGAGACGCTGGCAGCCGGGGATCGTCCGGACGAGAACGGCGGGATCGTTCAGGGCCTGCCACACCCTCTCGCGTGGGGCATGGAGGACGGCAGATCCAGTGATCTTCATCGTGTGGAGCCTTTCTCGGCGGAGAAACCGTGAATTCGTGGTCGCACCGCGGGAACCTCACCCGCCGCGTGCCTTGCTCGCAGATGATGCAACTCCGACGGCGAGATCGGCATCCGGGTGATCCGGAAGCCTTCCGCGTCCTCGATGGCCGAGGCGAGCACGGCTGAGCCCGGGATCACCCCGGCCTCCCCCGCTCCCTTGATACCCAGCGGGTTCAGCGGTGACGGCGTCTCCAGGTGATCGGTCTCGACGACGGGCACCTCGGTCGCATACGGCATCAGAAAGTCCATGAAGGACGCATTGAGCAGCTGCCCGGCGTCGTCGTACACCATCCGCTCGTACAGTGCGCCGCCGACACCCTGGGCTACACCCCCATGGATCTGGCCCTCGACAATGCGTGGGTTGATCAGCGTCCCGCAGTCATGCACCACGCAGTAGCGCAGAATCGAGATCTCCGCCGTGTCCGGGTCGGTCTCGACGATCACCGCGTGCATGCCGTTGGCGAAGGTGGATCGAGGCGGCGAATAGTAGGCCGTGCCTTCCAGACCTGGTTCCTCGCCGTCGGCCACCGGCGGCTCGTCCGGATCGGCTGGGGTGGCGAACTGGGTGGCCCGCTGAGTCTCCTCGTCGAAGGCATACCGCAGGGGATTCGACAGGACGGCGACGGTCGACAACGGCACCGAGGACCCCGGTGCCCCCTTCACCCGCACGTCGCCGTCGACGATCTCGAGATCACGCGGGTCCGCCTCCAACGCCTCTGCCGCGACCCGCAACGCCTTCTCCCGCACCTTGCGCGCGGCCGCGGCGATCGCGTTGCCGCTCATCACCGCGGCCCGGGAGGCGAACGTGCCAACCGCATACTTGAACCGGCGGGTGTCTCCGGTGGTCACCACCACCTTCTCGACCGGAACGCCTAGTTCGTCCGCCACCACCTGCGCGAACGCGGTCTGGTGGCCCTGTCCCTGGCTGGTCAGGCCGGTGGCGACGACGACGGTGCCGTCGGTCTCGACCTTGACGAACCCGCCCTCGTACGGGCCGACGCCGGTCCCCTCGACGTAGCAGGCCATGCCGATGCCGACCTGCCGGCCGGCCGCCCGCGCTTGTGTCCGGTACTGCTCGAACTCGTCCCAGCCGACCAACTCGCGCAACTTGTCGAGGGTGGCCGGATAGTCGCCGGAATCGTAGATCAGCGGCCGCCCGTCCTGGAAGACCATGCCGTGGTCATAGGGCATCTCGTCGGGCTGGATGAAGTTGCGCTCCCGGACGACGGTCCGGTCCAGGCCGAGGTGTTCAGCGATAGCGTCCATGGTCCGCTCCATCGCGAAGCACCCTTGCGGGCGGCCCGCGCCGCGGTACGGCGTGACGATCACGGTGTTGGTGTAGAGGCTGAAGAACTCCACCCGGTAGGCACCCGGCTTGTACGGGCCGAGCAGCTGTGTGGAGGTGATGATCGGAACGATGATGCCGTACGGCGTGTAGGCGCCGTTGTCGTGCCAGAGCGTGACGTCGAGTCCGAGCAGCCGGCCGTCGTCGTCGAAGCCGGCCCGGATCCGCTGCAGCTGGCCACGCTCGTGCGCGCTGGAGACGAAATGCTCCCGGCGATCCTCGGTCCACTTCACCTCACGGTTCAGCGTGAGCGCCGCCCACGGGATCAGGATCTCCTCGGGCCACGGATGCACGATCTTCACACCGAACCCGCCGCCCACATCCGGCGCGATGACCTCGACGCGATCGGCCGGCAGGCCGAGCTTGGCCGCCACCGCCGCGCGCACGGACGTGGACGCCTGGGTGGATGTGTACACCCGCAGGCTCTGGTCGTCGCTGTCCCATCGGGCCCACACCCCCTTGCCCTCCATCGGGGACGACGCGCTGCGCTCGATCTCCAGATCCAGCTCGACGACGTTCGGCGCCGACTCGATCGCGGCAGGAGCGTTCCCGACCTCCTGCACCAGATGTGCGGCCACGTTGCCCGGCACGTCGTCGTGTACCAGCAGCTCGCCGGCCCGAGCGTTGTCGATGCCAACCACGGGTGGCAGGAAGTCGAACTCCACCCGGATCCGGTCGCAAACGTCCTCGGCGACGTAGCGGTCGGTGGCCACCACCATGACAATGGCCTCGCCGACGTGGTTGACCTCGTCCTTGGCCAGCGCATACGGCGTGCGTCCGTGGGTCAGTCCCGGATGCGGGATCAGCAGCGGCAGCGGCTCTCCGACCCGGCCAGGAAGGTCCTCATGGGTGTAGATCGCGACCAGCCCGTCGACATCGAGGGCATCCGTGACGTCGATGTCGACGATTCGCGCATGCGCGTGGGGGCTGCGCACGAACGCGACCTCCAAGGCACCGTGGCCGATATCGTCCACGTACCGTCCCTGTCCGGACAGCAAACGTGGATCTTCTCGCCGGGCGATAGGTTCGCCGAGGCTTCGCGTCGTCAACGGCTCGCCTCCTCGTCGTGTCCCCGGGCCGCGCGTATCTCGGATGCCCGCAGCACCGACGCGACGATGTTCTGATACCCGGTGCATCGGCACAGGTTGCCGGCGATCGCCTCCCGGGCCTCTTCCTGGGTCGGGGCCGGGTTCTCTTCGAGATAGGCGGTGATGGTGGTCACGAAACCCGGAGTGCAGAATCCGCATTGCAACCCGTGGCAGTCACGGAAGGCCTCTTGAACCGGTCCCAGCGCGCCGTCCGGGCGATTGCAGCCCTCGACGGTGGTGATCTCCGCGCCGTCGTGCATCACGGCGAACTGAAGACAGGACCGGATCGGCCGCCCGTCCACCAAAACGGTGCAGGCACCGCAGACACCGTGTTCGCAACCGACGTGAGTGCCGGTGAGTCCGAGGTCGTGGCGCAAGAAATCCGACAGCAGGCGGCGCGCCGGAACAGCCGCGGATCGGGGCAATCCATTGACGTGCATCGTCACTTCGTGCACCGGCTCGGCCGCTGGGGAATCGCTCACCGTGGAACCTCCGTGCTGGCAGCGCCGAGGCGACGCACTCCGTCTCTGTTCACCGCTTCGGGCGCGGCTGCGTCCAGCCCGGCCGCGTGGAGCGCCCTGGTGGTCAGCACACCGGCCAGGTGCCGGCGATACTCCGCCGTGGCATGAATGTCGTCGTCCGGGTCCAGCCGATCCGCCGCCGCACGCCCGGCTCCGACCCAGTCAGCAGTGTCGAACGGCACCGCGCCGGCTTCGTCGGTCAGGTCGAGCACCACCGGTGTGGCGTCGACCGAGATGTAGGCGGTTCTGGCCGAGACCACGCGGAGGTCGTCGTCCAGTGTGACGAGCGCGCCGGCACCGCACACCGCGTAGTCACCGTGCCGGCGGGCCACCTCCAGCCAGGCCGACCCGGTGCGCCCGGCCGGAACCGGGAAGACCGCTTCGGTTGCCAGCTCGCCGGCCACGGCGCAGGACTCGAGCGGACCGAGGAAGAAGTCGGCCGCGGCTACCGTACGTGTCGAGTTGACCGCCCGCAGCTGCATCGATCCTTCGAGCAGTGCCAGCACGGCCGTCATCTCTCCGGAGGGATCGGCGTGCACGAGGCTGCCGACCGTCGTCCCGCGGTTCCGGATCGTGGGATGCGCGACGTGCCGCAACGCCCGGCCAAGCAGCGGCAATGCGCCCGATGCCGCGGGGTCGCGCTCCACGTCCGTGTGCCGCGCGGTGGCGCCGACCCGGACCACCCGCTGTTCATCGTCCCCGTCGACCCGCACATAGGAAAGCTCGTCCAGCCGGTTGATATCGACCAGATGCTCCGGCGCGGCCAGGCGCATATTCAGCAGCGGCACCAGGCTCTGCCCACCTGCCAGGACCTTCGCGTCCGGCCCGAACTCGGAAAGCACCTGGAGCGCGCCCCCGACGCCGTCCGGCCGGTGGTAGGTGAATCCCGATGGCTTCACGTCATCTTCTCCCTGTCCCCGGGTGTACGGGATTTAGGAAACCTATGCATATCGCCGGTCAACAGCATGGGCATGATCTGCCGACTCGAACCGGGATCCGTCGGCAACGTCTGTCCCGATGCAAGCTCATCGAACACCGCATGCGACAACATCAAGACAGTCCACGCATCTGCAGGACCTTCAGGGCCAGTGCTAGATCGAGCCGCAGTTCGGGATCAGTGGTGAAGGCGCCCACCATCCGTTCGAGCTTGCCGATCCGGTAGCGCAGCGTGTTGTAGTGGAAGTGCAGGATCCGCGCCGCTTCGGCCACGTTGAGGTTGGTATCGAGCAGCACTTTCAGGGTGTGTCGCAGGTCGGCCATCTCTGGATCGTCCTCGGCGGCCAGCTCACGCAAGCTCTCCTTGACGAACCCGCGGAGTTCGTCCTGATCCTCGATCAGGCTGATGAGACGGAACGACCTCAGAGCATCGAAGTGCGCCACGGATCCGGACCCGTTCATCTGCCGGCCGACGTACACCGCGCGCCGAGCCTGCTCGTACGCGGCCGGTAGCCGTTCGGGATCGTCGAGTACCCGGCTGACGCCGGTAGAGAAGGAGCGCCGGCCACCTCCGCCGTCCCCCGAGACACCGCGGACGACGTCTCGCACCAGAGCGTCGACGTCCGCGGTTTGCGGCACCGGCAAGAGCGCGACGACCTCCTGCGCGAATCCCACAACCGGTGCGGCGTGGTCGCGTCGTCCGACTACCGTCTGCCAGGCCGTTGTAAAACGCTCCTGAGCCGGTCTGAGCTCCAAACCCGTCATGGGCGCCGAACCGACGCCGGGATCGAGTTCGGCCACCACCACAACCAGCTCACGAGCGACGTCCCAGCCCAGAACCTCGCAGTGGGCAACGATCTGCTCGCGTTCGCCCGCCCGGCCGGCCAACATGTCGCGGAGGAAGTCGCCTCGGTACTTGCCCTCCACCGCCGTCACCGCGAGCTGCTTGTTCACCGCCAGCGCGGCGACGGTGGCGGTGCGCTCGAGGACATTCACGTCGCCCTCGTCCAGCTCACGATCCCCGGCGAAAGCGACGATGCGCCCGTGATCGACGCGCCCCGCGACCACGGGCACCACTGCGTGCTGGCCAGGGACGTCCGGGTGAGCGTGTACCCCTCCCGGCTCGTACTCGGTGCGGAATCGCCCTGTCTGGTCGAAGCAGGCGGACGAGCGCCACCCACTGAGGTCGTCCGGGGCGCCACCCTCAGCCAGGACCCGGCCGTCGGAGGTGGTAACGAACACCGCTACCCCCAGCACGGCGGACGCCTTGTCCGCCAGCTCGCCGAGCCCGCCGCCCTCAAGCACCACCGACAGCAGAGCGTGGTGGATCTCCCAGGACCGCTCGAGCTCCACGGTCTGCCGGTTGAGCACGCCCGTGAGCACCTGGTTCAGGATGTCGTCGAAACCGACCGCGTCCGGCAGCAGCAACAGCGGCAGGTCGAGCCGGTCGGCCTCCTCGACCATCTGCTCCGGCAGCCGGTCGAGATATCGGTGCAACTTGACCCCGATGGCGGCCAGCCCTTGCTCGTTGAGGTCGCCCACCAGGGCCGAGAATCCCTGCGGGGTGTTGCGCAGCGGGTAGCCCGTGGTCAGCAGCAGTTCGTGCGGTTTGACCCACGGCAGGATGTCCGGGACCTCCATGATGTTGGCCCGCCGCACGATCCGGTCCAGCCCACCGGCACCGGCCACCAGCCGGGCGCCGGCCAGAGCAGGCATCTCCATCGCCTTGCGCACGGTCAGGCCGGGCACCGTAGCCGGTGGCAGGACCTTGACGGGTGCACCGGCTGGCAACTCCGGCGAAGGATCGCCCTGATCGTTGGCAACATTTCCCATGCAGAGACCGTAGCGCCCGCAGTTACGTTCATGACAGACCAATCCGGCGGTAATCGGCGAACGTGGAGGTGGGCATGCTGCATTCCACGATGACGCCAGGGCAGGACGCACCTGGGATACGGTGGCTCACCGCTGCCGCCGGTTCGGCTCTCACCCCGCTCTTGCGCGGGCCACGTCGCAACGGCGAGGTGGTGGCCCGCACCACGGACATGGTGGCCGTGCACGTCACCGGGGCCGAACCAGCACTTGTCTGCGTGACCAACACCAGGGCCGCCCGGCTGCCGTGCGCCATGATCGTCGACACCCCCTTGCCGGCGGCCACCGTCGGCACCCCGGCGGCGATCGGCAATGGCCGACTCCGGCTGCCCACCGCCGTGGTCAGTGTCGCGCGGTGGTGGCCGGCCAGGGCACCACACGTGTTCGACGCGGCCCTGTGCGTGCGCCGTGCCGCCCGATGCCCACGACCCGACCTCGACGAACTCGTGCGCCAAGCGGCAGCCCTGCTCACCGACGGGCTGTCCACCGACCGGCACCGCCTGGGCGATGCCGTCGACGCGCTCCTGGGCCTCGGCCCCGGTCTCACACCGGCCGGTGACGACGTCTTGGCCGGGGCTCTGACGACGCTGCGGGCCGTCCACAGCCGGCGGGCCGACGAGCTCACGGCCGCGATCGAAGCCGCCGCTCCGTTGTCCCGCACCACCACGGTGTCCGCGGGCCTGCTCGCCTACGCCGCTCAGGGACGGTGTGTACCGGAACTCGCCGCCCTGCTCGCGGCTCTCGAATCTCCCGGTGGAGACGTGCAGTCCGCCCACCGAGACCTGCTGACCGTCGGACACACATCCGGTTCGGCGCTCTACGCAGGTGTCCTCTGCGCGCTCTTGCGCGCCGACCACCCAATGTCCGATCGGAGACCGGCGCTTTGACTCGACACCTCGAACTCCGCTCCGGCGTCTACCACGACTCCGTGACGCTCATGCAGGTCAGCCGCACGATCGGAAGCGCACCCGGGGTCAACGCCGCACTGGTGGCCATGGCCACCGAGCTCAACCTGGAACTGCTGGCCGGCATGGGATTCGACGCCCCGGCAGACACCGGACCCAACGACCTCATGGTGGCACTCGACACCATCGACGACGACGCCCTCCACAGCGCTCTCGAGCTGGTGCAGTCCACACTGAGCGAACGGAGCCGGCCCACGCCACAAGGCTTCGGCGACACCCCCGCGGCACGCACCGTCGGCGCGGCCGCCAAGCGGGCACCGGCCACCGTCGCGTTCGTCTCGACGCCCGGCCAGTACGCCTTCGCCGACGCGATGGATGCCTTGGAGAGCGACCTTCCGGTCATCGTGTTCTCCGACAACGTTCCGCTGCATCAGGAAATCAGGTTGAAGGAGGAGGCTCGGCGGCGCGGGCTGCTGGTCATGGGGCCGGACTGCGGCACGGCAGTGGTCGGTGGGACCGGCTTCGGCTTCGCCAATGTGGTGCAGCCCGGTCCGGTGGGGATCGTCGCGGCCTCCGGCACCGGAGCGCAACACGTGATGAGCCTGGTCAGCGCCGCCGGGGTGGGTATCAGCCATTGCCTTGGTGTCGGCGGACGAGACCTGACGGACTCGGTCGGCGCGATCTCCACCTTGACCGCGCTGGACATGCTGGCCGCCGACTCCGCCACCGAATTGATCGCCGTGGTCAGCAAACCACCCGCTCCCGCCGTGGCCGAACTGGTCCGCTCCCACGCCGCCGAGCTGGGCAAACCGGTGCTCTTCGCCCTTCTCGGCGAGGGCCAGCCAGACCTGACGGCGACGGCCCAGGCGATCGTCGAGGCCGCTCGCGGCGGCCCACAGCCCGAGTGGACGCCGCCGCGAACCTGGGCTCCGCCTCGGGAACTCCGCCCGGGCAATGGCCACCTGCGAGGGCTGTTCGCCGGCGGAACACTCTGCGACGAAGCGATGCTCATCGCCAGCTCCATCCTGGGTCCCGTGTACTCGAACATCCCGCTGCGGCCCGATTGGGCACTTGGTGACGGCCTCCGCGCGTCCGGCCACGCGATGATCGATTTCGGCGACGACACCCTCACCCAGGGCCGGCCGCATCCGATGATCGACGGCTCGCTACGCGCCGAGCGGCTGCTGGCCGAAGCGGGCGATCCGGACTGCGGCGTGGTGCTGCTCGACGTCGTCCTCGGCCACGGCGCCCACCCCGATCCGGCGAGTGAACTCGCGCCGGCTATCGAGGCGGCCCGCGAACGAGCCGCCGAGGACGGCCGCGACCTGAACGTCGTCGTCTCCCTGATCGGTACCGTCGACGATTCCCAGGACCTGAACCGGCAGGCCATCGCCCTCGCCGGTGCGGGGGCGTCGGTCCACCTGTCGAATGCCGCCGCCACCCGGGAAGCGGTTCGTCTCGTTGGAGGAGCCACATGACCACGCTGCGAGACCTCCTCACCACCGAGCCGCGCGTCGTCACGGCGGGGGTCGATCTGTTCGCCGACGCGCTGGCCGCCCAGGCCGTGGCCACCGAACAAGTCGAGTGGCGGCCACCCCTCGATGGCACTGCCGACAGCCTGCCCGCGGTCATGGCCGATCCGCGCCGCGCTGCGGCCAATACCCGAGCCGTCGAACGGATGCTCGCTTCCACCGCGGAGCTCGTAGACGTCCGCCCGGCCCGCGAGGTGCTCGGGCTTCAGCCGGGCGAGTTCCTGCACGCGGGCCCGCCGCTGACCTGGGAACGCGCGTCCGGCCCCATGCGCGGGGCGCTGATCGGGGCGATGATCTTCGAAGGGCTGGCGAGCACCCCGGAGGACGCGGATGGCAAACTGGCCGGCGGGGACGGCATCACCCTGCAGCCGTGTCACGACCGCGGGGCCGTCGGCCCGATGGCCGGAGTGGTGTCGCCGTCGATGTGGATGTTCGAGCTGCGCGACGAGGCCAACGACGGCACGTCGTGGTGCTCGCTGAACGAGGGCCTCGGCAAGGTGCTGCGGTACGGCGCCTACTCCCCCGATGTCATCGACCGGCTGCGGTGGATGAGCGATGTTCTCGGACCGCTTCTGCAGACCGCCGTGCGCCGCCGGGGGCGGATCGACGTCAAGAGCATCGTCGCCCAGATGGTGCAGATGGGCGACGAGGGGCACAACCGCAACCGGGCAGGCACCCTGATGCTGCTGCGCGAGCTGCTGCCGGACCTGATCGACAGCGGTGCACCGTCCGTGCAGGTGGCCGAGGCCGTGCGGTTCGTTTCCGGCAACGACCACTTCTTCCTCAACCTGGTGATGCCCGCCGGGAAACTTCAGACGTCAGCCGCCGCCGGTATCGACGGCAGCACCGTCGTCACCACCATGGCCCGCAACGGCACCGACTTCGGCATCCAGGTCTCCGGAACCGGCAGCGAGTGGTTCACCGCGCCGGCGAACACACCGGACGGGTTGTTCCTCGGCTCGTTCGGGCCGGAGGACGCCAACCCCGACATCGGCGACTCCACCATCACCGAGACGATGGGGATCGGCGGGTTCGCGATGGCCGCCGCGCCGGCCATCGTGCGCTTCGTGGGCGGCTCGGTGCCGGACGCGTTGCGCACGTCGCGGCTGATGTATGAGATCACCGTCGGTGAGAACCCGGCGTATGCGTATCCGATCCTCGAGTTCCGCGGCGCGCCCACCGGCATCGACGTGACTCTGGTGGCCCGCACCGGGATCCTGCCGCAGATCAACACCGGCATGGCCGGCAAAGTGGCCGGCACCGGTCAGGTCGGCGCGGGCCTGGTCAAACCCCCGGCCGAATGCTTCACCGCCGCTCTCGCCGCCCTCGCCGCCCGGACCCCCACCTGATGATCATGAACACTAATTGACGAATACGGTCAACTAGTGTTCATGATCATCAGGTCGGAGGTCGCCTGGGTGATCGACGTCATCCGGGCGACCGGTGCCGTCGCACGGCACGGCCGTGACCAGCTCGGGGTGGGCCTGCATGAAGGCGCGGGCGCCTACGTCGCCTTCGGCGAGGGCCAGGACGTCGTCCCACACCTCCCGGCCCAGCAGCACCGGGTTGCCGCTCTCGCCGCCGTAGGTGGCCACAGCCACGAACGCACCTCCTGCCCGCGCCGCCCGCAGCCGGTGGACGGACTCGGGGCCCAGCCACGGTTGATCGACCAGCGCGACGACTACCGCGCCGACCTCCTCGTCGCGTAGCGCCTCGATGCCGGCCCGCAACGACGACGCCATACCCGTCCGCCAGTCGGGATTGTGCACCACTCTCGCACCGGGCACTCGCACCCGGACCGCCCCGTCAACGACGACGATCGGCCAGCAGTCGCCGTCGACCAGCAACCGCACAGCCTGATCCACCAGCCGCTTGCCTCCGAGCGGCAATGTGGCCTTGGGCGCGCCGAAGCGGCGCCCCTCCCCTGCCGCCAGAACCAGCCCCGCCGCCGGCACGGTCATCGTGATCCACCAATCCGGTCGTGGTGGATCGGCCCGGACAGATCGCGCAGCCGCTGCCCCGTCCCGCCCCATCGAGCAGCGATGATCTCCGCGGCGATCGACACCGCTGTCTCTTCCGGGGTGCGGGCTCCGATGTCCAGCCCCACGGGCGAGGACATCCGCTCCAGCTCTTCCTCGGTGACACCACGCTCGCGCAACCGATCCAGCCGGTCGTCATGGGTGCGCCGCGATCCCATCACCCCGATGTATGCCGCGGGTGTGCGCAGCGCCGACTCGAGCAGTGGGACATCGAACTTCGGATCGTGGGTGAGCACGCAGATCACCGTGCGGGAATCGATCGTGGTCCGGGCCAGGAAGTCGTGCGGCCAGCTCACGATCACGTCGTCGGCATCGGGGAAACGGCGCTGGGTCGCGAACACCGGCCGAGCGTCACACACTGTCACGTGGTAGCCGAGAAACTTGCCCATCCGCACGACGGCCGCCGCGAAGTCGATCGCGCCGAACACCAGCATCTTCGGCCGCGGCGCAAACGACTGGATGAACACCTCCAGCTCGTCCATACGGCGCTCGCCCTCGGCGCCATAACGGCGAATACCGGTGCTGCCTTGGTCGAGCATGCCGCGGGCGTCGTCGGCGACGGCATCGTCCAGCCGCTGCCCGCCCAGAGTGCCCGATACGCGATCCGGCCACACCACAAGGTGCGTGCCCACCGATCCTGGGCCGGCCACAACGGTCGCCAGCGCCACCGGCACGGAACTGGCCACGCTCTCCGCGATCGCCGGGAGCTCGGGCAAGACGGCGGAATCGACCGGCTCGACGAATACGTCGATGATGCCGCCGCAGGTCAGCCCCACTGCGAACGCGTCGTCGTCGCTGACGCCGTAGCGCTGCAGGGTAGGTTCGCGGCCGCCGATCACCTCTTGAGCCAGCTCGTACACCGCGCCTTCGATACAGCCGCCCGACACGCTACCGATCGCCTCACCGGTCTCGGTGACCACCATGGACGTACCGGCGGGTCGGGGTGCGGACTGAAAGGTCGACACGACTGTCACGAGCCCGGCACGGCCGCCGTCACCCACCGCGGCCACGAGTTCGTCCATCACCTCACGCATGGTCCATCACCCTCCCCGACAGACCGGCCAGGTGCTGGGGTTCATTCTTCCCCAACGTGCGGGCCAATTCCTCCATCGCCGCCAGGGAGTGCCCGGCCACCAGCCGGTCGATGTGCGGGATGGCGGCCAGCATGCCACCTGTGCGGGGCACGAATCCGGCCCGTCCCCGGTGCGGATTCACCCAGACGATGTGCCGGGCGAACCTGCGCAACCGGGCCATCTGCTCGCCCAGCGGCGCAGGGTCGCCTCGTTCCCATCCGTCGCTGGCGATGACGACGACGGCGCCTCGTGCCGAACCGCGCTGGCCCCATCTGTCGAGGAACTCCTTGAGCTCGGCGCCCAGCCGGGTGCCACCGCGCCAGTCCGGTATCGCCGCTGACGCCGCCGCCAGCGCCAGGCCCGGTTCCCGCATCCGCAACTCTCTGGTGACGCGTGTGAGCCGGGTGCCGACGGTGAACGCCTCGGTGCCCGGCCGCGCCTGGCACGCGGCATGGGCGAACCGGAGCAGGGTGTCGGCGTACGGCGCCATCGATCCGCTGACGTCGATGATGAAGACCAAGCGGCGATACCGGCGCGCCCGCCTGCGATGCAGCAGCTCAGCAGGCTCACCCCCGTGGCGCAGCATCGTCCGCACGGTGCGGCGCGGGTCCACCGTGCCGCTGGGCGACGCGCGCAGCCGATGAGTGAGCCGCTGTGGTCCGGCGGGCACCAGGAGGCTGACAAAACGTTGCACCTCGGCGCGTTCGGCCACGCCGAGCTCGGCGACGTCGCGATGCCGCAGCACCTCCAACCGGCTGGCGGTGGCCAGCTGTTCCGGGGGCTGGGGCTCGTCATCGTGCTGATCGCCGTTCCCGGCCGTGTCCGCGGGCCGGGCGACGAGCTGGTACGACGGCTCGACCGCGACGCGCGGGCGCGGACGCTCCGGACGTCCGGAGAAGTACGCCGCGAAGACGTGATCGAACCTGTCGATGTCCTCCGGCGACGCACACAGCGTGAGGCGGCCGGACCAGTACACCGACGCCAGCGAGTCCGCGCCGAGCTCACCGAGTGCGCGGATCATCGCGTGCACGCGTGTTGGCGGCACCCGGGCACCCGCGGCACGCAACCGGCCGGCGAACTCCACGACCGCGCCAACCGCATCGTCGTCGGCAGTTGTGTGTGTGCCAGGCCGGTCCATGGCTCATCCGCCGACCAGATCGGCGACCTGGGGCCGCATCCGCTCGGTGTCTTCCTGATACTTCAGCACCGCTCCGAGGGTGCGCGCGGCCAGATCCGCGTCCAGCTGGTTCGCGCCCAGCGCCGACAGCGCGGCGACCCAGTCGATCGACTCCGCCAGGCCGGGGGGTTTGAGCAGGTCCAGTTCACGCAGCCGGTGGACGGTGCGCGCGACATCGGCGGCCAGCCGCTCGGTGACCTCGGGGAGATGCCGCCGGATCACCGCGATCTCGCGCTCGACGCCGGGGTGGTCGAGCCAGTGGTACAGGCAGCGACGTTTCAGGGCGTCGTGCACCTCACGGGTCCGGTTGCTGGTGACGACGACGACGGGTGGTGTGCTGGCCCGGACGGTGCCGACCTCGGGGATGGAGATGGTGAAGTCCGAGAGCACTTCCAGCAAGAATGCCTCGAACTCGTCGTCGGCCCGGTCGATCTCGTCGATGAGCAGGACACACGGCGATTCTTCGAGGGCTCGCAGCAGCGGCCTGGCCAGCAGGAACCGGCGGTCGTAGAGCTCGTGCTCCAACCGGTCGACGTCGGTGACCCCGACGGCCTCGGCAGCGCGCAGATGCAGCAACTGACGGGGAAAGTCCCAGTCGTAGAGCGCCTGCGCGGCGTCGACGCCCTCGTAACACTGCAGGCGGATCAGCGGCGCTCCCAACGCCACCGCGAGTGCCTGGGCCAGTGACGTCTTGCCGACGCCGGCCTCTCCTTCGACGAACAGCGGCCGGCCCATGCGGATGGCCAGGAAGGCTGCTGTCGCGAGGCCGTCGTCGGCGAGGTATCCGGCGGCGTCCAGGCGATCGCTCAGCTGGGCGGGGCTGGTCACGTCCCCGTTGTACGGCGTCTCGCGCTGACCGGTCTCGAATCGGTCCGGAGTATCCGTCATGGGTCAACGCTACGCCAGACCGGGACTCTCACCATGGCGAAATGTGCCAGGAGGAAGGCTAGGAACGTCGTGAATGTCACCAGGTGACCGAGACCACATCGGACCGGTAACTTGCTTGTCCACGGAACATGCCTGAGATGACCACGCACCCGTGTTCGTCTGGTGAGCGTGGTCCGGCAATACTACTGAAGCTCCACCGGCGGGGCGCAGTCGTCGTGGCATTCCGGCCCCAGACGGGCCGGTTTCTCGAGCGGAATACAGGAGGGCCTCTCATGAGCGGCACCCCAGCAAGGCCGGTTGACCTGAATTACGGGCTGGACGACGTCCCTAGACCGCTTGCGAGCGTGGGACTCGGCATCCAGCATGTGCTCACCATGTTCGGCGCCACGGTAGCCGTGCCGCTGATCCTCGGCCCGGCCATGGACATGAATCCGGAACAGATGGCCATCCTGGTCAGTTCCGTGATGATCTGTTCGGGCATCGCCACGTTCCTCCAGGTCCGGTTCGGCACCCGGCTACCGATCATCCAGGGTGTGTCGTTCGCATTCCTCGGCCCGTTCTTCGCGATCATCGCCGGGACCGTCGCCCAGGGCGGCGATGTCAGCATGCAATACATCGCCGGCGCCATCATCGCCGGCTCGGTGCTGCAGATGGTGCTCGGTTATACCGGGCTGTTCGGGCGGATCCGCCGATACATCACTCCGGTGGTCATCGGTCCGGTGATCGCGCTGATCGGCCTCGCCTTGTTCCAGGCCGGCGCTCCCATGGCGGGCGGCAACTGGTGGTTCGGCGGGCTGACCATCGCGGCGGCGTTCACCTTCGCCCTGATCCTGGCGCCAAGAGTGCGGTTCTTCTCGCTGTTCCCGATTCTGCTGGCACTGCTCCTCGCCTACGTCACGGCCTGGTTCTTCAGCGCCATCGGTGTGCTCACCGAGGGCAACCCGGCGTATGTCAGCTTCGACGGCGTCGGCGACGCGCCCTGGGTCCGCAGTCTCGTCTTCGGCGATGGCGGCATCTTCATGCCGTGGGGCTGGCCACAGTTCAGCCTGGGCTTCATCCTGGCCACCCTGGCCGGCTTCCTCGCGTCGATGATCGAGTCCTTCGGTGACTACCACGCGATCTCGCGGGCCGTGGGCAAGGACCACCCGACCGAGAAGCAGATCAACCGCGGCATCGGGGCTGAAGGGGTGGGCTGCTTCGCCACCGGCATGTTCGGCGGATTCGCCTCGACCAGCTACACCGAGAACATCGGCCTGGTGGCGCTGACCAAGGTGGCCAGCCGGCGGGTGGTGTATATCGCCGCGGGGTTCCTGATCCTGTTCGGGCTGATCGCCAAGTTCGGCGCGGTTGTGGCCACTATCCCGCAACCCATCGTCGGCGGGCTTTATTGCACATTGTTCGGGCTGATCGCGTCCATCGGTATCTCCAACGTCACCCGTGCCGACCTCACCAGCCAGCGCAATCTGATGATCATCGGGTTCATCCTGTTCATGGGGCTGTCGGTGCCGGCCTACTTCGAGGGCGTCGAGATCCACATCTCGTGGGCGGAATGGATCGGCGACGTCATCACGACAGTCGGCAGCACCGGCATGGCCGTGGCGGCGATCCTCGGGCTGATCCTGGACAACGTCATCCCGGGCACGGACCGGGAGCGCGGCCTCATCACCGACGACGAGATCCGCGGGCCGGTCGGCGAGACCCCCGCCGACGACTAACTGACCCATCCCACCCCACCCCACGCACCCAACCACCCACCCAACCCACGCACCCCAACCCACCCCAACCCAACCCATCCACCCCAATCCATCCATCCCAATCCGTGGTGATCGTCACCTCTTCGCGACCACAACCCACTGACGATCACCACGGGTTGGGCGCTAGACGGCTTGGGCGCTAGACGGCTTGGGCGAGGCGGAACCCGAGGTCGTCGATGCGGAACGTCGGGTGGCTCTTCCGGCGGCATGATGCCCGGCAGCCACGCGGCGGATCATAGGCGCCGCCGCCGCGGAAGACCCGGTACGGACCGTAGACCGAGGGGTCGTAGAGGTCCCAGCACCATTCCCACACGTTGCCGATCAGGTCGTGCAGTCCCCAAGCGTTGGGTGCCTTGGTGGCGACGTCGTGGACCGCGCCGCCGGAGTTTCCGCGATACCACCCGATCTCGTCGAGTTCGCCGTACCGGGCTTCAGCGCTGCCGGCTCGGCAGGCGTACTCCCACTCGGCCTCGGACGGCAGCCGGTAGCCGTCGGCCGCTTCGTCCCAGGCCACGTCGAGCCCGTCCGGGTCGTCGCCGATCGCGTAGGCAGACTGCAACCCCTCGGCCTCGGACAACACGTTGCAGTACCGCACCGCGTCCAGCCACGACACATCAGTGATCGGTACCGATGCTCCGGCAGCGCCGGCCGGCACTTCGCCGGTGCCGGCGCCGTACATCTCGCGAGTCACCGGCCAACGCATCAACTGGAACGCCCCGACCTCGACTCTCCAGTCCGACCGCGTGCCCTCGTCGCGGAGCGTGATCTCACCGGAGGGCAGCCCGATCAGGTAATCGGCGATCGACGACTGCATAGCTTCGTGGCCTCACGTAACGGTAACGACGGGTTCTGCGTGGCCAAACGTTACGCCAGGCCACGAACCCCGAGCAGGCACGCGCTCGGCGCGGCCGCGACAGGTTCAGGTGGCGCGGCCGAACGTCGGGTGCGGGGAGATCTTCACCTCTGGTGGTGCTTCTCCGGCCCACTCGGCCTCACGGATCGCCTTCATGGCGGCCTTGCGCGCCTCGCGGTCAAGGCGGTCGATGAACAGGATCCCGTCGAGGTGATCTGTTTCGTGCTGGATCGCGCGAGCCAGCAACTCAGTGCCTTCGATCGTCACCGGATCGCCGAACTCGTTGAACCCCTTGGCGACCACACCGTAGGCGCGTACACAGTCATACTCGAGACCCGGAATAGACAGGCACCCTTCGGGCCCGAACTGTTCCTCCTCGGACAGCTCGAGGTCCGGGTTGATCAGGTGGCCGACGATGCCGTCGACATCGTAGGTGAACACCCGCAGCGACACGCCGAGCTGTGGCGCCGCCAGCCCCGCTCCCCCGGCTTCGAGCATCGTCTCGGTCAGGTCTTTGACCAGGCCCCGCAGCTCTTTGTCGAACGTGACCACCGGCTCGGCCTTGGTCCGCAGAACTGGATCACCGAACAGCCGGATCGGCCGAACCGTCATTCGCTCATTCTCCCTCGTAACTCCCCGTTGCCGCCTACCAACACGGCGTCCTGAACCCACATGGTCACTCGGGCGTGGAAAGTAGACCCGCGCCCGTCAGGTCCACTCGTAGCTTGGCGGGCGAGGTGAAATGCAACGCGGTCATACCGAGACTAGCCGCGGCCTGGACGTTGGCAGAGTTGTCGTCTATGTAGACCGCCGACGGCAGTTCTACGCCGTAGCGGCCGGCGAGCAGCCGGAAGATCCGCGGATCTGGTTTGATCAGCTCTTCCTCCCCCGACACCACGATTCCCTCGAACCAGGACAGCCAGTGGAATCGCTCCCGGGCGATGGGGAATTTCTCTGCCGACCAGTTGGTCAGCGCGTACAGCTCGGTTCCCGTGTTGCGGAGATCCTGGAGGATGTCCACCGTCTCCCCGATGGGACCACCGATCATCTCCTCCCACCGGTGGTGGTAAGCCGCGATCAACTCGGAGTAACCCGGGTGCTGTTCGCTGAGCAGTGCCACGGCGTCGTCCCACGAACGGCCGCGATCCTGCTCCAGGTTCCACTCCGGGGTCGTGACCTCGGAAAGGAACCGCTCGACATCGTCATCATCGGGCAGCAGCTTGCGATAGAGGTAACGAGGATCCCAGTCGATCAGGACGCCACCCAGATCGAAGACGACCGTGTTCATACGTTGAAGCCCAGTGCCCGAAGCTGCTCGCGTCCCTCGTCGGTGATCTTCTCAGGACCCCACGGGGGCATCCACACCCAGTTGATCCGCAGCTCATTGACCAGGCCGTCGGTGACCGATCTCGCCTGCTCCTCGATGACATCGGTCAGCGGGCAGGCGGCGCTTGTCAACGTCATGTCGATGGTGGCTACGCCCTCGTCGTCCACGTTCACGCCGTAGATCAGGCCGAGGTCGACGACGTTGATCCCGAGCTCGGGGTCCACGACGTCGCGCAACGCCTCTTTCAGATCCTCAATATCAACCGTCGTCGTCATATCAACCATTCTCCCAAAAAACGTCTACCGCCGTACCTTGCTCCACCCTCACGCCGTGCCGGGCGCCGCCAAGAAGGAGGCTGACTTGATGTCGTGTCGGGGCGGACGGCGAGGGGTGATCTCTGCCCATGGTGCGGGAACGCTCAAGGCGGCGACGGGAGTCCCCGTCCATGGTGCGGTGGGCATCGGCGAGCGAGGAACGAGTGAGCCGCGGGCGAGGACGGGGACTCCCGTCGCCGCCGGAACAATCCGCAACACCGAGGACCGAGCCGGACGCGGGCGGGGCCGGCATCACCGACTCACCTCTTCAACGGACTGCGCCCGCGCCACCGCGTCCTTAAACGCCATCCAGGACAACAATGCGCACTTGACCCGGGCCGGGTAACGGGCGACGCCGGCGAAGGCGATCCCGTCTCCGAGTACGTCCTCGTCCGGCTCGACCTGTCCTTTGCCGTGCATGAGCTCGTTGAACGCGGCTTCGACGGGTGACGCCTCGGCCGCCGGGCGCCCGTTCAGCAGCTCGTACAGCACACTGGCCGAGGCCTGGCTGATGGAGCAGCCCTGGCCGTCGTAGGAGACGTCGGCCAGGGTGTCACCGTGGAGCCGTACCCGCACCGTGATCTCGTCGCCGCAGGTGGGGTTGACGTGGTGTGCTTCGGCGTCGAACGGCTCACGGAGCCCGCGCCCCCGCGGGCTCTTGTAGTGGTCCAGGATGATCTCCTGGTACAGCGACTCGCTCAACCGAAGAACCTCTTCACCTGCTCGATTCCGTCCAGCAACGCGTCGATCTCCGCTGTGGTGGTGTACAGATAGAACGACGCTCGGGTGGTCGCTGGTATTCCATAACGGATGCAGACCGGCCGTGCGCAGTGGTGGCCAACTCGCACGGCGACGCCGTACTCGTCGAGCACCTGACCGACGTCGTGCGGGTGAATACCGTCGACGGTGAAGGACACCGTGCCGCCCCGGTCGACGGGTATGGCCGGGCCGATGATGGTCACGCCGTCGATGTCGGCGAGCCGGTCCAGCGCGTATGCCGTGATGACCCGCTCGTGCTCGTGGATGTTGTTCATGCCGATGCCGGTCAGATAGTCGATCGCCGCGCCCAGCCCGACGGCCTGAGCAATCGGCGGGGTGCCGGCCTCGAACTTGTGCGGGATCGGCGCGAACGTCGAGCCCTCCATCGCGACGGTCTCGATCATCTCGCCGCCGCCGAGGAAAGGCGGCAGCCCATCGAGAACCTCACGACGTCCCCACAGCACTCCGACACCGGTGGGACCGCATAATTTGTGCCCGGTGAACGCGAGCAGGTCCACGCCCTGCGTGCTCAACGCCGACACGTCGACCGGCTGATGCGGCACGGACTGTGCGGCGTCGACCAGAACCAGCGCGCCCACTTCCTTGGCGCGGGCCGCGATCTGCTCCACCGGGTTGACCGTGCCGAGGATGTTCGACTGGTGCACGAGCGAGACGATCTTGGTGCGGGGCGTGATCAGTTCGTGGATGTTCGTGAGGTCGAGCCGGCCTTCCTCGGTCAGCCCGAACCACCGAAGCGTCGCACCGGTGCGCTGACACGCGAGCTGCCACGGCACGATGTTGGAGTGGTGCTCCATCTCGGTGATGACGACCTCGTCGCCGGGGCCGAGTCGATAACGGGGGTCGTCGGCAAGCCCGCTGGCCAGAGTGTTCGCCACCAGGTTGAGTGCCTCGGTGATGTTCTTGGTGAAGATCACCTCGTCGCGACTGGGGGCTCCGATGAACGCGGCGACCTTGTCCCTGGCGCCTTCGAAGGCCGCCGTGGACTCCTCACCGAGCTGGTGGATTGCCCGCGCGACGTTCGCGTTGTGCCGCTCGTAGTGCTCGGCCATCGCCTCGACAACTGGCCGCGGCTTCTGCGAGGTGTTCGCCGAGTCCAGGTACACCAGCTGACGGTCGCCGGCCAGCCGCCGTTCCAGGATCGGGAAGTCCTTGCGGATCCGATCCACGTCCAGCGGGCTGGCCATCCGGTGCGCCACGGCTACCTCCTTCTCACTGCCGCAAAATGATCATGTTTGGTGGGTTTTCTCGTGCGTCACCATGCCTGCATACCTGTCAAGGCACGAGGAAACCTACCAAACATGATCATTTAGGGATTCAGACATTTAGGGTGCCTCGGTCTCGATGGCTCAGGCGGAGGCGCCGACGTAGTCGACGTACCCCTTCTCTTCCAGCTTCTCAGCCAGCTCCGCACCGCCTTCTTCGGCGATCTTGCCGCCGACGAACACGTGCACGAAGTCCGGCGTGATGTAGCGCAAGATGCGGGTGTAGTGCGTGATCAGCATGACGCCCTTGTCGCCACTGGAGGTGAACCGGTTGACGCCGTCGGACACGATGCGCAGGGCGTCGATGTCCAGGCCAGAGTCGGTCTCGTCGAGTACTGCGAAGCTCGGCTTCAGCAACTCCAGCTGGAGGATCTCGTGGCGCTTCTTCTCACCGCCGGAGAACCCGGTGTTGAGGTCGCGCTCGGCGAAGTCCGGGTCGATGCGCAGCTCGTCCATCGCGCCCTTGACGTCCTTGACCCACGTGCGAAGCTTCGGGGCCTCGCCGTCGATGGCGGTCTTCGCGGTACGCAAGAAGTTGGACACCGACACGCCAGGAACCTCGACGGGGTACTGCATCGCCAGGAACAGTCCCGCACGCGCCCGCTCGTCGACGGACATCTCGAGGACATCCTCGTCGTCCAGCTTCACCGAGCCGGAGGTGACCGTGTACTTGGGGTGCCCCGCCAGGGCGTACGCCAGCGTGGACTTGCCGGAGCCGTTCGGGCCCATGATCGCGTGTGTCTCGCCACTGCGCACGGTCAGGTTGACGCCGTGCAGGATCTGGACCGGGCCGTTCTCCGTCTCGACGGAGACGTGCAGGTCGCGTATATCGAGGGTGCTCATCGGTTACTCGTGCCTCTTTTCGTGTGTTATTCAGAGTCTCGTCTTGCCGTCGCCCGGGCGGAGCCGCCACTCGACTCGGTCGGGGCCCGGGGCATATGGAATCCTCCGGGGCTCGGCTCGGGCATCGGCGTGGGAGGAGCCCCGCGACGACCTCGCCGCGGGCGGGGAGGATTCCATATGCCCCGGGCCTCCTCTCACGACTCGGTGGCCTTCTGTTCAACGACGGCGAGCTCGCGCTCGACCGTTGTCATGAGGCGGTCCTTGAGTTCCGGCACGCCGATCCGGTTGATCAGCGACGCGAAGAACCCACGGACGACGAGCTTGCGTGCCAGCTCAGCCGGGATGCCGCGCGCCTGCAGGTAGAACAGCTGCTCGTCGTCGAACCGGCCGGTGGCGCTCGCGTGCCCGGCGCCCTCGATCTCGCCGGTCTCGATCTCGAGGTTCGGCACCGAATCGGCGCGAGCACCGTCGGTGAGCACGAGGTTCCGGTTGAGCTCGTAGGTGTTGATCCCGAGAGCTTCCTTGCGGATCAGCACGTCGCCGACCCAGACCGAGTGCGCCTGCTTGCCCTGCAACGCACCCTTGTACTCGACGTCACTGGTGGCGTTCGGGGTGTTGTGGTCGACGATGAGCCGGTTCTCGACGTACTGACCGGAGTCGACGTAGTACAACCCGAGCAGCGTGGCGTCACCGCCGGGACCGGCGTAGTTGATCGTCGTCCCCGTGCGGACGAGGTCGCCGCCGAAGGTGATGACCGCGTGCTTCACCTTGGCATCGCGCCCGACGTGGATGTGGTGGTGCGCCAGGTGCACGGCGTCGTCGGCCCAGTCCTGCAGAGTGACCACCGTCAGCTCGGCGCCGTCCTCGACGACGACCTCGACGTTCTCGACGAAGGCTGCGGAGCCTTCGTACTCCACCACGACGACCGACTTGCTGTGCCGGCCGGCTGTGATGACCAAGTGCCCAGCGGCACCGCGCTCTGCCGACGCGCCCGTCAGCTTGATCACGGCCGGCTGCTCGATCACGGTGTCGCGCGGGATGTCGACGGCGAACACCTTCTCCGCCGCCGCCCAGGCACGAGCACTCGGCCGATCCACCGGCACGTAGGTCGATGTGCCTCGACGGGAGTCGTCCGCGCCGACCGACTGCGCACTGATCCGCGGATCGACGTCGACCGCCACGCTGTAGTCGCCGCCGTCGAGAGGCGCGTCGTCGTGCAGGCCACGCAGACGGCTCATGGGGGTGAACCGCCAAACCTCCTCGCGGCCACGCGGGACGGGATGCGCGTTGACGTCGAACGACGCGAAGCGGTCGAGCGCACTGCGTGCGCTCGAGTCCGGCTCCGTTCCGGCGCCGTGCGAGTGGGCGCCCAGGCCATGCTGGGCCGGCGTGTCGGTGGCGGTGCTCATCTGCTCCTCGGGTTCTACTCGTCAGCCGGGCTGGTCGAGCCAGCCGGATTGGTGTCTTGCGTGGCCGGTGGCGCTGTCAGCCGACGGCGCCTTCCATCTGCAACTCGATCAGGCGGTTGAGCTCCAGGGCATACTCCATCGGCAGCTCACGCGCGATCGGCTCGATGAACCCGCGCACGATCATGGCCATCGCCTCGTCCTCGGGCACACCTCGGCTCATCAGGTAGAACAGCTGGTCTTCACTGACCTTGGACACCGTGGCCTCGTGACCCATGGAGACGTCATCGTTGCGGATGTCGACGTACGGGTACGTGTCAGACCGCGACACGGTGTCGATCAACAACGCGTCACACAGCACCGTGCTGGCGCTGGTGGTAGCCCGCGGCATCACCTGGACCAGGCCCCGGTAGGAAGTGCGGCCACCGCCACGCGCCACCGACTTGGAGACGATGGAGCTGGAGGTGTGCGGAGCCATGTGCACCATCTTGGCGCCGGAGTCCTGGTGCTGTCCCTCACCGGCGAAGGCCAGCGACAGGGTCTCACCCTTGGCGTGCTCGCCCATCAGCCAGATGGCCGGGTACTTCATGGTGATCTTCGAGCCGATGTTGCCGTCGACCCACTCCATGGTGGCGCCTTCGGCGGCCGTGGCGCGCTTGGTGACCAGGTTGTACACGTTGTTCGACCAGTTCTGGATGGTCGTGTACCGAGCCCGGGCGCCCTTCTTGACCACGATCTCGACGACGGCGCTGTGCAGCGAGTCCGACGTGTAGATCGGCGCGGTGCAACCCTCGACGTAGTGCACGTAGGCGTCCTCGTCGACAATGATCAGCGTCCGCTCGAACTGGCCCATGTTCTCCGTGTTGATGCGGAAGTAGGCCTGCAGCGGGATGTCGACGTGTACACCCTTCGGCACGTAGATGAACGAACCGCCGGACCATACGGCGGTGTTCAGCGCGGAGAACTTGTTGTCGCCCGCCGGGATGACCGAGGCGAAGTACTCCTTGAACAGTTCCGGGTACTCACGCAGCGCGGTGTCGGTGTCGAGGAAAACGACACCCTGCTTCTCCAGGTCTTCCTGGATCTGGTGGTAGACGACCTCGGACTCGTACTGAGCGGCCACACCGGAGACCAGGCGCTGCTTTTCCGCCTCCGGGATGCCGAGTTTGTCGTACGTGTTCTTGATGTCGTCGGGCAGGTCCTCCCACGAGGCGGCCTGCTTCTCCGTCGAACGGACAAAGTACTTGATGTTGTCGAAGTCGATGGTCGACAGATCCGCACCCCAGGTGGGCATGGGCTTCTTCTCGAACAGCCGCAACGCCTTGAGGCGGATGTCGAGCATCCACTCGGGCTCGTTCTTCAGCGCGGAGATCTCCCGGACGACGTCCTCGTTCAGACCGCGCTTCGCCGTTGCGCCGGCGACGTCCGAGTCGGCCCAGCCGTACTCGTACCGCCCGAGGCCTTCGAGCTCCGGGTGAGCAGTGGTGGTCATATCAAGAGATCCTCTCCGCAGGGTCTTCCGTGTGCTGCCCCGGCGCATCGATACTCCGGGGAACGTGTGTGGTGCAGACGCCGTCGCCGTGGGCGATCGTGGCGATTCGCTGAACATGGGTGTCCAGCAGCCGCGCGAACACCTCGGTCTCGGCCTCGCACAATTGCGGGAACTGCTCGGCGACATGCGCCACCGGGCAATGATGCTGGCACAACTGCTCGCCGCCGGTGACCGGTGATTCAGCCGCCGACGCCGCGTAGCCGTCGCCGGTCAGGGCCGCCGCCAGGACGGCCGTACGGTCCTGCGGCCTGGCCGCCTCGATCAGCGGCCGGTAACGGTGCTCCAGGTCGGCGACCCGGTGCCGGGCGAACTCCGCGACCAGCGACTCTCCACCAGTCTCGGCGAGAAAGCGCAGCGCACCGACCGCGAGGTCGTCGTACGCCTGCTCGAACTCGTCGCGGCCCGCGTCGGTCAGCACGAAGACCTTCGCCGGGCGCCCTCGCCCACGCTGACCGTAGACCCGCTGTTCGCGAGCCTCGATCACGCCGTCAGCGAGGAGAGCATCGAGGTGCCGGCGGATCGCCGCCGGTGTCAGCCCGAGCTGCTCGCCCAATGCGACCGCCGTGGACGGCCCGTTCTCCAGGATGGCGCGTGCGACGCGTTCCCTGGTGCCAGCGTGCGAATCCACCGCGGCGGAGGGCTCCTCCGTCGCTGTGGCTCCTGCCCGCATGTTTTTCACAACACCATCGTGCTCTTTTTCCGGACGAGAGACAAATTCCGCGCACAATGCCGTCCGTGGCGTCAATCACGCAGGCCAGGCTCACCTAACCTCTGCGACATCAGTCGCTTACACCTCCATCGCGACCACGACTCCCCCATAGACCGCTCTATTGTGATTCGCTCTAGATTGAAGACTCGGAAGGGTTCAGATGGAGAGCACGATCATCCTCATCGCCGCGGGCGGCGCCGTCGTCATTGCTGTGGCCATCGCTCTGACCTACCGAGCGGGCAAGAAGCGCACCGAGGCCCTCCAGGCCCTCGCAGCCAGCCATGGCTGGGAATGGATCGGCCGCGACGACTCCCTGGCCACCAGATGGGACGGCCCACCGTTTCGCGGGCACCCTCGCCGCTCACGTGGCCGCAATGCTGTAGCGGGCTCGCACCAGGGCCGCGACTTCGTAGCCTTCGAGTACTCCTACACGACCACCACGAGCACCGGCCAGACCACCAGCACCACGACGCATCACTACAGCGTGTGGGTGATCGACCTGCCTGCCGCGGTGCCGTCGATCTCGCTGGGCGCCGAGGGCGCACTGGGCGGCAAGGTGGCCCGCGCCTTCGGTTTCGCCGGCCTGGAGATCGGCGACCCGGAGTTCGACCGCCGTTACAAGGTGAAGTGCGACGATGCCGACTTCGGCCGTCGAGTACTGCACCACGCCATGGTGCATGAGCTCATGAGCACCGACGTCTGGGCCTGGCGGTTCGAGGGCGACGCGATGATCTCCTACCGGAAGGGCCGCTTACAGGCCGGATCCGTGGTGCCCCGCCTGGATGCCATGTGCGCGGTACTGGATCGCGTGCCACCCGAACTCTGGGACCGTTACGGCCACAGACACTAACCGAGGGCCGCCACGCTGTCTGTCCCGGACGCTGCCACGAGGACACCGCGGCTTGTCCACAGCCGGCTCACGCACAGCCGCCGGACTTCGTCACCCTCCACGCGATAGTCCTGGTCCGGATCACCGATCACCTCACCGTCTATTGCGGAGACCGCCCGGAAACCGCATCTGTCTCCGGTCGTGTACACCGTGTGCTCATCGACGGCGAGGTCCTCGCTCACTGTCGTGGCCCACTCGCCGACCTCGGCCAGCCAGATCACACTGAGATCGTCAGGATCGAGTCGGCGTATCTCCTGCGTTGTCGCCCCCGGCGTGCCCGGCTCCGGATCCGGGCAGGTGCGCACCGCGACCACGCCGGAATTCACCCTGAGGTTCAGGCAATCGGTTGTCTCCGTCGCGGATACCCGGGTCGACCGGCGGTCGGCTCCGGTATCCGCCTGGTACGAGAACACGGCCGGGCCGTCGTCGCAGAACGCCGCCACGAATATTCGATCACCGCCGATGCCGATCTTGCCGTCGGGCCACAGTTGTCCGGTATCGCACCCACCGGGAAGCTCGGCATCCCACTGTCGATCACCGTTGTCGCCGAAAACCTCGAGACTGGTCCGGTCTCGACCCACGACGACGAGCTGCCCGTCTCCAGCTGCCACCGGAACGGGCAGGTCGAGCCATTCCTCGATCCGGCCGGTCAACGCGTCGAACACCACGAGCCCGCCGGTGGCCTCCCAATAGACCCTCGTTCCGTCCGGATCCGCCGTGACCCGTGACGGCCCTGCGGGGTCGCCGGCCGCATCGGAGTAGCTCCACCGGCGCTCGCCGGTCACGGGGTCGTAGGCCACCAATTCCCGCGTCGAGCCGATGAACACGCCCGCATCGGAACTGGCGACGTTCGAGCGCCCATCAACGTTCCAGAGCACCTCGGGCGGCCACGAGACCTCGTGCGGCTCGCTGAGCACGACCTCGGTGGTGACCGAGTCGATGTTGATGGCATCTCGCCAAGCGCCTGCCGGCACGAGCACGGCCACCGTGGCGGCCGCCGCCATAGCCATCACAAGAACGGGGCGCCGTCTCGGAACCACGCCGGCGCGAGCGGCGGACCACCGCAGGAGGCCGGCGCCGAGCACCCCCGCGGCCACAGATCCGACGACGATCGGCCAGCGAATACCAGCCGGGAGCGGCGTGTTTCCGGTCAGCGCGGCCCACCCGCACAGCACGCCGATCACGGCTGGGACCGCGCCCACCATGAACGCATCGGACTGGGGACGACGCCCCGGCCGGTCAACGAGCATGGCGAGAACGAGCAACCCGTGCACACCGGTCAGCAGCACCAGCCAGCCCGTGTTTTCGAGCCAGCGTGCGTCAGCACTGCGTCCCCAGTCGTGAAACCACGACACCACCAGCCCGATGAGCCCCGCCAAGACCAGCCCGACAGCTACCTCGGCGCGCCGGGATCTGGACGCCGTTCTGGAGTCTTCACGTGTCACGAGGCGCAATCCTATGGAAGCGCTCTGGCCGGCGGCCGCTGAATCGGCGTCTCCTGGCGATGACGGTCGTGCGTCTCCATCTGGCCGGGCCGTGCGAGACTCGGCAAGTGAGTTCCTCCGCCGCCGTCGAGATCGCCTCGCTCGTCAAACACTACGGCCGCACCACCGCCGTCGACGGCATCTCACTGACCGTCCGCACCGGCACCATCACCTCCGTGCTGGGGCCGAACGGCGCCGGCAAGACCACCACGATCGAATGCTGCGAAGGCTTCCGCACCCCTGACTCCGGAACCGTCCGGGTACTGGGGCTCGACCCCCGCCGCGACGGCGCTCAGCTCAGGCCGCGCATCGGGGTGATGCTCCAGGAGGGCGCCGGCCTGTACCCGGGTGCCCGCGCCCCCGAACTATTGACGCATCTGGCCCGGTTGCACGCACACCCACTTGCGGTTGCGCCCTTGATCGAACGCCTCGAACTCGGTGAGTCCGGACGAACGCCGGTCCGGCGCCTGTCAGGCGGGCAACGCCAACGAGTCGCGCTCGCCGCGGCCTTGGTGGGACGCCCCGAAGTGGTGTTCCTCGATGAGCCCACCGCCGGCGTCGACCCACGAATGCGCCGATCGGTATGGGATCTGCTGACTCAATTGCGCGACGACGGCGTCACCGTGGTGCTGACGACACACCTGATCGACGAGGCAGAGCGGCTGTCCGATCACGTGATCATCATCGACGACGGCGGCCTGGTCACCGAGGGCAGTCCGCAAGAACTCACCCGCGACGCCGATTCCTCGATCCGTTTCACCGGCCCACCTCGCCTCGACCTTTCCGGGCTGGTCGACGCCCTACCCGAAGGCGCCGCGGCCGACGAGGCGGCACCCGGCCGGTACGTCATCCGGGCAACGGTCAATCCGCAACTGCTGGCTACGGTGACCTCGTGGTGCGCCACCCACGACATCATGCCCGAAGGTTTGCAAGTGGGGCGGAAGACACTCGAGGACGTGGTGCTCGAGCGCACAGGACGGAAGCTGACGCCGTGACGACTTACCAGCCGGCGCCCGGCGCGGCTCCGGTCACCAGGATGCTGCTCACCCAGACCGCTTTCGAGACGCGTCTGCTTTTGCGCAACGGTGAACAGCTGCTCCTGACCGCCGTGATCCCGGTCCTGCTGCTCGCGCTCCTGGTGGCGGTGCCGGTCTTCGACACGGCCGGGTACGAGCGCGTCGATTTCCTCGTACCGGGCATTCTCGCGCTGTCGGTTATGTCGACGGCGTTCACCTCGCTGGCGATCGCGACGGGTTACGAACGACGCTACGGCGTCCTCAAGCGCCTTGCCGTGTCGCCGCTTCCGCGCTGGGCGCTACTGCTGGCCAAAGCGCTGACCGTGTTCATCGTCCAGGTGTTCCAGGTGGTTCTGGTTGGTGGACTCGGGCTTGCCCTCGGCTGGCGGCCTGCTGGCTCGGCACTGGCCATGGTGGTGCTGTTCGTCGCCGGGACCCTGGCATTCGCCGGCCTCGGCCTGCTCATGGCCGGAACTCTGCGTGCCGAGGCAACGCTGGCGGCGGCGAACCTGGTGTACCTGCTGCTCCTGGTTCTGGGCGGCATCGTCATCCCGATCGAGCAGTTTCCCGATGCGGTTCAGCCGATCCTGACCGCCACTCCCGCGGGCGCCCTCGCCGAAGGGCTGCGGTCCGTGCTCGCCGACGGCGCAACACTTCCGTGGAGCAACGTCGCTGTCCTGGCCGGCTGGAGCGTCGCCGGCTTCGCCGCCGCTGCCCGCTGGTTCCGGTGGGAATGACCACACAGAGGTGTCTCATGCCGCGCGAAGCGCCCCACGTACGATGACATGGTGACGACGACGCAGCGTCGGCCGGCGGCGCCGCCTGCACGGCTTCGGGGCGTGCAGCGGCTGCCCTTGGCGTCCGAAGCCACCCTCCGCAAGCTCGCCTACGCCTCACTGGCCACCCAGGCCGGGATCATCGTGACCGGAGGCGCGGTCCGGCTCACCGATTCCGGTCTCGGCTGCCCCGAGTGGCCGAGATGTACCGCCCAGTCCTGGACGTCCACCCCCGAGATGGGCATTCACGGCGCGGTCGAGTTCGGCAACCGGCTGCTCACCTTCGTCCTCGGGTTCGTGGCCCTGGCCATGCTGCTGGCCGTCATCCGGACCTTCACTTCCGACCGCCCGCGTCGCGACCTGCTGTATCCCTCGATCTTCCTGTTCGGCGTCATCCCCGCTCAGGCGTTCATCGGCGGAATCACCGTGTGGACCAACCTGAATCCCTGGGTGGTGATGTTCCATTTCCTGGTGTCGGCCGTGCTGGTGGGTGTCGCCACCGTCCTGGTACGACGCGCCCAGCGTCCCGCGCTCGCGGTCCCGCGACGCATCGGCGTCCCGTGGCTGGAGCGCCTGGGTGTGGTCACGCTCGTCGCCACGGCGATCACGATCTATCTCGGTACTGTCGTCACCGGGAGCGGGCCGCACGCGGGCGATCCAGACGCCCCTCGCACCGGTTTCGACCTCGGGCTCGTCGCCGGATTCCATGCCCATGCCGCCGCTGTGATGCTCGGGCTGACCATCGGGTTGTATTTCGCGGCCCGGGTGGCCGGCTCGCCCGGGCGCACGGCACGCACCGCCGCTTTCCTGCTCGGCGCACTGCTGGCGCAGGGAATCGTCGGCGCGGTGCAGTACCGGTTGGAGCTACCGGAACTGCTGGTCGCCATCCACCTGGCCGGCGCGGCTGTGATGGTCTTCGCCGCGGTCGATGCCTGGTACGCGACACGCTGGCACCCGGTCCGGGTCACCGGCGGTGCCCGCTCGGAGGCGGTTCGCGCGGCATAACCGTTTGCCGGGTGAGCATCGGGGTACTCAGTTGTCGAACCCCGACCGGGACGGAGGCATCGAGATGAGCATCGGCCTCGGAGTGTTCTTGATCGCCGTAGGGCTGATCTTGTCCTTCGGCGTGCGTGACCGGCTAACCGACTTCGACTTGAGCGCGATCGGATGGATTCTCACCGGAGTCGGCGCCTTGGCCATCATTTTGTCCATGATCGTCGCCAGTATGCGTGGACGGCGAACCCGGGAGATCATCGACCGGCCGGACGACATCGACCGGCCGTAACGGCAGCCTGAACTCGGCCCACGGCGGCCGATCTTCCCGCCGAGCACACCGACCACGGCGCCCACGGTGACGTCGCTCACCAGGCGATCCTGACGCCCACCACTGGGCACCGCCTGCTCAGTGGCGTCCCCGGCTGCCTTCATTTCACGCGTCCTACGAGCTGTGAACCGGCTCGCCCGTTGTTGCGCGCATCCAACGCCAGCGCCCAGCCGGGCAACAATAGATGACAAACTATTGACACGTAGACGTGATACTGCATTGAATTGAGTCTGCCGAGGGCGGAGATCATCCGCCGTCGACGCCACTTGCGTCGAGCGAAAGGGAGAACTCACATGGGAGGCGCTACCAGGACGTGGGTGCCGCGCGCCCTCGCCGCCCCGCTAACACTCGGCCTCGTCTTGGCCGGCTGTGCGGCAGACGACACCAACGAACCAACCACCGATCAGCAAGCCGGGGCCGACGTCGACGCGGAACCCGGCGACGAGCCCGCCGACGATGCCCCTGATCAGCCAGAAGACTTCGGCCCCGAGGTCACGTTGACGTTCGGGCACCCGTTCCCGCCCACCGATCCGATTCAGACGACAGTGTGGGAGCCCTGGGTGGAAGAAGTCCGGGATGCCACCGGTGGAACCGTCAACATCGAGATCCACGCCGGTGGAGCGCTGGCCCCGGCGCCGCAGGTGTACGAGAACACTGCCGTCGGCGCGCAGGACCTGGGATGGACTATGCCCGGCTACACGCCTGGACGGTTCCCGATCTCCCAGATCATCGAGGCCCCGTTCATGTTCCCGGACGCGCAGGTGGCCACCGAGGCCGCGTGGGAACTGTGGGAGGAGTTTCCCGCCTTCCAGGAAGAGTTCAGCGACGTCCACGTGCTGTCGATGTGGGCCATGGACACCGGAGACCTGTTCACCCGGGACCAACCGGTGCAAACCCTTGAAGACCTCGCTGGCCTGACCATCCGGAGTCCAGCTCCGTTGCAGAGCCAGGCCCTGGAGGCCATGGGCGCCTCGGCGGTCAGCCAGCCCGGCCCGGAGATCCACGACGCGGTCGAACGAGGCGTGATCGACGGCTACAAGCTCGCCAACTCCGCCACCCGGGTGTTCGACCTGGGGCCCAGCACCGGCTACCGGACGGCATGCAACTGCTACACCGGTGCGTTCGTGTTCGTGATGAGCCAACTCGCGTGGGACTCCTTGTCGCCGGCACAACAAGAGGCGCTGGCCGAGCTTTCCGGTCCTGACCTGGGAATGCGCCTGGCCGAACGCCACCAGTCCGCCGCGGACGAGGTCGAGGCCGAGTACTGGCCGGAGCACGGTGTCGAGACCATCGAGTTGCCGGACGAGGAGTTCACTCGCTGGCGCGACGCGGTCGGCCCGGTCTTCGACCAATGGATCGACGAGCGGGAGGCCGAAGGGGTGCCCGGGCAGCAGATGGCTGACTTGCTCTTCGACCTTGCCGGGTTCTGAGCTGCCGGCGGCAGCGGAAGAGCGAGTCAACCGTGACTGAGCCGACACCTGGGTATCCGGGCGACGAGGAGCCGGCCGAGCCGGTCAGAGCAGTAACCGCCGAGCAGCTCCGCGAGCGGCACGGTGGTCCGCTGACCCGAGCGCTGGTCCGGGTGAATACGGTGCTTCACCTGGTCGCGGGCGTCGTGATGGTGGCCTTGCTGCTCTGGACCGTCGGCGACATCGTTGGCCGGGCCGTCTTCTCGCACCCGCTGCGCGGGACCATCGAGATGACCGAACTCGCCGTGGTTGTCCTGGTCTACCTGGGGCTCGCCCTGACCGAGGACCGGGACCGGCACATCACCGTCGACCTGCTCTATGTCCGTCTCGGCGCGACCGGACAGCTCGTGTTGCGGGTGTTCGCCGGGGTCGTCGCGTTCGTCGTCGTATCGGTGATGACGTGGCGGCTCTGGCAGTACGCGGAGCAGCTGGACGCTGGCGGTTTCACCACCGGCATCCTCCGGATCCCGCTCTATCCGGTCGCCCTGCTGGCGGTCCTGGGTAGCAGCGCGTTCGCGCTGGCGATCCTGTCGAAGACGATCCTCGCCGTCAAGGCGCTGGCGGAGAGGAACTGATATGGCATTCGAGCTGGTCGGCCTCCTCGGCATCGCCGTCATGCTGCTCCTGATCGCGTTGCGCGTTCCGGTCGCGATAGCCATGATCGTTGTCGCGGTATGCGGCTACAGCTTCATCGTCACCCCCGACGCGGCTTTGGCGCGCCTCGGCGCCGACGCGTTCCGCGGCGCGTCGATGTACAGCTTGTCGGTGATCCCGTTCTTCATCTTCATGGGGATGCTGCTCGCGAACGCGGGGCTGGGCCGCGACGCGTACTTGTCGCTGGACCGGTTCCTGTGGCGGGTCAAGGGCGGGCTCGCCGTCGCCACCATCGGGGCGTCGACCATGTTCGCCGCCGTCAGCGGCTCGAGTGTCGCCTCGGCCTCGACCATGTCACGGGTCGCGGTTCCGCAGATGCGACGGCACGGCTACGACGACGGGCTGTCCGCGGCCTCCGCTGCCGTCGGTGGCACCCTCGGGGCGCTGATCCCCCCGAGTGCGCTGTTGGTCCTCTATGGCGTGTTGACTCAGGAACCCATCGGCCAAGTGCTGATCGCCGGGTTTGTCCCCGGCGTGTTGACCGCGATGCTGCTCATGACCACGGCCTACCTGTTGGTGCGCCGCCGCCCAGGGCTGGCGCCCGCGAACACCGAGCGGCCGGGTGTCACCGTGATTGGGGCGATCCGCCGGGTCTGGCCGGTTCCCGTCATCTTCGCGATCAGTATGGGCGGGCTCTACTTCGGCTTCTTCACCCCGACCGAGTCAGGTGTGGCCGGCGCGTTTCTCGCGCTGATGTACGGGCTGCTCACCCGCCGGCTCAACCGGTCCGCCCTGGGCGCCAGCGTGAACGAGACGATCACCGTCACCGCGCAGATCTTCCTGCTGATGATCGCCGGCCAGATGTTCGGATTCTTCCTGGCCGTCACCCGCATCCCCATGTGGCTCGGCCAGACCGTCGGCGAGATCGATCTGACACCCTGGCTGATCGTCGGCATCATCTTCCTGATCTACCTCGCGCTCGGCGCCATCATGGACGAGATCGCGATTCTGGTGATCATGACTCCGATGATGTATCCGATCATCATCGACCTCGGCTACGACGGCGTGTGGTTCGGCGTGGTCACCATCATGATGCTGCTGACCGGCCTGCTCACCCCGCCGATCGGCCTGATCACCTTCGTCGTCTCCGGGCTGACCGGCATTTCGCTGGGCAAGGTCTTTCGTGGGCTGGTGCCCTTCTGGCTGACGTTGTGCGTGGCCATTGCCGTAGTGATTGCCTTTCCCGCCCTCGCCACCTGGCTTCCGAGCGCGATGCGGTGACCCATCCGTGTCGGCATACCACTCATCAAGGAGGACCTCTGTGCCAGAAATAGGACTCGCCGGCCGCGTCGTCATCGTCACCGGCGCTGGAGGCGCCCTGGGCCGCAGCTACGCGATGCTGCTGGCGCGGCGCGGCGCCAGCGTGGTTGTCAACGACGTCGGCACTGGTGACAACGGTCCCTCGGCGGACGTCGTCGCCGCCGAGATCACCGCTGCCGGTGGGAGGGCCGTCGCCAACCGGTCTTCGGTGGACAATCCGGCGGACGCAGCTGCCATCGTGGCCTCAGCGCTGGACGCATTCGGCCAGGTCGACGCCGTCGTCAACAACGCCGGCATCCTCCGGGACCGGTCATTCGCGAAGATGACCGAGCAGGAGGTCCGCGACGTACTCGAGGTACACGTGCTCGGGGCCTTCCACGTCACGATGGCGGCGTGGCCGCACCTGAAGGAGCAGGGATACGGCCGCGTCGTGAACACCACGTCGCCGGCCGGTCTCTACGGCAACTTCGGCCAGGCCAACTATGCGGCGGCCAAGATGGCGCTGGTCGGTCTGACTCGGACCCTGGCCATCGAAGGCCGTAAAGCCGGCATCGCGGTCAACGCCGTCGCACCGGTGGCGGCGTCGCCGATGACCGAGACCATCCTGCCGCCGGAAGCGCTGGCCAAGATCGACCCCGACCTCGTCGCGCCGGTGGTCGCGCTCTTGTGCTCGGCCGCCTGCCCCACCAGCGGCTCGATCCTCGCCGCCGGCGGAGGGCACGTCGCCCGGGTCGCAGTGACACAAGGGCCCGGGGTGCATTTCGGGGCCTCGATCAGCCCGGAAACCCTGGCGAAACGCTGGGACGACGTCGCCAGCTTGAACGGCGGACTCGAGTTCGACGGCGCCGCTGCTCACGGCGACTGGCTGCTGTCGCAGCTGTGAGCGCGGCCGATTTCAGGTAACGAAACACACGAGAGGAAGAACGATGAGCACACCACGGGTGGTCGACGGTGTCGACGGTCTCAAGGCACTGGTCGGCCAGCACCTCGGCCCTACTGACTGGCTGCCGGTGCCCCAGGAGCAGGTCGACCAATTCGCCGCGGCGACCGGAGACAACCAGTGGATCCACGTCGACGCCGAGCGCGCCGCCGGCGGCCCGTTCGGCGGCACCATCGCCCACGGCTTCCTCACGCTGGCCTCGATCCCGGTGGTGCTGACCGAACTACTGCAGGTCAAGGGCTTCTCGATGGGGGTGAACTACGGCCTCGACAAGGTACGGTTCCCGGCGCCGGTCCCGGTCGGCAGTAAGGTCCGCGCCAGTGTCGTCGTCGACGACGTCAGCGAGGTCAGCGGCGGGGTGCAGACCGCCTACACCATCACCTTCGAGGTGGAAGGCGGCACCAAGCCGGCCTGCGTGGCCCGCTTCCTCGAACGTTGGTTCATGTGAGCGCGCCCGATTCGGGCCGAGCAGGGACGTCGCCGGCACCATCCATCGATGTCTCCGGGCTCGTCGCCATCGATGTGCACGTCCACGCGGAGATCTCCGCGTGCGGGCACCCCTCGCTGCCGCCCGCACTGGAAGCTGGGAAGGCGGCCTACTTCAAAGCCGGTGCGCCGCAGGCCGCGATTGGGGACATCGCCGCGTACTACCGGGAACGGCGGATCGCGGCCGTGGTGTTCACCGTCGACGCTGAGTCGGCCACCGGACACCCGCCGATCAGCAATGAGGAGATAGCCGCCGACTGCGCCCAGCACGCGGACATCCTGCTCCCGTTCGCCAGTATCGACCCACATCGTGGACGGGCCGCCGCGCGCGATGCCCGGCGCCTGGTCGAGGACTACGGTGTGCGGGGGTTCAAGTTCCATCCGTCCCTGCAGGCGTTCTTCCCGAGCGATCGGCTGGCCTACCCCCTGTATGACGCCATCCAAGAACTGGGGGTCCCGGCCCTGTTCCACTCCGGCCAGACCGGCATCGGTGCCGGCCTGCGCGGCGGACGAGGAATCCGGCTGAAGTACTCCAACCCGATGGAACTCGACGATGTCGCCGTGGACTTCCCCGACCTGACGATCATCTGTGCACATCCATCGGTGCCGTGGCAGGATGAGGCCCTGTCGGTGGCGACCCACAAGCCGAACGTGTTCATCGACCTGTCTGGCTGGTCCCCGAAGTACTTTCCCCCGCAGCTCGTGCGCCAGGCGAACTCCTTGCTCAAGCACAAGGTGCTGTTCGGGTCGGACTATCCGGTGATCACCCCGGACCGATGGCTGGCAGACTTCGGCCAGCTCGATCTCAAACCCGAAGTACGACCACTCATTCTCAAGGACAATGCGGTCCGAGCACTCGGACTGGCGTTGAACTGACGTCGATCTGGCCGGGAAGACAACGCCGGCCGGAGGGAGTGCCAATGGTGGAGAACTGGGGTCTCGGATCCTGGCCGCGGCGCCGGGCGCGGATCGCGCCGGGCGATCCGGCCATCGTGTACGAAGGCCAGACGTGGACCTACGGGCAGCTCGACGAGCGAGTGAACCGGCTGGCCAACGCGTTGATCGGCCTGGGGGTCGGAGCACGAGACCGGGTTGGATTCCTCGGTCCGAACCACCCGGCGTTTGTGGAGACCATGTTCGCCACCTGCGCTGCCGGCGGCGTCTTCGTGCCGTTGAACGTGCGGCTGGCCGCGGCCGAACTGGCGGAGGTGGTCGGCGAAGCCGAGGTTGCCGTGCTGGTCGTCACCCCCGGCTTGGCTCCGCTCGCGGCCGACCTCGTCGAGCGCGCGCCGGTGCGGCACGTCGTTGTGGCCGGCAGCGAACCGGTTGGTGATTACGCTCCGCTCGAAAGGCTGGTGGCCGGCGGCTCGGCACATCCCCCGCACGTGCCCATCGGGTTCGACGACATCGCAATGATCATGTATACGTCGGGGACAACCGGGCAACTCAAGGGTGTGACGTTGAGCCATGCGAACCTGGCGTGGAACGTCTATAACGTCATGATCGACGTCGACATCGCACGTGACGAGGTCTCACTCATCAACGCTCCGATGTTTCACACCGCGGCGTTGAACCAGACCTTCCTGCCGACCTTCATCAAAGGCGGCACGGCTGTGCTCATGTCGGCTTTCGATCCACAGCAGACTTTGAAGCTGATCGCCGAATACCGGGTGACGTGGATGTTCGGCGTTCCGACGATGTTCCAGGCGTTGACCCAAGCGCCCGGCTGGGAGAGCGCGGACCTCTCCTCGATCCGAGCGCTCACCGCCGGTGGCGCTCCCGTCCCAGACACGCTGATCCGCACGTATCAAGCCCGCGGGCTGACATTCATGCAGGGTTACGGCATGACCGAGGCCTCCCCCGGGGTGCTTTTCCTGCAGGCACGGGAGAGCCAGCGCAAGGCCGGCACGGCAGGGACCCCTTGTTTCTTCACCGATGCCGAGGTGGTCGACCACACCGGAAAGCCGGTGCCACCCGGTGAACGTGGCGAAATACGCTGCCGCGGGCCACACGTCATGCAGGGTTACTGGAACAAACCTGACTTGACTCGTTCGGTCCTCGGCGAGGACGGCTGGCTGCGCTCCGGGGACGTCGCCATCCAGGATGAGGACGGCTTCTTCACCATCGTCGACCGGGTCAAAGACATGTTTATCTCAGGCGGAGAGAACGTGTACCCGGCTGAGATCGAGAACGCGCTGTCGGGACATCCGGCCGTCGCCGACTGCGCCGTCATCGGCGTACCTGACCAGCGGTGGGGCGAGGTCGGCCAGGTGTTCGTCGTCCTGCTGCCGGGCCGGTCGCTGACGTTCGACGATATGGTCCAGTACCTGCAGGACCGGCTGGCCCGGTACAAGATCCCGAAGTCGCTCACACTCGTCGACGGACTGCCGCGAAGCGCCGCCGGAAAACTCCTGAAGAAGCAGCTCAAGAACCCGCGCGTGTGAGCCTGTCGAGGCTGTGTGCGCTCGTCGAAGCACGTGTGTTCCGACGTTCCGCGATGGTCACCTACCGGTGTCGGTCAGAAAGGCGGATCATCTGGCTGCCGCGTCGTGGCCCGCCGCGACGGATGTCGGTCACCGCCTGTGGGGGTGTTCGATCTAGGCGCGTCTGGTGCGATTCGGGGGATGGTGACGATGCAGGCGTGTCCGGTGGGGCTGGTCCAGCGTTGGCGGCCGTCGCCGAGATGCTCGACTATCCACCCGGCGCGGTGTTTTTGCACGTGACAGGGTTTGCATAGGGCGGAGCAGTTGCAGGCTGAGGTGGGGCCATAGGGCCACGGGCGGCGGTGGTCGATTTCGCAGCGTTGGGCTGGTTGGTGGCAGCCGGGCATGAGGCATTCGCGGTCGCGCAGCAGGACGAAGTCGACGAGTTCTTGTGGTGGGGTGTAGCGGGTGGTGCCGTAGTCGAGGGCGTGTCCGCCGGCGGGTGCGGTGCCGACCCACGTCCAGAATCCAGCCGCGGCGAGTGTGCGGGCGGCGTCGGCGTCGATGGGGCCGTAGCCGTCCAGGTGGGCGGGGTGTTCATCGAGGCCCAGCAATGTGGACATGGGCACGGTAACGTTCACGGTGACTGCCCGGCCATGTGCCTGGGACAGCCGGGTGCCGGCTGGTGCGCCACAACTGGCGCATTCGCGGCCGCCTAGGTGCCCGGTGCTCAGCGACATCCACCCGAACGACGCCAGCGCATCCGCGCGCCGCTGCCCCCGGGTACGCGGATCACGTGTCGGCGGCCGCCGCCCGGCGTCGCCCGATCCGGCAGCACCCGGCGTCGCGTCTCCCGACCCAGCATCACCCGGCGTCGCGTCGCTCGGGGTGGCGTCTCCCGGCCCAGCGTCGCCCGGGCTGCTGGCTGCCGAAGTGGCGGCTCCGGCGTCGCTGGTGGCTCGGGTGTCGGCGGCGGCGTTGAGGGCGGCCATGACTGCGGTGGCTTCTTCTGCGGGGAGGTAGGCGATGAGCCAGGACATGCCGTCTTCGCCGGGTTGCAGCCACACGTCACGGCGATCACGAGCCTCACGGCGGCGGCGCTTCGACCCGGCGGCGTCGAGTTCATGCAGCATCTCGTTGACCACGCGGGACAGCTTCACCTCGGTCCAGTCGTGCACGAACGGCAACACGGCCTTCTCAATCAGCGCGGCCACCTCGGCATCACACTTGTCCAACGCGCGGGTCAGGATCCGCGCCTTGGACACATCCAAGCAGCCCTCAGCCAACGCCTGATGGACCTTCGGGTAGGTCTGCACCAGGGTGACGGCGTGGTCGACGAGTTTCTCCGCTTGTGGTTTCGTCCACGGCCGCACAGCGCACAACGCCGACGCCGTGACCGGCACCGGATGCAGCGCGGCGAACTGCCCGCCCCCATCATCGGGGCGTAGCTCCGGGCGACGGGTCAACTCGGTGGCGGCTTCGGCCTGCTTGGCCGCGCACCAAGCGATCAACCGTTCCCACGCGGCCACCGCGTCGGCGAGCTCATGAACCCCCGCCGCCGAGGTCTCAACCGAGTCCAGCACGGCCGCCAGCGGCACACCCGGGAGCATCTGCGCGATCGGCGACTGCTCCACACCGGGCACATCCCGCAAAGCCGCACCACTGGGCGGCACGTCACCCGCAGCCCCACCACTGGGCGGTGTGTCCCCTGCAGTCACACCATGAGGCGGGACCTCCCCCGCAGCCCCACTGCTGGGCGCTGGTGAATGCGGTATAGCGGCGAACGACGCTTCGATGGTGGCATCCACCTCGGGCGGGTGCCATCCCCACAGATCACCCCAGGCCGGGTCCGGCGCATCGGAAAACGGCCCAGGTGTGGGCTCGTATCCGGCCAGCTCGGCCTCGATCAGCCGTGCCCATTCCGCGTCGACATCACCCACACCAGCGCCTTCTCCGGGCACGTCCTGCCCCGAAGCGGTGGGGGTGCTGCTCCTCGCGTCCATCCTTTAAGGTTAATCGAACACGCGTTCCCACTCAACTGGTTTACCAGAATTGACGTTGAGACTCCGTGGACCTTCCAGTCCCCGGCCACCGACCTGCTTTGATCTCAGTGGGCTAAGACGGACCCGGCCGGTGGCCACCTTCGGCCGTGCCGGTGGCCACCTTCGGCCCATGCTGCCGCCTTCGGTCCGCAGGGGCGACGTCGACGACCACCTCAGCTCCCGCATCGGCACCGGCGCCGAAATTACGTCGCCGGACTCCCCAAGCATCTATAAAGTCGTCGGCGTGGCTACCGAGATACGCGCGTTCAAAAGGTCCGAGGCCATTGACTACCTCAAGGTGTTGCCCTACGCGAACGGTTTGCCGCATTGGGAACCCGCGCCCGCGGCCTGGTACGGCGGCTCTGCCGCGTGGCCGCCGCGGCAGCCGATGACTCAAGACCAACTGGAGGCTGCCGCCGAGAAGCTCATGGCGAGCGAGAGGTTTCACCCGCAGGCCGCCTTTGTCGACGGCCGGCTGGTGGGCGCCTCCGCCATGTTGTCGTTCGAAATCACTGTGCCCGGGCTCAATCAGCTACCGATGGGCGGTGTGACGGCCACCGGCGTGGTCGCTACCCACCGTCGCCGCGGACTGTTACGGGGCATGATCCAGGCGATGTTCGACGAAGCCCTCGATCGTGGGGAGCCCGTCGCCGCCCTCAGCGCGAGTGAAGGCAGCATCTACGGGCGCTTTGGCTTCTCTCCGGCTACCGTGCGCACTCGCTGGGAGATCGAGCGGCCCGAGGCCACGCTACGAGAAGCCGAACAGCCCCCTGGCTCCCTCGAGCTCGTCGACGCAGCAATGGCTCGCGAGGCATGGCCGGCGGTCCATGACATCGCCCGCAAGGACCGGGTTGGCGAGTTGTCAGCACGGGCAGGTCAATGGGCCGGTCTTTCCGACGAAGCCGACGGTACTGACGACGGTCCGCTGCGATACCTCATCCACCGGACCCCGGAGGGCGACATCGACGGTATCGCCAACTTCCGGTTGCCATGGTCACCACGGCTCGAGGACACCGGCACGCTGATCGTCGAGGCGCTGCAGGCCACCAACAACAACGCCTATCGTGCCCTGTGGCAGTTACTGCTCGACTTCGATCTGACCAAGCGGATCGTCGCTGCCCCACGACCAGCTGATGAACCCCTGCGCTGGATGCTCCACAATCCGCGCGCGCTGCGCGTCACGAGGCAATCCGACAACCTGTGGGTCCGGCTGCTCGAGGTGCCGACAGCACTCGAGTCCCGCTCCTACGACGTCGCCGGCGGCATCACGCTGACCATCGACGACGACGCCATGTGTCCGGCCAACACCGGCACCTGGCGGCTCGACGCCGGCCCGGACGGAGCCACGTGCGCACGAACGAACGCGCAGCCGGATCTCACCCTGGACATCCAGGCCCTCAGTTCCCTCTACCTCGGCGGGGTCTCGGCTGCGCTGCTCGCCTCAGCGGACCGCATCCGCCCGCACCGCCCCGAAGCCGTGACGACCCTTTCCCGGCTGTTCCGCGTTGACCCGGAACCATTCAACTCGTTCGCCTTCTAACGAGGCTTCGCCTGGGAACGCCTAGCTGATAGCCCACCCGGGATAAACGTTCCCCCAAGTCCGGTGATCGTCAGTGCGTTGTGGTCGCTATCCCGCGACCACGGCGTACTGATGATCACCCCACAGTGACCACAACGCACTGACGATCACCGGACTTGGGGGAAGTGGATGCATCGCAAGGTGCCGGAGGAGGCCGATGTGGCTGCTCCACACAAGGCAGCTCAAGCCTCGCGTGTGAGTTCGTCGAATCGGGCGCGTGCCGGGCGCTCCAGGGCCCGGTAGGTAGTGAGAAACAGATCGCGAGCCCGCGCCCGGGGGAAACCGGCTGGGAGGAAAACATCAGGAAGATCGGGGTCGTCGCGGACCAGCCGCCGCCACTCGTCCACCAGCTCTCCCCGGCCGACCAGGGCCTCCGTTGGCGTCACCGCCCGCGCGGCCACGAGCTCGGCCAATGGTTCGAAGCGATTGAGGTAGTCGCGGTAGGCATCGGCAAGATGACCGAGCTGCCAAGCGTCTTCGAGGCGAGCCCGCCCCTGGGCCAGCAACCGGACGTCCGTGGTCCGCAGGACGACGGCATCGGTGATATTCAACTCGGCCAGCTGCTCACAGGCCGCGTCGAGCCGATCGTGCGGGGTAACCCAGGTGGCGTCGTAGATGGGCCAGAACGTCAGCCAGCGAAGACGTGCACGTAACAGGCGGCGAAGGTCGCCGGCCTCAAGCGGCAGCGAAAAGGCGATCAGGGTCCAGGTCCCGTCCCATTCCGCCCCGTTGCCACTCGCGAAGATGCGATGCGCGCCCCTCTCCAGCTGCCTCAGCGTGGACTCAGTGGGTGCGTAGCTGGTCCGCCGCCCGTCCTTGGTGCGTGCCAGCGCTCCCCGCTGGGTCATCCGGCTCAACGCCGCACGCGCGTTGGCCGGAGCGATGCCGAACTCCTCGAGAACACGCACCAGTCCAGCCGACGGGATGGGACCACGCGCGCGGTCCCAGTAGTCGCCGAACAAAGTGACCAGCAACCGCTGAGACCGGGCGCGCGCCAGCGGTTTGGACATGTGCTCCGCGGTGCCGGTGCTCGGCTGCGCCACCGGCACCGGCGCCGCAGTCGAGGTCTTCGGCATACATCACGCTCCCACAGATATTCTTACCGTCCTCGGCGCCTGATCATCGTCGCGAGCCCTAGCAGAAGCATGACAGATCGAACACGGCATCTTCGACAAGGTTCATGTGATCAGAACCGGGTCCACGTACCGCTCAACTCAACCTGTCCAGCACCAGGAAGCGACCAGTCACAAACTCCGTCCGGGAAGACCGCGTTCAGCCGCTGCCACTCGCTGCCGGTGAACACCGCGCCGTAGCCGGACCGATCCAGCGGCTCAAGCTGGCAGGCCAGCACATCGGCGGCCAGCGGGCCACCGGCTGCCGCGCGTGGCGTGGCGTGGAACGGGAACAGCTGATTGCACCGCGCCGACGGATCGAGGGTCAACTCCTCGTCGATCCGTTGGCCGTCCTCGTCGACACAGCCGTCAGTGAGATCCCCCGGCTTGGCCCGACGGGTCAGTTCGACCGGATCGAGGTCTGGCTCCTGGGCAGCCAGCTCCATGCGGGTCGTCAGCCAGTCGTCCATGGCGGCCAGTGCCTCTTCTCGATCCCGGGTGTCCAGCGGCCCCTCCGGGCTAGTCCAGCTGACATGGTTGTCGGCATGTCCGTTGGCCGACAACAGGCGCTCCCGCATCGACCACGACCGGATCCGGTCGTGGAAATCCGCCCGAAGGTCCGCATATCCGCGGGTCTCGATGATGGGAGTCCACCGCAGGCCGCCATCGAACTGATTGATCCGGCCGGTGGCGTAGGCCACCTCCAACGCCTCCGGATCTGCGGCCGACCGCTGGGTGATCCGTTGACCGTCACGGTCGACCCCGCCGATCCGCTCGTTGAGGTCGACGAACTGCTCGGCGCTGATCATCCCCGCCTCCAGAGCCTCCAGACCATACTGGACACCTACGGTGTCCGGGACGATCGGCCGCCCGAAACCTGTCCCCGGATCGGTTCCGTAGACGGTCGAGACGAAGTCCGCGATGGCGCACCTGATCCCGTCCGGATTGGTCACCGGGTGGTACCGGTCGGCAGGTGGGATGTGGCCAGGACAGTCTGCCGGATAGTCCACCCCGGGGAAGAACATGTATCCGGCACACGTGCTGGTCCCGAATTCACCGGATAGTGAGAAGCGGGCGAAGCCGGTCACCGCTTTTCCTTGCTCGGCAGTCCAGTCGAGTTCGCTGGATGAGATTGCCTCCGTCACAAAACGGCACTCATGGCCACTGATGGTGGTGGAACGCTCGTCGGGATAACCGATGTGCCCGATGACCCCGTCCAGGATCCCGGGGTAGGCGTTGGAAATCAGCAGTTGTTGCATCGTGCCGGCAGACGAACCCCATCCCATCGTGAAGTCCGGGACGCCGTAGGTTTCGGTGAACCGCTCCTTGACCATCATGGCTGTCTCCGCCGACGTCACGTCGTTGCAGTTCTGCTGGTAGACGTTGAACGTCGAACTGGCTGTGGCATATCCGGCGCCGAGCAGGGTGTCGTCGAGGACACCTCCGGTCTCCGTCGCCTGGGTGTGCCCGATTCCGCAGCCTCCGCCGAAGGTGTAGACGAGCCGGCCGTTCCATCCGGGTGTTGACGTCCACGGGTCCGGCACGGGTGTTCCTGGCTCGTGCAAGATCGCGGTCTCGTACACGGATCGGTTGATGGTCCCCTGCTCGACCCGCACGACGTAAGGCACGGTCTCACCAGTGCTGGTGACGGTTGTTGCCACGTCCTCCGGCATCTCGTCGTCGGGCAGAGCGGCCCATGACCCCGCCGTCGTCCGGTATTGGTAAGTGACCACCGGCGCCTCGACATGGCAATGCTCGTCCACCAGGCCGAGATTCCACGGCGACGCATCCGCGGTGCAGTACAGCGGGATGTGCGGCCCGGAGAACACCGGACCGTGCAGTGGATGGTTGACCAGCGTCAGCGACTCGGCCGGCCGGGATTTCCCCCGCCCGTTAGCCCGGACCTCCAGCGTGTTCGCGCCCTCCGTGAGCCCGTCGACATGGCCGAGCAGCACCCGCTCGCTCCCGTACGGCTGGAAGGCATCGCGCACATCACGGCCGTTGAGCGTGATCCGGACCTGGTGGGCCGGGACCGACCGCGGCACATCGATCCGGACCAGGGCACTTCCCCCGGTGACCAAGTCGGCAGGGCCTGACACGGTATCCACCTGGAAGCTACGCAACATGTGGTTGTCCGGCGGCGACGCCACGCTGTTCGGCGCGCCACCCGCGCCGGCCAGCGATCCTGGAATGGCAAGCGTTCCGGCGACGGCGAACGCCAACCCAGCGTGTAGCCCGTGCCGCAACACCCGCGCATGTGCCCGATGAGATCGCATCCCGTTCACCTCTCCTGCCGCCGACAGACCATGGCAAACCGATCTTCGGAAACGTAATGCATTTCTCGAACACATGTCAATGACATTGCAATATATTTGCCGCAACGGGTACGTGAGCAGCCAAGATGGCCAGAGTCATCTGCCGGCCAGAGACATCGACCGACCTTGTACCTAGAGAAGCAGTCCCTTGTGGACCCGGTTCACGGCCTCGGCGCCGGCCAATTCACGACGGTCCGCCGGATTCTCCAGGTAATACCGGAGCGTGTGGTAGGCGACCAGCGGGCTCATGATCATGCGGTTGTCGGCGACGGCGACCACGCTCTTGCCTTTCAGCCTGCGGGCCAGCCGCGCCGCGGCCTCGTGTCCGGCCGAGGCCAGCACCGCGTGCGGGTCGCGGGCATCGATGCTCAGCCAGTTGTGCCATGGCATCGGAAACAGGACACGGAAGCCGTATCTGATCATGTACAGGCGGAAGCCCGCGACGTCGTTCCAGGACATCGCCAGCCGGTCGACACTGCCGTCGAAGATCAAGCGGCTCGGCGAGAGCAGCAGACCAGCGACGGCTTCTTTGCGGCTCCTGAGTCCGGCGAGCCCACCAAGGCCGAAGACGGTCCCGGCACCGCCGATGACCAGCACGCCCACGATCCCGGTCCACGTCTGAGTCGCCACGGAGACGACGCCGATCAAGACGGCCGTGGCGAGCAAACCAACGCCGGCTACGGTGAAGACAATGCCTTGCCAGCGCGGCACCGAGCGCATCGGCAGCAGCAGCGCCGGCTCCCGCGCCCCCTCGAACTCCACCTCCACCGTCCGGACACCCGTGGCGGCCTTGGCCTGGTAATCCCGATCCCGGCGCGGTGTCCAGCGCCAGCCGTCGGGCCAGGGCAGCGTCGAGAGATCGCCATGGGTGTTCTGCTCGCTCACGCCGCACATCGTGCCACACCCCACACGCGCCGACCGTGTGCTCGGCTCGGGGCCGTGCACACGGTCGGCGCAGGGGTGGCCTGGCGACTGAGGACTACTCGACGCGGGTGGCGGTTGAGGTGTACCCACCACCCGGCCATACCCACCCGCCGGTCAGCGTGTTGCCGTCCGCGCTGAACTCACCCTTGAAATACGCCGCCGAGCCCTTCTCCCCGCCCCAGATGGTGAGCGTGTCACCGTCGAGCTCGTATACGTAGTCCAGGGTGTCACCGGTATTGCTGTAGAACCTCGACGTGATCTCCGTGCTGGGTTGCTCCGCCCCGAACGGCTTCTCCCGGCCGATGATCTCGCTTCCCATGACATGCATGCCGAACTGTTCGAGGTCGACATCCTGCTTCAGGAAGAACCCGCCAGGGAGCCAGCCGAAACTGATGGTCCCCTCCGCCTCACCCGAGACCTTCCACGTCCCCACCAGACGGTCGAGAGCTCGCACGTCCGCGTCGGGGGTCGGCTGCTGGTTGTCAGCGTCTGCGTTCATCTCTTGTGTTCCTTTCCGGTCGTTGTACCCGTATGACGCCGGCCGCGCCGGAAAGGAATCGGTCGCGCCGGACCCGCGTCGGCGCGTGACAGCGACGACGACGGCCGCCGTGCCTCCAACGTTGCGCAACCGGCTCGCCGACGCGTCGTCGAGCCAGAGAACGCCGCCACGACGGAAGCCGCACACCTGCCCGTTGCCTGTTTCAAGCTCGATCTCGCCACGTTCCACGACGACGATCACCCCTCGCGAGCGAAGCCGGTCGAAGCGCCGCACACTTCCCGGGGCGACCACGAGCACGGTCCGTTCGAATGACGGCGGCAAGCGCGTCCGCAGAAGCGACACGCGGTCGTCGTCGGCACTCATGCCAGGACCAGCGGCAGGCCGAACGCCGCGAAACGGCGCGGCTCGAACGACGTGATCCCAGTGATCGCGCCGTTCTCGATCCGTAGCACGTCGAGCACCTGTGCCCGGTACTCCCCGGCCAGACTCCTGGTCTCCGCTGCCGATGGGCGCTGGACGTACTGGGCGACGGCCGGCTGCCGGTTCGCCCAGGTGAGCACCGAACGCCAGCGCCCGTGGTAGGCGGCGGAGCCGGGGTCGAACACGTCGGCCGCGAACGTCAGCGCCGCCTCACATCCGACAAGCCAGGCCGGATATGGTGGCATCGTCTGCACCACGTCGTCGGCCAGCAGTTGAGCGAGCAAGGCGACATCTGCCCGCTCGTGAGCATCGATGTAGCGCTCCAAGACCCTGCGTTCGTCCTCCGTGCGAGAGACACTGCGGTCCCACTCCTCCCGCCGTGGTGGCCGCCGTTGCTGAACGGTGGCCCGCGCTCGCTGCAACGCGCTCTTGACCGATGCGACGCTGGTCTCCAGGAGCGCTGCGGTCTCCGCGGCCGACCACCCCAGCACGTCGCGCATGATCAGCACGGCCCGCTGCCGCGGTGGAAGCTGCTGGATGATCATCAGGTACGCGAGCTCGATCGTCTCCTTCGCGACCACGACGGCGTCCGGTTCCTCGGCGCCCGGTGCGGCCGCGTCGAGCTGGCTGTCCGGATACGGCTGTAACCAGGACACGTCGATGGGCGGCTGCACGGCGGCTCGGGGCACGGCCAGCGGTGGCTCCTGATACGGCCGGGCACGCCGGGAAGAGCTGCGTAAGAAGTCCAGGCACGCGTTGGTGGCGATCTGATAGAGCCACGCCCGCACGGTGGAACGCCCGGCGTAGCTGTGCCGCTTGTTCCACGCCCGCAGGAACGTCTCCTGGACGATGTCCTCGGCGTCGTCGTACGACGCGAGCATCCGGTAACAATGCACGTGCAGCTCACGCCGGTGGCGTTCGACGAGTTGACCGAACGCCGCCTCATCGCCGGCCAGTGCCGCGGCTGCCACGACGTCGTTGCCTATCCGTTCCGTGCCCTCGTCGTGTGCCATCTGCGCCTCCCGCGGATCGTCAGGCAGGGTCGCCAGACCCAGCATCTCCTGCCGTCAAGACGAACGGCAGGCGGGAAAGGAATCGAAATCTCAGGCAGCGGCGAGGCGTGCGGCCGACAGGATCTCCGGGATCTCCGTCTTCTCCCCCATGATCGCCTCGGCCAGCAGGCGGCCCGAGTAGGGCGCCAAGGTCAGGCCCTGCGGCCCGAATCCGGTGGCCAGCCAGAGGCCGTCGATCCCCGGTGCCGGGCCCAGAAGCGGCTCGCCGTCTCTGCTCGCGGGCCGGATCCCGACCCTGACCTCGAGCCATTCCGCGCGCTGGAGACTCGGCACGACACCGAGCGCCTTCCTGATGAGCATGTCGACGCCACCGGCCGTGGCGTGGGTCGCGAAGCCGCTGTCGTCCTCACGGGTGGCGCCGATCACGACACGATCTCCCGGAAAGGACAGCAGGTAGATCCCACGGAAGACGCTGATGACCGGGAGCGTGGACCCGCCCGGGATCCGCAGATGGAGGATCTGCCCACGCTGCGGATACACCGGCAGGTCGAGCCCGGTGGTCTCGACGAGCGCCTCGGACCACGCCCCCGCGGCCAGGACCACGTGATCGCCCTCGAGGAACTCGCCCGGGACACGCACACCGCTCACCCGGGAGCCGTCGAACACGAGCTCGGCCCGGCCCTGGAGCACCTGAGCGCCCAGTTGAGCGGCCAGCGTCATCAGATGGTCGCGGATGATCCGCCCGTCTACTCGTGCCACGTCCGGCAGCCACACCCCACCGAGCACGCCCGGCAGCAGCGGGAACCGCTCATGGACGTCCTGGCGGCTGAACAGCTTCGGCACGCCGACGCCCGCTGTGCCGTACCTTCCCGTCCTGGCCTCGGCTCGCTCCGCAACCTCGGACAGGCGGCGCAGCTCGTCGTTGTCGAACGCGGCGATCAGCTCACCGGTCACGCCGTACGAGTGGTCGCTCAGGCCGCTTTCCTCGAAACGCCGCACCAGGTCGAGGTAGTGCTCCACCGCGGCGAACATGATCCGGCTCTTCGCCTCACCTACCGGCCGGGCACTGACCGGGGTGATGATCCCGGCTCCGGCCGAGGTGGCCCGCCCAGGCTGCGCGTCATCCACGACGACGACGTCCGCACCCGCCGCGGCCAGCGGGTAGGCGACGCTCGCGCCGGCGATACCGGCCCCGATGACGATCACTCGCACTACGACGGTCCGCCTTTCACTCACGTGCCGTGGACCATCCTGGCAGAGCGGCACAGCGAGCAGGCAGGGGCCACCCCTCGCCATATTTCTTGACTCGATTAACAAATAGCGGCAGGCTGTGCTCGTGCAGCACGCGGGTGACGTCTCCCTCCGATCGCTCGGGCCGTCCGCCCGGGCGGTCGTTCGCGAGCTGCTGGTAGCCGGGCCGCTGCCACGCGCAGAGCTCGCGCGCCGACTACATCTCTCTCCGGCCAGCCTGACCAAGACCACCAGACCCCTACTGGAATCCGGGGTGATTCTGCAGGCCGACGCGCCACAAACGGAGGCCCGCGGGCGCCCTGGAACACCCTTGGGGGTCAATGCGGAGCGGCACCAGTTCATCGGACTAAAGGTGACGTCCGACGAACTGTTCGGCGTCCGTACCGACGCACTGGGGCAGGTGCGGCAGACCGGGCATCGAACCATGTCCGGCAACGACGTCGAGTCGGCCGTCGATTCAATTGTTGATCTCGTTAATGAACTGGCCTCACACCGTCCCATCCAGGCTGTCGGCGTGGGCCTGGCCGGGCTCATGCACCGATTCGACGACACCGTGCGGCACAACGCCTTCCTCGGCTGGAACGATGTCCCGCTGGCGGCCATGCTGCGACGCAGGATTGGTGCACCCACCGTCATCAGCGGCGACGTCCGTGCGCTTGCCGCTGGTGTCCAATGGTCAGGTCCCGGCCGTGGGCTCGACCATTTCGCCGTCGTGACGGTCGGCGTCGGCATCGGGCTCGGCGCCGTGCTCGAGGGGCGGATCCTGACCGGTGCGGCCGGCAACGCCGGTCTGATCGGTCACCTGCGCATCAGCGACTCCGGACCGCTCTGCCAGCTCGGACATCGAGGCTGCGCCTCGAGTTTCCTGACCACCAGCGCGATCACCCGTGGCATCGGCGTCCCGCTCGGCATCGCCGACCTCGACCTCACCGCCGCCTGCGCACTCGCCGCCCAGGGCAACGACGTCGCGCGGAGAGTGTTCGACGACGCCGGCCGCGCCCTTGGTGTCCTGATCGCCGAGGTGGTCAATATGTACGGAGTGCCGACGGTAGTCCTCGCCGGCGATGGTCTCGGCATGCTGGAGCACGCCGACCCGGCCATGAACGAGTCCTTGGCCGGACACCTCAACCACTGGGCCACACCGCCCAAGGTCGAGGTCTTCTCATCCGATTTCGACGAGTGGGCCCGCGGAGCCGCCGTGGTGGCCTGTCAGTGGCTGCTCGTCGACCCACCCCGAAACAGTCCGAGCAACGCGGGCTGAGCCGCACCTGTCAGAAGAAGCCGCACCGAGAGGAACCGATGTCTGCTATGCCCCTCGACCCCACCAGCCCACTCGACCCCGCAGCTGGAGCTTTCAGTATCGGCATTGTCGGCGCCGGTCAGTTCTCGAAGAGCTTCGCCACACTGTGGGACCTGCACCCGAACGTCAGCCGGCTCGTCGTGACCGATCTCAAGCCGGAGCGCGCCGAGCAACTCGCCGGCCACTACGAGAACGCAGCCACCTCACCCAGCTTCGAGGATCTGCTTGAATCCGACGTCGACGCGGTGGCGATCTTCACTCAACGCTGGACCCACGCACCGCTCGTGCTCGCCGCGCTGGAGGCCGGCAAACACGTGTACTCGGCGGTGCCGATGGCCACTGAGCTGACCGACATCGAAGCGATCATCGCCGCGGTCGAGCGGACCGGCCTGACCTACATGATGGGAGAGACGAGCTACTACAACCCGGCCACGGTGTTCATGCGAGACAAGATCCGCGAAGGCGCGCTCGGTCAGGTCTTCTACTCCGAGGGCGACTACGTCCACGACATGGATCTCGGCTTCTACGCTGCCTATCAGTACAGCGGCGGCGAGAACTGGAAGGCCACCGCCAGCTATCCGCCGATGCTCTACCCCACCCACGCCATCGGCGGTGTCTTGGGTGCGGTCCCGGCCCGCGCGGTCAGCGTCAGCTGCCTGGGCGTCGAAGACCAGCGGGGCGACGGAGTGTTCGACCGGGAGATCAGCCAATTCGGGAACAGCTTCTCCAACGCCACGGCGCTGTTCGAACTCTCCGACGGCGGGGCGATGCGGACCAACGAGATGCGCCGCGTGGGCTACCCCTCGTTTATCCGGGAGTCGCGTTTCCGGTTTTTCGGCACCGAGGCCAGCTTCGAGCAACTCGCCCATCAGAGCGTGTGGAACGACAAATCCGAGTCCCACGACATCTCCGACAAGTTCGTGCCGATCCGGCACACGGTCGACGAATCGGAGCTGGCCAACGTCGATCCCGCCCTGCGGGAGGCCTTCACCTCCGGCTCGGCGCCCGTCCACGACCGCTCCCGTCTCCCCCACGAATACGCCGAGGCGCCGAACGGCCACGAGGGCTCCCACCATTTCCTGGCCGACGACTTCGTCCGCGCCGTGGTCACTGGCGAGCAGCCTCCGGTGAACGCCTGGCGCTCGGCGATATTCACCGCGCCGGGGATCGTCGCGCACGCCTCCGCGCTGGCCGGAGGGGAGCGTATGCCAATCCCCGACTTCGGAAGCGGGCCGCGGGCGTAACGGCGAGAGGCGGCCTTCGATACCAAGAACTGCACGCAGCCAACGATTGAACCGGTTCACGTGACGTTCTTGGTATCGAAGTGGCCACGGCCCGTCCGTGGCTCAGCCCAGGATGAGCACGTCGGCCATCACAGCCACGAACACCACTGTCAGATAGGTGATCGAGCCGTGGAAAAGGCGCATCGCCTTCAGGCCCGCGCCGGTGGAATCCCGCCCGGCCAGCACATGTAACCGGTGCGCCTCACTGAGGAACCACGCCCCGCCCAGCACAGCGCCGAGCCCGTAGATCCAGCTCAGCGACGCAACCGGCCACAACACCAGCGACGTGAGAACCATGGCCCACGAATACGCGAGGATCTGGGTGGCCACGGTTCTCGCGGACGCGACCACCGGCAGCATCGGCACGCCCGCGCGCTCGTAGTCCTCCCGGTAGCGCATCGCCAGCGGCCAGTAGTGCGGCGGCGTCCAGAAGAACACGATCAGGAAAAGCAGCACCGGCGGCCAGTCGAGACTGCCCGTCACCGCCGACCAGCCGATCAGGGTCGGCAGGCATCCTGCGACTCCGCCCCACACGATGTTCTGCGTGGTACGCCGCTTCAGCAGCACCGTATACACGAGAACGTAGAACAGATTCGCCGCGGCGGTCAGCCCGGCCGCCAGCGGATTGACCCAGATCACCATGATGGTCACCGCCACCACCAGCAGCACGGCGGCGAACGTGAAGCCGGCCTGCGCCGAGACCCTCGCCATCGCCATGGGCCGGCGCCTGGTCCGGTGCATGACGGCGTCGATGTCGCGTTCGAGGACCTGATTGAACGCGTGTGCGCTGCCGGCCGCGAGCGTGCCGCCGAGCAAGGTCACCAATGCGAGCCACAGCGGTGGAAGACCACGCTGCGCCAGCACCATGGCCGGCACGGTGGTCACCAGCAGGAGCTCGACAACCCGCAGCTTCATCAGCGAGATGTAGGCCCGGACGGTGTCCCATCTGCGGATCGGCAGTTCCGTCCCGCGCGCGGAATCGACGCGTTGTTCGACGGCCGTCACGGATCATCCTCAATGTGGTCAGGCATACAGGCGGTGCGGGAAACAACCGCCACCATTGGCCTGTTGAGTCTACCGGGATGCGCGATTCGGGCGATCGGCCGGTCGCCCGTGTCGCTTCGCACTCCTGCCGACACGCCGCTACAGGTGTCGCGCGCCACACCCGTGTCCTGTTCCGGTACCCGAATACAGGACACTAAGCTCGTAATCACGGCCCGCGCCGACAGCCGGCGAGCTGACGTGACTGATCGCATCTGCGAAAGGGGCAAGCCGCTAGTGAACACGACACCTGCCCAGAACAGCGACCTCCAGTGGTCCGAACTCGACGACCGCGCGGTCGACACGGTCAGGCTCCTGGCGATGGACGCGGTGGAGAAGACCGGCAACGGGCATCCGGGAACCGCGATGAGCCTTGCGCCCGTCGCCTACACGCTCTACCAGCGTGTGCTCCGCCACGACCCGTCCGATCCGGCCTGGCTCGGACGGGACCGATTCGTTCTCTCCGCCGGGCACAGCAGCCTCACTCAGTACATCCAGCTCTACCTCGCGGGTTACAACGTGACCCTGGACGACCTCAAGTCGTTCCGGACGTGGGGCTCCAACACCCCCGGTCACCCTGAGTACGGCCACACGGATGGGGTCGAGGTCACCACCGGCCCCCTCGGCTCCGGCTTCGGCACCGCCGTCGGCATGGCCTTCGCCGCCCGCCGCGTGCGTGGATTGCTTGATCCTGACGCCGCACCCGGCGAGAGCGTCTTCGATCACCATGTGTACGTCATCGCCTCCGACGGCGACCTCCAGGAGGGGGTCTCCAGTGAGGCCAGTTCCGTCGCGGGCACCCAGGAGCTCGGCAATTTGATCGTCCTCTGGGACGACAACAAGATCTCGATCGAAGACGACACCAACATCGCCTTCACCGAAGACACCGTCGCGCGCTACGAGGCCTACGGCTGGCACACCCAGGTGGTGGACTTCACCGCCGGAGCGGAGTACCAGGAAAACCCGAAAGCGATCTTCGAGGCGCTGCAGGAGGCCAGGGCGGTCACCGACCGGCCGTCGTTCATCGCCGTACGCACCACCATCGGCTGGCCCGCGCCGAACAAGAAGAACACCGGCGCGATCCACGGCTCCGCGCTAGGCGCCGACGAGGTCGCCGCCACCAAACGCGTCCTGGGAGCCGACCCGGAGAAGCAGTTCGACGTGGCCCCCGAGGTCGTGGCTCACACCCAGCAGGCACTCGAGCGTGGCAAGCGGCTGCGCGCGGAGTGGGAGGAGCGCTTCCGCGGCTGGCGGGCAGCCAATCCGCAGCGAGCCGAGCTGCTGGACCGGCTGAGCAAGCGCGAACTCCCCGCCGGCTGGGCCGACGCCCTGCCCGAGTTCGAGCCTTCAGAGAAAGGACTGGCCACCCGGGCGGCGTCGGGCAAGGTCATCAATGCCGTGGCGCCGGTGCTGCCGGAGCTGTGGGGTGGCTCGGCGGATCTCGCCGGGTCGAACAACACCACCATCACCAGCGAGCCGAGTTTCCTGCCGGAGAAGCGTTCCAGCGCGATGTTCCCCGGAACCCCGTACGGGCGCACCCTGCACTTCGGAGTTCGCGAGTTCGCCGCGGGGCTGATCGCGAACGGCATCGCGCTCAACGGGCTCACCCGCCCCTATGCCGCGACATTCCTCGTGTTCAGCGACTACCAGCGGGCCGCGGTCCGGCTCGCCGCGTTGCAGCAGATCCCCACCACGTTCGTGTGGACACATGACTCCATCGGACTCGGCGAGGACGGTCCCACCCATCAGCCCGTCGAGCATCTCTCGACCCTGCGAGCCATTCCGGGCTTCGACGTGGTCCGGCCGGCTGACGCCAACGAGACCGCAGTCGCCTGGCGGACCATCCTGGAACGCAACCATCGCCCGGCGGGTATCGCGTTGACCCGGCAGGGCATCCCGGTGTTCGACCGTTCGCGGTACGGCTCGGCAGAAGGGGTCGCGCGCGGGGCCTACGTCTTCGCCGAGGCCGACGGCGGCGAGCCCGCGGTTCTGCTGATGGCCAGCGGCTCTGAACTGCAACTGGCCGTCGAAGCTCGCGAGCAACTCCAGGCCGAGGGCATCGCGGCCCGGGTCGTCTCGTTCCCGTCACACGAGTGGTTCGACGAGCAGAGCGACGAGTACAAGGAGTCGGTGCTGCCGTCCGCCGTGCGGGCCCGGGTGTCGGTCGAGGCTGGGATCGCCATGAGCTGGCACCGTTTCCTCGGCGACGCCGGGCGCGCGGTCAGCCTCGAACACTTCGGGGCGTCGGCCGACTACAAGGTGCTCTACCGCGAGTTCGGTATCACCCCCGAAGCCGTGGTCGCGGCTGCCAAGGACTCCCTCGCCGCCGCCGAATAACCGGTTGCGTCCTGCAGCCCGGGTGTCATAGCGCTCGCGCTGCAGGACGCTAGAAAACCCACCCAGCAACGGAGCTGTACACCATGACTGATACCGATAACGCACCTCTGGCCAGGCTCTCCGAGGCTGGCGTGGCCGTGTGGCTGGACGATCTCTCCCGCGACCGGCTGACCACCGGAAACCTCAAGCAGCTGATCGACGAGCGTCATGTGGTCGGAGTCACCACCAACCCGTCGATCTTCCAGGCGGCCATCAGCAAGAGCAGTCTGTACGACGACGACCTGCGTCAGCAGGCCCGGCAGGCGGCCGACGCCGATGCGGCCGTACGGCGCCTCACCACCGACGACGTACGCGCGGCCGCCGATGTCCTGGCGCCCGTCGCCCGTCGTACGGGCGGTCAGGACGGCCGGGTCTCCATCGAAGTGGATCCCCGCCTGGCACACGACACCGACGCCACCACCGCGCAGGCGCGCGAGCTGTGGGCCACCGTCGACCGCCCGAACGTCTTCATCAAGATCCCGGCCACCAAGGCGGGGCTGCCGGCGATCACCGCCACCATCGCCGCGGGTATCAGCGTGAACGTGACGCTGATCTTCTCCATCGAACGCCACCGTGAAGTGATGGACGCCTACCAGGCCGGTCTGGAACAGCGGCTGGAAGCCGGCGAGTCGATCGAGAACATCGCCTCGGTCGCGTCGTTCTTCGTCAGCCGGGTCGACGCCGAGATCGACAAGCGGCTCGAGACCATCGGCACTGACGACGCACTCGCGCTGCGCGGCAAAGCGGCCGTGGCCAATGCCCGGCTCGCCTACGCCGCCTATGAAGAAGTGATCGCGGCTGAGCGCTGGAAGCGACTCGAGGCCGCTGGGGCGAAGCGGCAGCGGCCCCTGTGGGCGTCCACATCGACGAAGAACCCCGAGTACTCCGACACGATGTACGTTGATCAGCTGGTCGCGCCGGACACGGTGAACACCATGCCGGAGTCCACCCTCGAGGCAACCGCCGACCACGGCCGGATCACCGGCGACACCATCCGCCCCAACTACGACGACGCGCGCCAGGTCCTGGCCGCCATCGATGCCGCCGGGGTCGACCTGACAGACGTCACCCAGGTGCTAGAAGACGAAGGCGTCGAGAAATTCGCCGACAGCTGGAACGATCTGCTGCAGTCGGTCACCGCGAAGTTGGAGGCAGCGAAGTGACGAGCGAGCGCAGTGGTCGCGACGAGGGACGAGGAGCGCCCGCGGAGCGAGCGAGGACCGTAGCGCCGACCATCGGACTGGAGGCGGCGAAGTGACGAGCGAACTCTCCGTCACCACCTACCGGGTCGACACGTCGGCAGCGGTGAACACGCTGGTGGAGGCCGAGGTCGCGTCCCGGATCGCGGCCAAGGACCACACCTTGTGGGGTCCGGACGCGGAGTCCGAGGCGTCGATCCGGCTCGGTTGGGTCGACCTGCATGAGACGTCGCGTCCGTTGCTCGCCGAGATCGAGGCGCTGCAGGCGCAGCTGCGCGCCGATGGGCTGGATCGGATCGTGCTCGCCGGAATGGGCGGATCGTCGCTGGCCCCAGAGGTCATCACCGGGACAGCCGGGGTGGAGCTCACCGTGCTCGACACCACCGATCCCACGTCCGTGCGCCGGGCGCTCTCCGACCGCATCGAGCGGACCGTGCTGGTGGTCTCCAGCAAGTCCGGGTCGACGGTCGAGACGGACAGCCAGCGCAGGGTCTACGAGGCGGCCTTCACCGACGCCGGCATCGATCCCGGCTCGCGCATCGTGGCAGTGACTGACCCGGGCTCCGCGCTGGCTGAGCACGCCCAGAGCGCCGGGTATCGCCGGCTGTTCCTGGCCGACCCCAACGTCGGCGGGCGGTACTCCGCGCTGACCGCGTTCGGCCTGGTGCCGAGTGGGCTCGCCGGTGCCGATGTCGCGGCCTTGCTCGACGAGGCGGCGGCGGTCGCGGACGTGTTGTCGTCGGATTCGCCGGACAATCCCGCGCTCGTCCTCGCCGCGGCCATGGCCGGCGACACTGACGGCGCCGGCCCGCGGCAGGACAAGGTGGCGATCGCCGACGCCGGGTCCGGCATCACCGGTTTCGCGGACTGGGCTGAACAGCTCATCGCGGAGTCGACCGGCAAGCTCGGCACCGGCGTGTTGCCCGTCGCCGCGAGCATCGCCGACCCCGAGATCACCAACCCACCGGCCGATGTGCTGCCGGTCCTCATCGGCTCCACCGCGTCGGCCCCTGATCGCGGTGCCGTCGTCTCCGGCTCGCTGGGCGCACAGTTCCTGCTGTGGGAATACGCCACGGCGATCGCCGGCCGGCTCCTCGGCATCAATCCGTTCGACCAGCCCGATGTCGAAAGCGCCAAGGTGGCCGCGCGCGGGCTGCTCGATTCGACACCCGCGCCGGAGGCGGCCGCCTTTACCGCCGACGGCATCGAGGTGCGCGGGTCGGCCGGCCTGCTCGACGGCGTGAGCTCACTGGAGGGCGCCGTCGAGTCACTGCTGAGCCAGCTGGACGACGGCGGCTACCTGGCCGTCATGGCATACCTCGACCGAGAAGGCGCCGACGCCGGCCTGAGTGAGATCCGGGTTCCGCTGGCACGCCGTACCGGCCGGCCGGCCACGTTCGGCTGGGGACCACGCTTCCTGCATTCCACCGGCCAGTACCACAAAGGTGGTCCACCGCAGGGCGTGTTCTTGCAGATCACCGGCGCCATCGCCGACGACGTCGAGATCCCGGACCGCCCGTTCACGTTCGGCCAGCTGATCTCCGCCCAGGCGGCCGGGGACGCCCAGGTGCTGGCTGATCATGGTCGTCCGGTGCTCCGCCTGCATCTGACCGACCGGGCCGCCGGCGTCGCGAAGCTGCGTGAGGTACTCCGTTGACCAGGCCCGCGAATCCGCTTCGCGACAAGCGAGACAAACGGCTACCGCGGATCGCCGGACCGTCCAGCCTGGTCATCTTCGGCGTCACCGGTGATCTCGCCCGCAAGAAGCTGATGCCCGCCGTCTACGACCTCGCCAACCGCGGCCTGTTGCCGCCGGGGTTCTCTCTGGTCGGGTTCGCCCGGCGGGACTGGGCTCATCAGGACTTCGGCAAGCAGGTACACGACGCCGTGCGTGAGCATGCCCGGACTCCGTTCAGCGACGCCACCTGGAAGCAGCTGGCCGAAGGATTCCGGTTCGTCTCCGGCGATTTCTCCGACGACGACGCCTTCGACCAGCTCGAACGCACCGTCCGTGAACTCGACGAAGCTCAGGGTACCGGCGGCAACCATGCTTTCTATCTGTCCATCCCGCCGTCGTTCTTCGACGTCGTCTGCAAGCAGCTGGCCCGATCCGGGCTCGCCGAGCCGGAGACCGAAGACCAATGGCGGCGGGTGATCATCGAGAAGCCGTTCGGACACGACCTCGCCAGCGCGCGTGAACTCAACGCCGTCGTCGAAGACATCTTCCCACCCGATGCGATCTTCCGGATCGACCATTATCTGGGCAAGGAGACCGTTCAGAACATCATGGCGCTGCGTTTCGCCAACCAGCTCTTCGAGCCGATCTGGAACGCGAACTACGTCGACCACGTGCAGATCACCATGGCCGAAGACATCGGCATCGGCGGCCGGGCCGGCTATTACGACGGCATCGGCGCAGCCCGCGACGTCATCCAGAACCACCTGCTGCAGTTGCTGGCGCTGGTCGCGATGGAGGAGCCGGTGTCGTTCGATGCCGGCGACTTGCGCGCGGAGAAGGAGAAGGTCCTCTCTGCGGTCCGGCTTCCGGAGGACCTGAGCCTGCACACTGCCCGCGGGCAGTACGCGGCCGGGTGGGCCGGCGGCAGGGAGGTGCGCGGTTACCTCGAAGAGGACGGCATCGCCAAGGACTCCAAGACTGAGACCTATGCCGCGGTCCGGCTCGACATCGACACCCGCCGCTGGGCCGGGGTGCCGTTCTACCTGCGTACGGGCAAACGCCTGGGCCGCCGGGTCACCGAGGTGGCGATCGTCTTCAAGCGGGCGCCCCATCTACCGTTCGAGTCCACCGCCACCGAGGAGCTCGGGCAGAACGCCCTGGTCATCCGGGTACAGCCGGACGAAGGGGTGACGATCCGCTTCGGCTCCAAGGTTCCGGGTACCGCCATGGAGGTGCGCGACGTCACCATGGACTTCGGCTACGGCTACTCCTTCACCGAGGAGAGCCCGGAAGCCTATGAACGGCTCATTCTCGACGTGTTGCTCGGCGATCCCCCACTCTTCCCGAGACATGAGGAAGTGGAGCTGTCCTGGAAGATCCTCGATCCGATCGAGGAGTACTGGGCCGAGAACGGCGCCCCGGAGCCGTATGCCTCCGGCGGCTGGGGGCCCGCGTCGGCCGACGAGATGCTGGCTCGCGACGGCCGGCACTGGAGGATCCCATGATCATCGATCTGCCTTCGACCAGCTCCAGTGATGTCGCCAAACGGATGGTCGACCTGCGCGAGCGGCACGGCGCGGTCACCCTGGGCCGGGTACTCACGCTCGTCCTCGTGATCGACGAGGAGCACGCGGAGAATGCCATCGCCTCCGCCAACCACGCCAGCCACGAGCATCCGTGCCGGATCATCGCGGTGATCAAGGGCACGTCGCGGGGTTCTACCCGGCTGGATGCCCAGATCCGGGTCGGCGGCGACGCCGGCGCCAGCGAGGTCATCGTGTTGCGGACGTTCGGTCCGCTGACCGCCCATCCGGTCTCCGTCGTCGTTCCGCTGCTATTGCCGGACGCGCCGATCGTGGTCTGGTGGCCGGCGGAGGCCCCGGAGGTCCCGGCCGAAGACCCGGTGGGGACGTTGGCCCAGCGCCGGATCACCGACGCTGCCGCGTGCAAGCGGCCCTCCGCCGCGCTGAAGGACCGGATGGCCACGTATCGCCCAGGCGACACCGACCTGGCCTGGACCCGGCTGACGCTCTGGCGAGCTTTGCTCGCCGCGGCGCTCGACCAGCCGCCGTTCGAAGAGGTCACCGGGGCCCGCGTCGTGGGTGGTCCCGAGAATCCAAGTGCGGACCTGCTGGCCGGCTGGCTGTCCTTGACCCTGCGCTGCCCGGTGACCCGAACCAAGGCCAGCGGCGTCGACGGCATGTTGAGTGTGCGGCTGGAACGCCCGTCGGGCCCCATCGTGATCGAACGGCCGGACGACGACGTCGCGATACTGAGCACCCCTGGGCGGGTGGACCGCAAAGTGGCGCTGCCGCGTCGCTCCCCCGCCGACTGCCTGGCCGAAGAGCTGCGCCGGCTCGATCCGGACGACGTCTACGGCGAGGTCCTGGCCAGCGGCCTGGAGCTACAGCGCGAGACCGGAAAGACAACCCGGACGAAGGTGAAGCGATGAACTCGCCCGACGTCGTCATCCATCACGACGCCGACCTGCTCGCCGAGTCGGCGGCGGCCCGGCTGATCACCCGGCTGGCCGACGCCCAGGCCGCTCGCGGCCACGCTTCGGTGGTGCTCACCGGCGGAGGAGTCGGCATCGCCACCCTGGCCGCTGTGCGGCGCTCCCCCGCCCGGTCCGCCGTGGACTGGTCAGCGTTGGACGTGTGGTGGGGCGACGAGCGTTTCCTGCCGCCGGGCGACGCCGAACGCAACGAGACCCAGGCGCGCGAGGCACTGCTCGACCACGTGCCGGTGGCCCCGGAGCGGGTGCACCCGATGCCCGCCGAGGCTGGTGAGTTCGCCGGCGATCCCGAACGCGCCGCGGACAAGTACGCGGTGGAGCTGAACGCCGCCACCCCGGCCGGAACCGACTCAGACGTGCCCGAGTTCGACGTGCTGATGCTCGGGGTCGGTCCCGACGGACACGTGGCCTCGCTGTTTCCAGAGTTCCCGGCGCTGCACGACGAGCGCGCCGTCGTCAGCGTGCATGGTTCGCCGAAGCCGCCGCCCACCCGGATCAGTCTCACGCTGCCCACCATCCGCTCGGCGGCGGAGGTCTGGCTCCTGGCCGCCGGCGAAGGCAAAGCTCCGGCCGTGCAGATGGCCCTCAGCGGCGCCGGACCTACCCAGATCCCGGCGGCCGGCGCCCACGGCCGGCACCGGACGCTCTGGCTCCTGGACGACGCCGCCGCCAGCAAACTCCCCTCCGGCCTCAACCGCCGCGCCACCCCCTAAATGATCATGTTTGGTGGGTTTTCTCGCGCCTTACCATGGCTCCAGGCCTGTTGACGCACGAGAAGTCCTATCGATGCACGAGCCGGGGCGTTCGTTGCGCAGGGCCAGCCCGACCTATCATTCACTGTGCGGTTGGTGAAGGCGAAGAAGAAGTGCTGCAAGAGCACGCCCCGGTGCAAGACCTGCCCGGTGGTGCTGAAACGTCTCGCCGACGCCGGATTCGCCGAGCGAGAGAGCAAGCGCCGCTTCGTCTTCCCGGCCAAGGTGCCGAAGAAGGCACGGGCCAAGGCCCGTGCCTCCTGATCGCTGCCCATGATCATGAACACTAAGTGACCGTATTGGTCACCAAGTGTTCATGATCATGGGATCAGCGCGGTCAACTCGTCCACGACGATGGAGCCGACGTAGCTCGCCTCCGGATCCAGCTCATTGAAGAAGAACCGGCGCAGACTCACCGGATAGGCGATGCCGTCGGGCACCTCGTAGGTCACCTGCTGCCAGCCCGGTTCCGTGATGAACCCCGGCTCGATCGTGTGCAGCCGGCCGGTACGGTCGAACACTTCCAGCCGGGTCCGGTGCCCCCATCCCTCCGAGTTGACCCACAGTTTGAACGCCGACGGCTCCCCGGCCACCGGGAACCGGTCAGCCGCGGGCCACGCGCCGACACCGCGGATCAGTGTGCTCTCGGTGAAGTCGAAGTCGAGCCGCAGGCCAGGACCGACATATCCGTCCGGGGTGCTCGAGAGCGACCCGCTGGCTCGCAGGCTCCAGAAGTCCCAGTTCGACGTGTCGTCGAAACTGTCGATCACGACCTCCCGCACGCCCACGCTCACCGGCAGCTCCGCACTGACCTGACCCGCGGTGATCGTGATCGATTCCTCGACGTCGTCGAGCAGCGCTGTCACGTGGAACTGGCCTTGATCGTCGATGTCGACGTCGAGTGCCTGTTCGTTGTACTCAACCGTGACGTCAGCGGGCTCGATCGGCGCCGCGTGCTCCTGTGCGTCGTATCCGGTCAGGTCGAAGGTGGTGGTCCGGCCGGGTTCGGTGAGCCCGATCCGGGCGGGTGTGGTCTCCAGCCGGTCCAGCTCCCCCAGCACGGTGACGTCGATCTCGCCAGCGGCCCGGCCAACCCGGGCGGTGACGGTCGTCTCGCCGGTCGAGCGTGCGGTGAAGACACCTTCCCGATTGACCAGGCCGGTCCTCGGGTCAGCGCTGCGCCAATGCAACCGCGCGGAGCCCGGCAGGTCGGCCGGTCCGTACGTCTCGTCGTGCGGGTCGGCGGCCAGTCGCCGGGTCAGGCCGGGGAAGACCCGGTCGGTACGCAGCGGAGGTGTGAACGTCTCCCCGGCGGCCCGCTCTCGCTCCAGCACGGTGCGCACCCAGAACCCGTCGACGTCGCCGCTGCCCTCGGGCACGAACAAGGCCAGCCCAGTGGGGACCCGGCGTTGGCCGGCCGCGTCGGACGGGCGGTTGACCAGGGCCGCGTCGCCCTGGCCCGGGTCGCGCGCGACCAGAGTCGTCGACCCGCCGCCGTCCAGGTTCAGCGCACTGTGCGCTCCGAGTTCAACCATCACCTCGGCCAGCTCGTCCAGCCCGATGCCGTCGGAGAATCCCGGCTGGCGTCCGTCGACGGTCACCAGCCACATCTGGGTTCCGTCCGCGGAGAACCCGACGGCGGTGCGCGGCTCCCGGGTGTTGTTCTCCGGCGGCAGCTGCTGCGCCTCGCCGTCGACGACGAGCACCTGGCGGCCACTCATGGCGGCCTTGACCTGCATGTCGTCAGGAGCGCGAAGCTGATAGTCGACGGCCACCGGATCACCGACCTGCAGCCCCGACAACGCGTCGGCGCCGGCTTCCCGGCCGACGAGGACGAATTCGTCGTCACCGATCGCGCCGGCCCGCGGCACCGGGGCCACCTCGACCACGACACCGTCCCGTACGACAACCTCGATGGTCTGGCTGGTGTCCTCGACCGGGCGGCACCGGCAGTACGTTCCCCACACCGAGGTGAACATGCCGACCTGGTCGGGCAGCAGCTCGGCCTTGTTCATCGCGGCCAGGGGTACGGTCACTTCGCCGGGAAGCTCGACGCGGCCGTCGAACACGATCTCGCCGATCGCCCCGATGTCGTCGGCACCGAACATCACCGCGTTCTGGGTAGTCCGCGCTCGGGTGTTCGGCAGCGGCGATTGGACCAATTCGCCGTCCTGGATACCGACGCCCCACGGCGCACCGGAGCCGGCGATGTCGAAGTAGTCGGCATTCACCGCCGCTACCGCGCGGGCGTCCTGCGCCATGTCGAGCAGCGGCCGGGTGGCGGCCACCTGCCCGGGGAAGAGCCGCCCGACCTCCACTCCCGCGGTCAGATCGACGGACAACTCGTGGGTGCGCCGCCAGCCGACATCACCGGTATAGCCGTCGGGGCCGAAGCGGTCGACGGTGGTCAGCTCGATCCCGGGCCCGACGGGCCGGGTGTCACGGAAGGTCTCGACCGTGTTCTCGTCATATGCGTGTGCCGGCGCCAGCACCGCGAGCGCGAGGCCCCCGGTCAGCACCAGCGACGCGGCTCGTCGGCACGTGGACAAACGATGGGACATGGCACGACTCCTCACCTGAACGATCAGCGTTGGGATTTGCCGGAAGCTTGCGCGAGCATGAACTCGGTCACGGGTATGAACTGAGCGGGCGTGAAGTTGTCCTCGATGCACAACATGTGGTCATGCCGGCCACGGGCATGCGCGAGCGGGAGCGCTACGTCGTTCGCGTCGGCGATCGACAACGTCGGAATCCCCGCCTCGATGGCAGCTCCCGCCATCCCGTGGTCCGCTATGACCAGGTCGATCCGCTGACCGGCGCTCGAAGTCGCGGAGATCATCACCTCCATGTAGTCGGGCAGATGTGTGTGCAGGATGGCTTCGTCGTCGAAGGCACACCCGACACCGGACACGAACCGGATGCCGGATGTGCCCGCCGCGTGGGTCGGCGTGGCGGTCTCCAGCCGGTGGTCGTCGAGCGGGCGTACAACCTGGTTGCCGGCCGCGCGCAGCGCGGACGCAAGTTCGGCGTAGTGCTCGAGCAGCCCGGTCGGATGCCCGGTGGCGAGCAACACGGTGGCTCCGCCGTCGCGAAGGAGCGGCCGCAGCGCCGCGGCGTGCGCGTGGATACCGGCCATCGTGCAGTCCGGCGAGATGTATCCCCGCGCTGGATCGCCGTCGCTGATGTTGTCGCCGATGGCTCCTTTGACCGCGGCCACGACCTCGTCGAGGGTCGCCGTGCGCCAGTCGCCGAGACCGAACGTGTAATCCGGGTTCCCGGTCAATGTGCGCTGCGCGTACAGCAGCGACTGCCGGCGGGTCGTGCGAACCGAGCCCGCGAGCCGCCGCTCAGCGAGCAAGGTCCGCAAGGCCGCCGCCTGTGCCTGACTCATGTACCCGCCCGTCAACGCGCGGCAGCCGTTGCCGGTGTCCGATCACCCGACGGCGGACGCCACTCCTGTTCTCCGCGCGGGTAGGCGCGCGCGTCGTCACTACTGAACAGCAGCCGCACGGAGGCCCCCGCCGCCCAGCCACCATGGGCCGAGTGCACCATCAGCACGTCCTCGCCCACCTGAACGAACGTCCGCACCATCGGGCCGAGGAACTGTTCGTCCCGGACCACACCACGCAAGACCTGATCGCCGGTCGTGTCGCCGGGCCCAGCTCCGTCCGCGCCTCCGTCGGGCGCGAGCCGCACGTCCTCGGGCCGCAACGACACGTCAACGACCCCGGCCGTCACCACCGACCTATCGCGCACACCGGGGGTGGCCCGGAACGACGAGCCGCCGGCGGCGAGTTCCCATCCGCCCGAAGACTCGGCGACGAGCTCGGCCGCCAGCCAGTTCGTCACACCCACGAAGTCGGCCACGTAGCCGGTGCCGGGAGACCGGTAGATGTCGCGGCCGCTGCCCAGTTGTTCCAGCGAGCCGTCTTTCATCACCGCGATCCGGTCGCCCAGCGCGAGCGCCTCCTCCTGGTCGTGAGTGACGTAGACGATGGTGGTCCCGGTGTCGCGCTGAATGTCGCGCAGTTGAGTGCGCAGGTGGATGCGGGTCTTGGCGTCCAGGTTCGACAACGGCTCGTCCATGAGCAGCACGGACGGCCGGATCGCCAACGCCCGGGCGACCGCCACCCGCTGCTGTTGGCCACCGGACAGCTCCCCCGGCCGGCGGGCGCCGAGGCCACCCAGCCCCACCAGATCCAGAACCTCCGGAACCCGGCTTGCGCGCTCGGCCTTCCCGACACGCTGAGCCTTCAGCCCGAACTCGATGTTCTCCGCCACACTCAGATGCGGAAAGATCGCGTAGTCCTGGAAGACCATCGCGGTGGGCCGCGCGTCAGGCCCGTATCCCGAGACGTCGGCGCCGTCGATACGGATCCGGCCGCTGTCCGGCTGGATGAACCCGGCGATCATCCGCAGTGTCGTGCTCTTTCCGCACCCGCTGGGTCCCAGCAGGCAGAGAAACTCACCCCGGTGGATTTCCAGGTTCAGCTCACGGACGGCCTGCACGCCGTCAAACGACTTGTTCAGCGAGTCCAGTTCGATCATCGAGTCTCCATAGGCAGGACGTACATGGGTCTGGGCCGGCGTCGGCGCGGTTCACGGCGGCAACCGCGCGCTCACAGCTCATACATGCGCAGCCTCGATCCGAAGATCACCTTGGCCAGCGCCAGCCCCGCGAAACTGACGACCATCAATCCGGCGGCGACGCCTGTCGCGGCGCCCCACTGGCCGAACTCAGCCAGGTTGACGATGGTGGGAGCACCCAGGCCGATCCCGGGTGAGGTCAGGAAGATCACCGCGCTGAGCGTGTTGATCGCGTGCAGAAAGCCGAACACGAACGACGTCGTGAACGCCCCGCCCAGCAGCGGGAACATGATGCGACCGAGCACCCGTAGCCGGGACGCACCGAGGTCGGTGGCTGCTTCGTCGATCGACGGGCTGATCTGATTGATGGTCGTGACGGCGGTGCGGTACCCGACCGGGATGGCCCGGACCACCATCACCAGGACGAGAATGAGCGCGGTCCCGGTGAGCGCGATCGGCGGCTCGTTGAACGTGACCAGCCACGAGACACCGATCATGGTGCCGGGGATAGCCGCGGGGAGCACGGCCAATCCATCCATCACACCCCGCCCCGGCACCCTGGTGCGGTGCACCACATATGCGGCCACCAGCGTGCTGACTGTTGTGATGACAGCTGCCACGGAGGCGAACAGTGCGGAGTTGCGGATGTCGTCGGCGCGCAGCAGCGCGGTCTCCCAGTGGTCGAGAGTCAGGCTCCAGTCCGCTCCCCACGCCTGAGTGAAGGAGCCGAGCAGGATGCTGCCGTAGATGAGGACCATCAGCACGCTGATCCCGCCGAGGACGGCCAGCAGGACACGGCGAACGGCGGCCGGCAGCGGCATCGTGGGCAGGCTGCCGGTTTTGCCGGACACCGTGACCGTCGTCCGCCGGCGCAGCACACGGCGCTGAATCCAGAACAGGATCAAGGTCGGCACGAACAGGATCACACATAACACCGCCGCCATACCGAAGTCCTGCCGCCCTACTGCCTGCACGTACGCCTCGACCGACAGCACCCGGTAGCCGCCGCCGATCAGCAGCGGGTTCCCGAAGTCGGTGATGACGAACATGGCGACCAGCAGCAGCGCGTTGAGTATCGACGGGAACGCCAGCGGCAGGGTGACCCGCCGGAATGTCTGGAACCACGACCACCCGAGATCGCGGCTGGCCCATTCCAGTGTCGAGCCGATGTTCTTCAACGTCGGCAGGAGGGTGAGCGTCGCCAGCGGAAAGAACGCGAGCGACTGGACCAGCCACAACCCGCCGACGCCCAGCAGGCTGACATCCTGGCCGAACAGCTCGTGGGTGATGAGCCCGCGGCGTCCGAAGAGCAGCAGGACCGCCAGCCCGACGACGAACGGCGGCGAGATCAATGGCAGCAACGCGATGACCCGCAACACGCCGCGGCCAGGCATGTCCGCACGGCTCAACGCGTAAGCGAACAGGAATCCGATGAAAGTGGCGCTCAGGGTGGAGGCGACGCCGATGGTGGCGGTGTTGATGCTTGCCTCGGCGAAGCGCGACTCGGTGAGTCTGCTCCAGTCCGCGGCGTCGGGAACGAACAGCAGATACAGGGTGGGCACCAGGACCAGCAGCCCCAGCAGCCCGCCGACGTAGAGCGCCAGGGTGCCGACGGTGAGCCTGTCGGTCAGTGCCCGGCGACGGCTGCGCCGTTGCCAGTCCGGTGGCAGGGCGCCGGAGCGCCCTGCGGTCGCCGGCTGGCCGTCCGGAGAACCGGGTTGGGTGATCGTGTCCGTCATGGCCTTCAGATGCCGTACCGGTCGGCGTACTCGGCCGACACGTCCTCGCGCATGTCACCCGCGCGGACCGGGTCGTAGTCGACGAGGTCGAGATCGGTCAGGTTCATCGCACCCTCGGGCAGGTCCACGTCGTCGCGCACCGGATAGGAGCGGACCAGGTCGACGATCATCTGCGAGGCGTCGCGGCCTTGCAGCCATTCGATGAACTCCTCACCGCCTTCGGGGTTGGGGGCGTCCTCGACGAGCGCGTTGCCGGCGATCACCAGGCCGGTCGGGCTCGGGTAGACCAATTCGATCGGGAAGCCGGCATCACGCACGTTGAGCAGGTCATGGGCGAACGACACACCGGCCAGATACTCACCGGTGGCGACCAGTTGTGACGGTGCTCCCCCGCTGTCGGTGTACTGGCCCACGAGGTCGTTGAATCCGTCGAGGTAGGCCCAGGCAGCGTCGTCGTCGCCGTCATGGCGGAAGATCTGGGTGGCGACGAACGTATAGCCGGTCCCGGAGAGCGTCGGGTTCGGCATCACGACCTCGCCGCTGAGCTCAGGTATCAGCAGCTCATCCCAGGTCTGCGGGATCGGCGCTCCCCCCGTCTCCTGTTCCCACCTGTCGGCATGGACTCCCATCATGATCAGGATGAGTTCGTTCGCGTGCCAGTACCCGTCCGGGTCGACGAACCGGTCGTCGATGTCGTCGGCAGCGTCGGACTCGTACGAGCGGATCAGGTTCTCCTCGGCCAGTGGCCCGGTATCGCCGCTGGCCAGGCCCACGACGTCCGCCGCCGGATTACCGGCCTCGGCCTTGAGACGGGCCAGCAGTTCCCCGGCACTCTGCCGCAGGACCTTGACCTCGATCCCGGATTCTCGCTCGAAGGCCTCGGCGAGGCGGCGGGCCGGCTCTTCCGGCATCGGTGTGTACCAGGTGACCGACTCTCCCGAACTGCCGGCGCCGCCGGCGCCGTCGTCCGTCCCGCAGGCCACGGCACCGATCGCGGTGAGCGCGATCGTGCCGAGTAGTGCCAGGTTTCTCCCGAGCAGCGTGGTGCGCATGATGACCGCCTTCTGGTGGGTTCGATCGACATCGCGTTCTCGCCGCGGCTCGGCCGAGTGGGAGCGGCGCGCGGCGTCAGCAAAAGGTTATCGACTGTGGTCGAGTTGTCAATACCTTTTGTGTACCACTTATAGACAACTGTCCCATCGGAGCAGCGTACGAAGCTGCTCCCGCACCACAACCGGCCCGCTCGCACCACGGCGAACGGGCTAGACGATGAAGACGATCAGGTCATTCGAGCAGACCCGCACTAGCCAGCCCGTGCGGGTGACCGAGATCCTCGTGCGGCGTGGTCGTCAGGTCCAGCTCGGCGGTGATCATGTAACGGTCGCCGCGAAACAGCGTCTGGGTGAACTCGACCGGAACGCCTTCCCCGGTGCGGGTGATGGTCCGGAACAGAAAAGCCGGTGAGTACGGCGGCACCTGCAATTCGGTGCTCTCCGCGGGACTGACCACCGTCGGCTCGACCGTCTGTGTACCGGCCGATACCTTGAGCCCGTACTGGTCCTCGAGCACCTCGTAGAGGCTGCGAGTTTCAAGTTCGTCGACCTGGAGCCCGGGCACCATTTCGTCCGGAAGATGAGTGGTGGCGATCGCCATCGGCTCACCATCGGCCAGCCGGAGCCGACGGATGACGAGCACCTGGTCGGACGGCGCAATCTGCAGCCGCCAGCCCAGGCGCACTCCGGCATCGGCCCGGTCCGCGCTCAGCACCCGGGTAGCCGGCGTCAGACCTCTGCGGCGCAGGCCGACCGAGAAGGATGAGGCCGTGGGCGACTGCACGACCGTCGGACGGGCCACATAGGTGCCGCTGCCCTGCCGTCGTGTGAGATAGCCGTCGCGGACAAGATCGTCAACGGCGCGGCGCACGGTCAAACGCGACACACCGCAGTCTTCTCCCAGCGCACGCTCCGGCGGGATCGGATCCCCGACGTTCAGATTCTCCAGCAGGCTCATGATCCGGTCACGGACCATGTCATGCTTGTGCCCTCGGGGGGCCGCTGCGGAGCTCATTCCCCTCCAGCGCTCGACTGATCTTCCCTCATGCTGTAGATGACTCTACGGCATAAGTAAGAAATTGGTATTGATGACCCGCTCGACCGGCGAGGTTGCGTCCTGCGGGGAGTGGCCTGGGGCACTCGCCGCGCAGGACGCAACCCGTGGCGACGTTCAGCCGACGCTCACTTCCGCCCGGCCGCGCAGCAGATAGTGATCGGAGTTCGGGCCGACCGGGAGGACTTCCGCTTCCAGATCGAGCACGTGGTCCGCCGAGAAGAAGACATAGTCGATCTTCTTCGGCCCCTCCGTCGGGTGGTCGAACGTGCGCACCCCGGAGCGGCATTCGGTCGCCTGCTGGTTCACGCAGTCCTGCGTGAAGCCGTCCGGATTGGTCATGTCGATCTCGACGAACTCACCGATCCCGTCGAGCGCATAGAAGGGGTCCATCTCCGGGTCACCGGGTTCGGCGTTGAAGTCCCCACCGAGGATGACGAGCTGATCGTTGCCGTAGAGATACCGGTCCACTTCAGCTGCCCACGTGGTCAACTGCTCCCACCTCGCCCTCGCCGCCGGTCCGGTCCGGCCGGATCTGGGATGTGCGACACACGCCCGGATCGCCCCCTGCGCGAACCCGGCAAGCCCGGCGTCCGCGCAAAGAGCCTTGCTCACCGTCGCGGTACCGTAATTGGTCTGGCTCAGCATGATCTCCTCGCGATTCGTCAAGCTGTTCTTGGCGAGCAGCACCTGGCCGAACCGGAGCAGATTCTGGGAGGCAAGCTCGGAGGTGTTCCCACCGGGCGGGGTGCAGGAGTCGACTCTGGGACGGGCGGCGACCCACTTGTAGTCATATCCCTCAGCTGCGAGTTCGTCCCTGATATGGGCGTACTGCAGATAACAGACCTCGGTCAGCATGACGATGTCGGCGTCGTAATCCAGCACCTCGTCGATCAGGTATCCGGTGCGATCGAGGATCTCACCTGGATTGTCACAGTGAGCGGCCGCGCCACACAGGTTGTAGTTGACCACCCTGATGTCGCCGACGGTAGCGGCCGGCACCGGTTCCGCCAGCTGAGCCGCACCGGGTGCGTCCGGCTCGTCTTGCCCCGCGCCGGCATTCGCATACAACACCACTGACATCGTCATTCCGCCCGCGACAACGGGAGCCACGAGCCGATGCAAGACACGAGCCATAACTACTCTCCTTCTTCCGAACGAGCCGCCGAGGGGAGGGCACGGCGGTTGTCAACGGTTTACTCGTGGGCGGTCAAGATCGTCAACGGTCCACCGGCTCCCGATTGCGGCAGTCAGCGCCGAAACGTCAGATCGGCGACAACCGGCAGGTGGTCGGATGCCTCGCTTGCCACCACTTCGGCCGCGTCAACGCCCACATCCGGGCTGGTCAAGACGTAGTCGATCCGGCGATCGGGCTCCGGCAGGTATGCGGTTAGCCCGTCGCCCTCACCGCCCAGCTCCCACGCGTCGGCGAACGTGTCGAACAGCGGCTCGATGGTGCCGAACGGCCAGGAACGGTCTTCGTTGAGATCGCCCATCAGCACCGTCCGGGTGGGGTCGTCGCCGACGATCTCCAGCATCTCAGCCACCTGCGCAGTGCGGATCTCGGCGGCCTCGTCCGTCGCTCCGGATTGCAGGTGGGCACTGAACACCCGCACATGCACACCCTTGACGTTCACCGTGACGTCGGCGAACCCCGGAATCGGCTTGACCTCACCACGATCCGGACCACGCCCCACCCGACGCGTCAGATCATGGTTCTGCGCCGAAACAATCGGATACTCACTCAACACCGCCAACCCGAACGCCCGCTGCTGCGCACCAGGCGGCGCCGGGATGTTGCCCTCACCACCCGGATTCTCCGGATCATAACCCGGCTCAAAACTATAGATCGGCGCAAAGTACACGTGCATATCCAGCAACTCCGCCAGCTCCGCAGCCTGATCCCGCAGATCACTACGCGTACTCCAATGCACATCCACCTCCTGCAACGCCACCACCTCAGCGCCACTCTCAGCAATGCGATGCGCGACACGATGCACACTCACATCATCATCGGCACCGCGCGCATGCTGGATGTTGTAGGACATCACCCGCAGCTCGACGCCTTTCCCGCCGGCAGCCGAAGCCGGCGGCTCCGCTTGCTCAGCACCCGCGCTCGCATACATCACGGCGGACACCGTCATGACTCCAGCAACGGCCGGGATCACCAGCCGACGCAGAACACGATTCATTGCCCTCTCCCTTCGTTGGGTAATACCGAGCCAGTGATCTTCAGCTGACGAGCGCCCAACCCTGCTGTGATCGTTGCCGGATTCTTGCTCCACATAAGCGGCATTCCGGTCAGGAAAACCGGCACTTGACGACAAGAATCCGGCAACGATCACCGATAAGGGCGACGACGACGGCTAACGCCGCCGCAGCGTCAGATCAGCGACGACGGGAAGGTGGTCCGAGGCGTCGATATCGAGCACCTCCGCCGACTCGACCTCGATGTCCGGGGTGGCGAGCACGAAGTCGATACGCCGGTCCGGGTTGTCGGCGCGGAAGGTGTAGCCGGCGCCCTCGCCCTTCTCCCACGCGTCGGTGAACACGTCGAACAGCGGCAGGATCTCCGGGCGGTACACCACGCTGTCCGGTTCGATCGCGGCGTTGAGATCTCCCATCAGCACCGCGTTGGCCGGGTCGTCGCCGACGATGTCCAGCATCTCGGCCACCTGCGCGGTGCGAATGTCGGTGCCCAATTGAGTGGCGCCGGCCTGGAGATGAGTGCTGAACACCCGCACGTGCACACCCTTGACGTTGACGGTGACGTCGGCGAAGCCGTGGATCGGTTTGACCTCACCACGATCCGGACCACGCCCCACCCGACGCGTCAGATCATGGTTCTGCGCCGAGACAATCGGATACTCACTCAACACCGCCAACCCGAACGCCCGCTGCTGCGCACCAGGCGGCGCCGGGATGTTGTCCTCACCACCCGGATTCTCCGGATCATAACCCGGCTCAAAACTATAGATCGGCGCAAAGTACACGTGCATATCCAGCAGATCCGCCAGCTCCGCAGCCTGATCCCGCAGATCACTACGCGTACTCCAATGCACATCCACCTCCTGCAACGCCACCACCTCAGCGCCACTCTCAGCAATACGATGCGCGACACGATGCACGGAAACATCGCCGTCCACGCCACGGGCATGTCCGATGTTGTAGGACATCACCCGCAACGGGATGTCTTTCGGGCCGGCCGCCACGGCCGGATCAGTGGAGGTGGTGCTGGCGCCCGCATAGGCCACCGCGGACGCGGTGATCAACGTGACGGCGGTGGGGACGATGAGCCTTCGCAAGATTCGATTCATCACACACTCCTTCTCCTCTCCGGTGATCATTGGCTTTTGACCACCGGATCCGGTGGTCAAAAGCCAATGATCATGGCTGACGTGCGGTCGTGGCCTCCTTTCCGAGCTCGTCCAGGACGGGCGGCAGCTCGACGATGTCGGCGACGACGGCGTCGGGCATCAGGTCGGCGGGCTCCGTGGCGGCCGGTATGGCCGCCCGCTGGGCGGCCGCCGCCTCAAGCAGGTATCCGCGCATCTCAGCGAGCTGATCGGGGTCCAGCTCAGCCATGCGGCCGACAAACGGCGCGTCTTGACGCATCAGCACACTCGTGACCGCGGCCCCCCTGGCGCCCCGGATGTCGTGATCGATCCGGTCACCGACATGTACGGTCGTCGTCGCGCCGCCGAATGCCGCAGCGAACGCCCGCGGATCGGGTTTCGCCCAGCCGAGGTCGTCGGTGGTCAGAACCTGGTCCACCTCGTCCCACAGGCCGGTGGAACGCAAGACTGGCTCCTGGTAGACCCGGAATCCGTTGGTCAGGATCACCACTCGCCATCCGTCATCGCGCAGGCTTCGCAACACCGGGATGGTCTTCTCGTGCACCAGTCGTACCTTGCTCGGCACGGCATGCCGGCGCACGACGGCGGCGACGTCGACCGCTCCGGCGCCGAGCCCGGCCTCCTCGGCCAGCGCGTCGGTGTGCGCCTGCCAGTCGTAGGCGGCCAGTGCGTCACCGCGTTCCAACGCCTTCCGGTGCCGCTGCTGAAGTGACCGGGCGACGTCCGCCTCAGGATCGCCGTTGGTGATGTGTTCTGCGATCTCCGGTATCACCCAGCTGCCAAACGCGTTGCGTATCAGCGTGTCGTCCAGGTCGAAGGTGATCGCGCGGGTCGATCGACGTGTCACCTGATTCCCTCCGTCAGTCCTTCCATGAACTGGCGCGCCAGAATCACGAAAGCGATGATCATCGGCACCGACGACAGTGTCAGGCCAGCAAACAACAGCGCCCATTCGGTGCTGAACTCCCCGACGATGGTGAGCATCCCGAGTGGGATGGTGCGCAATTCGTCGCTCCGGATGAACACCAGCGGGAAGAAGAACTCGTTCCACATGCTCACGATGCTCACGATCGCGACGGTGGCCAGGGCCGGGCGCATCATGGGCATGACCACCCGCCAATAGACCTGCCAGACATTGGCGCCGTCGACCATCGCGGCTTCTTCGACCTCGCGCGGCATCGTGATGAAGAAGCCGTACAACACGAAGATCGCGAATGACAGCCGCTCGGCCACCAGGACAAGGAGCAAACCGTTGCGGGTGTCGAGCAGATCGAGCGACTGCATGAGCATGAACAACGGCACGACGGCCAGCTTCAGCGGCAAGGTCAGGCCGAGCAGGAAGACCATGAGCAGCGCCTTGTTCCACCGGAAGTCAAAGCGGGCCAGATAGAACGCCGCCATCGAGGAGATCAGCAGCAGGACCAGCAGCCCCACCCCGGTGACATAGACACTGTTCATGAAGTACGACGGAAAATTGCTGCGCTCCCAGATCTCGACATAGTTGCCGAACTGCGGCTGGGTCGGCAGCCCGAGCGGATTCGACAGGATGTCCAGGTCGGATCTCAGCGAGTTCGCCAGCATCAAGAAGATCGGATACATCTCGATGATCGCGAACAGCACCAGTACGGCGTACGAGATCAGGGCAGGGAACCGGCGACGGCGCTCGATGTGCCGTTGCTGCCGCATGCGCCTTTCGGTGTCCCGCTCTGCGCCGGTCACGGATGTGGTTGCCATGCGCCCCTCACAGGTCGACCCGCTTGCGGGTGAAGAAGAACACCATCAGGCCGGAGACGAGCGCCATGCCGACGATCAGCATCAGCGCCAGCGCCGAGCCGAGCCCGATCGCCGCCGCACCACCCTCGCCGCCGAAGGCGAGGCGGTAGAACAGCAGCGCCAGCGTGTCGCTGGAGTAGAACGGGCTGCCGGTCACGCCTTGCATCGCGTAGACCAGATCGAACATCTCGAACGACGAGATGAATGTCAGCACGGTGAGGATCATCCAGGCCGGCCTGGTGAGCGGGAACATGAAGTGCCACAGCACCCGTAGGCCCGACGCTCCGTCCAGCCGGGCGGCCTCGAAAACCTGCCGCGGAATCGCCTGCATCGCGGCCAGGAAGACCAGGATGCTGAACCCGAGCCGATACCAGCCTTCGACGAAGATCACCGAGTACAAGGCGGTCGACGGCGAGCCGAGCCAGTTCTGCGCCAGCCAGCCGAGGCCCATGCCTTCGAGAAGCTGATTCAGCGCGCCCATGTTGGGGCTGAGGATCATCTGCCACAGGAAACCGATCACGATCAGCGACAAGAGCCTCGGCAGGAAATACGCCGCCTTGAAGATCTCGCGTCCGCGCCGGTGCTGGTAGAGCAATGCTGCGACGACGAACCCGACGACGCACTGCAGCACGAAGGAGAAGACGAAGATCTTGATGTTGTTGACGAGTGCGTTGACCACCCGCTCGTCGAGCGGCGGCGTCGTCAGCAGTGCGGTGAAGTTCCCCAGGCCGGTCCACTCGCCTCGCTGCATGCCCTGGAACTCGAAGAAGCTGTTGTACAGCGTCAGAATCACCGGGTAGAGGACAAACAGCGCGTAGACGGCCAGCGCCGGCACCACGAAGAGATGCACCAACCGCCCAGGGCCTACCCCGCTTTTCCGGCCGGTCCCCCGGCGGCCCGGAACCATCCGGCGCCACCGGGGCATCGCATCGGTACTCGTTGTCGACATCCGCGCCCACTACTGCTGGAAGGGTTCGTACCAGGCTTCGGCCGAGCGCTGCACCGTCTCGACGACCTCGTCGAGTTCAAGCGCGTCGACGTACATTCCTTGCAGAGCGTTCTCGAACTCTTCCTTCGTGTCCGGCTGGCCACCGGCCAGGTCGATGTGGAACAGCGTGGGCACGCCGCCTTGTTGGTTCTGCTCGATGAGGCTCTGAATCAGCTCGTCGCCGACCTGCACCCCGGGGACCGGGCTGGTCCGGGTGAAGGCCTCGGCGAATGCCTGACCGAACTCCTGGGTGGTCATGTACTCCAGCAGCACCCGGGCCGCGTCGACGTTCTCCGAGTCGGCCAGGGCCGCGTATGCCCCGTCCACCCACGTGCTCAGCCGACCCTCGTCGCCGGCGTCGTCCGGCAGGGCCGGGATGATTCCCATCTCCAAATCAGGGTTCAACTGGCGAAGCGGCGCGATGCGGTAGTCGCCGTTGATGTACATCGCGGCGTCCCCGATCGCGAACATGCCGCGGGCCTCGTCGTCGGAGATACCGACGAAGTTCGGCGGATAGTACGGCTCGAGATCGACCATGCGCTGGACCGAAGCCCGGAACTCCGGCGCGGTGAAGTCCGTCGCTCCGGAACGAATCTGATCGATGAAGTCCGGTCCGTAAGCCCCCGGCGCGACGGCGGCGTGCGTCAAGGACAGCAGGTAGGCGGCATCACCAGCCTGCGCTACCGGAGTCACACCTTCGTCCTGGAACTGCTCGGCCGCCTCGAGCAGCTCACCCCACGTCGTCGGCACCTCGACGCCGTGCTCTTCGAAGACTCCGACGTTGTACAGCGTGACCGCCGAGTTCAGGGCCAGTGGCACCCCGTAGATCTCTCCGTCACTGCCACGGACCGCCTCGAGGTACTCGTCGTCGAACGCGTCGAGGCCAGCCAGGTCGCCGATCGGTTCCAGGTACCCCTGGTCGGAGATCTGGCGCCCTCGCTCGTACGAACGCATCTGAATGATGTCCGGCCCGCTGCCGGCCTGCAGCGCACTCTGGACGATCTGGTCGTAGTCGGTGGAACTGAACGGCGAGAATTTCACCGTGATACCGGGGTGCTGAGCTTCGAATTCGTCGAAGATGTCACGGTAACCATCGGCGTCCTCCGGCCGCCAGCTGTAGACCTCGATGGTGACGTCGTCGAACTCAGCGGTCTCGCCCTCAGGCGCCGCTTCGGAGTCCTCCGTCGCGGTCCCGCCGGAATCGTCTTGTCCACACGCGGTGACCAACAAGGCGGCCGCACCGATGAGTGCGGCCCAGACTGTTCTCTTTGTTCTACGCATACGAGTCCTCCTCAACTCCGAACATCGATGTCGGCAGTACACCGATGTGACACATCGACCTCTGGCGAGCTCCGCGCGACGACGTCTCGCGGCATACTGATCAGTTGTCGGCACGCACCCGGAACCGGCGCGGCCTTTCGAGTTCGCGTCCGCTTGTGTTGCCTACGACTGTCGTGACGTGCCGTGGCCGCGACGGCCGACGGCTTCGAACGTGATCTCCAGGGCGCGCAGCGTGTCGTCGTACGAACGCTGCGCGACAGCGACGAACAGGATGTCGGCGACGGTCAGCTGTGCGTGGTGACTGGCCATCGCCCCGACCCGGAAGGTCGTTTCGCGTGCCGCCGTCGTGAGCACATAGTCGGCTTGTTCGGTGATGGGCGACCGGGCGAAGTTCGTGACAGCCACTGTGGTGGCCCCACGTTCCCGCGCCTCGGCCAAAGCGTCGACCGTGTCCCCGGTGGCGCCGGTGTAGGACACCCCTATGGCGACGTCCGCATCAGTCATCAGTGCCGCCGTCGACAGCGCTTCACGCACGTCCGACCACGCAAACGCCTGCCGACCGATCCGGCGCAGTTTGAGCCCCAGGTCGGCGATGACCAGACCGGATGTCCCCACACCGAACAGCTCGATCCGCCGCGCGGCGCTCACCGCGTCGACGACCTTGCCGAGGATCTCGCGGTCGAGACCATCGGCTGTCTCGGTGATGGCACGCTCATCCGCGGCGGCGATCTTGCCGATGATCTGTTCGAGATCATCGGATCGTTCCACATCGGTGCCGACCAGCCGCTCGGTGCTCGTTTCACTGCGGCTGACGTCCACGGCCAGTGCCAGGCGCAACTGCGCGTACCCCGAGAACCCCGCGGAACGGCAGAAGCGGACCACGGTCGCCTCGGATGTCCGGGCCGCACGGGCAAGTGCGGTGATGCTGGCGATGGCGACACCGGCCGGATCCTCCAGCACCGCCTCACCCACCCGCTGCTCTGCCGGGTTGAGCGACGGCAGAAGACCGCGGATTCGAACCAGCGTGCCCTTCGGACCAGCCATGCTGACACCTCCTGGCGAAAAGTTACTCCGTCATGGCAGGTTCGTCAAGAAAAAATTCTTCAAGCCATATCAAGACGGTAGGAAGACACGGCTATCCCGCTGTTGACCTGCGCAGACGTTCGACTCGGCCATCGGAGGCCGCAGCCCGGGGTACGTTGAGCACGACCGATTCCCGTCGAGATGGAGACCGTGAAGACACCGAAGCGTCGGCCGAGGGCGATGAGACGACGGATTCCGCCGCCCGCGCGTGGAGATCTCATCGCCGGCATCAGCGTCGCGCTCGTGCTCGTGCCGCAATCACTGGCCTATGCCGAACTCGCCGGCCTGCCGCCGGTCCACGGACTGTATGCAGCGGCCGCGGCCCCGATCGCGGCCGCCCTGATCGGCTCGTCGCCCTACCTGCAAACCGGTCCGGTCGCGCTGACCAGTCTGCTCACCCTGGGCGCGCTCTCGCCGCTCGCCGTGACCGGCTCAGCCACCTTCATCTCGTACGCGGCGGTGCTGGCCATCCTGGTGGGAGCAGCTCGCGTGATGCTCGGCCTGCTGCGCTGGGGCGCACTGGCCTACTTCATGTCGATACCCGTGATCACCGGCTTCACCGTGGCCGCCGCGGTGCTGATCATCGGCTCTCAGATCCCGGACCTGCTGGCTGTCCCAGCTGACTCCGGCAACCCGGCCCGGGCTGCCGCCGACGCGCTGTCCCAGCCCGGCAACTGGAGCATCGCGCCCCTGCTGATCGGCTTCGCCGTGATCGTCATCGTCGCCGCCGGGCGGAAGATATCCGCTGCCGTCCCGTGGGTGCTCATCGCGACCGCTGCCGCACTCGTGGCCAGCCGCACCGGCATCATCGACGTCCCCGAGATCGGGCACATCCCCACCGGCATGCCGCCGGTTTCACTGGACCTGCCGTGGCAGGCGGTACCGCAGTTGATCGTCCCGGCGTTGCTGATCGCGCTCGTCGGCTTCGCCGAACCAGCGTCCATAGCCCGCAAGTACGCTGCCGCCGACCGTCAGGCCTGGAGCCCCAACCGCGAGTTCCTCGGACAGGGTTTGGCGAATCTTGCCGCTGGAGCCGCGGGCGGCTACCCGACCGGCGGTTCGTTCTCCCGCTCCGCGCTGAACCGTCATGCCGGCGCCAAGACCCGCTGGAGTGGCGCGGTGACCGGGGTGACTGTCCTGGCCATGCTGCCCATCGTCGATGTGCTGTCGCAGCTGCCGGTGGCGGTTCTCGCCGGTCTGGTGATCGTCGCCGCGATCTCATTGGTCGACCTCAAACCCTTCGGCGAGTACTGGCGCAACTCACGTCCACAGTTCCTGGTCGCGGTGCCGACATTCGTGGCCACGCTAATCCTCGCTCCGCGGGTGGAGCGTGGCCTACTGATCGGGATCGCACTCGCGTTCGCTGTGCACCTCTGGCGCGAGATGCGCATCGACGTGACGACGCGGCTGGACGATCGTGTGCTGCACGTGCACCCGGAAGGTGTGCTCTACTTCGCCTCGGCTCCGATGCTCGAAACGCACCTGACCGGCCTGCTGGCCGAACATCCCGACCTCACCTCAGTGATCATCGACGTGCACCGGCTCGGGCGGCTGGATCTGACCGGACTGATGGCGTTGCGCAATTTCGCTCAGCAAGCCGGCGACTTCGGCGTCGAGGTAGAAGTCCACAACGTTCCCGAGCATGCCCGCGAACGTGCCCACCGGGTCCTGGAACCGGTCTGCCGCGTCGTCACCACCGAACCCGATTAACGCCCACTTGCTCCGCCCGCCGTTCGCTGCGAGCGCCGTCGCAGGAATGGGCGTGGGACGAGACAGCGGAACAACGAGAGAAGCCGGGAATGATCCTGCGCGCGCTATACGAGGGCGTGTGGCATGCTTCTCCGCCACACGCCCGAGGCGCGAAGGGTCATTCCCGGCTTCTCTCGTTGTGGCGGCCTCACCATCCCGCCACCATGACTAGAGCCGACGGCGCTGCCGCAGCGCGGCCAATGCTTCCTCGAGGATGGCAGCGCCGTCCTCGTCGCTGCGCCGTTCTTTGACATAGGCCAGATGTGTCTTGTACGGCTCAGCACGCGGCGACGGCGGCGGGTTCGCCTGATCCTGGCTAGCCGGCGAACCACAGCGAAGGCAGTCCCACGACTCCGGCACATCGGCTTCCATCGAGAAGAACGGCGCACTGACGTGGCCTTGAGTGCAGTAGTACGTCACCTGACGGCGGGGCGCGGAATCGCCACGCTCGTCCTCCCCCATCGGGCCAGCTCCCACCCGGCTTCCCCGGATCGCATTTCCACCGGCCACCTTATTGGTCCCTCCACGTCGAGTTCTTGGTGACTATCTGCGCAGGATCCCCGTCAGGTCCTCGAACGTGACCTCATGCCATCAGCCCGAGCGCGACGATGCACGAAACCCAGACCAGCGCGACCGCGATGGTCAAGCGGTCCAGGTTTCGCTCAGCGACCGACGAGCCACCAACAGAGGCCGACATACCGCCGCCGAACATATCGGACAGGCCACCGCCTTTGCCCTTGTGCATCAAGATCAACACGAGCATCAGCAGGCTCGTGAGCACTAGCAGGATCGCAAACACGACATCCACGGTGGTGAGCCTCATCCTCTTCGAACAAGTGGCGGTCAAGCAGCCAGTAAGTCTACCTCTACGATCAACGACGGTCGAAGCGGCAGATCGCGGCGAACTCGTCGGCGTCGAGACTGGCCCCGCCCACGAGCGTGCCGTCGACATCCGGCTGGTCCATGATCGGCCCGACGTTGGCTGCCTTCACCGAGCCACCGTACAGCACCCGGACCGCGGCAGCCACCTCGGCGTTGTAAAGCTCACTGAGGCGAGTCCGGATCTCCGCGGCCATCTCCTGAGCATCATCCGGCGTCGCCACCTCACCTGTGCCGATGGCCCACACCGGCTCGTAGGCCACGACAACGGTTGACGCCTGGGCCGCGGAAACACCGTCCAGTCCGCCGGCCAGCTGTGCCAGCGTATGCGCGACGTGCTCACCGGCCTGGCGCACGTCCAGCCCCTCACCGATGCAGAGAATGGGCGTGAGCTCATGGCGCAGCGCGGCCTTGACCTTGGCGTTCACCAGCTCGTCGGACTCGCTGTGGTGCTGGCGCCGCTCGGAATGCCCGACAGCCACATAACTGCATCCGAGCTTTGCCAGGAAGGCCCCGGAGATCTCGCCGGTGTACGCACCTGAATCGTGCGCCGACAGGTCCTGACCACCGTAGGTGATGCCGAGCTTGTCACCGTCGATCAGCGTCTGCACCGAGCGGATGTCCGTGTACGGCGGCAGCACCGCGACATCGATCTTCTCGAAGGTCTCCGGGTCGAGAGAGAACGCCAGCTTCTGAACGAGGGCGATCGCTTCGAGATGGTTGAAGTTCATCTTCCAGTTGCCGGCCATCAGCGGCCGGCGAACGGGCGTTGCCAATATTCAGTCCTCCAGAACCGCAAGACCCGGCAGGGTCTTACCTTCGAGCAATTCGAGTGACGCCCCGCCACCGGTCGAGATGTGAGTGAACGCCGACGCGTCGAGGCCCAGCTTGTGGACAGCGGCGGCGGAGTCGCCACCCCCGACCACGCTCGTACCGTCGATCTCGGAGACGGCCCGGCCTACCTGCGCAGTTCCGGCGGCAAACGGCGCGAGCTCGAACACACCCATCGGGCCGTTCCACACGACGGTCTTGGCATCGGCGAGCTTACCGCTGAACAATTCGATCGAAGCCGGCCCGATGTCGAGGCCCTTTTGGTCGTCGGGAATTGCCGAAGCGCTGACCACCGATGTCTCGGCGTCGGCCGCGATGTCGGCGGCGACGACGACGTCCACCGGCAAGACGATCTCGACTCCGCGCTGCGCAGCCTGCTCGAGGTACTTGCGCACCGTGTCCACCTGGTCGGCCTCGAGGAGCGAGCCTCCAACGCCATAGCCCCGCGCGGCGAGGAACGTGAACGCCATACCGCCACCGATGAGCAGCCGGTCCACCTTGCCGATCAGATTGTCGATGACGCCGAGCTTGTCCGACACCTTCGACCCGCCGAGAACGACGACGTAGGGCCGCTCCGGCGAGACCAGCACCTTGCGAAACGCCTCGACCTCGGCTTCGACCAGCCGGCCGGCCGCGCGCGGCAGCCGCTGAGCGACGTCGTACACGCTGGCCTGTTTGCGGTGGACCACTCCGAATCCGTCGGATACGAAGTAGTCCCCCAGGGCGGCGAGCTCGTCGGCCATCGCCCCGCGCTCGGCGTCGTCCTTGCTGGTCTCACGCGGATCGAACCGGACATTCTCAAGCACGGCGACGCCGCCGTCACCGAGACCGGCGACGGTTTTCTGAGCGCTCTCGCCCACGGTGTCCGTGGCGAAGGCGACGTCGGCGCCGAGCAGCTCGGAGAGCCGTTCAGCTACCGGCGCGAGGGAATACTTGGGCTCCGGCGTCCCCTTCGGCCGACCCAGGTGCGCGGTGACCACCACGCGGGCACCAGCCTCGGCCAGTTCCTTGATGGTGGTCACCGAAGCCCGCACCCGGTTGTCGTCGGTGATGGTGGAGCCGTCGAGAGGAACGTTGAGGTCGGAGCGCACAAGGACACGCCTGCCTCGCAGCTCACCCAATCGTTCGATCGTCTTCAAGGCCATGACATCCCGTCCGGGTCAGAGGGACTCGCCCACATAGCGAGTGAAGTCGACAAGACGGTTGGAGTAACCCCACTCGTTGTCGTACCAGCCGACGATCTTCACCTGGTCACCGATCACGCGGGTGAGACCGGAGTCGAAGATGCAGGAGGCCGGGTCGGTGACGATGTCGGAGGAAACCAGCGGCTCCTCGGTGTAGCGCAGGTAGCCCTTGAGCTCGCCGTCGGCGGCGGCCTTGAAGGCGGAGTTGACCTCGTCGACCGACGCCTCGCGGCTCACCGTGACCGTGAGGTCGGTGGCCGAGCCGGTGGGCGTGGGAACCCGGACAGCGAAGCCGTCCAGCTTGCCCTTGAGCTCGGGCAGCACCAGACCGATGGCCTTGGCCGCACCGGTGCTGGTGGGAACCATGTTGATGGCGGCGGCACGCGCCCGGCGCAGGTCCTTGTGCGGGCCGTCCTGCAGGTTCTGGTCAGCGGTGTACGCGTGGATCGTGGTCATCAGGCCGCGCTCCAGCCCGAACGAGTCGTTCAGCACCTTCGCCATCGGCGCGAGGCAGTTCGTGGTGCACGACGCCATGGAGACGACGTGGTGCGCGGCGGGGTCGTAGTCCTGGTGGTTCGCGCCGAGGACGAACGTGCCGTCTTCGTTGGACGCGGGCGCAGAGATGATGACCTTCTTGGCGCCGGCGTCGAGGTGCGCCTTCGCCTTGGTGGCGTCGGTGAAGAACCCGGTGGACTCGATCACGATGTCAACGCCGAGGTCTTTCCACGGCAGGTTGGCGGGGTCACGCTCAGCCAGCACCTTGAAGGTCTGACCGCCGGCACTGATCGTGTCGTCTCCGGCGGTCACGTCCTTCTGAACACCCAGAATGGAGTCGTACTTGAACAGGTGCGCCAGCGACTTGGCGTCGGTGAGGTCGTTGACAGCGACGATCTCGATGTCCGAGCCCTGCGCCAGCAGAGCACGGGAGTAGTTGCGTCCGATTCGTCCGAATCCGTTGATCCCTACACGAACGGTCACGGTGGATCACTCTCCTTCTCACGTCTCAGGGTGTTTTACGTGCCGTGGTCGTCCACCCCGTCGTGGTGACCCGCAACAGACCTTAAGGCATACCCGCAAAGCATGCGTCATCACGGGTCACACCAACTTCTCACGACCGTTAAGAACACAACCACGACACTCTAGTGTGACCTGGGCAACATCTGCGGCATCCGTTCAGTAACTCCCAGGTGAACACGATGTTGCCCCGGAGGGTCATCATGGCTATCGGCACGAGGACGACCAGCCCGACAGAGGACCACCCGCTCGATGCCCAGCACGACACACCCGAAGACGTGGAGACACAGGCGCGCGCCTCGGCGGGACCCCGGCCCGGCGCCAACGAATCCCAGCTGTCCCCGCGGCGGCTCTGGATCGGCCGGGTTCTGGGCCCGGTATTGGCCGTGATGACCTACGTGCTGCTGCCAGTAGACGCGGACCTGTCGAACCCGGCCCGCACGACCGCCGCAGTTGCGGTGCTCGTCGCCGTGTGGTGGATGACGGAGGCACTTCCGCTGGCCACCACCGCACTTGTTCCGCTCGTCGCGTTCCCGCTACTCGGCGTCCTGGAAATGGAAGACGCAGCGGCGCCGTACGCCTCGCCGACCGTGTTCCTGTTCATGGGCGGATTCATGATCGCGCTCGCGATGCAGAAATGGAACCTGCACAAACGGATCGCGCTGCACGCGATGCGCATCGTCGGCACCAAACCCCGCCAGATCGTGCTCGGCGTGATGATCGCTACGTGGTTCCTGAGTATGTGGGTCAGCAACACCGCCACCACGCTGATGATGATCCCGATCGGGATCAGTGTGCTGGCGTTGGTAGGAACCGGCGATGGCAGCGAGGAGTCGAGAAAGAACGTCCGCAACTTCGGCGTCTGCCTCATCCTCGCGATCGCGTATGCCGCCACCATCGGCGGTACGTCGACGTTGATCGGCAGCCCGCCGAATCTGATCATGGCCGGCTTCGTGGAACAGAACTACGGCTTCTCGATCAGCTTCGCGGACTGGATGAAGATCGGCGTGCCATTGTCGGCCGTCTTCCTGGCGATCGCCTGGGTCCTGCTCACCCGGGTGTTCTACCCGACGAAGATTGCCGAGATCGCCGGGGGCCGGCAGGTCATCCAGAGTGAGCTGAGCAAGCTGGGCCGGATGTCACGCGGCGAGTGGAACGTGCTGGTCATCTTCGTCGGCACGGCCGCTCTGTGGGTGTTCCGGGAGCAGATCACCGGCTTCGAACCGCTGACCTCGGCGTTGCCGTTCATGGCCAACCTGAGTGATGCCAGTATCGCCATCGCAGCCGCCGTCGCTCTGTTCTTGATCCCGACGTCGTTCCGGCGAGCCGAAGGAACACTCGACTGGCGCACGGCTCAAGCCGGCATTCCGTGGGGCGTGCTGCTGCTGTTCGGCGGCGGCCTGAGTTTGGCCAAAGCAGTCCAGGACACCGAACTGAGCACGTACATCGGCATCAAGGTCGGCGAACTCGGTGGGCTGCCCACGGTCTTGCTCATCGCGGCCATCTGCCTCGTCGTGCTTCTCTTGACAGAACTGACCAGCAACACCGCCACCGCAGCAACCTTCCTGCCGGTCCTGGGTGGAGTGGCGGTCGGACTGGGCCTCGACCCGCTCCTTCTGCTGGTGCCCGCAGCCATCGCCGCTACCTGCAGCTTCATGCTTCCGGTCGGCACCCCGCCGAACGCGATCATCTTCGGAACCGGCCGGGTGACGATGGGCCAGATGATCCGGGCCGGGTTCTGGCTCAACCTGATCGGTGTCGTGCTGATCACCGGCGCTGTGATGCTGCTGGGCGCTTGGGCGATGGGAATCAGCTTCTGAATCGAGAAGCCGGACCCCGTGTGCCCGCTTCCTGCCACACTTGAACGCATGAACACGCGGCTCAGGGATCGCGTCCCCGGACGGGCGCGGTCCCTGCTCCCGAGGAGCCTGGCGCAACAGCTCTTCGCCCTCCAACTGGCGCTGATTCTCCTCCTTGTCATCGCCGGAGGGGTTCTCGCCTACCTCAACGCCCGCCATGACAGCGAGGCGGAAGCAGAGCGTCGTGCCCTGAGTTTGGCTCACGCACTGGCCGAACTCCCGGACGTGCACACGGCTCTCGCCGACGGCAATCCGGCCGCCTCGCTGCAACCGCTGGCCGAGTCGGTCCGGGTGGCCACCGGCACCGACTTCATCGTGTTCATGGGCACCGACCGCACCAGATACTCGCACCCGACCCCGGACCGAATCGGCGAGCAGTTCCTCGGCACCGTGGAGCCCGCGCTGGCCGGACAGAGTTTGACCGAGACCTACCAGGGAACACTCGGTCCGTCCGTTCGCGCCGTCGTTCCGATCTACCTCGAGGCCGACGCCGAGCCGGCGGCCCTGCTATCCATCGGGATTCTCCAGGACAGGATCTGGGACGAGCTCCGCCCCAGACTGTTCTCCATCATCGGCATTGCGCTGCTCGCACTCGGCGTGGCCGCGCTCGGTTCACTGGCTATCAGCCGCCGGCTCGACCGGCAGACGCTGGGACTAGGACCCGTGGAGATCACCCGGATGTACGAGCACCACGAGGCGGTATTGCACTCGGTCCGGGAGGGACTGCTCGTGCTCAACGCCGATGCCGAGGTGGTGCTCGCCAACGACGAGGCCGTCCACCTGCTTGGCCTACCCGACGATCACGAAGGCCGAACCGTCCGAGAACTCGGAATCACCGGCGCGTTAGCCGACACACTCACGGCGGGCGAGCCGGTCAGCGACCAGCTCCACGTCTTCGGTGACCGCGTGCTTGTCGTCAACCAGCAGCGCACCTCGAAGGACGGCCGGGAACTCGGGGCCGTCGTCACGCTGCGTGACCATACCGAGCTGGAATCGCTGACGGGTGAACTCGAATCGGCGCGCGGATTCGCCGACGCGCTCCGGGCTCAGGCCCATGAAGCCGCCAACCGATTGCACACCGTCATCACCATGGTCGAAATGGGCGAGCCGGAACGCGCCGTCGAATTCGCCACGGCCGAACTCGAGTCCACCCAGCAACTCGCCGATCAGCTCATCGGCGCGGTGACCGAACCGGCGCTGTCCGCACTGCTTCTCGGCAAAGCCGCGCAGGCACATCAGCGCGGCATCGATTTCACGGTCACTCCCGACACTGTGGTCCCGGATACGTTTCTCCCGTCCCGGGAGCTGGTCACACTCGTCGGCAACCTGGTCGACAACGCGATGGATGCCGCGGCTACCGGACCGCCCCCGCGCGCGGTGACCGTGACCGCGCGGCTCGACGAGGCCGAACTGGTGATCAGGGTTGGCGATTCCGGCCCAGGGTTCGACCCTGCGAATCTCGACGATGCGTTCGCCTGGGGCTGGTCGACCAAGGACACCGGCCATACCCGCGTCTCACCCGGCCGCGGCCTGGGGTTGGCGCTCGTTCGGCAGATCGTCACCCGATACGGCGGTCAGGCGTATGTCGAACACGAAAGCGGCTCCGCCGTCATCGTCCGCCTGCCCCGTCCCCACGACGATCGGCCGGCAGCCGCACCTGAGCCGCCGGCCCTGGACCAAACACTGGAGCGAGGGCCATGATCGCCACGTTGGTGGTGGAGGACGACCCACGAATCGCCGACGCACACGCACGCTACGTCCAGCGCGTGCGCGGTTTCACCGTCGCGGGTATCGCGCACAGCGGCGCCGAGGCACTGCGATTCCCCCGCCTGGACGACGTCGACCTCGTGCTGCTGGACTTCTATCTGCCGGACATGACCGGCCTCGACGTGTGTCGCACCCTGCGTGCGCACGGCCGGACAGTGGACATCATCGCCGTGACGTCCGCGCACGACATCGAGATCGTCCGGTCCGCCGTCGCACACGGCATCGTGCAGTACCTGCTCAAGCCGTTCACGTTCGCCGCGTTCCGCGACAAGCTGGAACGTTATGCCGAATTCCGGCAGCGCCTCCAGTCGGGTGGCCGCACCGCTGCCCAACAGGATGTGGATCGCGCGTTAGCCGCCCTCCGGGGCACCGCCGGCGGGCCGTTGCCGAAGGGCATGAGCACGGAAACGCTCGAGGCGGTGACAACGCAACTCCGCCGAGCCTCACACGGCCTCTCGGCCAGCGAAATGGGCGAGCTGCTCGGGACCGCGCGTGTCACGGCCCGGCGATACCTCGAGTTTCTCGTCGAGAAGGGCTCGGTCTCCCGGGAGCCGCGCTACGGGCAGACCGGCCGTCCTGAGCAGCTTTACCGATGGACCGCCTCCTGAACCAACCCCACATCACCCCCACCCCACATCACCCCCACCCCACATCACCCCCACCCTCGTCGGTGATCGACAGTGCGCTGTGGTCGCTCATTGGTGATCGACAGTGGAGTGTGGCTGCGGCCCAACGACCACAGCGCACTGTCGATCACCGACGAGGGTGGGGTGGGTCGATGGGAGGTAAGGGGTTGCGGCCCCGGCCCAAGGGGATAAACCAGGGCCGCAACATGACCCGACGCGTGGTGGGGGTTAGCGCGTCGGGCGTTGGTCGCCGTCCTGATCGGGGTCAACTCCCCCGGTCAGGACGGTCGGTCTTGTGTGGTGGTGACTCCGGGATACCGCCCTGGTTCTGCCGGCCGTTCTCCTCCGAACCAGCTGGCCGGTTCTCCCGGCCATGCTCACCCGGATCCTCCGGCCGATTTTCCCGGCCATGCTCACCCGGATCCTCCGGCCGGTTCTCCCGACCATGCTCACCCGGATCCTCCGGCCGGTTCTCCCGACCATGCTCACCCGGATCCTCCGGCCGATTTTCCCGACCATGCCCACCCGGATCCTCCGGCCGATTTTCCCGACCATGCTCACCCGGATCCTCCGGCCGATTTTCCCGACCATGCTCACCCGGATCCTCCGGCCGATTTTCCCGGCCATGCTCACCCGGATCCTCTGGTCCCGAACCATCTGGTGATCCCGCGGGGTTCTTCCCCGGCGCTTCGGTGATGTCGCCCGTCTCGTTCTCCGCGATCTCGCCGCCCGTGTGTTCCCCGTCGGTGAATTTGATCGGCGTGACGGCCTCGACGACGGTTTGGACCCGGTCCTGCACGGCATCCGGGAAAGCACCCGCTGCCACCGCCCCTGAGAGCCCGGTGAAAACGATTGCCACGCCGGCGGCCCAGCGTGCTCGCGGACCTGCTGCCGCCACAATGTCGCGCACCCATCCGCGGCGCCGGGCCGGATACCGCGCAGCGGCGACATCGTGGAACTGACCCGAGGCCATCCGCCGGGCGAGCTCAGCACTGGGCCGGACCGGCTGGTCCGCGGTCCGGCGAATCGCCCGCGCGGCCTCCGCCAACGACGAGTGTTCGGGCGCCACTGTGTCGCCGCTGAGGATGACCTCAGCGGTGGCGTCGTCGATCACCGGGAATGAACGCATCTCGTTAACGTCATCGCTGGAGCGGCTCATAGGGTTACGCCCTCCCGCGACAACTTCTTCCGGAGCGCGGTGAGCCCTCGCCGCTGCAACGCTTTGATCGCACCAGGCGACTTGCCCACGACCTGGGCGACCTGTTCGACCGTCAGGTCGGCAACGACGCGCAGCAGCAACACCTCGCGCTGATCGCCGGACAGTTCCGCGCACAATGCGTGCACGCGACGTTTTCCGAGCACGTCGAGCGCATCTTCCTCGACGTCGCCGCCCGGGCGGTCGAAGGCCTCCACGTCGGCGATGGGTGTGCTGTGCCGACGTGACCTGCGCCGCCGTTCGTCGACCAAACGGCGGTGGGCGATGGTGAACACCCAGGACCGGAACTGTTTCTCGGATCCGGAGAACGACGGGAGGCCCGCGAAGACCCCCATGAACACGTCGCTGCACAGGTCTTCCGGCTCAGCGGAGCCTTGCATCCGGGCATAGCCGGCAACGGCGGGTGCCAAATCACCGTAAATGCGCTCAAATGCCCACGGCGCGCCTGTGCGCGCCGCGCCGAGCACAGCATCGAATTCTTCGCCGAGCGACAGCTGAGCCTCCCCTTGAGCGCTGCTCTGCCTGAGAGATCGACCAATGAGGGAGTCGTCGGGCTCGTGTGCCCGGACACCCTGGATGGCCACGCCGAAAGTCAGTCGTCACACGAACCCCCCGTGCGACGCCCAGCCTTTGCCTCGCCCTCCAGGCGTCCGACCCCACTCACGATCCAACGCCCTATTGCGCGAACTCTCATTCGAGTAATCGCACAGGATGTCCCGAAGGGTACGGATTGCTGGAAGAAACATTCAACAAGCATCTATCGTCCATATTCTGGACCATATTGCGAACGCGGAGGACCGCGGCAGCGAGTAGCTGACACCCACGCCAGCGGAAATGCCGCCTACGGGCGCAGTTCCTTGATCAACGCATCCGCCTCGGCTACGTTGCCGGCCAGTCGCCGGGCCAGCTCGTCAGCACGCTGATGCACTGTCGCCTCGTGGCCGCGGATATACAGAAACCCCAGGACGTCGCCTGCCGGAATCGCGACGATCAGTCCTGGCGCCTTGGCGCCTTCCGGATAGGTCCACTCGTCTTCGAGCGCAACCGCGCCCGCCGGAAACGATGCCGGCAGCTGAGTAGCAGCGAAGGTCGCGGTGGTTCCACTGGCATAGTGGGCCTCGGGGCACCGCTCGGGGACCTGGCCGAACGCCTCCATGGTCTGCTCGACGCCACCCGGCTCGTAGTAGACGATCTCCACGCCAACGGTATATCCGCCTTCATCAGGCCACGGCCAGGCGTCGTTCTTCCACCACCGCTGCGTGCGCGCCAGACGTAGCTGATCCACGGGGTCGGCGTGGTCGCCGCAGTACGCGAACGTGGGGGTCTGCAGCCCCGACTCACGCCGGTAGGACTCGTCGGCAGCCATGCCGAGCTGCTGCTCGGTCAGCCGCGCGTCGTCGAGAACCTGTTGTACGTGCTCGATCGGCGGCGCCGTACTGGTAGGCAGTACACCGCCATCCGGATTGGAGGAGGCGCCGCCAGGTTGCCCGTCCGCGGGCTCGTCGCCGGTACATCCGGTCAGCGCCAGCCACGCTGTGACGAGCACCGCGAGCCACGGTCTCATGGTGCAAGCATGTCCGACGTCAGGCTCGATTCGGTGCCGGGTATACCCAGATCGGATGCTTTTCGATCAGCCATCGCCAGCAGCCGCCGGATCCGCCCGGCCACCGCGTCCTTCGTCATCGGCGGGTCCGAGAGCTGACCGAGCTCTTCCAAACTCGCCTGTTTGTGTTTCAGGCGCAGCTCACCGGCTTTGCGCAGATGATCGGGGACATCGTCGCCGAGTACTTCGAGCGCACGCTCGACCCGAGCGCCGGCCGCCACGGCTGCCCGAGCCGAGCGCCGCAGGTTCGCGTCGTCGAAATTGGCGAGCCGGTTGGCGGTAGCCCGGACCTCCCGGCGCATCCGCCGCTCTTCCCAGGCCAGCACGCTGTCATGGGCTCCGATGCGGGTCAGCAGCGCTCCAATGGCCTCGCCGTCGCGCACCACCACCCGGTCGGTCCCCCGCACATCCCGGGCCTTGACCTGGATACCCAGGCGCCGGGCCGCGCCCACCAGCGCCAGCGCCGCCTCCGGTCCCGGACAGGTCACTTCCAGCGACGACGAACGGCCCGGCTCGGTCAGCGACCCGTGGGCCAGGAACGCGCCCCTCCACGCCGCCTCGGCGTCACAGGTAGCACCATTCACCACCTGCGGTGGCAGGCCCCGGACCGGTCGCCCGCTGCCGTCGATCAGGCCGGTCTGGCGAGCCAGGTGCTCACCGTCGCGGGCCACTCTCACCATGAAGCCAGTCCCCTTGCGCAATCCCCCCGCGGCGACCGTCGCCAACTCGCTTTCATGTCCGAACACGTCGGCTATGTCACGCCGCAGCCGGCGGGCCACGACCCCCGTATCAAGCTCTGCCTCGATGACGATCTTGCCGCTGACTATGTGCAGTCCACCACCGAAACGCAGCAGTGCCGACACCTCTGCCTTCCGGCAGCACGTCTTGGTCACGTCGAGGCGAGCCAACTCGTCCTTCACCGAAGCTGTCATCGCCATGGTTCGATCCTGCCACGCCCGAGGGTCTGAACGAACGTCCCTCCCAGCAACTCGGGGTCGTGTCTGGATGAGCCGTCCGGCGCCGCGACGTCGGCGATCACCAGTTCGGCTCCCATCTCGGCGGCTACCCGGCGCAGCAACGGCTCGTCCGGAACCGAACCGCGGTCGGCCACGACGAGATCGATCCGCAGGTCCGGGGCGTAGGCGCCGAGCACCTCGAGGTGCATCTCCGGGGTGAAGTTCGAGGTCTCACCACCCTCCGGCGTCAGGTTCAGCGTGATCGCTCGTAGTGCAGGCGTGGTCACGAGCGCCTCCCGCAACTCGGGGACGAGCAAGTGAGGTATCACGCTGCTGAACCAGGATCCAGGCCCCATGACGACCCACTCGGCCTCAGCGATCGCGGCCAGCGTCTCCGGACAGGCCGGTGGATCCGGCGGCGTCAAACCGACCGCGACCACATCGCCGTCCACGGTGGCTACCGCGTGTTGCCCGGAAACGGTCCGGATATCACGGTAGCCGTTGGCCGACCGGCGCGAACTTCCCACCAGCGCTTCGATGTTCATCGGAACCAGCGCCATCGGCAGTACCCGGCCCTGGGCCCCGAGGAGCCTCGCGACCCAGTCCAGTCCCTCGATCAAATGGCCGCTGGAACCGGCGAGGCCATCTTCGGGTGGCCGGCGTGCCGTCCCGTACTGACCACCCAGCAGATCCCACAGAGCGACGATCAGCAGGTTTCCGGCAGCGTGATTGTGCAGCTCACCGCCGCTGAAGCGGTGCTGGAGCACCCTGGCCCAGGTGCGGCCCCAGTCGTCGTCGCCGCACAGCGCCGCCAGCGCCATCCGCAGATCCCCCGGCGGAAGAACACCGAGCTCACGCCGCAACCGGCCGCTGGATCCGCCGTCGTCGGCGACGGTGACCACCGCGGTCAGCCGTCCGGCCATCCGGCGCAGTGCGGCCAGCGAAGCCGCCAGGCCGTGACCGCCTCCAAGGGCGACAACCTTCGGACCTGCCAGTGTGTCCATGGTCAGGACGGGGTCCTATCACTCGCGGCCGAGATCGCGGTGCGCGACCAAGGTCTCGACTCCTCGCTGACGCAGGCGGATCGCCAGCGCCTCGCTCATCGCGACGCTGCGGTGTTTCCCGCCGGTACATCCGATGCCGATGGTCACGAATCGCTTTCCCTCGCGCAGGTACCCCTGTGACACAACGCCGACGAGTTCGCTGTAGCGGTCGAGGAAGTCTTCAGCCCCGGGCTGATTCAGGACATAGTCGCTCACGTCGGCGTCCAGGCCCGTCTGCGGCTGCAGTTCGGGAACCCAGTGCGGGTTGGGCAGGAACCTCATGTCCGCGACCAGATCGGCGTCGACCGGCAAGCCGTACTTGAACCCGAACGACACGATCACCGCTCGCAACCCCAGTTCCTCACCGGCGAATGCCGTGCGAATCCGTGCGCCGAACTCGTGGATGTTGAGCAACGACGTGTCGATGACGACGTCGGCCCCACCGCGCAGCGTGGCCAGCTCTGCCCGCTCTCGTTCGATCGCCTCCACCACACGTCCGCCCCCTTGAAGCGGATGCGGGCGACGCGCCGATTCGAACCTGCGCACCAGGACTTCGTCGCTGGCTTCCAGGAACAGCACCGAAGGCCGCACACCTTGCTCGGTCATCGCTTCCAACGCGCCGCGGAGTTCACCGAAGAAGGCGCCGCCGCGTACGTCGGCGACGACGGCGAGACGGCGGATGTCCTCGTCTTTGCCCACCATCGACACGAGGTCCATCAACAACGCCGGCGGCAGGTTGTCGACCACGAACCACCCGAGGTCGTCGAGCGCCGCCGTCGCGGCGGTCTTACCGGCCCCGGACATTCCGGTCACGATCAGCACCTCGGGCACGGCAACGGCACCCACTTCCTGAGGCTCATCCTTCTCTGCCACCTAATTCCTCCCCCGTTATCAACCATACGAACCGCAGGCCGCCATGATTCCAGCTTCCACCGCCACGCGCACGACGCGGTCGTGATCCAGCACGGCGGCCCGCTCAGCCCTCGCTGATCTCACCAGTGGCGGTGTTGACCGAACGTGCGGGCTGGCTTCGAGCGAGTGCGTGGGCGATGTTCTCAGCCAAGGCAGGACCGATGCCCTTCACCTGACTGATCTCCTCGGGACCGGCGGCGCGGAGCTTCTTCAGCGAGCCGAAATGCGCCAGGAGCGTCTTTCGCCGGGCCGGGCCAAGGCCGGGAATGCCGTCGAGCAGGCTATCGGTCATCGACTTCGAACGTCGCTGCCGGTGATACGTGATGGCGAAGCGGTGCGCCTCGTCGCGCACTCGCTGCAGCAGATACAGCCCTTCGCTCGTCCGCGGCATGATGACGGGATCTTCGGTGTCCGGCAGCCAGACTTCTTCCAGGCGTTTGGCCAGGCCGACGACCGGTATATCAGGAACGCCCGACTCGTCCATGGCCTGGCGGGCGGCATTGACCTGGGGCTGCCCACCGTCGACGATGACCAGACCGGGGGTGTACGCGAATCTCTGCGGCCGGCCGGTCTCAGGGTCGATCCTCGACGGCCCCCGGTTTTCCCGGGCGTCGGGCTCCGATATTTCACCGTCCTCGACGGACACGCCCGGATCGCCGGCATCGTTGACGGCCGCGACGTGCTGCCGGCGGAATCGGCGCCGCAACACCTCCCGGATGGATGCGACGTCGTCGATCCCCTCGGTTCCCCGAACGCCGAACTTGCGATACTCGCTCTTGCGCGGCAACCCGTCCTCGAACACCACCATGGACCCGACCACCTCGGTCCCGGCCAGATTCGAGATGTCGTAGCACTCGATCCGCAGGGGCGGCTCGTCCAGTTCGAGCGCCTCCTGCACCTCTTCAAGCGCCCGGCTCCGGGTGGTCAGATCGCTGGCGCGCTTCGTCTTGTGCAATTTCAGGGTCTGAGCGGCGTTACGCGAGACTGTCTCGAGCAGCGCCCGCTTGTCGCCACGTTGCGGGACTCGCAGATCCACCTTGCCACCACGCAACTCGGCCAGCAGCTCGCGCAGCGCATCGGCCTCATCCGCGTCCTCCGGCAGTTCCGGAACGATGATCTCGCGCGGGACGGTTTCACCACCGGCCTCACCATAAAGCTGCAGCAAGAACCGCTCCAGCAGCTCGCCCGCAGGAACGTCCTCGGCCTTGTCCGCCACCCATCCTCGCTGCCCACGCACCCGGCCGCCGCGTACGTAGAAGATCTGCACCGCGACCTCGAGAGGGTCATCCGCGAGAGCCACGACGTCGGCGTCGGTACCGTCACCGAGCACCACCGCGTTGGCCTCCATGGCGCGCTCGAGCGCGGCGATGTCGTCACGTAACCGGGCTGCTCGCTCGAAGTCGAGTTCGGCGGAGGCGGCTTTCATCTCCCGCTCGAGGCGTTTGATGTACGTGGCGGTCTTGCCCTCCAAGAACGCGACGAGATCCTCGACGATCTCCCGGTGCTCCTCAGCGCTGACCCGGCTCACGCACGGGGCCGAACATTTGCCGATGTACCCGAGCAGACACGGCCGCCCGATCTGGCGCGACCGGTTGAACACACCCTTCGAGCAGCTGCGGATCGGGAAGACACGCAGAAGCTGATCGAGAGTCTCCCGGATGGCCCAAGCGTGTGCGTACGGGCCGAAGTACCGGACGCCTCGCTTCTTGGCCCCGCGCATGACGAGCGCCCGGGGATATTCCTCGTTAAGTGTGATGGCCAGGTACGGATAGGACTTGTCGTCCCGGTAGCGCACGTTGAACCGCGGATCGTACTCCTTGATCCACGAATACTCGAGCTGCAGGGCTTCGACTTCGGTGCGCACGACGGTCCACTCGACCTTCGCGGCGGTGGTCACCATCGCCAGCGTGCGCGGATGCAGCGCCGAGAGGTCCTGGAAATACGACGAGACGCGCGAGCGCAGGCTCTTGGCCTTGCCGACGTAGATCACCCGGCCGTCGCCGTCACTGAACCGGTAGACGCCGGGCTCGACCGGGATGGAGCCGGGCGCGGGGCGGTAAGTCGAAGGGTCGGCCACGTGTTCCAGCCTACGAGTCAGCACAGACACCCCCGCACCCAAGGTGTTGATCATGGGCGGATGACACCTATTGGGCGCCCGATAGGTGTCATCCGCCCATGATCAACACCTTGGGTGCGGGGGTGTGGGTGGGGTTGTCAGGCCGGGCGGGTGGGGTTGTCAGGCCGGGCGGGTGGGGTTGTCAGGCCGGGCGGGTGGGGTTGTCAGGCCGGGTGTGGGGATATTTACCAATTCGTGCCGAAAACAAGTGCCTGCTGAGTTCTCAATTCGCGTGTTCTCCCCGACACACAAGGTCATCCTCGGTTATCTTCGTGACACGCCATGGGCCGAGTTTTACCAAGAGGATGTGAGCGGTAAATGACTGTCAACTTATCTAATGTCGATTTTGTCGATGAGCTTGTCGATTCTTTCGCTGAGCTCGGGCGGGATGTCGGCGAATTCATCCCCCGCCTGATCGTCGCCCTACTCCTACTCCTGGTCGGGCACTGGATCGCCAAGCTGATCCGTCGCCTGCTGATTTCGGTGCTCGAACGGGTCGGCGCAGGCCGCCTGACCGAGGCGGCTGGCCTTGAGCCGATGCTGCAACAAGCCGGAACATCCGGAATACGGCTAATCGGCCAGGTCGCCTACTTCCTCATCTTCCTGATATTCATCCAAATCGCTGCCGAAGTTCTCGGAATCGAACAGCTCACGCAGCTACTCAGCGACCTGATCGCATACCTGCCACTTGTTCTCATCGCGCTTCTTGTCCTGTTCGTCGCGGCCGCGATTGCCAATTGGGCATACGGCGTGGTCCGGCCATTTGCCGAGAGCCGCAATATGGGCTGGGTGGCTACCGCGGTCCGCATCGGTGTTCTCGTCGTCGGTGTTCTGGCCGCTCTCGACACACTGAACTTCGCCCCTTCGGTCACCGACAAGATCGAGAACACACTGCTCCAGTTCCTGCCACTGTCGATCCTCCTGGCCGGCGTCATCGCATTCGGCATCGGCGGAATCGACACGGCGAAGAAGTGGTGGACGAAACTCGCACCCCGTCCGGGAGGCGGCGGCCGCGAGCCGCAGAACACCCCCGAACCGCCGCGACAGGACCCCCCGTCCTTCTGATTCGGGACAAGTTTCGTAGCTTCGGACGACCCCGGGGCGGTCGCACCCAACATGGTGCGACCGCCCCGTTTTCGTGCGCCATCTCGCTGTCTCCGCAGATCCGGGCGCGAACTTCACTCGTGCCGGCCACCCCGGCCGATCAGGGATGAACCGGGCCAGGACCGGACTCCGGTAGCCCGTGGGCACCGGACCGGTCGGTTATAACAGATTGGGAACGCTCCCAAGAATGCTCTTGATCTCGTGGTAATCCTGCGGCAACGCTAATGGGAGCGCTCCCGTACGGCACGAGGGACGCTTCGCCTGCGGCCGACGGTCCGCGCCGGACGCATGCCGACATCACACGACCTGGAGGGTCAGGATGAGCGTCAGACCAACCCGAACCCGAACTATTCTTGCCACCCTCGGTGTCGCCACGCTGCTCCTCGCTGCCTGCGGCGGCGACGACAGCGAGCCTGAGGCCTCCGACGCCGAAGCGCCGGAAGCGGCAGCCGAGGACGACGACGGAGACGACGCCGACACCACCGACGCCGAACAGATCACGCTCGTGGTCGACGTCTTCGGCGAGCAAGGCTTCGGCTACGAGGCTCTGTACGAGCAGTACATGAGCGAAAACCCGCACATCACCATCGAGGAACGCGGCGCCGGCCTCGGCCTGGGCGACTACAACGACCGGCTGGTCCAGCAGATCACCGCCGGATCCGGCGCCGGAGACGTCGTCGCGCTCGAAGAGGGCACCATCGTTCAGTTCTACGCACAGCTGGACAAGTTCGTGAACCTCGCCGATCACGGCGCGGCCGAGCTGGAGAGCAACTTCCTGCCGTGGAAGTGGGAGCAGGGTGCCCCGGGCGGCTTCGTACTCGGCCTCGGCACCGACGTCGGCTCGATGGCCATGTGTTACCGCAGCGATCTCTTCGAGGAGGCCGGCCTCCCCACCGACCGGGACGAGGTATCCGCGCTGTGGACCACCTGGGAGGACTACATCGCCGTCGGCGAGGAGTTCGAGGCAGCCGACACCGGTCAGGGGTTCCTGGACGCGGCCACCAACGTCTACAACACGATGCTGATGCAGATCGCCGGCAACAACTCCGGCTACACCTACTACGACCCGGACAACAACCTCGACCTCGACAATCCGGACATCAAGGCTGCCTGGGATCTCACCATCGAGATGATCGAGAAGGGTCTCTCCACCGGACTCAACTCGTTCTCGGACGAGTGGAACGCCGGGTTCCAGTCCGGTAGCTTCGCCACCATCGCCTGCCCCGCGTGGATGACCGGAGTCATCTCCGGCGCCGCGGGCGACGACGCAGCCGGGCTGTGGGATGTCGCAGACGCACCTGGCGACGGCGGCAACTGGGGAGGATCCTTCCTCGCGGTGCCGGCCGAATCCGAGCACCCGGCCGAGGCCGCGGCATTGGCCGCGTACCTGACCACGCCGGAGGCACACGTCGAGGCGTTCGAAGCGCTGGGCAACCTGCCGTCCTCGCCGCAGGCACTCGGTGACGATGCCGTGCTCGCCGCCACCAACGAGTACTTCAACGACGCTCCAACCGGGCAGATCTTCGGCGCCGGGGCACAGGACCTGCAGCCAGTCGTCCTCGGGCCGCAGAACAACGCGATCCGCACGGCCTACGAAGACGCATTGCGTTCGGTCGAACAAGGCGAGCGCACACCGGACGAGGCCTGGCAGAACGCGCAGGACACCGCGGCTGGCATCGGCTAGTGGGTTCGTGATCCTGTGAAGCTGAAGGATCGGGCCGATCCGCATGTGAGCACGGCGGGCGGACGGCCCGGGGGACTCCGCCGCCCGTCGTGGGCACGGCTGGACCAGAAGATCTCGCCGTACCTCTACGTGCTGCCGTTCTTCGTGTTGTTCGCGATCTTCGGGCTGTATCCGCTGGGGTACACCGTCTGGATCTCGCTGACTGATCAGTCACCGATGTCCCCCGAGACGAGCTTCGTCGGCGCCGAGAATTTCACCCGGTTGCTCGAGGACTCACGGTTCTGGAACTCGGTCGGCAACACGATCGGCATGTTCATCGTCGCCACCATTCCCCAGCTGATGATGGCGCTGATCCTGGCGAACTGGCTGAACCGCAGGCTCCGTGGCATCGGCTTCTTCCGGATGGCGATCGCGATACCGATCGTCACCTCGACGGCCGTCGTCGCGCTCGTGTTCGGCATGTTCTTCGCCCGCGACTACGGTCTGGCCAACGGCATCCTGGAGATGTTCGGCATGGAGCGCATCGACTGGCGGGCCAGTAGATGGACCTCGTGGATGTCGATCGCGTCGATGGTCGACTGGCGCTGGACGGGATACAACGCGCTGATCTACCTCGCGGCGATGCAGGCGATCTCCCGCGACATGTACGAGGCCGCGGAGCTCGACGGCGCGTCCCGCATGCGGCAGTTCTGGCAGATCACGGTGCCACTGCTCAAGCCCACCATCATCTTCACGGTCACCATCTCCACGATCTACGGCCTGCAACTGTTCACCGAGCCGCTGATGTTCACCAGCGGATCAGGTGCTCTCTCCGGTGGCAGCACCGGGCAGTTCCAGACCATCACGATGTACCTCGTCCAAGTGATGCGCACGTATCACCAGTGGGGCTATGCGGGCGCGATCGCGCTGGTTCTTTTCCTGCTCATCGTGGTCATGTCGGCGATCAATTTCCTGCTGGTCCGCCGGATCAGCTCGGACCGGTGAGAGGACGGCGATGACAGCCCCAACCATGAGTGCTCCGCCGCACGACACCAAGCCGGCTCCGGCCAAGAAGGTCCGCGGCCGCAAACCTCAGCACGACGACGGCGGTCCCGTCCGGCGGGCCGGACCACTGACCGTCGGCGGGCTGATCGTGGCCGCGTTCCTGTCGATCTTCCCGTTGTACTGGATGGTTGTTGTCGCGTCACGTTCGAGTGAGGCGGCCTACAGCTGGCCGCCTCACCTCCTGCCAGGCGGGAACCTCGGCGAGAACGTCCAGCGGGTCCTCGACAACCCGGACGCGGCGATCGTCCGAGGCCTGGTGAACTCCATGATCGTGTCCGGGACCATCACCGTGACCACGGTGTTCTTCGGGGCGCTGGCCGGTTTCGCCTTCGCCAAGCTGCGGTTCCGAGGCAAGAACGTGCTGCTGCTGGCGATCTTGCTGACCATGATGGTGCCGATTCAGCTCGGCATCGTGCCGCTGTACATCATCATGAGTGAGCTCGGCTGGCTCAACGACGTCAAAGCCGTGATCGTGCCGTTCCTGATCAGCGGATTCGGCATTTTTCTGATGCGCCAATACAGCATCCAGGCCATCCCGGACGAGCTGATCGAGGCGGCCCGGGTCGACGGCTGCTCGACCTGGCGCATCTTCTGGAACGTCGCCGCGCCCGCGTTGCGACCCGCGGCTGGCGTACTCGGCCTGCTGACCTTCATGCAGTACTGGAACGACTTCTTCTGGCCGTTCATCGTGTTGGCCGACCCCGGCAACCCCACCGTGCAGATCTCGCTCAAGACCTTGAATTCGGCATACCACCAGGACCTGTCTCAGGTCTTCGCCGGCATGGTCATCGCCACCGTGCCCCTCGTCGTCGTCTTCATCCTGTTCTTTCGGCAGATCATCAGCGGAATCATGGAAGGTGCAACCAAAGGATGACCATCGACAAGCCAGCACCCCGGCCTCGGGCCACGTCCAGTATCGAGTTCCCTGCCGGATTCCGGTGGGGTGCTGCCACGGCGGCCTACCAGATCGAAGGCGCGGTGGCCGAAGGCGGGCGCGCCCCCTCCATCTGGGATACGTTCAGCCGCGTTCCCGGAGCCATCGCCGATGGTTCCACCGGAGACGTGGCGTGCGACCACTATCACCGGTTCCGCGACGACGTCCGGCTGATGGCCGATCTCGGGCTCACGTCGTACCGCTTCTCCATCGCTTGGCCGCGCGTGCAGCCACCCGGAAAGGGACCGGCGAACCAGGACGGCCTGGACTTCTACCGGCATCTGGTGGACGAACTACTCGCGAACGACATCGAGCCCTGGGCGACGCTCTACCACTGGGATCTCCCCCAACCGCTCGAAGATGCCGGAGGCTGGCCGGAACGTGAGACCGCGGCCCGCTTCGCCGACTACGCCAGCCTGGTTCATGGGGCACTCGGCGATCGAATCCGTAACTGGACGACACTCAACGAACCCTGGTGCTCGGCGTTTCTGGGATACGGCTCCGGCGAGCACGCCCCTGGCCGCCGGGACGGCACCGCAGCCGTCCGGGCGGCGCATCACCTCCTTTTGGGCCATGGTCTGGCGACCCAGGCGATTCGCGCCGATGACGCCAGCGCCGACGTCGGCATCACCGTCAACCTCTACGGCGTCTCGGCCACTGGGTCTCGTGCCACAGACCTGGACGCCGCCCGGCGAATCGACGGTATGGCGAACCGCATCTTCCTGGATCCGCTGCTCCGGGGCGAGTACCCGGCGGACGTCCTGGAAGACCTCGGTCCGGTATCCGACTTCAGCCATGTCCACGACGGCGACATGCCGACAATCGCGACACCAATGTCCTATCTGGGTGTCAACTACTACAGCCGCTACTTCGTTGCCGGACCACCCGACGGTGACACGTCCGCATCACCGCCGTCGGACTGGTCGGGGGCGTGGCCGGGTAGTGAGTTCGTCCAGTTCAGCACCCCCGACCAGCCGGTGACCGGCATGGGCTGGGCGATCGACGCCGACGGGCTGGCCGAGATCCTGGTCCGGCTGCATCGCGACTACACGTCTCTACCGATATACGTCATGGAGAACGGTGCCGCCTACGACGACGTCGTCGACGACGACGGCCAGATCAGCGACCCCGAGCGGCTGGCGTACATCAAAGCGCACCTCGGTGGTTGCCACGAGGCGATCACCAGCGGTGTCCCGGTGCAGGGTTACTTCGTGTGGTCTCTGATGGACAACTTCGAATGGGGCTACGGCTACAGCAAGCGATTCGGGATCGTCCACGTCGACTATGCCGATCAACGCCGTACGCCAAAGAAGAGTGCCCAGTGGTACGCCGATGCCATCAGCCGTAACGGCTTCGACGCATAATGACCGGGTGACAAGTCAACGCAGCCGCACGGCCGGGCGGCCGACCCTCGAGCAGGTCGCCGCCCGCGCCGGCGTCGGCCGAGGCACGGTCTCCCGGGTGGTCAACGGTTCAGATCAGGTCAGCCCGCATGCCCGCGAAGCCGTGGAACGAGCCATCGCCGAGCTCGGCTACGTCCCCAACCTGGCCGCTCGCGCCTTGGTGACCCAGCGCACCGACGCTGTGGCGCTGGTGGTGTCCGAGTCGGAGGAGCGAGTGTTCGGCGAGCCGTTCTTCGCCGGAATAGTGCGCGGGATCAGTTCAGGACTCGTCAACGCCCAGCTTCAGCTCTGGCTGGCCATGGCCCAATCCGCGGCTGAACGCGAACGTGTGGAGCATCACCTGACGTCCCAGCACGTCGACGGGGTCATGTTGTTGTCGCTGCACGACGCCGATCCGTTGCCATTGCTGGTCGAACAGCGCGGTCTGCCGCTCGTGCTAGGTGGTCGGCCGGCACGGCTGACACGGCCTGGTGCGTCGGCGGGCTGGTTCGTCGATGTCGACAACATCGGCGGAGCCCAGCGCGCCGTCGACCACTTGCATGCGTCCGGACGAAGGGTTGTCGCCACCATCGCCGGCCCGCAGGATATGGGCGCCGGATTGGCCCGGCTGGCGGGCTACCGGGAAGCATGCCGGGCTCACGGACTCGCCACGGACGACGGCCTCGTCGCCTACGGAGACTTCAGCTATGAGGCAGGCGTCGCGGCGATGCGGCAGCTCCTCGAACGGCGCCCGGACATCGACAGCGTCTTCGTCGCGGCTGATCTGATGGCCGCCGGAGCGCTGCGGACCCTCCGCGAGGCCGGCCGGCGCATCCCGGACGACGTGGCCGTCGTCGGGTTCGACGACTCCGGCGTCGCCCGGCAGACCGATCCGACACTCACCACGGTGCGCCAGCCGATCGAGGAGATGGGCCGGGAAATGGCCCGGCTGCTCATCGCCCGGATCGCCGGGGAGGAACCCGAAGAGTCCTTCACGGTGCTGGACACGACCGTCGTCGTCCGCGAGTCCGCCTGAAAGCCGATCCGCCAAAGGGAGATGAGATGGAACGCGTCTGCTTCACACTCCAGGTCCGTCCAGATCGCCTGGACGAGTATCGTGAGGCTCACCAGCATGTCTGGCCGGAGATGCTCGACGCGCTCCGGGATGCCGGGTGGCGTAACTACTCCCTGTTCCTGCGCGACGACGGCCTGCTGATCGGCTACGTGGAGTGCGACGATTTCCAGGCGGCCCTGGGCGCCATGGCCGGCACGGACGTGAACAACCGTTGGCAAGCAGCGATGTCGGAGTATTTCACCGACATGGGCGGTGACCGGGCCGACGAACGTATGCGCCGGCTGCCGGAGGTCTTCCACCTCGACTGACCACACGTGCGGCGACCCGGTCCACCAACGGCCGTTGAGCTATGACACGACGCGGAAACGCAGGTTGGTCACCTGGCCCGAGGCATGAGTGCCGATCAGCTCAAGGTTGCTACGGCGGAACTGCCGTCGCTCGAAGAAGCGGACACCGTCACCGAGCAGAACCGGCAGTACATGCACGAAGATCTCGTCGACCACACCCGCTTCGAGGCACTGCTTGACCACGTTGGCACCGACCACTTCCAGATTCTTCCCGCCGGCTGCGGCCAGCGCCTGGGCCACGGCGGCACGGACGTCGCCGGACAAGAACGTGATCGCCGCGCTCGGAGGCCGCTCGGGCGGCTCGTGTGTGAGCACGAACCCCCGTCCGTGCCACGCGCCCTCATACGCGTCACGGTCGTCCCTGGCGCCGACGTCGTAGCTGCGCCGTCCGCCCAGCATCGCGCCCGTGGCGTTCATGAACTCCGCTATGACGTCGTCTTCGACGCCCAGGTACTCGAAGATCCACTCCATGTCGTCACCCGGCGCGGCGATGAATCCGTCCAGGGACATCGTCGCGTGTGCGACGACCTTTCCGACAGCCATCCTGATGCTCCTCTCGGCAACCACCGCTCACGGTGAGCGGTTCAAGGTTGAGACGGCTGCCGGCACAAAACTCATCGGTCGGGCATGTCCAGCACCCTCGGCAGGCCGAACGGCTCGAACGGGATGTCGTGGATCGCGGTGATCTCCACGATCCGGCCGTGCTCGAAACGCAGCAACTCAATGGCGAAGGCGCGATAGAGGGTGTCTCCCGGTCTACGAACATAGGCAGCGGCCGCTGGCTGACGGTTGGCGCCGGCCGCAAGCATCCGGAAACGCCCAGGGATTCCGGCACCAAGGCCCGCTGTCATGGACTCGACCACAGCGTCTTTACCGGCGAACCACATCGGCCATGGGGGCATCGTCGCCCGGACATCGTCGGCCAGGAGTTCGGCGATGGCCGCGATGTCGGCCCGCTCGGTCGCGTCCATGAACCGCCGGAGCATCGTGCGCTCTTCGGCAGTCACTTCAGTGGTCCGTGCCCAGCCGTGCCGTTGCTCGGGCAACTGCCTCCGGAGTGTCTCACGGGCCCGTTGCAACGCGCTGTTCACCGCCGGCACCGAAACATCCAGGAGATCGGCGACCTCTCTGGCTCGCCAGCCCAGCACGTCACGCAGGATCACCGCGGCACGTTGTCGGGGCGGCAGATACTGAATGGCCGCCAGGAAGACCAGCTCGATCGTCTCCCTGGTGACCACCACAGTGTCCGGTTGTTCACCAGGCGGTGCGGCCACCTCGAGCAGCTGATCCGGAAACGGCTGCAGCCAGGGCTGATCCGCCGGGGGCGGCAGCTCGGCATCGGGAGACCAGGGAGGCGTCACGTGGTGCGGAAGCGTCCGCCGCGACCGACGCTCCAGCACGTCGAGACAGGCGTTGGTGGCGATGCGGTAGAGCCACGCGCGAACCGATGCGCGGCCCTCGAAACTCGCCCGTGCCCGCCACGCACGCAGAAACGTCTCTTGGACGAGGTCTTCGGACTCCTCGAACGAGCCCACCATCCGGTAGCAGTAAACCTGCAGTTCACGCCGCAACCGCTCGGCCAGCGCGGCGAACACCGGCTCGTCACCCGCGCGCAGCGCCGCCGCCACCGCGCCGTGGTCCGGCTCGGTGGGGGCAGCGCCGGTATCGGTCACGACATGGTCCTGAACGTCACCCCTGAAGAATGGGACGCAGGAACGCTCCTGTGTGAGAACCCTCGATCTGGGCGACCTGCTCCGGGGTGCCGGTGGCCACCACCGTTCCACCGCCGGTACCACCCTCAGGCCCCATGTCGATGATCCAGTCCGCGGTTTTGACGACGTCGAGGTTGTGCTCGATGACGACGATGGTGTTGCCCTTGTCCACCAGGCCCTGCAATACCCCGATGAGTTTGCGGATGTCTTCGAAGTGCAGCCCGGTGGTGGGTTCGTCGAGGACGTAGATGGTCCGGCCGGTGGAGCGCTTCTGCAGTTCGGCCGAGAGTTTGACCCGTTGTGCTTCACCACCGGACAGCGTGGGCGCGGGCTGACCGAGCCGGACGTAGCCGAGGCCGACGTCGACCAGCGTGCGCAGGTGCCTGGAAATCCGCTGGACCGGTTCGAAGAACTCGACGGCTTCCTCGATCGGCATCTCGAGGACCTCGGAGATGGTCTTGCCCTTGTAATGGACTTCGAGCGTCTCGCGGTTGTAGCGCGCGCCGTGGCAGACCTCACACGGCACGTACACGTCCGGCAGGAAGTTCATCTCGATCTTGATGGTGCCGTCACCGCTGCATGCCTCACAGCGCCCACCCTTGACGTTGAACGAGAACCGGCCGGGTTGATATCCGCGGATCTTGGCTTCCTGTGTCTCGGCGAAGAGTTTGCGGATGTGGTCGAAGACACCGGTGTACGTGGCCGGGTTGCTGCGCGGGGTACGTCCGATGGGTGATTGGTCGACGTGCACGACCTTGTCGATCAGCGCCATCCCGTCAATACGCCGGTGCCGCCCCGGCACGGCCTTGGCGCCGTACAGCTCCTTGGCCAGCGACGTGTAAAGGATGTCGTTGACCAGGGTGGACTTGCCGGAGCCGCTGACGCCGGTGACCGCGACGAACAGCCCCAGGGGGAACGACACGTCGACTCCACGGAGATTGTGCTCCCGGGCTCCGACGACGGTGAGCGCACGATCTTCGGTCGGTGGCCGCCGGACCGCCGGCGTCGGGATCTCCCGCCTGCGCGAGAGGTATTCACCGGTGATGGAGCCCTCATGTGTCATGAGTTCTTCCACCGGACCACTGACGACAATCTGCCCACCGTGCTCACCAGCACCGGGTCCGATGTCTACCACCCAGTCGGCGGTGCGGATGGTGTCTTCGTCGTGCTCGACCACGATCAGGGTATTGCCGAGGTCGCGGAGCCGGACCAGGGTCTCGATCAACCTATGGTTGTCCCGCTGATGCAGGCCGATAGAGGGCTCGTCGAGAACATAGAGCACGCCGACCAGACCGGAGCCGATCTGCGTCGCCAGCCGGATACGCTGTGCCTCGCCTCCGGCCAGGGTGGCCGCCGGGCGCTCGAGGCTCAGATAGTGCAGCCCGACGTCCACGAGAAACTGCAGCCGCTCGTTGACCTCCTTGAGCACGCGAGCGGCGATCTGCTCCTCGCGCTCGGACAGCTGCAACTCTTTGAGGAATCGCGCGCACTCGCCGATGGGCAGCGCCGCCACCTCGGCGATGCTGAGCCCGCCCAGAGTGACCGCCAGCACCACGGGCTTGAGCCGGGCACCCTTACATGCCGCGCACGGGATCTCGCGCATGAATCCTTCGAACCGCTCCCGGCTGGCGTCGGACTCGGCCTCGGAGTACCTGCGGCGGACCCACGGGATGACGCCCTCGTACGACGTGTAGTACGAACGTTCACGTCCGTAACGGTTCCGGTACCGCACGTGGATCTGGTCGTCATACCCGTGCAAGATCGCATCTCGCGCCTTCTTGGGTAACTTCTCGAACGCCACATCGGTACGGAACCCGATGGTCTCCGAGAGCGCCGTCACCAGCCGCCCGAAATACTCCGAGGTCTGAGCCGGCGCCCACGGCGCGAGCGCGCCGTCGTTGAGACTGCGCTCGGGGTTCGGCACGACGAGTTCCTCGTCCACCTCCATGCGGGTCCCCAAGCCGGCACACTCGGGGCACGCGCCGAACGGCGAGTTGAACGAGAACGTCCTCGGCTCCAGCTCTTCGAACGAGAGCTCGTCATATGGGCAGTACAGATGCTCGGAGAAGACCCGCTCGCGGTGCTCGTCGTCCTCCGGGAGATCGACGAAGTCGAGAGTCACGAGGCCACCGGCCAGCCGCAGCGCCGTCTCGATCGAGTCGGTCAGCCGTCGCGATCCGGATCGCTTGACGGTCAGGCGGTCAACCACCACTTCGATGGTGTGTTTCTCCTGCTTCTTCAGCTTGGGCGGCTCTGCGAGCTGGTGCACCTCACCGTCGATCCGGGCCCGGGAATAGCCCTGAGACTGCAGTGTGCGGAACAACTCGACGTACTCACCCTTGCGTTCACGCACCACCGGCGCGAGCACCTGAAACCGGGTTCCCTCATCGAGTTCGAGGATTCGGTCCACAATGGACTGCGGAGTCTGCCGCCCGATGGGCCGCCCGCACTCCGGGCAATGCGGCCGCCCGGCCCGCGCATACAGCAGGCGCAGATAGTCATAGACCTCGGTAATGGTGCCCACGGTGGAGCGCGGATTGCGTGAGGTGGACTTCTGGTCGATGGAGACCGCCGGGGACAACCCCTCGATGAAATCAACATCCGGCTTGTCCATCTGGCCCAGGAACTGCCGAGCGTAGGCCGACAACGACTCGACATAGCGACGCTGGCCTTCGGCGAAGATCGTGTCGAAAGCCAGACTGGACTTGCCCGACCCGGACAATCCGGTGAAAACGATGAGTGAGTCCCGGGGCAGATCCAGCGACACGTCCTTGAGATTGTGCTCCCGAGCACCGCGTATTACGAGGCGCTCACCAGCGTGGCTGGTGGTCAGTTCGGTCATCAGCGGCCTGTTTCTCCGATCAAGCACAGTGTTACGGTCACAGCTTTCGACATACACCACGCATAGTAGGCACGTGCACTGACAAGGTGGCTTCCGCGAGCTTCCCCACAGTAGATTCGGACCCGTGCCTTCCATGTCTTCCAAGAACTCCGAGAGCGACAACGTGGAGTCCACCGGGCCCATTACCGCGGCGACCGACAGGCTCGTCGCTACGGCCAGCACCTTCGACGTCGAGGCGCTGGCCGCTCCTAGCTTATGTCCGGGCTGGACCCGAGCACACGTGCTTGCCCATGTGGCCCGCAACGCCGACGCGCTCACGAACCTGCTCAAGTGGGCTCGTACCGGCGTGGAGACTCCCATGTACCCGAACCGCCAGACCCGGAACTCAGACATCGAGGCCACGGCCAAGCAACCTGCGGACGAGCTGATCGAGGACCTCCAGAAGGCTTCGGACCGGTTCGCCTCCGCGGTCACCGAGCTGCCGGCCGAGCACTGGCAGCGTGAAGTGGTGACCGGACCGGCCGCCTCTGGCCAGGCGATTCCCGCGCGCCGCACGCTTTGGCTACGGCTGCGAGAGCTCGAAGTGCACCACCTCGACCTCGACGCCGGCTATACCGTGGACAACTGGCCCGACATGTTCGTCCGCCGCGCGCTGGCCGAGACCATCCGCGGTTTCAACCAGCGCGAGGACACTCCCCATTTCACCGCCGTGATCGACGGTGCCACCACCCGTATCGGCTCCAGTGGGCAAGTCGTCGTCAGCGGTTCGGCTCGCCCCATGCTCGCCTGGCTGATGGGGCGCACGTCCGGCCAGGACCTCCAGACCCAGAACGGCCCCGTCCCCGATCTTCCCGCGTGGCTCTGATGTCTTACACCGGTCATGCTCGTCCTGGTGGGCCCCCAGCGGTCCGCGAACTGACCCATCTGATCGTCAACAAACTGTCGGTCGGCGGGAGCTGGGACAACAACGCCTATGTCCTTCGCTGCCGCGACACCGGGCAGGAGCTACTGATCGACGCGGCAGCAGAACCGGACCGCATCCTGACCACCTGCGGTGACGGCCCGCTGACGCGGATCGTCACCACTCATCGGCACCGCGATCACTGGCGCGCCCTCGCCGATGTCGCCCGCACCACCGGAGCGATCACCGTCGCCCACGTCGACGACGCTCCGGCTATCGATGTGCCGACCGCTGACGAAGTCCGCGACGGCGACCGCATCCGGTTCGGGCAATGCGAACTCGAGGTCGTTCACCTGGTCGGCCATACCCCCGGCAGCATCGCCCTGCTCTATGACGACCCCAACGGGCAGCCCCACCTCTGGACCGGCGACTCCCTGTTCCCGGGTGGCGTCGGCAAGACCACGTCCCCCGAAGACTTCGACTCGCTGATCGGCGACGTCGAGCGCAAGCTCTTCGACCGGCTCCCGGACGAGACCTGGGTCTACCCCGGCCACGGCGACGACACCACACTCGGCCACGAGCGCCCCCACCTACCAGAGTGGCGTAGCCGGGGCTGGTAGCCGGGGCTTACCCGGAGAACGACTCCCTCACGTCGAGGACGCGTCCGTCAGCGATCTCCACGACTCGGTGCGCGAGCCGCCGCGCCACCGCAGCCTCATGGGTGACGACGAGGAGCGCCAGACCGTCGTCGCGCAAGGAGGCGAGCAACCCCAGGACGTGTTCGCGGGTCACCACGTCCAGGCCTGAGGTGATCTCGTCGCACACCAGCACCTTCGGCCGGGCCAGCAGGGCGCGGACCAGCGCCGCCCGCTGCAACTCGCCGCCGGACAGCTCGTCCACGTGACGGCTCAGCAGTTCACGGCCCAGGCCGACCCGATCCGCCAGCTCCTGTGCCTCCGCATAAGCGGCACGGTGCTCGAGGCCGCGTAATCGCACGGCCGTGCGCGCCGCCTGATCCCCGACGGTACGGAACGGCGCGAACGACGCGCGTGCGTCTTGGAACACGTACTGGCACGCCGCCAGGTCGTTCGCCGATCGCCTCGCGGCGTGCGCGGCGACAACCCGCCCCATAATCTGGACGGTCCCCTCCGACGGAGGACGGAGCCCGGCAATACACCGGGCCAGCGTGGTCTTTCCCGCGCCGGACTCCCCCACGACGGCGACACACTCCCCGTCGCCGACGGTGACATCGATGCCGCGCAGCACCTCGGTCACCCGGCGGCCCGAACCCAACTGCACCGCTAGACCCGCCGTGCGCACGACGATGGTCCGTGCGCGAGCAGGGAGCTCAGCGGACATACCGGCGCCCAAGCCTGACGCCTCGATCAGCTGGCGGGTGTACTCGTGCCGCGGTGCGGTCCATACCCGGGCACCGCGCTCCACCACCGCGCCGCGGCGCAACACAATCGACTCCGAGCTGAGCCTACGGACAACCTCGAGATCGTGGCTGAGCAACACGAGAGCGACCCCTTCGGAGAGCAGACGCTCGAATTCGGCCACGATCGCGGCCCGATTAGCGGGGTCCTGTCCCGTCGTCGGTTCGTCGGCGACGACGAGCGCCGGATCCCCGACCAGTGCCTGGGCCAGCACGATCCGCTGCTGCTGCCCGCCGGAGAGCTCATGCGGGTAGCGGCACAACAGCACGTCGGCACGGCCCACCCGGGCCCGCTCGACTGCCCTGCGCACCAGCCGGTCGATCCTTTCACGCCGCGCCCGGCCCCGACACCCACGGGGCACGTGCGTGGCAGCCGCCTCGCGGAGCACGGCGCCGACGCGCCTGGCCGGGGCCAGCACCGATGCGGGGTGTTGTGGGATATACCCGACCCTCGACGACGCGTTCGCTGAACGCTCGTCTCCAGGGTTCTCGCCGCCTGGGTCCTCGATGACGATCTCGCCATGAACCGTCACCCCGTCGGCATGCTCCCCGGCGATCGCCAAACCGGTTGTGGTCTTTCCACTGCCCGACTCACCGACCAGGGCCAGCGCCTGCCCTGGCCGTACCTCGAAGGACAACGGCCGCACGATCGGCTCGCCGCCGACCTCCGCACTGAAGTTCCGCACGATCAGCACCGGGCGATCGTGCGGCCCCTGTCGCCCGGATCCGCCGCTGGGTGCGGCGACCGTCGTCGCTGGTCGATCCATATTCATCGGCTCGTCCTGTCGATTCGGAGGCGCCGTGACGGGCCGGCCGGGCGAGCAGCGCCACCTGGGGGCTGCTGCGGTACCTTCAGGCGATGCGTCGCTCGGTCCGCCGATCGCAGTCCCACCTCGTCCACCAGGAGATTCAGCCCGACGGCCAGCGAGACGATCAGCGCCGCTGGGACCACGGTGCCGGCCGGTTGCAACATGAGCCCACCTTTGTTCTGGTTCACCATCACACCCCAGTTGGCCGCGTCGGGATCCACTCCGACGCCGAGAAAGCTCGCCGACGCCACCAGATAGAGGGCGCCGATGAATCGCACCCCGGAGTCGGCCAGAATGACCCGCAGGATCGACCGGCCGACGTATTCGACGACCTTCCGGGTCCATGTTTCGTTCTGCAGCACCATCGCCTCGAACGCCGCACTCGAGGCCGGGCTCAGCGCCGCGGCACGCACCACCCGCGTGGCGTCCGGTGCGAGGATCACCACCACGATCGCCACCAGGGTGAACATGCCCGGAGAGCTCAGCGTCGCCAGCAGGATGAGCAGCAACAGTGATGGGATGGCCAGCAACAGGTCCAGCGGTCGCATGATGACCTCGTCGACGAAACGCCGGCCGGACATCGCGGCCACCAGCCCAAGGGGAAGCGCAATCACATAAGCGCAGACGGTGGCCACCAGCGTGATCATCACGATCGGCGCTCCACCGTGCAGGACCTCCGCAAGCACATCCCGGCCGGCGAAGTCGGTACCGAGCGGGCCGTCGTCGACTGAGAATGAGAGGCCACGGTGCACCGATCGGTCGGAGACGATGGGCCCGACGACGGCGAGCACTCCCGGCACGGCCACCAGCACCACCGCGACCCACCGCCGGATCCGGCGCCGGCCGCTCAGAGCCATCTGGTCGCTGGTCATCGCGCCACCGCCTGCGGGTTCAGCCGATACGTGACCACGTCGGCGGCGATGTTCACCGCGATGGTCGTGGCCGCGAAGAGCACCGCGAGGCCCTGCATCACAGGGACATCGCGGTTGCCGACCGACTCGACGAGCGTCGTCCCGAGCCCCGGGATGACGAAAATGGCCTCCACCACAATGACCCCGCCCAGTAGCCAGTCGGCGGTCCGCGCAAGCTGCTGCACGGCCGCCCCGCCGCTCGACGGCAACGCATGCATCCAGAGCACCCGCCAGGAGGAGATGCCGAGACGGCGCGCATGTGCGACGTACGGGCTCTGCAACGCATCGATCAGCCCGGCTCGCACCAACCTCGACACCGAGCACAAGGGCCGGATGAGCAGCACCGTGATCGGCAGGATCAATACCGGTGGGTGCTGTGCCAGTTCACCGACGTACCCCAGGGCATTCGCCGGCAAGATGTTCAAGTGCACCGAGAACACAGCGATCAGAAGCACACCGGCAGCGAATTCGGGCACCGAGTAAAAACTCAGTGTGATCCCGCTGATCACCCGGTCGGCCGCTCCCCCAGGCCGGCGGGCCGACACCACTCCGAGCAAGAACGCCGTGGGGATCAGCAGCACCATCGTCACCCCGGCCAGCAACACCGTCGGCGGCAGGCCCGAGCGTATCGTGTCCGTGACCGCCCGCTCGGAAATCAGCGACGCGCCCAGGTCGCCGCGGGCCAGCCCGCCCAGCCAGCCCAGGTAACGTTCGACGACCGGCCGGTCCAGCTCCATCGCGGCCCGCAACCGCTCGATCCGCTCGGCGTCCGGGGTATCCCCGGCCACGACCACGGCAGCGTCGCCCGGAAGCGCTTCGGTCAGAACGAACACCAAGGTGGCGACGCCCAGCACCTGGACGACGCCGAAAGCAATCCGCTGCAGCGCATAGGCGCGTAGGCTCACGCCACCCAGACCTTGTCGAAGCGGGCCCAGTCCAGCGAGTTCGCCGGCGACGGCTGCACTCCGTGGACCTTGCTTCCGGTGGCGACGATCCAGTCGGCGAAACCCCAGACGGCGAGGCCGCCCTCTTCGTGCAACGTCTCTTGAAGCTCGTGGTAGATCTCGGCGCGGATGCCGGCATCGGCCGTGGAGATCGCTTCCTGGTAGCGGGCATCGAATTCCGGGCGCTGCCATCGCGTGGCGTTCGTGCTCGAGGTGCTCAGCAACCGTTGCGAGATGTGTGACTCGATGGGCATGCCACCCGAGCGGAACGTCGCCAAGTGTCCCTCGGTCAGGATGTCCGACCAGTAGGTACCGCCGTCGCGGTTGTTGACCGTCACATTGAGGCCGGCAGCCCGCATCTGGTCGGCGAACACGCTGGCGGAGGCCACCATGCCGGTGCCGACGTCGGCGGTGTCGATGGTGATCTCCGCCCCGGACGCACCGGCCTTCTCGATGAGTCGCGTGGCCTCGTCGAGATCCAACTCACGCTGCGGGATGTGGTCGGCGTAGTACTCGTAGCCCTGGCCGAAGAGGTCGTTGCCGATGGTTCCGGCGCCGCCGATGGCCGCGTCCACCAGTTCCTGGCGGTTCGTCAGGAGGAACAGCGCGCGGCGCACATCGGGGTCGTCGAACGGGGCGCGGTCGACCTTCATCACGAACCCGTTCATGCCGCTGTTCGGGAGGTTGATGAAGATGACGCCGTCGCGATCCTGGTGGCTTTGCCCGGATGCCGGGGAGATGTCGTGGGCGTACTCGACCTGCCCGCCCAGCAGCGCGTTGATCCGCGCGGTTTCCTCGTTCGTGATCAGGTATTCGAGTTCGTCGATGTACGGTCGTCCCTCCCAGTAGTCGTCGAACGAGACCAGCCCCAGCGAACTGCCGGGGGTCCACTCCTCGAACCGGAACGGCCCGGAGCCAATCGGGTCAGCGAACTCCTCGGCACCGCTCGGCACGATGAACGCACCGAAGGCCGCCATCGAGTTGGGAAATTCGGCGTACGGCCGGGACAGGACGAGCCGCACGGTTCGTTCGTCGACGGCCGCGCTCTTGGCGATGTCGAGCATCTCCAGGTTGGCCCGGGCCCGGAAGCCCTCATCCGGGTCGACGATGCGAGCGTAGCTGTACAGGACGTCGTCTGCCGTCACCGGAGAACCGTCGTGGAACGTCGCCTGCCGCAGCTTCACCGTCCACTCGGTCAGCTCGTCATTGTGGCTCCATTCCTCTGCCAGGCGCGGCACTGCCGCCATGTCGTCGCCGTAGTCCGCGAGCTTCTCGAAGATCATCTTCGACCGCGACCCTTCCAGGAAGAGGTTGGCGCGGTGCGGATCCAGCGTCTCCTGTGCCCCGCCGCCCGCGAAGGCAGCCCTGATACGGCCTCCCCGGCTGGGGCTGGCCGCCGCACCCGCGGTCTCGCCGGCGCTCGTCGTTCCACTGCTGTTCGACGAGCCACAAGCGGCCAGGGCGGCAGACATCGCCACGGCCGCACCACCCAGAAGCGCCTGACGGCGGGTCAGCGCGCGATTGGTGGCGCGCAGCCCGGTTTGGTACACATCGTCGCGATGGTCAGGAGTGACGTTCATCGGTTCCTTCCTTGATGGGTTGTGTAGACGGCCGGCGCGGCGACCGGGCGGGGCCGGGGCGACGTCACGCGGCACGCCGCCAGGAGCGCACACGCGCCGCCCGCCAGCGTGCAGAGCAGCCACGCACCGGTGCCGGATCCGTCGTCGTCGCTCAACGCGCCGACGGCGACGCTCGACCCGGCCGCTGCCAGGCCGGAGACCAGATAGAACAGTCCGTAGTAGGTTCCGGTCAGACCGGTGCGCGCATGCTCCGCGATCCGCTCGAGCACGAATGGCTGCGCCATCGCCATGCCGAGTGAAAGGCAGGCGGCACAGATCAGCACCGGCACCACAGCGGCTGGGCCCGATGACGACGGCAACGCCGGCACCGTGGCGAAGCCCGTGGCGATCGTCGCCAGCCCGAGCCAGATCGCTCGATGGGCCCCGACCCTTCGGGCCAGCAGACGGGTCAGCGGGATCTGGACGGTCAGCGACACCACGGTCGCCACCGCGAAGACGATGGCGATCCCGGCCGAACCGCCCAACGCGGCGTTGGCGCGCAGCGGCAGCAGTAAGTACAGCTGGTTGTGCAACGCGAAGAGCGAGCTGCCCGCCAGGGCGAACAACACGAACCTCACGTCGGTCACCGCCGTGCGCCAGTCGGCCAGCACGGTGTCGCCCGTGGGCGCGACCGGTTGTGGCGGCAGGTTCCGGGCCTGGGCGACGGTCAAGAGGAGGAATACCGCCGACGCCACGACGGCCACCAGCCGGAAGTCAACCGCGAGGAAGGCCATCCCGACCAGCGGCCCGACCAGCATGCCTGCATTCGCCGCGACGGTGAAGTGTGCGAACGCCTCCGCCCTACGGTCAGCGGCGGATTCGGCGATGTAGGCCCGCACCGCGGGGTTGAAAAGAGCGCCGGCCAGCCCGCTCACCATAGCGCCGGCGATCAGCAGGGCCGACACGCCGCCGACGGCCAGCAACCCGAAGCCAACTGCCCGCAGCGCGCAGCCCGCGATGATGACCGGCCTGGCACCGAGCCGGTCCGTGGCGGTGCCTCCGAGCAGGAACATCCCTTGCTGGGACAACGTCCGCAATCCCAGCACGAGACCCGCGAACACCACGCCGTGCCCAAAGTCATCCGCTATGACGTATGCGAGGTAAGGCACGAGCATGTAGAAGCCGAGATTGACCCCGAACTGATTGATCACGAGCAGCCGGACCGCGCTGGGGAAAGTGGCGAAGGTAGCGAACGATCCCGGCTGTGAAGCGCCGGAACGTCTGCTGAAGCCGATAACTATTCTCATTGCGTGCCTATTGTCACGCAGACCCGAACTGTGCTGAAGACAGCTGATGCAACGGTAAGGCTATAGATTCACACTATGGCTAACCGCGCAACGGCGATGGCTTCCATCGACGATCTCCGCCTAGTCGTCGCACTCGAGAAGACCGGCTCGCTGACGGCGGCCGCGGCGCAGCTCCACGTAGCCCAGCCGTCGGCCAGCCACCGGCTCAAGGTGCTCGAGCGGCGGCTCGGGGTCTCGCTCTTCACCAGGCACGCCACCGGCACCATGCCCACCCAGGCCGGCGTCGAGTACCTGGCCCACGCCAAGGAAGCTCTGGCCACGGTCCAGGCCGCGGCAGATGCGGCGCGAGCGGCGGCCAATCTCGACCGGCTCCGATTCGGAACCTTCACCAGCCTGTCGGTGCCGGTCTTCACCGCGCTCGACGGCTTGCTTCCGGCCAGCACGGTCGTGGAGCAGCATGTACGCAGCGGCATCCTGCTCGTCGCTGACATCGTCGCGGGCCGTGTCGACGGTGCTGTCGTGGCGCTGCCGGCGGGACGCATCAGCCAGCCAGGGGTACACCGGCAACGTCTGGGGATCGATCCCCTAGTACTGGTCGCGCCGGCGGAGGTGCCGCTGCCCTCCCGCGTCGGCCCCACGCACCTGAGCCGGACAGACGTGGTCCTGGCAAGCTTCAGTTCCCAGCCCGACGACGTCGCCCAGCTGCTTGCACAGCGGGGCGCCCGGGTGCACATGGCCGGCACCGCCCCGATCGCGCTGGCGATGGCACGAGGGCGTGGAGTTTACGCGGCGATACCGCGATCCTGCTGGCTGGCCGACCGGCACGACGGCGAAGACGCGCTGCGGCTGGGCCAGGCATTCGACGCCACGCTGAGCATGGTGACCGGACGGCCGGCACATGCGAACTTGACCGGCCTCGCCACCAAGTTGGCCGACGCGCTGGACCTTCAGGCGCGACACCGCCCATCAGCGGATCGTTAACTCCCGAACTCCGTTCCACGCTCCGGCGATCACAGCATGGCACGTTGAATACACGTTGAGCGGCGCGAGAGACCGGTTCCCAACGTGTATCCAACGTGCCATGGCGGTCTCACGCCGATCCTGCCAAACGCGTGAAACGCAGCGTGACGATCTGGAACGGCCGCAGCTCCACCGTCGGCGCGCCGTCGTCCACCTCGAATCCGGCCGGCGGATCCACCGGGCGTTCCAATAGATCCGTGCAGTACACGTCCGTGACCTCGAACGACGGCGTGACCCGAGCCGTCGCCCGGCCACCCAGTGACTCGTAGAGCCGGACCACCACGTCGCCCGACCGGTCTTCGGCGAGCTTCACCGCCTCGACCACCACGGCTGGGTCGTCTACCGTGAGCAGCGGCGCCACCGGATCGCTCCCGCTCACCTCACGCATGGGCAGGTTGAGCCGGTACCCTTCCCGCACTGCGTCCGCGATCGACGCACCGACCACCAGCGAGCAACGCATGGTGTGTTCGCCCTGATCGGCGTCGGGGTCCGGAAACAAGGGAGCACGCAAGAGCGACAGCCGCACCGTGGTGGTCGTGCCTCCGTCGTCACGGCTGGACCGGGTCACGTCGTGACCGTAGGTGGAGTCGTTGGCGATCGCGGTGCCGTAACCCGCCTCGCCGACATGTATCCACCGGTGCGCGCAGATCTCGAACTTCGCGGCATCCCACGACGTGTTCATGTGCGTCGGACGGAACACGTGCCCGAACTGGATCTCCGCTGCCGACCGATCCGCATGGATATCCAGCGGGAACGCCAGCTTGAGCAGCTTCTGGCGTTCACGCCAGTCGATCGTCGTCTCGATGTCGATCGACGACGACGCGGCGGCCAGCGAGATGACCTGAGTAAGCGCCGACGCTCCGAACTTCCGCGTCACTCGGACCGCGACCCGCTCATCCGAGTCCGCACAGATCTCCACGGCTGAGGCGTCTGCCAGGTCACGCACCGTATGCCGATAGTGCTCATCGACGTCCCACGCGTCCCATTGGTTGGGTGTGTCCCGGTGCAGCTGCGGCAGGTTGGCCACCGCGCCCGGGGGCAGCAGCTCCCTCCCGGCCGTCAGGTCACGGACCGATGTGATCAGCCCGCGCCCGTCCACCTCGACCCGGACCTGATCGTTGACCAGCACAAATTCCGACTGGCTCGGTTCGAAACGGGCGCTGGTGGCCGGCTCGGCCGGGCCGGCGCCCAAGGCCGGGACGCCCGAGAGCGCGAAAGGACTGGCATTGAACGTGACCGTCCGCTCCCCCGCACCGGCGAGCACCCGGGTGGACGCGTCGACGATCTCTTCCAGGTCCGTCGCGACACGCGCATAATTTCGCTCCGCCTCGCGGTGCACCCACGCGATCGACGAGCCGGGCAGAATGTCATGGAACTGCTGGAGAAGGACGGTCTGCCAGGTCCGCTCCAGATCGTCGTACGGATATTCGGTGCCCTTCCGCACGGCCGCGGTGGCGGCCCAGAGCTCCGCCTCCCGCAGCAGGTGCTCGGCACGGCGGTTGCCCCGCTTGGTGCGGGCCTGCGAGGTATACGTGCCCCGGTGAAACTCCAGGTACAGCTCCCCCGACCAGACCGGCGGCCGCGGGTACTCAGCCTCGGCAGCTTCGAAGAAGTCGGTGGGCGACCCGAGCCGGACAGCCGGCGATCCCTCCAGCGAAGCCGTGCGGCGGGCCGCGGCCAGCATCTCCCGGGTGGGCCCACCGCCGCCGTCGCCATAGCCGAAAGGCACCAGCGACATGGTCGCCGCGCCCTTCTCCGCGAACTGCCGCTGGGCCCGGGCCAGGTCTGCGGCGCCCAAGTCGGAATTGTAGGTGTCGACCGGCGGGAAATGGGTGAACACCCGGGTGCCGTCGATGCCCTCCCACAGAAACGTGTGATGCGGCATCACGTTCGTCTCGTTCCAGGAGATCTTCTGCGTCAGGAACCAGCGCGAACCCGCGGCCCGCACGATCTGCGGCAGCGCCGCGGAATACCCGAACGAGTCCGGCAGCCACACCTCCAGCGGCTCGACCCCGAGTTCTTCCATGAAGAACCGTTTGCCGGCCACGAACTGCCGGGCCATCGCTTCCCCACCGGGCAAGTTGGTGTCGGATTCGACCCACATGCCACCCACCGGCACGAATTGACCGGCTGCCACCTTGGCCCGGATCCGTTCGAACAGTTTCGGGTAACGGTCCCGGATCCAGGCGTACTGCTGCGCCGACGACGCCGCGAAGACGAAGTCCGGATTCTCCTCCATCAACGCGATGACGTTGGAGAAGGTCCGGGCGCATTTGCGTACCGTCTCCCGCACCGGCCACAGCCAAGCCGAGTCGATGTGCGCATGCCCCACCGCCATGACCTGGTGTGCGCTGGGGTACGAGGGCTGGTCGAGCACGGCACGCAGGATGTCCCGGCCGTCCCCGGCGGTGCCAGCGATGTCATCGGGATCCATGACGTCGAGCATGCGTTCCAGCGCGCGCAGGATCTGCGCTCGGCGCGGCAGGTCCCGGGGCAGCTCCCGCATCAGTCCAGCGAGCGCCTGGACGTCCTGCTCGAGCTCCCAGACGGTCCGATCCAGCAACGCCACGTCGACCTGCTGGAGCCGGTACAACGGCTCGGCACCGGCAGTTGCCTTATCGCCCATCGGCGTGGGCCGGAACGAAAAGCCCTGAGCGACGTCCGGGTTCGCGGCCGCCTCCACGTAGATGTCGATGCGCCCACCGGGGCCGGCCTCCACCGGCACATGCTGCGTCCTCGGCTCGATCGCCTTGATGATCGCCCCGTCCGGCGTGTATGCCGTGGCCTCGGCCTGAAACCCCGGGTTCGCCTCGCTGAATCCGAGGTCGATGACCACCTCGAACGAACACTGCTCGGCGCCATCGCTGGCGGCCCATTCGACCGGTATCTGGCCGGTGACATGGAACCACACCGTCTCCCATGGTTTGCCCCACGGCTCTCCCACAGCTGCCGGGCCGTACGCCTGGCCGACGGCATCGTCGAACGGGACAGGCTCGTCCGGCACGGCCCACGCCTCGACTGTCAGCGGCGCGGTCCGCCGATAACGCGCTGTCTGGATCCGCTCCCGGACGAACCGCTGTAGCCGCGCCTCGACCAGCGCCGAATCATCGTGCATCGATGTCTCCTCGTCACTTGCACTCGAACGTTGCATTTCAGGGAGAAGGGCCGGCGCACTGCGACTCGCTCAGCCCTTCACCGCTCCTCCCATGGCGAACGACCCGCCCAGCACGCGCGAGACAAGGACGTACAACATGAGCACCGGTACGGCATACAACAGCGAGAACGCCGCCAGCTGCCCGTATGCCACGGAGCCGTACTGCCCGAAGAAGGTGAAGATACTGACAGCGGCCGGCTGCTTGTCCGGGCTGAGCAGGAGGACGAACGGGACGAAGAAGTTTCCCCAGGCCTGGATGAAGACGAAGATGAAGACGACGGCGATGCCGGGCCGCATCAACGGCACCACCACTGCCCACAGTGCACGCATCGACGAAGCGCCGTCTACCCAAGCGGCCTCTTCGAGGCTGACCGGCACGGAGTCCATGAAGTTCTTCGTCATCCAGACCGCCATCGGCAGCGACGTGGCGGCCAGGAAAAAGATGGTCCCGGTCATGGAGTCCAGCAGGTTCAGCCGGACGAACAAGCCGTAGACCGGCACCATCATGGCGGTGATAGGCAGCCCGGTGCCGAACAGGATGCCGTACATGAACGGCTTGTTGAACCGCATCCGGTATCGCGACAACGGATAGGCCGCGAGGATCGCCACCACCACCGTGATCAGTGCACATCCGCCGGAGAGCACCACGCTGTTCCAGAGCGGCCGGAAGGTCCGGTCAGCGCTGAGGACGGCTTCGAAGTTCTCCGTCGAGAGCTGACCGGGCACCCGCACGGCGAGTGTCGCGGCCGGATCGACCGATGCGAGCACCAGCCAGCCCAGAGGCAGCAGGAAACACAGCCCGATCAGGATCAGGATGGTGTTGGACGCCATCCGGGCCGGTGCCCGGCGGGCGGAGGTGAGCTGCCAGCGACGGCGTGCGCCCGGAGATTTGAGCTCTGTGACGGTGACCGGCATGATCAGTCCACCTCCGGCTTGAGCATGCGGATGTAGATCACCGAGAACACCGCGCCGATCAGCAGCATGATGGTGGCGATCGCGGTTCCGTAGCCGACCCGGCCGAAGCTGAACGCTTCCTGGTAGGCCAGGATCGGCAGCGTCGAGCTGTCGGTACCCGGTCCGCCGGCGGTCATGACGTAGATCAACGTGAAGACGGACAGCGTCTGCAGCGTGGTGAGCATGAAATTGGTAGAGATGCTGCGCCGGATCATCGGCAGGGTGATGTAGACCAGTCGTTTCGGCCCGCTCGCTCCGTCCATCGTCGCCGCTTCGGTCACATCCGGCGGTACGGCGGTCAGGGCGGCCGAATAGACCATCATCGAGAATGCGGTGCCCCGCCACACGTTGGCGAGAATGACCGCGAGCATCGGCAGGTCGTACAGCCAGTTGGTGCCGTCCAGGCCGACCAGGCCGAACACGTTGTTCAGTGTGCCGTCGGCGTGGAAGAACGCGTAGGCGGCGAACGCAGCGACGATCTCCGGCAGCACCCACGCGGTGACAACGAGAGTCCCGACCACACTGCGCACCACCCGGTTGGCGCTGCGCATCAACATGGCCAGCGCGAGGCCGAGAATATTCTGGCCGACGATCGCCGAGGCCACGACGAAGACGATCGTCAGCCAGACAGATTTCGGGAAGTTCGGATCGGAGAACAACCCGGTGTAGTTGTCCAGTCCCACCCACGTGCTCTCCCGGGCAGCCGCGCCGGTCAGCGCCGCGTCGGTGAATGAGCCGTAGAAGGACCACACCACCGGGCCGGCCATGAACAACCCGAGCAGCACAACGGCCGGTGCCAGTGGGAGGATCCGGGTGAATGTGCGGCCGAATGGATGGCCGGGGCGCGCGCCCGGCCCTCGTCCGCGAGAACGCCTGGAGCGCTGGTCCGGCCCGGCGGCAGGCGCGGCACCTCTTGTCACAGCCATTCGTCAGCGGGCGCCGGTGATGCGGTCCGCGCCGACGATGCGTTCCACGGCCTCGTCGTACACCGCCGCGGCCTCGTCAGGAGCCTGCTGACCGGTCATCACCGACTCCATTGCTACCTGGATTTCATTCGAGATCTGCGGGTAGTCGGAGGTGGCTGGCCGGAAATGAGTGACGTCGACGATCCCGGAGAAGAACTCGAAGGACGGATTCGCCTCGACGTATTCGGGGTCCTCAGCGACGTCTTCGCGCACCGCGATCTGACTGGCGGCCTTGTTATAGCTCAGCGAGTTGGGCTGGTCCAAGGACAACTTCACGAACTCCCACGCCAGTTCGGGCTCCTTGGTCTGGGCGCCGATCGCGAGCGTCCAACCACCGGACATGCTGACCGCGCCGGGCTCCTGGCCATGCTGGGTGGGCATCGGAGCCTGCGCCATCACGTCGTTCCATTCGGGCCAGGCACGCTCCCCGGTCTCCAGCCATACGCCGGACAGCCAGGATCCGTCGAGTGCGATGGCCAGCTCACCTTCCGGCAGCCATTGGGCGCCGACGGTGCTGCCCATGTTGGAGTCCAGTGCCTGCTGAGGTGTCGGAGCCAGTCCTTCGTCGAAGATGGTCTGAACGAATTCGAGTGAATCGGTGAAGCCCTGCGATCCGACGATCCAGGTCTGCGTCTCCTCGTCGTACAGGCGGTCCTCGGTGCCATAGAGCAGCATCTGGAAACCTTGCATCGCCGACGCCTCGCCCATCGGCTTTCCGGAGTACACGTTGAGCGGGACAACATCAGGGAGCTCGCGCTGGATGGTCCGGGCCGTGTCGAGCAGGTCCTCCCACGTCGCAGGCTCCCAGGGCAACGGGATGCCGGCCTGCTCGAACAGCTCGGTGTTGTACCAGAGCGCTCGGGTGTCGGTGCCCATCGGTATGCCGTAGATGGAGCCGTCATCGCCGGCACCCGCCACCTTCGCATTGTCGAAGAACTGGTCCCACTCGTCCCACTCGTCCAGGTACTCGTCGAGTGGCAGCAGATAGCCGGCGTCGACGTCAGATTTGATCATGAACGTGTCTTCGTACATGACGTCCGGCGCGGTCGACTCCGAGCCATGCATCAGAGCGAGCTTGGTGAAGTAGTCGTTCTGGGCCGCCTCGATGGGTACCAGCTCGACCGTGACATCCTCATGGACGGCCTCGAACTCGTCCTTGACCCGGATGAAGTGATTGTCGGCATGAACGAAGTTGCCGAACTTCTGGTAAGCGATGGTCAGTGTCCGGTCGCCGCCGGCCTGCCCCGCGTCGTCGGACCCGCAACCTGCAACAACCATCAGCCCAGCAGTGAGCATGAGTGTGACACCGGTTCTGAGACGCATCATCTCTCCCTGTTCGGTACCCGCCTCGCTGGCGAGGCGGCCCCGTGCCGGCAATATGACGAGTAAATCAATCAAATTGGCTAATTAGCGTCAAGGCTCATAACCGCCTCGTTACCGTTTCGAAACATTGCCTACCCTGACGCAGCCCGGCACCGCCATCTATCGGGAGCGTTCCCACAGCTACGGCGGCTTCGGCCGCTCTCGAACGACCGGTCGAAGACTGCTGCTCAGGAGCCGATCAACAACGACGACGGGCGGGGCGAAAGGCTGTTGTCCAGCACCAGGCAGGCGGCGCCGATGGCTCCGACGTCCTCCCCCACGCTGGTACCGACGACGTCGACCGCATGGACGTTGCGCATCGTCGCTTCCGCCTCCAGCAGCGGCGGGATCACCTGCAGGTAGCGCTGCTCGAGCCGGCTCCAGAATGGCCCGCCGAAAACCACCCGGTCCAGGTCGAGCAGGTTGACCACGTCCGTCGCCGCCTTGGCGACTCGAACGGCCGAGCGGTCGAGGATGGCTACGGCCCGGGCGTCGCCCGCCGCCGCTCGCTCACAGAGGACGGTGAACCACCGATCCACCTCGCTCGCGTCCTCCTCGTTCGGCACATGATCGAGCACCCCGGCCTCAACGGCCTCGACCACCAGCCGGTATGGCATCGCCGCGCCTCCAACACAGCCGCGGCGACCGCACAGGCACACCGGGCCGGTTGGGTCGACGAGGAAATGCCCGATCTCTCCGGCGTTATCGGAGACGCCCCGCAGCACGCTGTCGCGTACCACCATCCCCGTTCCGATCCCAGTGCCCAGGTAGAAAAAGACGAAGCTGCCGCTGCCGGAACCGCCTGCCCACATCTCGGCCACCGCCGCCGCGGTCACGTCCTTGTCGAGCAGCACCGGCAATCCGGTCGCTTCGTTCAGCGCCGCCCGCAGCGGCACGTCCCGCCAGCCGAACAACAGCGGCGGGTCGACCACCACACCGCGGACCACGTCGATGGGCCCCGGCGAAGCGATCCCGAGGCCGAGCAGCCGGTCGGCGGGCACGTCGGCCTCGTCCACCAGTTGGTGCAACGTCTCGGCCATCCCAGCGATCACCTGATCCGGATCGGTGACCTTCGGGGTAGGGCGCTGGGCGTGTGCGACGACGTTCCCGACCAGATCCAGGATCACGAACGTGAGAACCGCCGGATCAAGATGCACTCCGAGCGCGAACCGCCCGGCAGGCTGCAGCCGCAGGATGGTCCGCGGCTTCCCCGGCCCCGAACTCTGCTTACCGGCCTCGGTGATCAGACCAGTACCGAGCAGCTTCCGGCAGATGTTGGTGACCGTCTGCGACGACAGCCCGGTCGCCTCGACCAGCTCGACCCGGCTGAGACCTTCGGCGGAACGCCTGATGGTGTCGAGAATGACCGCCTGATTGAAATCGCCGACGCGTGGCAGGTTGCTCCCGCGGCGCATCGACGCCCCCCAGCTCAGCGTCATGCGCACCGCTCTCGGTGAAGGCGCATTGGTCCACGATAACGCCACCCCCGGACACGAGCCGTTGCGTCCTGCAGAGTGTGCCCTACCGCGCTCACTCTGCAGGACGCAAGAAGCGGGAGCGCTAGTCGACGGCGTCGAGCTCCAGCTCCCCACGCCGGTCGCGGCGGGTCTTCAGCAGGCTGGCTACGGTCGTCACCGCCAGCGTCGCCATGATGAAGACCAACGACGCGACGATCGGGATCTCCGGAACGTGCAGCGGCTGTCCATCATTGACAAACGGCAGGTTGTTCTCGTGCAGCGCGTGCAGTACTAGTTTGACGCCGATGAAGGCCAGGATCACCGCGAGACCGGCCGCCAGGTACACCAAGCGCTCGAGCAGTCCCCCGAGCAAGAAATAGAGCTGGCGCAGCCCCATGAGAGCGAACACGTTCGCGGTGAACACGATGAACATCTCCTGGGTGATGCCGAAGATCGCCGGGATGGAGTCGACCGCGAACAGCAGGTCGGCCGAAGCGATCGCGACGAACACGACGAGCATGGGGGTGAACATCTTTCGCCCGTCGACTCGCGTGCGGAATTTGATGCTGTCGTACTCGTCGGTCACCGGGAGCCGTGCGCTGATCTTGCGGAGCAGGGCGTTGTCGTACGAGTCGTCGTGGACCTCGGTCGCGGCTTGCTGCTGCGCGAGCTTCACCGCCGTATAGATCAAGAACGCCCCGAAGAGATAGAACACCCACGCGAACTGGTTGATGGCCATCGCGCCCAGAACGATGAACGCACCTCGCATGACGATGGCGAGCAGGATGCCGAACATCAGGACCGACTGCTGGTACTGCCGCGGCACCCGGAACTGAGTCATGATGATCACGAAGATGAAGAGATTGTCGACGCTGAGACTCTTCTCGGTCAGCCAGCCGGCGAAGAACTCACCCGATGCCTGTCCTCCGCTGACGAACAGCAGGAGAAAACCGAACAGGATCGGCAGGGCGATGTAGAAAGTGACCCATGCGCTGGACTCACGCATCGAGGGCGCGTGCGGGCGGCGAGTGACGATCAGCAGGTCCGCGATCAGCAGCAGGGTGATGACGACGAGCGTGCCGATCTCGAACCACACAGGAAGGTCAAGCAACGGGCGAGATTCCTCTCCGGTCGTTTAGACACGCGAACGTTTGCCGCGTGCGACCGGAGGTCTCTTCCGCCCAGCTCTAACTGGGCCGACGTCGCCGGGTTCCGTTTCCAGATCCGAGATGACGACTACGCCGCGAAGGAATACTCCCCTCCAACTGGTCCTAGTATCGCATGCTTTGGGCTACGCCGCGCATCCGGCGCACCCAAGCCCGCGTCGGCTCAGCCGACACCAGCCTCACGCATGCCGCGCAGTTCTTTCTTCAGCTCCGAGATCTCGTCTCTCAACCTGGCCGCCAGTTCGAACTGCAGCTCTGCTGCGGCGTTGTGCATCTGCTGGGAGAGCTGCTGGATGAGATCAGCCAGGTCGGCAGCGGGCATGCCGGCCAGCTCGGCCGCGTGCCGGCCGGCCTCGGACGTGCTCTGCATCCCGGGAACCGGGGCTTTGCCCCGGCTGGCGGTGCGCCCCGAGCCGCCGATGAGCTCGTCCGTGTCGGCATCCTCGCGTGCGAGCAACTCGGTGATGTCACCGATGCGCTTACGAAGCGGTGTGGGGTCGATGCCGTGCTCGATGTTGTAAGCGACCTGCTTCTGACGCCGCCGGTTGGTCTCGTCGATCGCGTTCTGCATGGACGGGGTGATGGTGTCGGCGTACATGTGCACCTGCCCCGACACGTTCCGCGCGGCCCGCCCGATGGTCTGGATCAGTGATGTTCCCGAGCGCAGGAAACCTTCCTTGTCCGCGTCCAGGATGCTGACCAGGGACACCTCCGGAAGGTCGAGGCCCTCACGGAGCAGGTTGATACCGACCAGCACATCGAACTCGCCCATCCGCAGCTCGCGCAGCAGTTCGACGCGGCGCAAGGTGTCGACCTCACTGTGCAGGTAACGGACGCGGACGCCGTTCTCCATGAGGTAGTCGGTGAGGTCTTCGGCCATCTTCTTCGTCAGAGTGGTGACCAGCACCCGCTCGTTCTGAGCGGCGCGGCGATTGATCTCGTGCATGAGGTCGTCGATCTGGCCCTTGGTGGACTTCACCACTACCTCGGGGTCGACCAATCCGGTGGGCCGGATGATCTGCTCGACGGCGCCGTCGCTCTTACCGAGCTCGTACGGTCCGGGGGTGGCAGAGAGGTAGACCTTCTGCCCGACTCGTTCGAGGAACTCCTCCCAGCGCAGCGGTCGGTTGTCCATCGCGCTGGGCAGCCGGAAGCCGTGCTCGACCAGCGTACGCTTGCGGCTCATGTCGCCCTCGTACATGCCGCCGATCTGCGGCACCGTGACGTGGGACTCGTCGATCACGAGCAGGAAGTCTTCGGGGAAGTAGTCCAGCAGGCAGTTGGGCGGTGAGCCCTGCGCGCGGCCGTCGAAGTGACGTGAATAGTTCTCGATTCCCGAGGTGAAACCGACCTCGCGGATCATCTCGAGGTCGTAGCTGGTGCGCATCCGCAACCGCTGAGCTTCCAGCAGCTTGTTCTGCTTCTCGAGCTCCCCGAGGCGCTCGGCCAGCTCCGCCTCGATGGCCTGCAGGGCTCGCTCCTGCGTCTCCGGTGCGGCCACATAGTGCGAAGCCGGGAAGACATACATGAGGTCTTCCTCGCTGATGACCTCTCCTGTCAGCGGATGCAACGTGGTGATGCGCTCGATCTCGTCGCCGAAGAACTCGACGCGGACAGCGAGCTCACCGTACTGAGGAATGATCTCCAGGGTGTCGCCGCGAACCCGGAACGTACCCCTGGTGAAATTCTGATCATTCCGGGTGTACTGGATCTCTACCAGCCGCCGCAGCAGCGCCTCGCGATCGCGTTCCTCACCCACCCGTAGCCAGACCATGCGGTCCGAGTACTCCTGCGGATTACCGAGACCGTAGATGCAGGACACCGTGGCCACGACGACCACGTCTCGACGCGTCATCAACGAACCGGTGGTCGAATGGCGCAGCCGCTCGACCTCATCATTGATGGATGAGTCCTTCTCGATGTATGTGTCAGTCTGCGGGACGTAAGCCTCGGGCTGGTAGTAGTCGTAATACGACACGAAGTACTCGACGGCGTTGTTGGGCAGCAGCTCTCGAAACTCCGTGGCCAGCTGCGCCGCGAGTGTCTTGTTAGGCGCCATCACCAGGGTGGGTCGCTGTAAGCGCTCGATCAGCCACGCCGTGGTTGCGCTCTTTCCGGTTCCCGTGGCGCCGAGCAGGACGACGTCGTTCTCACCGGCTCGTACCCGCCGCTCCAGCTCATCGATGGCCGCGGGCTGATCACCCGAAGGATCCCACTCGCTGACAACTTCGAACCGGCCCTCGCGGCGGACGATCTCGGTGGTAGGACGCATAAGGACTACGGTATGCCGTGGCACCGACAACGTCACCGCCACCGCCGAGCGGCTTGCGTGGAGCGGGCCTTTCAGGGGGCCAGAGGCCCGCTCCACGTTCGCTACCCAGGGCTAACCGAGCAACGAAATCCGGACCGCGTCGGCGATGACGTAGCCAGAACCCGATGTCCACCGGCTGACACCGACCACCTCGCGATAGCCGGCGGCCAGGGAGAAGTTCCCGATCGAGCGCCAGGCGCCACCGCCGGTCCGCTGGTTCACGTGCACCGACTGGTTGCCGCTCGTGGTCGCCACGACGTACGGCGTCCGGTCGTTGTAACCGGAGTCGGACGGATGCCAGACCTCGACGCGGTAGGTGCCAGCTTCGGGCAGGTTGGCGCGGAACCAAGCGGCGTCCGACACCGGCTCAGGCGTGTTGAACGAGTACGCGTCGCCGTACTTGTTGGCCGCCCACGACGACTGCTGCCAGCTGTTGCTCGCCACGAAATGATCCGACGAGGTCGATTCCACGACGACGTCCCACACGGGATCGCCGCCCTCGTCTTCGGTGACGTAGCCCATGTACCTGCCCCAGTCCCATATCTGGCCGGGGCACGGCGTGGACGACGCCTGGTTGTGGCCGATGATGCGAGACCGTTCTTTGGGGATACCGTGCATGTCGCAGATGTGGCGGGTGAGCGCCGCCGAGGAGCGATACATGGCCTCGGTGTACCACTGCGGCTGGTCGAACCAGCCTTCGTGCTCGATGCCGACCGAGTGGCGGTTGTACGTCGAGTTGCCGGCGTGCCAGCCGATGTCACGATGCCGCACCATCTGAGTGACCTGCCCGTCCGACGAACGTACACAATAGTGTGCGGACACGTTCGACGACGGGTTCTGGAACCACGAGATGCTGCCGGCATACGTTCCCTGCATCACGTGGATCACCACGTAGTTGATGGCGTAACTGCTCGGCCGATTCGACGACGTGTAGTTGCTCGAGTGGGCAGCCGCCCACTGCGCCGGTGGGTAGTCGACATGGTTGGACATGGCCCGGAAACCAAGCGGCACGGCGTCACGGTCCGGGTCCACCGGATCGGGTTCGAGTACCACTCCGGACTTCTCGAAGCCGGTCCACAGCGCATCGTAGACCCCGTCAGCGTACAGACGCTGGACGAATGGGTCGCTGGCGCCGGAGTAACGGGCCACGACGGGATACCAGGCACCGATGTCTCGGCGGGTGCCTTCGGAGAACCCTTGGTCGTCGGCGTAGGCGCGCAACACGGCGGCGGCGCCGTCGATGTTGGCGTCGTTCTGGTTCTTGAGAGCACCTTTGGAGTGGTCGGTGAGGCGAGCGGCTTCGGCGAGAGTGCGGTGCTCCGGATTGTTGACCAGATGCATCATGCCGAAACCATTGGCCTGGCTGGGGCCGTCGTGCCGGGTCAGCCGGGTTTCGGCATACCCGATCGCCACGAGTAGGTCACGAGGAATTCCGTGCTTGGCGGCGACGGCCTCGAACGTCTCCGCCAGCTTGCTGGCCGTGCGCGCCTGGGCTGGGAGCGTGAACCCGGCACCGCCGAGGGCAGCACCGACCAGCGCACCACCGCCGAGCGCCAGAGCGCGGCGTCGTGTGAAAGAGCGCGATGTGGATGAGGGGACAGGGGGCATAGTCACTCCTCCGTTCCGGAAGATCTCCTAGACGCCCTGGAATATATTCGCAAATCTACGCAGCGTCGACCCCCAGAAGAAAAATTCTTTCTGTCTGGCTAGGTCCACGGGGACAACGCCCTGCTCAGCGACGTGACCGGCAGTCACAGGTTTTCATTCCGTGCGGACAAGGCAGCCCACAACTCGATGTATAGCATTCTCCAGGTCGCGACGCCGCGCCGGAGCGGAGTAACCCAGCGTCACCCCGAACCGGTTCGACGGCCCGGCAAAACACCTCCGCAAGCCATCGAGTTGAACACCGGCATCGGCCGCCCGGACCACCAGGTCGAGTTCCGCGTCAGCATTCTCTACGAGCAGCACCACATGCGCTCCGGCCCGATCGCCGATGACTCGCGCGCCGGCCACCTCCAGCGTGGACACCACCAACGCGCGCCGGGCCGCGAGCTCCCGCCGTACCCTGCGCAGGTGCCGCCCGAGATCACCGAGTTCCGCCATCGCCGTCAGCACGCGCTGGCCAGCGGGACTGGGCCCGGTCCCGGTCTCCTCGCGGTAGGCGGCGACGGCTGCGCTCACCTCGCGGCGCGCCACCATCCATCCGGCGCCGAGGGTCGGCGAGATCACCTTGCTGGCGGTTCCGAGATGAATCACGACGTCCGGCCCGATCGCGGCGAGCAGCGGCAGTGGAGCGACGTCGTAGCGCAGTTCACCGTCGTAGTCGTCTTCGATGATCAGTGAGCCGGAACGTCGGGCCCACTCCACAAGCGCCGAACGACGCGTCGCCGGCAGCCGTCCACCCAGCGGGAACTGGTGGGCCGGCGTGCAATAGACGGCGGCCACCCGGGCCGGGATGGCGTTGACGACCACGCCTTTCGAGTCAACCGGGACCGGTAGCACCTCGACACCGGCCGCCCGAAACGCCCCTACGGCGCGGGGATAGCCCGGCTCTTCGACGGCGACCTTGCTGCCTCGCCCCAGCACAGCATGGGACAGTTCCGTCACCGCCGCGGTAGTCCCGGCAGTGGCCAGAACAGCGCTGCTCTCGACCGCCAGTCCTCGGTGCCGCAGCAGGTGCTCTTCCACGGCGGCGCGGTAGCCCTGGAAGCCTTCTCGGAGCGGACGCCGGTCCGGCTCGAGATCAGCGGCGCTCCGCCACGCCCTGCGCCATACGTCCGGGCGCATGCCCGCGGCCCAAGGTGATCCTGGCCGAAGGTCCAGTTCAGAACTCACCTCCCAGCCTGGCTCACGCATTGCGCCAGGTGCCGTCCGCGGGCCACCGGGCCACGGAGCACGAAGATCACCGGGCGTGTGACGTGCTCTGATACCGTCTCGCGTGGCTGCCACATCGGGCGGGACAGCGGCGACGTACGTCCCCGAACCGCGCCGGCCGGTGATCCAGCCCTCCGCGTGCAGCTGTTCGAAGGCCGACTCGGTCACCGTCCGGCTGACACCAAGCGAAGACGCCAGGGCGCGGGTGGACGGCAACCGGTCGCCGACCCGGATGAAGCCCCGCGCGCAGATCGACCGAATCCCGTCCGCCACCTGGCTGGCGAGAGGGAGCGATGCTCCGCGGTCGAGGGTGATCGGCAGCTCTTTCATCCAAGTGGCCTTCTGGTATTGGCTGGAATTGGCCATTCAAGCCTGCCACATGTCGGGGAATCATGGAGGCATGGATAACGCTCCACCGCTCTCCCCCACGGCCCGCAGCACGATACGGCGAGGCGCCAAACGTGCCCGAACTGATCGGGCGACCCTGTATGCGCTGCTCGACTCGTGCCTCATATGTCATTTCGCGACGATCCGCGACGGCGTTCCCCTCGTCGTTCCCACCGGTTATGGACGCGAAGGCGATAAGTTGTACCTGCATGGCTCCACCGGAGCCGCGAGCCTGATGGACGCGGCCGGCACCGCCCCGATCAGCATCAACGTCACCCGCGTCGACGGTGTGGTCTACGCGAGGTCGGTGTTCCATCACTCGATGAACTACGCCAGCGCGGTGATCATCGGCGAAGCGGTCCCGATCACCGCAAGCACGGACAAACTGGCTGCCCTACGGGTGATCACCGAGCACATCGCGCCCGGTTCGTGGAATGCCACCCGGCAGCCGACGCGCAAAGAACTCGCCAAGACCGGCGTGCTGGCGATCTCCTTGCACGAAGCTTCGGTGAAAATGCGTTCCGGACCCCCCGGTGACGACGAGGAAGATCTCAGCGCTCATCGCGAGTGGGCCGGTGTGTTGCCACTTCACCAGCAGTGGGGCGCACCGCAGCCCTGCCCGCTGCTTCCGGCGGACACACCGGTTCCCGACCGCGTCTCCAAACGACCGCTGCCCGGTGAGCCAGCACCCTCGCCTTCCGGGACCGGCCACCGGCTCACCTGACAACCCAGCCCCTGACCCCGGTGATCGTGAGTAGGTTCTGGTTGTCGCCAGGGGCAAATCCGCCCGATTTGTCCCGTCGTGAACAACCACAACGTACTCACGATCACCGAAGGGAGACCACCTCGGCCAGGCGATCGAGGAAAGCCCGCTGGCCTTTGACGATCTTCTCGTGCGCGGTGCGCAGGTCGAACCATGCGGCGCGGTCGATCTCGGGAAACTCCCTGATCTGCCCCGACCCCCGCGGCCATTCCATCTCGAACGTGCCCGGGGAGATGCCGTCCGGATCGACATCGGTCTCGGCAGCGAACACGGTCACGATCTTTCCACCGGCTTGCCGGACGTAGCCGAGCGAGAGAAATTCGGCTTCCGGCGCCGGCAGGCCGAGTTCCTCCTCGAATTCACGGCGGGCGGCCGCCAGGGGTTCTTCTTCGGGTGAGTGCTCACCTTTGATCACCGACCAGCCGCCGGCGTCGCGTTTGGCCCAGAACGGGCCGCCCATGTGACCGAGCAGCACCTCGAGTTCCGCATCAGTACGGCGAAACGGCAGGATACCGGCGCTCTTCTTGGCGCTCACCCGCCGAATCTCCAACCGGTCCGCTCGGCCCAAGACTCAGCTCTCTCCAGGGCCGCGTTCACCCACGGCGTCTTCTCCCGTGCGTAATCATCCATCAACGCGTACTCGGCCGCCGCCAGCCGGCGCTTCAACGCCGCGTATTCAGTGACCTCTGCCGGACTTGCCCGCAGCCAATCACGAAACAGCAGCGTATCCCGGCACACCGGCGATGGCGCTGGTCTCACGTGTACGTTGACCGCGCGGCCCGGATCAGCGTTGCACGCTACCGCTTTGTCAATCTCCGAGCCGTCGCGTGCTACATCGAACCACCGGTCAGGCATCCGGACGAAGCCCGCCTCCAGCAGGTCCGCAGCTGCCCGGCCTGCTGCGCCGAGATCGTCGACAATCACTTGGAGGTCGATGACGTCCTTGGCCGGCAACCCGGGCACCGCCGTCGAACCGATGTGGTCGATCCGTCGGGCGCCCTCCCCCAACGCCGTGGCGATTCGGGCAACCAGCCGGGCGGCCTCATCCGGCCAGCTCGGGTTGGCGTCCACAATCTCCGGCTGCTGGGCACGTGCTGCCGGGCGCCTATTCCGGCAGTTGGCCTCGAACGGGACCAGCCGGTGCTGCCAAAGCTCCTCGAGCTCAGCGACCACGGGCGCCCTCGAGCCGGTGTTGTCCAGCCAGACGTCCGCGGCCGCCCGACGTTCGTCATCGCTGGCCTGAGCCCGGATGCGAGACCGAGCCTCGTCGACCGTCATGCCGCGGGCGGCGAGCCGCTCGATCCGGGTGGCCTCGGTCGCATATACAACGATCACCAGCGGATAGGACGGCCCCAGCCCGTTCTCGATCAGCAACGGGATGTCCTCGACCACGACCGCATCCGCAGCTGCCTGCGCGACCAGTTCGCCGCGTCGCTGGTACACCAGCGGATGGATGATTGCGTTCAAGGCCGCGCGGCGCTCGTCGTCGCCGAAGACAAGTGTCCCGAGCGCACCACGATCGAGCGAGCCGTCGGCGGCCACGATGCCGCTGCCGAACTCACTGATGACCGCTTCGAGACCGGGAGTGCCAGGTGCTACGACCTCACGGGCGATCTGGTCCGCGTCGATGACAACTGCACCCAGCTTCGCCAAGCGACGGGCCACAGTCGACTTGCCGGCACCGATCCCGCCCGTCAGGCCCACACGCAACACGCGCCTCACTATAAGGCAGGAGTTGGTTGACATCGACCAACCGGTCGGCAAAGGTATATGTCTCAGATCGTGCCCTTAGGGGCGCTTGGGGGGCCGCTGGGTACTCGGGAGGCATTGGGGGGCTTTCGGGGGGCACTGTCCTGTTTCCGCACCAAGGGAAAGGGTGGGCACGTGTCCAAGGCGGAGCACAACCCTGCAGAAAACTCCATCAATAGCCGTAACGGGAAGGTCAGGTCCTTTCTCGCTCTCGGTACCGTCGTCGGCATCGGCGCGGTCGTCACTCTCGCACAGTTCACCGATTCCGGCGATGTAGCCGCCGAATTCTCGACCGGCTCGGTCAACATCCAGTTCGACGGTGACAACGACGGCGACCCGGAACCCTACGCATTCACGGCACTCTCTATCGAGAATGCCGGTCCTGGTGATCAGACGATCGCCGCTATCGAGATCAACAACAACGGCTCGCTCGACTTCGACTACACCATGGACACCACGATCGAACCACTCGATGGTGACCAGGCCGAGGCCGACGCTCTCGCGGCAGAACTGGAGCTCGCGATCGTGGGCGTGGCCACGGCTGGTGACTGCGATGCCGGCGCGTTCGACGCTCCCACCGATCCGGTCTACGGCCCCGCACCGCTGCCCGGCGGCGAGATCGGTGAACCCGGCCGCTTCCTCGAGACAGCCGACTCCGAGTTCCTCTGCTACAGCGTGACGTTCGGAGACGACGTGCCGCAGGGTACCGGCGCCATCGCGGTGTTCGGCTTCCTCGCGACGCAGTCCGGCTAACGGACGGTGCCGGCAGCAATACCCGCGTGGCGCCGTGCCGCCCGGGAAACATTGCTCACCGCGGCCGCGGTCATCGGCGTGATCTGCGTCGTGGCCGCGCTCGCCGCGGTGGTGTTCGACGTACGCCCGCTGATCTTCAGAACCGGCTCGATGGCACCGGAGATGCCGACCGGTGCCCTGGCGTTGGCGCGCACCGTCCCGGCCGACGAGATCGCCGTGGGCGACGTGGTCAGCGTGCGGCGCGCGGACGGGGTCCGGGTCACCCACCGGGTCGTCGGCCTCCAACCCGCCGGTTCGGCCGTCGAGCTCACCCTGCAAGGCGATGGGAACACCGAACCCGACGCGGTTCCCTATCCGGCGCGGGAGGCAGACCGCGTCTTCTGGTCGCAACCCGGGCTGGGCCGGGTCGTTCATCACCTGGAGTCCACACCGGTGGTGTTTGCCTGTGGGGCGATCGTCGGTGCGGTCTTTGCCACGGCCGTCCGCCACCGACGCCGGCTACCCACGAGCGGGCAACCACCCCGCGCCGCTGGCCCAGAGCCTCCGGATCCCGCGCCTGACGATCCGCGACACGAGCACGCGGACGCCCGTGACGATCAGCGGTCCGGGCCGCATCGATCGAGGGCTTCGGGGCCGGTGCCGACCGGTTACCGGGTACGAGTCCGCAGCAACGTCACCGGCAACATCATCAGGGAGCAGATACTGGGGCCGGCTGCGCGGTCCTATCAGATACCGGCCGACCTGCTCCAGATCGGCACCTACCGGGTGTCCGTACGTAGCTTGTACGGCTCGTGGGTCGCACCTGCACCCTCGACACCCCCGTTCGTCCTGGTCACCGTCCTCACCGCATTGGCGTCCAGCTGTGGCTGAGAACACCAATACCCCAGAGTGGCTCGAGGTGAGCTCTGTGCCCGCCGAGCCTGAGTTCACCAACTTCGCCCCTGGATCGACGGCGGAGTGGCTGGCGATCGTCACCAACACCGCCGATCAACCTGTCTCGCTCGCTGTTCAGGTGGTCGGGGATCCGAGCCCGCTGATCGGCCCGGGAGGCCTGCACGTCGCGGTCGAGGCCTGCACGGTCACCTGGGATCGGCCGGAAGACTCGCGCGGATCGTACTCGTGCGCAGGGGACACGAGTACGATCCGCGCCTTGACCGAGATCGGCGACGCAGGAGCGATCGGCCTGCGGGACCTGCCCGCGGGTGAGACTCGGGAATACCTCGCCAGGGCTGTCCTTCCGGAGGACAGCAGCAACCGCCTGCAGAACGAGCATGGCGAAGTTCGTCTACATTTCAGCAGTGTTCTCAGCGACGACCGACCCGACATTCCCGATACCGGAGCCGACCCTCTCGCCCTCATCCTGCTGGCGGCGCTGTTCGTGGTGGTTGCCGCCGTGTTCAAGACTCCGGTGTGGGCGTCGGCACCGGGACGTCGAGCATCTCGGCGGCGAGCTCGAGGATGACCACCACTTCAGCGGCTTCTGGCACCAAGCCGCGCCGCAACGAGATCACATAGGTGCGCACCCCCTCGGCGGCGATGAACGTAACGTCGTCGTCGCCAGTCAGCAGATAACCCTCGTTGCCGCCGATCGTCTGCGGGTCGATGTCACGCGACGTCGAGCCCAACGTGGCCTCGATCCGGCCCGCCGCCGTCTCAGCGTCGACGTACGAGCTCACCGCGATCTCCACGGCCGGTCCCTGTTCGTCCCCCGAAGGAGTCGGCGAGGCGGTGGAGTCGGCAGTGGGGACTCCGTACTGACACGTCAGCCGACCGGTGCGGCCCGAGCTCTCGAGGAACTCGTCGTTGTACACCCGGCGGGTCTCGCCGTCAATCGAGGTCTGCACGATCTGTACCACGCGGCCGGCCGTCAACAGCTCACTACATTCGAACGGCACGTCCAGCTCAGTGGGATCTGCCGTCGGATTCGCCGCCTCGGTCGCCTCCGCGCCGTCCGTCGGCTGTTCCGTTCCCCCCGGCACCTCAGGGACCTCAGGCTCTTCTTGGTCGGTGCAACTGGCCACCAGCAAGGCCAACGGAAATACGCCCACGGCAGCGCACCTACGCAGAACTCGATTCACGGCGATAACCGTACCCGCTGCCAGCGGCCGACTTTCATGATCGCATGTCACGATTCCCATACATCCTGCACAGCCTTCCGAGAACCGTCAGGAACGCCAAAGCGGTGGCGCGAGCTGAAGACACTCACGCCACCGCTTCGATGACTGCTTCGCGCGGGCGGGCTATGACGACGACGGCCCGCCTGGCGATTAGTTACCCGTCAGCTTCTCCCGCAGAGCCTGCAGGGCCTCGTCGGAGGCAAGCGTGCCGCCCTCGTCCGGCTTGGGCTCGGCCGGCGCGGACGAGTACTCGGAAGGTGCGTCGTCGACCTTTGCCTCGACATCCGCGGCCTGGGCGGTCTCGATCTGGCTCTTGTGAGCCTCCCAGCGTGCGTGTGCCTCGGCGTACTGCCGCTCCCACTCGGCCCGCTGCTCGTCGAACCCGGGCAGCCAGTCGTTGGTCTCCGGGTCGAAGCCCTCGGGGTACTTGTAGTTGCCTTGGTCGTCGTAGTCCGCGGCCATCCCGTAGAGCGTCGGGTCGAAGTGCTCCGACACGTGCTCGGCGGTATCGCCCTCGTTGGCCTGCTTCAGCGACAGCGAGATCCGGCGACGCTCGAGGTCGATGTCGATGACCTTGACCATCGCGTCGGCGCCGACCTCGACCACCTGCTCGGGAACCTCGACGTGGCGCTCGGCGAGCTCGGAGATGTGCACCAGGCCCTCGATGCCGTCGTCGACCCGCACGAAGGCGCCGAACGGAACCAGCTTGGTGACCTTGCCGGGCACGATCTGGCCGATCTGGTGGGTACGGGCGAACTGCTGCCACGGGTCTTCCAGCGTCGCCTTCAGCGACAACGAGACCCGCTCGCGGTCCATGTCCACGTCGAGGACCTCGACGGTGACCTCCTGGCCCACCTCGACAACCTCCGACGGGTGGTCGATGTGCTTCCAGGACAGCTCCGAGACGTGCACCAGGCCATCCACGCCGCCGAGATCGACGAACGCACCGAAGTTGACGATGGAAGACACGACGCCCGAGCGGATCTGGCCCTTCTGGAGCGTCTGCAGGAAGGTCGAGCGGACCTCGGACTGAGTCTGCTCGAGCCACGCCCGGCGGGACAGGACCACATTGTTGCGGTTCTTGTCAAGCTCGATGATCTTGGCTTCGATCTCCTTGCCCACGTAGGGCTGAAGATCACGAACACGGCGCATCTCCACCAGCGAAGCGGGCAAGAAGCCACGCAGGCCGATGTCGAGAATGAGCCCACCCTTGACGACCTCGATCACGGAACCGGACACAACACCGTCCGCCTCCTTGATCGCCTCGATCTTGCCCCAGGCGCGCTCGTACTGCGCGCGCTTCTTGGACAGGATCAGGCGGCCTTCCTTGTCCTCCTTCTGCAGGACCAAGGCCTCGACCTCGTCACCAACAGCCACAACCTCATGAGGATCGACGTCGTGCTTGATGGAGAGCTCACGCGAGGGGATGACACCCTCGGTCTTATAGCCGATGTCGAGCAGGACCTCGTCCCGGTCGACTTTGACGACGGTGCCAGAGACGATGTCGCCGTCATTGAAGTACTTGATTGTTTCGTCGATCGCGGCGAGGAAGGCCTCCGCGGACCCGATGTCGTTCACGGCGACCTGCGGGGACGCAGGTGTGGTAACGGTGGGTGTTTCAGCCTCGATGCTGCTCGTCATGTGGAAGCGGGCTCCGGACAGGGTTGGTTGCGCTACTTTACGCTCCGGGCCCTTTGGATCGCCGTGCCGAGGGACGGAGAACCTTCATAGATACCGGCCGACCGACATGTACGAGCGCGAGCCTGCTCTGTCTGAGGTTGCGCAGGCCCACAGCGCAAGGGAAAGGTTACCTGCCCACTGGGTTCACGGTCAATCGAGCAGGCCGAGTCTCGGCGAAAAATGCCTGAGGTTCCCTGGGCATCTTATGCCACTCTGAGAACGACCTCGCCCGATCCTGAGTTCCCGCGTGGCCGCGGTAATGCGGCAACAAGGACAAGACCCGATGTCCTTACACGTCACCGGAGTCGCGCCGAAGAACGTTCGGTGTGTTCTCGCGCAGAAGCGAGAGCTCAGGTACGGCCGGGCAGACCGGTCCGCGGCGGTGTCAGCCGATCAGTCGCGTCTGGCCAATCCGGGCTTCTCCACCGCGCTGGCCGAGCCTGACCCGTCGCCTTGCCCGTCGGACTCCTCGTCGTCATCGTCCTCGCCGTCCCCCGAAGCCGCGGTCGGCTCCGGGCACTCCTCCGGCGACTCAGGTGACGCGGTAGGCTCGGTCGGCTCAGGAGATTTGGCCGGCTCGGGGGACGTGTCCGAGTCCTTGTCGGCGTCGACCTCCCCTTCCTCATCGCAGTCGGGCGACTCGGTGGGCGTCGGCGTAGGTGATTCCGTCGGCTCCGGGGTCTCCGTCGGCTCCGGGGTCTCGGTCGGCTCCGGCTCGTCGGTGGGTTCGGGCGATTCCGGAGGAGACGTGGGGGTCGGTGTCGGCGTGGGGGTAGGGGTGGCGGTCGGCTCGGGAGTCTTCGTCTTGGTGGGCGAGCTCGTCGGCTCAGGTGTCTTCGTCTTCGTCGGCGACTGGGTCGGCTCCGGCGACGTGGAGGGCGGCTTGGTCGGCTCGGGCGAGTTGGTCGGCTCGGGCGAATTGGTCGGCTCGGGCGAGTTCGTCGGGCGCGGCGACCTGCTCGTATCCGTGCCATTATCGGGCCTGGCGCCATCGGCGGGTGGCGCTGCGTCGTAGACCGTCTCGCCCGGCCGGTCCGGGCGGTCCGCGCGGTCCGGTCCGGGACCGGATGCGTCGACGACTGACAACTGCCCGTTGTCGTAGGCCTCGATCCAGGCACGAACCTTCAGCACGTACACCGAGGAATTGTTGTATCGCCGCAGCGCGGCGTTCAAGCCGCTGTCGGTTGACAGGTCAGATCCGCCGAAGCACAGATAACGGGCGGCCGACAGTGTGGAGTCGAAGAGGTTGTGCGGATCGGCCTCCCCGCTACCTGTGGCGTCGACGCCGAACACCCGCCATGTGCCGGGGATGAACTGCATGGGGCCTACCGCACGATCCCAAACGGTGTCTGCGTCCCAGCGACCATTGTCGGTATCTCTGATGGCCCGGATGCCGGGGCCGCCGTCAAGGGCTGGTCCGTAGATTCGCGGTTGGGTGTCACCATTCGGCGCGGCCTGGCCGCCGCGAGCATGGTCGGACTCGATCTTGCCGACACCAGCGAGAATCTGCCAGCGGATGTTGCAGCTGGGCTGCCGCTCGTTCCACGTCTCGGCCGCCTGCTGGTAGGCCTGGAGTACCAGGCCCGGGATCCCGGCGCCGCCGGCGCCGGTTACTCCAGCACCCGTGAAGTCACCGGTGGGGAACATGCTGGATTGATCAGACACGGCGAACTCGTCGTCCGGATCGGTTTCGTCGATCCTCGCCTGCGCGCTGCCCCCAACGACGCGCGCATCACTCACGCTACCGCCGGGGTTATCGGCAACGACCCGCTCAGAACTACTACTCGACGCCGCCACTGACGGATCGTTCAGCTCAAGGGCCGGATCGGTCAGCGCCGCTGCTCCCCCAAGACAGAAAACGCTTGCGACTGTGGCTATGCCAACTGTCGCCCGTACCGTACGTTGCACCCAGACCTCCGCTCGCCGCGCGGACTACGGCCCCTCGACCATGAGCTTGTCACGATCGGATCAACTTCGCTACCCCTTGTGAGTAATGTTCTGAGATTCGTCCGATGTGAGTGGCGGGCAACCCGGAGAGGCGCTGCCGGAGCATCACATCCGGACGCACGGATGTGCGGCCGGCGACACTAGTGAGCTGCGTCCTGCCACGTGGCACCAGACCCGACAGAAACCTCGAGCGGCACCCGCAGCTGATGCGCGGCGCCCATCTCACGTCTGACCAGCTCTTCAACCGCGTCGCGTTCACCGGGTGCCACCTCGAGAACGAGCTCGTCGTGCACCTGCAGGAGCATTCGCGAGGACATACCCTCCTTGTTCAGCGCACGCTCGACTCCGAGCATCGCGACCTTGATGATGTCCGCGGCGGATCCTTGAATCGGCGCGTTGAGCGCCATCCGTTCGGCCATCTCACGCCGCTGGCGATTGTCGCTGGTGAGATCCGGGAGGTAGCGCCGCCGGCCGAGGATGGTCTCGGTCCAGCCCTCGGCCGAGGCACGCTTCACGATTTCACGAAGATAGTCGCGGACGCCCCCGAAGCGTTCGAAATACTCGTCCATCAACGTTTGGGCTTCGGAGACCTCGATGGTCAGCTGCTTCGACAGTCCGTACGCGGACAGGCCATATGCGAGCCCATAGTTCATCGCCTTGATCTTGGCCCGCATCTCGCCGGTGACTTCTTCAGCCGGAACCCCGAAAACACGGGACGCGGTGACCGAGTGAAAATCCATCCCGGAACTGAAGGCGTCGATCAAGCCTTCGTCGTCCGACAGGTGAGCCATGATGCGCATCTCGATCTGGCTGTAGTCAGCCGTCAGCAAGCTCTCGTGCCCCTCGCCCACCACGAAGGCCTCCCGGATACGCCGCCCTTCGGCGGTACGGATCGGGATGTTCTGCAGGTTGGGGTCGGTGGACGATAGCCGACCGGTGGCGGCGATGGTCTGGTGGAACGTGGTGTGGATCCGGCCGTCGTCCGCGACGGACTTCAGCAACCCTTCGACCGTCACGCGTAGCTTCGCCGCGTCACGATGCCGCAGCAATGCCTCGAGGAACGGGTGTTCGGTCTTGGCATAAAGCTCGGCCAGCGCCTCCGCGTCGGTTGTGTAGCCGGTCTTGGTGCGCTTCGTCTTGGGCATGTTGAGTTCTTCGAACAGCACGACCTGAAGTTGCTTCGGCGAACCCAGATTGACTTCGTGCCCGATCGCGTCATAAGCGTCCGCGGCCGCCTGTGCCACAGCCGAGGAGAACGAGGATTCCAGCCCCTCGAGGTAGTCGACATCAACGGCGATCCCCCGGCGCTCCATACTGGCCAGCACACCGACCAACGGCAGCTCGACGTCGTCGAGGAGCTTACGCCCGCCGCGCTTGGCCAGCTCGGCGTCGAGCGTGTCACCGAGATCGAGGACGGCGCGGGCCCGGACGGCCTCGTCCTGCCCGAGCTGCAGCTCGTCCCCACCATCGAGGGAAAGCTGCACCTGCGCCGGTGTGTTGTCGCTGCGCAATTCCCGCCCGACGAAGCGCAGCACCAGGTCCGCGAGGTCGTAAGAACGCTGGCCCGGCAGCGCGATGAACGCGGACAACGCGGTATCGGCGGCCAAGCCGGACACTTGCCAGCCACGCGCGGCAAGAGCATGCAGTGGGCCCTTCGCTTCGTGCATGACCTTGGGACGCTCCGGATCGGCCAGCCACGCGGCCAAGGCGGCGTCGTCATCCGGCGTCAGCTTGGCGGTCTCGAACCATGCCACCGCTGAGTCGGCCGCCGCCAGCGCTACCTCCGTGACGTAACCGCTGGCCCGGGCCCAGATGCCGCGGACCGACACGCCGGTACGACCGGTGGACGCGTGCTCGGTGAGCCACCCTCGCACCTCTCCCGGCTCGAGCCGGACGGCCTCGATCTCGTATCCGCCTTCCGCCTCTGGCTCCGCTGCCTCCAGGGTCTGGTACAGACGGTCCCGCAGCACCCGGAACTGCAGCGCGTCGAAGACGCTGTGGACTTCCTCGCGGTCCCATGACTGGCGTACAAGGCTGTCTGTGCGCACCTCCAGAGGGACGTCTCGAACAAGCTCGGTGACCTGTCGGTTGGTCATCACCTGTCCCAGGTGTGCCCGCAGCGCATCGCCGGCCTTGCCCTTGACTTCGTCGGCGCGCTCGACCAGCTGCTCCAGCGAGCCGAACTGCACCACCCATTTGGCGGCCGTCTTCTCTCCGACGCTCGGAATGTTCGGCAGATTGTCCGACGGGTCGCCACGCAGCGCAGCGAAATCGGGGTACTGAACCGGGCTGAGGCCGTAGCGCTCCTGCACGGCATCCGGCGTCATCCGCGAGAGGTCGGACACACCGCGCTTCGGGTACAAGACGGTGACGTGTTCGTTCACGAGCTGGAAGGTGTCTCGGTCGCCGGTGCAGATGAGGACATCCAGCCCATCCGCTTGCGCGTGGTGAGCCAGCGTGGCGATGACGTCGTCGGCCTCGAATCCTTCTTTCTCGATGGCCGGTATACGCAACGCGGCGAGGATCTCCTTGATCAGGGCGACCTGCCCTTTGAACTCGTCCGGCGAACTGGTCCGGTTGGCCTTGTACTCCGGGTACATCTCGTTGCGAAACGTCTGCCGGGAGACGTCGAAGGCGACGGCCACGTGCGTCGGCGCCTCATCTCGCAGCACGTTGATCAGCATCGAGGTGAAGCCATACACGGCGTTGGTGTGCTGTCCGGTGGTGGTGGAGAAATTCTCCACTGGCAGCGCGAAGAACGCCCGGTAGGCCAGCGAATGACCATCGAGCAACAACAGGCGAGGAGTCTCAGCAACATCGACCACGGCGCCACCTTAGTCCCCGCCGCCGACAATGTCCCCAGCCGCATGAGGCAGGATCGTCTGCCATGAATCAGATCGAGCCTGGCAAGACAAGCACGAAGGTGAATCCGGAGGACATACCGGCTTCGGCACTCGATCAGCGGATGGGCATCACCTTCGTGGAACTGTCACCGGATCGTGTCGTGGGCCGGATGCCGGTCGAGGGCAATACCCAGCCGTTCGGACTGCTGCACGGCGGTGCTTCGTGTGTGCTCGCCGAGACCCTGGGGTCGACGGCGGCGGCGCTACACAGCCGGCCCGGCCGAGTTCCACTCGGCGTCGAGATCAACGCCACGCATCACCGTGCGGCTCGCGAAGGACACGTCACCGGGGTCGCCACACCGATACACCGCGGCAAGACCTTCGCGACGTTCGACGTCGTCATCACCGACGACGACAACCGCAGGGTGTGCACCGCACGTATCACGTGTTTCCTCCGCGAGATGCCTCCAGAGCCCTCCTGAACGCATGCTGACCAGGGTTGAAGGCGGCAGACAGTCCCGCATCGCGGATCACCCTGACATATCGGTCTGGAAACATCTGAGCGGTACGAATCGCGGCGATACGTCAACGCCGGGTCCAACGGTTATGCTCCTCCAACTGCGGGCCGTCCCGCGTGGTATCGAAAACGAGGCCACGCGGAGGATACTTGAACCGTGACGAGCGATCCTCGTCGACAGAAGGGAGCTGGCATCCCATGGCACCATCGGTTGCCACAGACCTGTTCGCCGACGTTCCGCACACCCCGGGTGCGCCCAAACGGGACGCCATCCTCGTGGCGGACAACGTCGTTCGACGGTTCGGCGGGCTCACCGCCGTCGATATCGAACACGTCGAAATCCAACGCGGCGCGATCACCGCATTGATCGGGCCCAACGGGGCGGGGAAGACGACGTTCTTCAACCTCCTGACCGGTTTCGACCGCGCCAACTCCGGCACCTGGACGTTCGAAGGACAGCAGTTGTCCGGCCATCCCCCCTACCAGGTCGCGCGCGCCGGAATGGTCCGCACCTTCCAGCTCACCAAGGCGCTCACCCGCATTCCGGTCATCGAGAACATGCGCCTCGGCGCCACCAACCAGCGCGGCGAGCACCTCTGGCGGTCGTGGCTGCCGTTCCTGTGGAACCAGCAGGAGCGATCCATCACCGACCGCGCTGAGCAGCTACTGGCCCGTTTCAAGCTCGATCACATGCGCGACGAGTACGCCGGCGAACTCTCGGGCGGGCAGCGCAAGCTCCTCGAGATGGCCCGCGCGCTGATGGCGGAACCCACCATGGTGATGCTCGACGAGCCGATGGCCGGCGTCAACCCGGCGCTGACGCAATCTTTGCTCGGCCATGTCAAAGACTTGCGCACCTTGGGCATGACCGTGCTGTTCGTCGAACACGACATGGATATGGTGCGCGACATCTCCGACTGGGTCATCGTGATGGCCGAAGGCCGCATCGTGGCCGAAGGTCCGCCGGAGGCCGTCATGGCCGATCAAGCCGTGATCGATGCCTACCTGGGTTCGCACCACGACGCCCCGTTGACCGAAGCCGAAGAAGAGCGCCAGCTCGCCGAGATCGGCGCCGAACTCTTCGCCGAACCGGCGTCGAACGACACCACCGGTGCCGAGGAAACAACACCTGCCAGCGGGGAGCCACGATGAACGCCGCCGATGCCGTCAGCTCCGACCGCAGCGTGCACCTCGCGGGCGCCGAGAACGCATTGATCCGCACAGACAAGCTCGTCGCCGGATACTTCACCGGCGTCAACATCCTCCACGAAACCGACATGTACCTGAACGACGGCGAGCTGGTCGGCATCATCGGGCCGAACGGCGCCGGGAAATCCACCCTGCTCAAGGCGATGTTCGGGCTGGTGAAGGTCACCTCGGGCACCGTGCAGTTCCGTGGCGAGGACATCACCGGGCTCAAAGCGAACGAGCTGGTCTCGCGCGGGGTCGGGTTCGTCCCGCAGAACAACAACGTCTTCCCGTCGCTCACCATCGCCGAGAACCTCGAGATGGGCCTCTATCAGCAGCCCAGCCGGTTCGACGAGCGTTTCGAGTTCGTAGCCTCGCTGTTCCCTGCACTCGCGAACCGGCGCAATCAGCGCGCCGGCTCGCTCTCCGGCGGTGAGCGGCAGATGGTGGCGATGGCGCGGGCGCTGATGGCCGAGCCCGCTGTACTGCTCCTCGACGAGCCGTCGGCCGGCCTGTCGCCTGTGCTGCAAGATGAAGTGTTCATCCGGACTCGGCGAATCAACCGGGCAGGCGTGTCGGTGATCATGGTCGAGCAGAACGCCCGGCGGTGCCTGCAGATCTGCGACAGAGGTTACGTGCTGGACCAAGGACGTAACGCTTACACCGGCCCAGGCCCTGACTTACTTCACGATCCCAAGGTGATCGAGCTGTACCTCGGCACACTGGCGCGTGCCTGACCTGCCCGGAAGTACCCCGGAAGGTCACCTCTCGATCACATCTAGGCGTCACGAGCGCGACATCGCTGGCGCACGCAAGTTCGCAGATGTAGCGTCCCGAACACGGACCTATGTACGGAGGAGACATGAAACGATCCCGAATGCTGAGAGGGGCAGCGGTCGCGGCAGTGCTCGCGCTCACGCTGTCAGCATGTGGCAATGATGACGATGCCGAGGTTGATCCCGAGGACATCGTCGAGGAAGAGCCCGACGAACCAGAGGAAGACGAGCCTGAAGAAGACCCGGAGGAAGACCCCGAGGCAGAAGACGTCGAGATCGACCGTCCAGGTCGAGATGACGTTCTGGACTTCGGCTACGTCATGCCCGAGACCGGCCCGCTCGCTTTCCTCGGGCCGCCCCAGATCAACGGCGTTCAGATGGCCATCGAGGAGATCAACGAGGCAGGTGGCGTCAACGGCAACGACGTCACGCTCGACACCGGCGATGAGGCCGGCGACGCCGCTATCGCCCAGCAGAGCGCTGCTCGGCTGATCAACGGCGGTGCTGACGCGATCATTGGCGCGGCGGCATCCGGCATGTCTCAAGAGATCATCCAGATGCTGTACGACAACCAGATCGTGCAGTGCTCGGCCTCCAACACATCGCCGGCGTTCACCGACCAGGACGAGAACAACGGCTTCTACCGGCGCACGGTGCCGCCGGACGAGGCCGTGACCCCGGTCATCACCGACACGCTCTTCGGTGACGGACACCAGAACATCTCGATCGTGGCCCGCGCTGACGACTACGGCGTCGCACTCGCCGACCTGATCCAAGACGGCGTGGAGGCCGCCGGTGGCTCGATCGTGTCGCGTAACGACTACGACCCTGACACTGCTGACTTCTCCGCCGAGGTCTCCGACGTGACCGGCGCCAACCCGGACGCGGTGGCCGTGGTCGCATTCGGTGAAGGGGCCATCTTCATCCGGCAGGCGATCGAGGCCGGTATCTCCGCCGACCAGATCTACGGCAGTGACGGGCTGTTCGGGCCGACACTGTCGGACGACGTGAACCCGGATGACCCAGGGTTCATCTCGGGCATGAAGGTGATCGGTGCGGCCGGTGGCGCCGAGTTCAACGAGCGCCTCGAGGAAGCCCTGCCGGACGCCGAGTCTGGCAACTACATCTACGGTGGCCAGGCTTATGACTGCGTGATCATCGTCGCCCTCGGCGCGATCGCTGCCGACTCGGTGGACCCGGTCGATTTCAACGACGCCATTGCTGACGTGACCAAGGACGGAGAACCGTGCTCGTCCTTCGCTGAATGCCGTGATCTGCTTGAGGCCGGCGAGGACATCGACTACCAGGGCGCCAGTGGCCCGCTTGAGATCGAAGGTACAGACCCGGCGTTCGGCCGTTACGCCATCGCCGAGTTCCAGGACGACGGCTCGCTCGAGGTCGTCGGCGACCAGGACATCGACCTGGGCGAACTGGAATGATCATGAGTCGCTGACTCAACAGAAACAAGGCTTGTGGGCCGGTCCCCCGTCATCCGGGGTGCCGGCCCAAAGTCGTTTCAGCTACACTCCGCCGCTCTGGCTCTTCCCACGTTCCGCTAGTCGCTGCGGGTGTGGAGGTCGGCCACGAAGGTAGCCTCACGCCGCCGTCAATGATCGTTGGCGGTTCCGTACTGCTGTGAGGTGAGGGTTGGCGGCCCCACCCCGACGGATCGGCCGAGAATGTCGTTCAGGGGTACCAGGCCAGCCCCACAGGATACCGACGATGAGTCCCTACCCTTGGTGATCGTCAGTGCGCTGTGGTCGCCGCATGAGGCGATTTGCCCCGATTTTGCTCCGTCATCAACGACCACAACCCACTGACGATCACCGGCATGGTGGGGCGGGTGACCGCTGAGACCGGTCAACGGGCGCCGAGAATCATCTCTTTCTTGCTCCCGAGAATGCCTTGCGGCCGGAAGATCATCAGCAACACCAAGGCCAAGCCGACCAGCGCCATGACCGTCGCACCGATCGCACCTCCGGTGGCCATGAAGCCCGGCAACAGATCGGCGCCGGCGGCCTGCCGGAACCCGGTACTGATCGAGCCAAAGAGGAACCAGAACAACACCGCGCCGAGCAAAGGACCGAATCGTGAGGCAGCGCCACCGAGAATCAAGATCGTGTATGCGAAGAACGTCACCTGCGGCTGATACGTGTCCGCGTTGACCGTCTGGCTCCCGAGGGAGAACATAATGCCTCCCATCGCACCGATGACACCACCGATCATCAGGCTCTGGAGCTTGTAGCTGAACACGTTCTTACCCAGCGAACGAGCCACTTCCTCGTCCTCGCGAATGGACTTGATCACGCGGCCCCACGGACTCCGAATCAGCATGATCACGAGTACCGTCGCGAGGATCGCGACGGTCCATGTGACGATCAGCGTCCACAGCTGTCCGTGCGGGTACGAAACCCGGCCGATTCCGTAACTGCCCACGGGTATGGGATTGAGTTGCTGAAACTCCGGCGCGATTGTTTGCAGGCCGAATGGCCCACCAGTAACATCCCGCGCCGGACTGGATCTGACGATCAGCCTGAGGACCTCAGCCCCGGCGATGGTAGTGATGGCGAAATAGTCTGCCCGCAGCCGGAGCGTGGGAATCCCGACGATCAACGCCAGCACGAGTGCGCCACCGAGACCCACCAGGATTCCGAGCCACAGCGGCCCACCGTAGGTGACCGTGGTGATGCCGACTCCATACGCGCCCACGAGCATGAAGCCCACCTGGCCAAAGTTGAGCAAGCCAGTGAAACCGAAGTGCACGTTGAGGCCGATTGCCAGCAACGCGTACGCGGCCGCCTGCGGGCCCAACGCGGTACGCATACCGTCGGTCAGTATTACTAGCCAATCCACGTCGCGCCTCCCACTAGCCGACCCGCTCACGCCGGCCGAGGATGCCTTGCGGCCGCACCAACAAGACCACGATCAACGCCAGCAACGCCCACATGAACTTCAGCTCAGACGGGAACCACAGCACCGACAACTCGGTGACCATGCCGATAACGAGGCCACCCACCATGGCGCCGTAGGCTGTACCGATACCTCCGAGGATGACCGCCGCGAACATCAGCAGCAGCAGCCTGAACCCCATGAAATAGTCCATCGACACGGCAGACCCGAAGAAGATGCCGCCGGTGGCCGCTAAACCCGCGCCCATGACCCACACCGTCAAGATCACCCGGTCGACGTCGATTCCGGAGGCCGAGGCCAGGGCCGGGTTGTCCGACACCGCCCTGATTGCTTTACCCATGCGAGTGCGCTGGAGCACCGTCGCAACGCCAGCCAGGATCAACAGAGACAGACCCATGATGGTCATGTCCCGCGGCGTCAGCGACACCGGCCCCATCTGGATCGCCTGTTGACCGACGTAATCACGATATGTCCGCGGCGAGCCACCGAAGGCCAGGAGCAGGATGTGGCGGATGATCAGTCCCAGCCCGATCGTGATGATGACCAGCTGGAATATCCCCAGCCGCCGTCTTCGAAGCGGCCGGAACAGGCCGCGCTCAAGCCCAGCGCCGAGCAAGGCGACCAAGGTAATGGACATGATCGCGGCGACAATGAGCTGGAAGCCCGGGCCACCCTGGTTGGCCAGACCCACGTTGAAGAACCACGCCAGCAACGCGCCGACGGCGACGAGCTCGCCGTGGGCAAAGTTGATGAGTCCGGTGGTACTGAAGATCAGCGAAAGCCCGACCGCCGCCATCGCGATGATCAAGCCGAACTTCACGCCATTGGCCGTCGCACGCCCCACGGCCTCGATCTGCGCTCGCCCCAGACCAGCTTCACCTAGCTGGAAGATGGCAGGTGCCGACCTCCCCGAAGTAACCCGGACCTCCAGTGGATTCCGTTCCGGGTCACGCAGGTCGACGCCTTCGGGCAAGCTGGTTTCGTCGAGGAGCACAGAGTAGGTGCCAGGCCCTGGTAGCGGAACCTGCCACCGCCCGTCCGCGTCGGTCGTGGCCACACCGATTTCATTGTCATCGGTGTCGCTGACGATGAACACCACATCTGGTACGGGCTCGTTCTCGTCGTCTCTAAGCGTGCCGCCGACGCTCTCGTCGGCTTCTTCCTGAGCGCTGACGACCTCTCCGGCTTGTGCCGGAACGCTGGCCGATGCCGCATTGAGCTGACCGGACACGGCCGCTGCGGCCGGGACCCCGATGAGAATGGCGAGCAACGACGTGACTCCGGCTGTCACGATGATGCGGCGAATCCGCAACAAGCGCGTCTCCTCCCGACATGCCCGCATGGTGGTGCGCACAGTGGACAGACAGCCCCATCCGCACGTTTGAGGCAATCTATGCTGTCTTGGCGTCTCGCGCAGCAGCAGACCGACCTTAACGGCAGGTTGTTAAGTCACTGTGACCTGGGTGCCCACCAAACGGTGATTTACCAGCCTGCCAGGCCGTTACGGCAAAGGGCAGCACCGGCCGGACCGCCGCACCTGGTTCCGGAAGTGGCTCAGGAACCAGGCTCCAGCGTTGTCCATTGACCACCGCGGACGACCATGAATACCGGGATTGAACCCGCCCGGTCGCCGTACTCGTCGAAAGCCACCTCCGCCGTTGCACCGGCTACGGCGACCTCCGCCAGCTCGCCGATGCACCCGCGCCGTGCCGCGGTCGCCGAACTGGCCGGCGGCAGGCACGCGGTCAGGACAGTGCCGACGGCCATCCCGGCGTCGTACGCACCCGCCACGTTCGGATCGGTGACGTCGAGTCCGGCCCCGGACAGATCGGACTCGGCCTGTTCCGCGACGGCGTTCGCCTCCGTGCCGAGTTCGCCGTGGGTAGCCGTCCATGCTCCCTCGGCCGCGGAGCCCGCCTCGGCCAGGAAGTCGTCGCTCAACATCACTGAGCCGCCCAGCAGCTCGATATCCCCTCCGGTTCGGGCGAGTTCGTCGGCGACCGCCGCGGCGAGGTCCGCGCTCCCGGCAACGAAGACAGCCTCGGCATTCTCCGCGCGGGCCGAGGCGACCATCGCGGCGGCATCCGGCGTCCGCGAAGACTCGCCGTCGCCGGCCTCGCCGTCGTCACCGTTTTCATCGCCGTCGTCACCGTTCTCATCGCCGGCCTCGTTCTCGTCGCCGTCGTCGCTGTTCTCATCCGCCTCGCCGGCGTTCTCGTCGCCGTCGCCCGCGCCAGAGTCGGTGTTTGTGTCCTCGCCGCCCTCGTCGTCGGCTTCATCCTCGAGATCTGGGCTTTCCTCGTCGTCGTGCCCCGCGATCCGGACCAGGTCGCCACCAGCGTCGTCAACGGCCTCGGCGAAGACGGCAGCCTCATCGGACTCTCCGGCGTCGATCACCGCTACGCGGCTCGCTTCGAGGCTGCCCACCGCATACCGGGCAAGCGCCTGCATGGGGTCTTCGCCGATGGCCGACGTCCGGTAATAGTTGGAATACGGCCGCAGCGGGTTACCTGGATCGGCACCGCGCGTGTGTTCTGGAACGGTATCCGCCGGCGAGACGAACAGCACCGAGCCGGAACTCAGGACGGGCTGCACGGCCCGGACAACGTCCGTGGACAGCCCGCCGATCACCGCGATGACGTCGTCGCCGACCATTTCCCGGGCCAGCTCCGCCGGGCCGTCGTCGTGACCGGCGTCGTCGACGAAATCCACATCGATCGTCCAGCCGCCGATGTCGCCGGCGGACTTGTCGATCGCGAGTTCAACTGCCGCCAGGACACTCTTGCCGCTGGCCGTCCCATCCGGCGCGAGTACCACCACGGTCGCCTCCCGCGGACCGGCCTCGTCATCGGCGACAACTCTCTCGAACAGGCTGCACGACGTGAGCGCGGCGGCCGCGCTGAGCGCCAGGCCCGCACCCAGCGTGCGGCGGCTCAGGCCGAGCCGGCCTTGCCACCCGCACGTCATTGGTCCGAACCGGTCTCCTGCACTGTTTCAGCCTCGGCAGCTTCACTCAAGATCACTTCGGCGACATTGCGCATGGAGGTGCGCTTGTCCATCGCCGCCTTCTGGATCCAGCGAAAGGCGTCGGGCTCGCTCAGACCGTACTGGCTCTGCAACACACCCTTGGCGCGGTCGACGAGTTTGCGGGTCTCCAGCCGCTCGCCGAGATCGGCCGCTTCTTTCTCGAGCTGGATGATCTCCTCGTGCCGGGACAGCGCCATCTCAATGGCGGGCACCAGATCAGCCTTGGTGAACGGCTTCACGATGTAGGCCATGGCGCCGGCCTCACGTGCCCGTTCGACGAGGTCACGCTGCGAAAAAGCGGTGAGGAAGAGCACGGGGGCGATCCGCTGCCGGGCGATGCGCTCCGCAGCCGAAACGCCGTCGAGCACCGGCATCTTCACGTCCATCATGACCAGGTCGGGTCGGTGTTCCTCGGCCAACCGCACCGCGGTCTCTCCGTCGGCGGCCTCGGCAACGACGTCATAACCCTCTTCCCTGAGCATCTCGATGAGATCGAGACGGATCAGGGACTCGTCCTCCGCCACGAGTACGCGTCGGGCCGGAGCGGACTGGGGCTCGGTAGCTGGCGTATCGGTCACCCCGGCAGCCTACCGGCACCGGCCGGTCCGATAGCACGCGACACCGTACAACCCCCTAGTTCTTCGGCCCGATGAACGAATCGAGGATGGCCACGCTGGCACGCCGCGCGACCGAAATCACCCGCGGTCGGCTACGTCGCCACTCGACGCCGAGCGCATCACAAGCCTGGGTGAAGATCTCCCTGATGTCGGCCGACGCGTTCGTGAACTCGTACCGAGGATAGGGCGCGTAATCCGTCCCCACCGCACGGTTGAGCACCCGGCATCCGTCCGAGTGGATGAGACCACGCAGCAATGGACGCGGATCCTCGTCGACCAGCACTTGCTGCCACGGAGCCAACTCGATCTTGCGGGTGTGCTTCATGCCAGGTCCGTGCTGCGGAAACAGGCACGGCCAGTGCTTCGAATAGGAGTAGACCTCCACGTAGCCGACATTCTGCACACGGCCGACCTTCGTCGGAAGCACCGCGGACATCGCATTCTCACACTCCTGCATCAATCCCGGGTGGCTGTCGGCACAGGCGATACGCAGCCGGTACACCCCTCTCCTGCCGCCGCTCAGGCAGCCGTCACCTAGGTACAGTCCAAGGAGATAGACGTAAGCCGGGCGCGGCAGGCTTTCCACTCGGTCCGCACATACCGGGCAGCCGTACCGGCTAGCTCCCGAGAATCCCGAACGCCCACCTTCGAAGTCCGGCACGTTCCCGAACAGCCACTCGCGGATTGTCCACCGCGAGATGCCAGTAGCACGAGCGATCTCGGACTTGTTCATGCCATCGGCCCACAGTCTCATCACGAGGGCGACTTCGTCCGGGCTTCGCATCCACGCTATCCTTTCCGTGGTCCGAGTCGCGATGGTCGGCTCAGCCACGATGCCCGAGTGATGGAACGGCAGACATGATGGATTCAAAATCCATTGCCCTTTTGGGCGTGTGGGTTCGACTCCCACCTCGGGCACCTCAGCAGTCTCCCAACCTAGCGGCTGACACCGACAGAGTCCGGTCGGCGCAGGCTCAGCGGTTCAGCGGCGTCGTTCGAACCCTCGCTCGTGGACGGTCGTGCGCTCGCGCGTCTCCACTGCCCCGTCTCGCTCGACTTCCTCCTCGAGCTCATGGCTGACCACGATGGATGAGGTTTCCGGTAGAGGGGAGCCGAGAGTGCCACTGCTGGTGATGGACCCCGCTGTGGAGCCGCCGACGACCTCGGCCGACATCGCGCCGTCACGTTCCACGGTGGTGGGAACGACGTCCTCGGCCCACTCGACCGATACCTCGTAGGATTCGTCGTCCAACGCTGTCAGGGTGTACGTCGTCTGGATACACGCCGGCAGGACGTCGCCATCGGTGGGATACGCGGTGGTCCACCGGCCGCCTATGCCCACGGCTTCGTCAGGGAACAGCACCGGCATGTCTGTCAGCATCCACTCGAGATCGCCGAGTACCACGGGCACCTCGTGTCCTGCGCCGCTCTCCAGCTGTGCGCGATCGGCGATCTCGACATCGGCGAACCCACCGGACCTGCTCGTGGTCAGGGTGCCCGTGAGGCCGGCCACACTCTCCACGGCTTCGGTCATCGCCACGTGGGTTGCGGTGGTGGCGCGGGCGTCGTCGTACTCGAACGACATGACGATCTCGTCGTCGTTGACCTCGTCGACGGTCACCACCATCCCGAGGTGGATGTCCGGAGTGTCCACGAAACTTGAATCCTCGCCATCGATGAGCAACTCCGTCTCGACAGCGGTCCACATCTCAAGCTCTATCCGGTCGCCGGCGGCGGGTGAGAGCTCGAGGATGCGTTGCGGATCATCGCCAGCGTCGTGCAGCGTGGCTTCCAGGGGCCAGCCGCAGTCCCCGGCGGCTGCGCCCGCATCGCCGGACGGTTCACCGTTCAGGTCGTCGCCGCTGCAAGCCGCCAGTGTGAGCAGCAAGAGGGCACATGGCACACTGGCGAACGTCCGGGGCATCACGTTTCCTGTTCGTCTCGGGGAATGCCTAGATCAACCTGAGCGACGATAACAAGCGTCGTCATCAGGTGAGGCACGAGGTCCGGCGTGTGGAACGCGTCAGCGTCGTCATCGGCTGAACCACCGCCACGGGAACCTACGACGACGCGCGCGCACCGGTTCCGGACCGGCCACGGTGGGCAAACCGGCGGCTTCCCACGCCTTGGTACCGCCGCGCAGGGAGAATGCTGTCCGGCCGAGCCGGGCCAGCGTTTGAGCGCCTCTGAGTGAACGGTTGCCCAGGGAACACACCGTCACGATCTGGCCGTGCGGAAGCTCTCCGATGCGCGCCGGCAACTCTCGCAGTGGGATGTTCACCGCCCCGGCCACGTGGCCGCTCGCGTACTCCTCCGGCAGACGTACGTCGACAACGACGTCACCGGAGCGCACCATCGCATATGCGGTAGCCACGTCGATCTCCTCCGCCGTGGTCACGCTCGGCCACCTCCCGCGATCTCATCTGGTGCCATTGTGCCGCCATGTACCGCGTCCCGAGCGGACTTCCCCTGCCGAACGGGCTGCGGGGGGTGTGTTCGGAAGATCGCAACGAAAGACAACGAATCGATTACGCTGGAATATCGAAATGATCACGTCGGTGATTGACTTCGAGTCGCGCCGATGGCACCGTCGGTGCTTGGCAAGCCACCGCGATCATCCAGCGAGGCCGTCCGAACTGGGCTATGCAGCAGGTCAAAGGTCATTTTCAGGCAGCCCCGGCTGCCGAGAAGGGAGCGCGATTCAGGACATGAGCGTAACGCCGGGGTCTGCTGATCAACCTCTCTCCCGATTCCCAGCGCACGGCCTGCCGGCCGGCGAACTCCGTGACCGGCTGCGTGCCAAGAGCTCCGGAGATGTCGACTGGCGCAGCGGGCGAATCTGGAGCCTCGTCTACTCCACGGCGTCCGAACACGACGACGTCGTACACGAGGCCTACCAGCAGTTCGCATCCGAGAACCTCCTGGGCCCCACCGCGTTCCCTAGCCTGGCCACCATGGAGAAGGAAGTCGTGTGGATGCTCCTTGATCTGCTCGGCGCCGATCCCGGGACGGCCGGCGGCACCATGACCTCGGGCGGCACGGAAAGCATCGTGCTCGCCGTCAAGGCGTACCGCGACCGGGCCCGCGTGCAGCGCCCGGAAATCACCGCGCCGGAGATGGTCGTGCCCGTCACCGCTCATCCGGCTTTCCTGAAAGCTGCCGACCTGCTCGGCGTCCGGGCGGTCCCGGTGCCGGTGGACCACACCTACGGTGCGGACCCAGCCGCCTTCGCCGCCGCGATGTCCCGATCGACCATCCTCGGCTGCGCCTCGGCGCCTTGTTTCCCGTACGGCGTCGTCGATCCCGTCGAAGAGCTCGCCGACATCGCGGCCCGGCGGGACGTCGGCCTCCACATCGATGCCACCATCGGCGGCTTCGCTCTTCCGTTCGTGCGGGAACTCGGCTACCAGGTCCCAGCGTTCGACTTCAGTGTCCCGGGAGTCACGTCCATCGCCGCCGATATGCACAAGTACGGCTACGGACCGAAAGGATCCTCGACGATCCTGTACCGCGACCGGGGCCTGCGTCGGTACCAGTTCGCGGCCTACACGGACTGGCCCGGGGGTATTCTCGCCTCGCCCACCTTGCTCGGCACCCGGCCGGGCGGTGCGATCGCCGGCGCCTGGGCCGCCATCGTGTACGAGGGCCGGGAAGGCTACCGACGGATCTTCTCCACAGTTATGCAGGCGACCCAGCGGCTTCGAGACGGTATCGCCTCGATCCCGCAGCTGAACGTGATCGGCGATCCCCCCATGAGTGTGCTGGCCGTCGGATCCGACGAGGTGGACATGATGACCGTGGCTGACCGGCTCGAGACCCGCAAATGGCGGATCGACCGCCAGCGCGACCCCGACAGTATCCATCTCATCGTCAACCCGACGCACGTACCGGTGATCGACGAGTTCGTCGATGATCTGCGCTGGGCCACCCACGACGCCCCACCGGCCGGGTCCGCAGACAACGGCGCCACCCTGTACGGCGTCACGTCACGCCTGGAAGCCGGGGCCGACGTCGAGGTCGCCGTGCTGGATCAACTCGAAAGCCGCTACGATTCGTGACCGACGCATCGCTTTCCCCCGCCGTACTGGAGAGTTCCGGGCGGACACCACCGGTGCCCTGGCCCGTCATCGAAGCGTGTGGACTACCGGAGATAGGCCCCCGGCTGTCCGGACTGTCGGTGCGTATCGACCCTATGCTGGAACGGTCCTTCGTCCTCGCCGACGCCACCGTCATCTTGCGGCCGGACAACGCGGCCACAGTCACCGGTGCCGCTCTGGTGCTCCGTGAGGCCATCGAGCTCACTGCCACTGGCAACGTCCACACCGGCTGGGCCGAGCGGATCCTGGCACACGCGACGGCGGTGTGTTTCGGCGCCACCGGTCTGACCGCACGTGGCGAGCCGGCAGCCCTCGCGGCCTTCTCACCGGTCTCCGAACGCGCGACGGAGATTCTCGGGCTCGCCGACAATCTTGATGCACCGGGCACCGCGCGGGCCATCGCGGCACACATCGCCCAGTTCCTTCACGAGCGCGACAAATCGTCGGAGCCCTGCCCGGACAACGAGATCACCCGCGCTGCCCGGGCGCTGCCGCTGGCCGCGCCCACGGACGTACTCCTCGCCAGCGGCGGCGACAGCCGGCAGACCATCGACTGGCGCTCCGGGCTGAACTCCTACGGAATACCACCGAGCCCGACGCCGTGGACCTGCCTGTTGGGCTCGTGCACCGCCTCGTCCCCCACACCGCGTGCGTTCGAAGCGGCCACGACGCTGCGCCAGCAGCTGATCGAGGCGGCATTGGCCGACCGGCTGGGGCCGGTCGCGGATGCACACGCGGCGGTGATGCGACACACCCTGCTTGCGGCGCTGGGCGTCACCGCCGATGTCGAAGTGGTCTTCACGCCGTCGGGAACCGACGCCGAACTCGTGGCGCTGCTGATAGCACTGGGCACCGGCGAGCCAGTTCACTCCATCGTCGTCGGACAACACGAGATCGGCAGTGGCGGCCTGCAGGCGGCGGCCGGACGCCATTTCTGTGATCGATTGCCGTCAGGCCGCGCCGGCCACGCCGGCGAACCGATCGCCGGCCTCGATGAAAACCAGGTAGTCACCTCGGTGGTCGACCTCCGCGACGAGCACGGCGCCATGCTCGCTCCGGACGCCCTCGAAGCCGCCATCGAGCAGGCGATGGCCTCGCACGCCGGACAGCACCGGACACTGGTGCACGTCGTCGAGGGCTCCAAGACCGGCATCCGGTTGCCACGCGCGGACACGGTGCGCCGTTGGCGGCAGCGGTACGGCGACCGTCTCGATGTCGTCGTCGATGCCGCCCAGATGCGAGTGGACCAGCACACCGCCGTCGAACATCTCAGCGACGGCAACATCGTGATCGTCACGGGTTCCAAGTTCTTCGGGGGCCCGCCGTTCTCGGGCGCAGTCATCATCCCTGCTGAGCTAGTGTCTCGCCTCGCCCGCGGACGCCGGCTCCCCGCCGGGTTGGCCGAGTACCTGACGCGCGCCGACGTTCCCACCGCGTTGACCGACCTGCATGCCACCGCCCGCTCGGGGCTGAACGTCGGGCTGCTGCTGCGCTGGGAAGCGGCACTGGCCGAGATGCGCTCATTCCACAACGTCTCCCCCGAGATCCGCGATGAGGTCCTTCGCCTGCTGGCGTCCGGCCTTCGGGCGATCCTCGAGCGCACCCCGTGGGTCACACTTGTCGAAAGCCCGTACACCCAGATTCCGGCACCTGATCGGCGCGGTCTTGACGACCTTCCGACGATCTTCACGTTCTTGGTGGTCAAACCGGACGGCGGGCCACTCACCATGGACGAAGCCCGGGTAGCCCACCGCCTGCTGGCGCAGGACCTGCACGACCGGGTACCGGCCGACGACTCCGTGCTAGGGCGCACGTTCCAGCTCGGCCAGCCGGTGCGGATCTACCGGCACGACGACGAGTGGATCGGCGGACTGCGCATCGCGATCGGAGCACCTACGGTGTCCGAGGTCGTCTTCGACCACACCCGCGGCCGGGTGTGGACCGAACGGATCGAGCGCATCCTGGCTGACAGCACGGACGCGCTGCACAAGCTCGGCCTGATCGTGCGGCACCTCGATCTGGACCCCGGTGTCTACTGTGGCTGCGGAAGCTGCCGATGAGCCGGTCGGGCGCCATCCGGTCAATCCGCGGTTGCCGGTGACCGGGCATCAAGGATGCGTTAAGAACCCGCGCGAATAGGCGCGAAGGATCCGGTATGCAGTGGCTCAGCAGCCGCGGCGCTGTGTATCGCCAGCGCACGGTGGCTGGTCTCGCGGGCCGTACGCCATCGAGGCGACGTCACGTAATGGTCCAGGATGGCACCGGCGACGTCACGAGGGGGCCCGTGCACGGGAAAATGCGCCACCGGCGCGGGAGCTGGATCAAGGTGTGTGACGACGGCCCGTGGCGGACCGGCGTCGTTGGCGTCCGCCGTTGGCATCACGAGATCCACCCCGCCGTACGGCAAACCGGGAACCGCGCGCAGGGCGTCGACCGCCAGCTCGGCCACTCGTGGGTCGACCTCGTCGGTCACGTCTACCGCCTCGCCCGTCATCGAGGATTCACGGCTGATCAACCGGTGCACGGCGGCAGGATCGTCGCCCCTGAACCGGGTCGCCGCGACCACAGCGCCGTCAACCACGAACACGTGCAGCCGCTGCCCGGTCACTTCCTCCTCGACCAGCACCGGCCCGCCTTTCGTTGTTTCGTAGGCTCCGACGGCCCGCCGCCACAACGAACGGAACTCGTCGGCGCCGGCGCTGGCCGCTCCACGCCCGCCAACCCGCAGCCTGGCCGGCCTCACGCTGACCCGGCCGCCCAGCTGGGCGGCGAAACGCTCGGCCCGCTTGTACTGCGTCGGCGCGAAAACCGCCCACCGCGGCACCGGAATGCCGCGTGCGTCGAGCAGCGATCGTTGCCCGTCGCGGATCGTGCGGAACACGCGGCCGGCCTCACTGGAATCGGGTCCGTTCATGCCGTGGAAGGTGAGCGCCGCGTCCGGCAGATGCACGAGAACGAGCACCCGGCTCAGCCGTTCGGTCTCGAGGCCGCGCTCTCGCGCGGTGTATTCGAGCACCGCCGAGCTCGCCCGCACACGTTGCGAGAGCCGGTCGGTGACAAATCGTTCCAAGCTGGTGAGGCTCACCGGTGCACCTCGAATCGGTTGGCCGGCTCGACGCCGCTCACATGGGTTGTGGTCACTTGCAGAACCGACGCGCGTCGCGGGCCGTTGATCGCCGCGGCCGCCACTACCCATGCGGCGTGCGGCCCGCCCGTCACCAGCGCCTCGACCCCGCCTCCCGGCAGGTTCCGGATGGAGCCCGCCAGCCCGTTGTCTTCGGCCAGCCGCGCGAACCACTGCCGGTAGCCGACACCCTGGACGCGCCCTTCGATCTCGATCCGCATCGAGAGCACGTCCCGGGGCGGGCCGGGATCGAATCCGGCCAGCTCACAGCCCCGAAGAACCAGATGACTCGAGACGTCCCGCGGGGTGCCGGAGAGTGGGAAGTGATTGAAGGCGGTTGCGGGATTGCCGTTGATCTCGATGATCGCCGCGGCCTCGTCGGTGCCGCGCACATGGTCTCCCATGAGGTCTACCCCGGCATGGTCGAGGCCGGGTACCGCGTGCACGGCTCGCACCGCGAGGTCGAGGATGCTCGGGTGGGTCTGGTCGAGCACTTCGATGCTCTCGCCGCCGGCGGCGATGTTCCCGGCACTGCCCAGACGTACGTGCCGGCCTTGTTCGGGCACGCTGTCCGGGGTCAGCTCCTGGCGCTGCAGCCAGTGCATCGCGGCAGTATCGAATCTGAGGAGGCAACTACGTGTGTGCGGATTCTCCAGGCGTTCCTTGTTCTTCTCGATGACGAGATCGACAACGCTGGACCGGCCGTCGCCCGTCACCGACGCCGGCTTCTTCAGCACCACTGAGACGACCTGGTCGCCGACCACGAGCAGGCGGTAGTCGTCACCCGGGACGTAGGTCTCGACGACGAACGGCTGGCTGCCGAATTTGGTGCCCGCCAACGATTCGATGGCCGCCCGCACGCTTTGTTCGGTCCGCAGGTCCGTGGAGACGCCGGTCCCGTGGATGCCGTTCTTGGGTTTCACGACGACCGGCTTACCCAGCGACGCGGCGTACTGGACAGCCCGTTCGGGCTTCGCCGCGCTGAACGACGCGCCCTGTGGAACCGGAACACCGGCAGCCTGGAGGAGCCGGCGGGTCAGCTCCTTGTCCACCGTGGCTCGATGCGCAGGGGTACCCGTGGAAGCCGTCTTGCTCGGCGTGAAACACAACGGTTCGGCCAGGCGAGGGTGTTCCACCATCACGACGTCGCGGGAGAACCGCCTGGTATTCAGGCCCCGTATCAGGGCGGCGCGCTCGATCAGCGGACTGGCGGACCTGATCTCGCCGCGCTGGGTCGTGAACGGCTGCAGCGGGCCGGTGTCGAACCTGTTCACCGGCAGACCGCCGTACGTCGAGCGCGGTGCCCGGCGCCGCGGCCACTCGAGATGGCGGGTCAGCAAATGGGTGGCGGGTGTGAGCACGGCGGTGCCGCCGAGGCCTGGCCCTTCCCCGGGACGGATCCGACGTGTGTCGTCGTGTTCGACGGGTGGCACGCAGGTGACGGGCCCGCTGATGATCGAACTGGAGAGCGCGCAATAGTCCAAGTTGGGCAACGCGGTCGCCAGTTCGGCCATCGTGCATGCGCCGACCCCCGATATATGGGGCACCGTGGACAGCCCCAGGCGGACGTCGGCGTACTCGGTGTGAAGTTGCCGGGCGACATCCAGGACCGCCAGCGCGCCGCCCACCCGCTGGACATTCAGGCTGATCTTCTTCAGCCCGCTTCCGGCCAGCTTCTTGGCGGTCGCGGCACAGGCGGCGTCGCCCATCAACACGATGCCCGGACCGGACGGATCCGGCGGCACCTTGACGTCGGCGATCGCCTGCCATTCAACCAGGTCGGCCGGTGTGACCGAGTCGTGCGGAGGCTGCAGCACCAGATGACGGGGCAGTTCACCGGCGCTCATACGGTCGGCCAGCATCTCGACGAGCTTCTCGCCTTGAGCGCGGGTCAGTGTTCCCCCCAGCCCAAGCCAGAGCGGCGTACCGAGGCCGGCCACACTGGCTGCCGTCGCCGCTGCATCGATTGCGGCGTCGGGGCCGGCGATGTCGACGAGATTGATCGCCGGGTATCCGGCACACGCGCGCAGATCACGGAGCAGCCGGCTCGACGTACGGTGTGCGCGCACCACGGCGGCAGCCTCGACCGGACGCCGCGTTCCACCCAGGAAGTCCGCCAGCGCCGTGCCCACCGTTTTGGCCGCGAGGTCGGCCAACGCCGCGTCGACGCCGGCGAGCATCCCGCGGAACGCCGCGGCTTCCGGCTCCTTCGACACCGTCGCCGCCAGCGAACGCAAGCCCGCCATGATATCCACGAGATCCGCCCGGGCAGGCTCGGCCCGTGCACGCAGTGTGGTGCCCTCCAGCTGTTGGAGGGCAGAGCGGAGGAACCGCCACGACCGACTTTTCGAATCGCCGGTCAAGGCGCGCCCGCGCGGGGAGGCCTCACCGATTCCCTCGATCGTCCGGCCCCGCATGCCGGCCTCGATCCGGATCAGGACGTTGTGTTCGTAAGAACCGTCGACGCGAGCGCCCCGAGACGACGGGACCCGGAACTCGAGGGCGGTAGCTCGCGTGACGGTGGCACGCTTGCTCAGCATCGGCTCCACCATACCCGCGTGCCACCCTCACCCACCCATGATCATGAACACTAATTGACGAATGTGGTCATCTAGTGTTCATGATCATGGGTTAGGTGAGCCCGAGCACCCGTGCCTCGGTGAGTGGCGTGCTGGTGCTGCATGATCCGTAGCTGACGAGCACTGCGCGGGTCCTGGCCACATGGTCGGGATCCAGCGCCGCGGCTTTGGCGGTCAGCGTGGCCGGATCGGTCACGCGCAACGTTGCCGCGACTTCTTCCAGACCGGATCTGCCGCTTACCGCTTCGGCGGTGGCCATCAGCAGGTTCAGATAGCCGTGGTGGGTGAAGCCCGTAGATGGATCGGTGTAGCGAACGGCATGGTGCAGACCGGCCGTCGCCTTCACCACCACACCGGCGCGGGTCACGGCTATGAGCGCGGCAGCCAGCTGTTCCGGGGACGGGAAGAGCTCGGCCCGGACACCGCCACAGCGCAGTTTCAGGCCCACCGGTCGTTCGTCCTGCAGTTGCGCGACGGCTGGAGCCAGGCTTTCGACGTCCGCCAGCGCCCGTGGCTCCATGAACACCGGGACAGTATCCGCGACCTTCGCTTCCCGAATCACCGCCAGGGCGCTACCGACAGCAGCCGGCGGATCGCTCTCCACGGTCCGTGCCAGCGGAAACTCGACGCTGACCAGCCGCAGCGCTTCATCGGCCGTCGCCGCGGCCACCGCCTGTGCCAGTCCGTCCGGACCGTTGTCGGCGATCAGACCCAGGTCGATGCGATCGCCGGCCCGCAGTTCGGCGCACAACTCGGCCACCCGTGAAACCGGGCAGAGAAACCGGTGGGTCAGGACCCGGCTCCGCCCGGACTGGTCCACACGGTGCCGTGCCACCGCCGCAGGCATGCTCAGCGCGGTGGGGGGAAAGAGCCCGGCATCATCGACCAGGTCCTGCATCAGCTCCGGCTCGGCACGTTGCCTCACCCTGGCGACCTCCGGATCCAGCTCCATGCATACTCCGGATCCTCCGAGGCGAATCCGCCCTCGCCTATGTCCAGCGGACGGAACGTATCGACCATGACCGCAAGCTCGTCGGAGCGCTCCATGCCGATACTGCCCTCGTAAGCCCCAGGCTGCGGGCCGTGTGACCAGCCTCCGGGGTGCAACGAGATGGAGCCCTGGCCGATGCCGGAACCCTTGCGGGCTTCGTAGTTGCCGCCGCAGTAGAACATGACCTCGTCGGAATCCACATTGGAGTGGTAGTACGGCACCGGGATGGACAACGGGTGATAGTCCACCTTGCGCGGCACGAAATTGCAGATGACGAAGTTATGCCCTTCGAACACCTGGTGCACAGGCGGCGGCTGGTGCACCCGCCCGGTGATCGGCTCGAAGTCCGAGATGTTGAACGTGTAGGGATACAGACAGCCGTCCCAGCCGACCACATCGAACGGATGCCGCGGATACACGAAGCGGGTTCCGGCCACCCCCGTTGGCCCGCGATGCTTGACCAGGACCTCCACATCCGCGCCGTCCACGAGCAACGGCTCCGATGGTCCGTGTAGATCACGCTCGCAGTACGGAGCATGCTCGAGCAGTTGGCCGTAGCGAGACAGGTACCGCTTGGGCGGCGCGATGTGTGAGTTCGCCTCGATCACGTACGCGCGCAGTGGTTCGTCGGCGCTCGGTACCCAGCGATGTGTCGTGGCCCGCGGCAGCACAACTTGATCGCCCGGACGTACCGGCAGCACACCGAACACGGTCTCCACCACACCGGATCCGGATTCGACGTACACACACTCGTCACCGATGGCGTTGCGGTAGAGCGGGGACGTCTCACCCGCGACGACGTAGGAGATGCGCACATCGGCGTTGCCGAGCACGAGCCGTCGGCCGTTCACCACGTCGAGGGCTTTCCACTCCTGGCCCTCGAAGAGATTGTGCAACTTCAGGTGCCGGGGTTTCAGCGGATGATTCGCCGTCAGTGACTGATCCGGCAACTCCCACGGCTGGGCATCGGCGATAGCCGACGGAATGTTCTGGTGATACAGCAGTGACGAGTCGCTGGAGAAACCCTCCTCACCCATCAGCTCCTCGTAGTAGAGCCCGCCGTCGGGCCGGCGATGCTGGGTATGTCTTTTCGGTGGGATCTCGCCCACGTGCCGGTAGTACGCCATCGGTGGCCTCCTTGCCGTTACCGCCTTACACCCACCGCACCATGCGTGTCGTTGCACGTCCGATGCGAGGTGCGATAATCGCCCCTATAGTGCATTTACAGCACTACCCGTCACGCTAGGCAGTGGCGGAGAACACGTCAAGGTGATGAGCGAGGTTCCATGGCCGCAACAGGCTCGAAGACGGTCGACAACGGCGTGCAGATCCTCAAAGCCCTGGCCGGGAATCCCCGCGGGCTGACCACCACGGAGCTGGCCCGAGCCGTGGGTGTGCACCGCACCGGCATCTACCGGCTATTGACCACGTTGTCCGGCCATGGCCTGGTCAGCCAAGGCTCCGACAGCCGGTACCGGCTCGGCCTCACGATCATCGAACTCGCCGGCGCCGTGCGGCCCGATCTGCAGAGCATCTCCCAGGCGCCGCTGCGTGAGCTCGCCGACGAGACCGGCGCCACGGCGTTCTTGTCGTTGCTCGACGGCGAGGAAGTCGTCAGCACGGTGGTGGTCGAACCGCTGCACGCCGACGCCCATGTCGCCTACCGGGTCGGCACTCGGCATCCCGCCACGCGCGGATCAGCCGGCTTGGCCATTCTGAGCGCCCGGCCACCCCAAGAGGGAGAACGCGACGAGATCAGCCTGGCACGCCGCCAGGGCTACTCAGTCAGCCAGGGCGAGCTGCAACGCGGCGCGTGGGGCCTGGCCGCGCCGCTGCGCCCGCGCGCAGGTGATGCGGAGGCCTCAGTGGGCGTCGTCGCCCTGCAGCCGCTGGACGAGGACACGACGGCCAGTATGGTCATCCACGCCGCCGACGTGATCGGCAAGGCCCTCCCCTGACCGGTGATCGTGAGCGGATTCTTGCTCCACATAAGCGACATTTGCCCTCAGGGAGCAGCTGATTAACGCCGATTCTCGCTCACGATCACCGGTGGGGTGAAGGTCAGTTGTAGGCGGGGGCGACCTTACCCACGGCGTCGCCAATACGGTGCACCCGCATGGCGTTCGTGGAACCTGGGATGCCTGGTGGCGAGCCGGCGACGATCACGACGATGTCGCCCCTCTCGCAGCGGCCCTGCTCCAGCAGCACCCGGTCTACCTGCTTGACCATCTCGTCGGTGTGCTCGACATGTTCGGCGGTGAATGCCTCGATACCCCACGACAACGCCAGCTGGTGGCGAGTGGACTCGAGCGGGCTGAACGCGAGCAGCGGAGTGACCGGACGCAGCCGCGACATCCGCCGCGCGGAGTCACCGCTTTGGGTGAAGGCCACGATGAACTTGGCTTCCAGCAGCTCAGCGGTCTCGGTTGCCGCCTTGGTGATGACTCCACCCTTGGTACGCGGCCTCGTCCCGAGTGCGGGGATTCGTTCCAGACCGTGTTGTTCGACCGTCTCGACGATCTTGCTCATCGTCGTCACGGTCTCGATCGGATAGGTCCCGACGCTGGTCTCACCGGAGAGCATGACGGCATCCGCACCGTCGAGCACGGCGTTGGCGACGTCGGACGTCTCCGCCCGGGTGGGCCGCGGGCTGTTGATCATCGAGTCGAGCATCTGGGTGGCCACGATCACCGGCTTGGCCTGCCGCCGGCACAACGTGATGGCCTGCTTCTGAACCAGCGGCACATCCCAGAGGTCCAGCTCGACACCGAGGTCTCCACGGGCGACCATCACGCCGTCGAAGGCGTCGACGATCTCCTCGAGATTCTCGACCGCTTGCGGCTTCTCGACCTTGGCGATGACCGGAAGGCGGACGCGTTCCTCGTCCATGATCCGGTGCACGTCTTCGATGTCGGCCGCCGAGCGCACGAAGGACAACGCGATCATGTCCGCGCCCGTCCGCAGCGCCCATCGGAGGTCGTCGATGTCCTTGTCCGACATCGCCGGAACGCTGACCGCGGTGCCGGGCAGATTGAGGCCCTTGTTGTTCGACACGCGACCGCCCAGAACAACGCGGGTCACGACCTCGTTGCCGTTGACCTCTTCGACCTCGAGGGCGAGCCTGCCGTCGTCCACCAACACCTGGTCACCGGGGGCGACGTCGCCGGGGAGCCCGGCATGGGTCGTCGAACTGCGCTCGACGTCGCCGGAGATGTCGTCGGTGGTGATGGTGAACCGCGCCCCTGGTTCGAGAAGCACCGACCCCTGGGCGAACGTGCCAAGGCGAATCTTGGGACCTTGCAGGTCGACGAGTACGCCGACATTGCGTCCTACCTCGGCCGCCGCTTTGCGGACGCGCGCATACCTCTCCTCGTGTTCGAGGTGGCTGCCGTGGCTCAAATTGAAGCGGGCGACGTCCATACCCGCTTCGACCAATGTCTGCAGGCGCTCCGGAGAGTCAGTCGCCGGACCGAGGGTGCAGACTATCTTCGCTCTACGCACGTCCAACTACTTTAGTCCTATCTCCGTTGATAAGGCGACCTGGGCCGCCAATGGCACGTGCTGTTCATGACCTGATCATTGCTTTGTCACTCGCCCGCCGCCCCAAGATTGCGACGATAAAGGCGGACGCCGTGCCGGGTGGTGGGCTTCAGGGTTCTTTCGCCGACCGTCCGGAGGCGCGAGCGTGAGTGCAACGCACGAACGCCGGCGCCGGAGGCCAGGGAGGCGGGAGACCCCTGAAGCCCACCACCCACAGTCACACGACCAACGGGCGGTCGGTCGGCGCGACGGGCGACGGCAGGCGGTCGGCCCCCGTCAGCCAGCGGTCGACGCCGGCCGCGCAGGCCCGCCCCTCGGCGATGGCCCACACGATCAGCGACTGTCCGCGCCCGGCATCTCCGGCCACGAAGACACCCGGCACGCTGGTCTCGTATGCACCGTCGCGGACCACGTTGCCCCGCTGGTCCAGCTCCACTCCGAGCTGTTCGATCAGCGGCGAGCGCTCCGGGCCGAGGAAGCCCATGGCAAACAACACCAGGTCAGCGGGTAGTTCTCGCTCGGTACCCTCGACCGGCTCGAACCCGTTCTCACCCATCCGGATCTCCACCAGCTTCAGTGCACGCACCCGCCCCGACCCATCGCCGAGGAACTCCTGCGTGGAGACCGAGTAGACGCGTTCCCCGCCTTCCTCATGGGCGCTGGAGGTCCGCAGCATCAGCGGCCACGTGGGCCACGGTGTGGACGGATGCGGTGAGTCCGGCGGCTGGGGCATGATCTCCAGCTGGGTCACCGAGGCGGCACCTTGCCGGTGTGCTGTACCCAAGCAGTCGGCTCCGGTGTCACCACCACCGATGATGACCACGTGTTTGCCCGCGGCGGTGATCTGGTCCGGCACGGTCTCGCCGAGCGCGACGCGGTTCGCCTGCGGCAGGTACTCCATGGCCTGGTGGATGCCCTCGAGCTCGCGCCCGGGAACGGACAGATCGCGGGCGGCGGTCGCGCCGACGGCCAGCACCACGGCGTCGTACTTCGACTTCAGTTCCTGCCCGGTGAGCGTCTTACCCACCTCGACACCGGTGCGGAAGATGGTGCCCTCGGCCCGCATCTGGTCCAGGCGCCGGTCGACGTGGCGCTTCTCCATCTTGAACTCGGGGATGCCGTAACGCAGCAGGCCGCCGACGCGGTCGTCGCGCTCGTATACCGCCACCGTGTGCCCGGCCCGGGTGAGCTGCTGGGCGACGGCCAGACCGGCCGGTCCGGAGCCGATCACGGCAACGGTGCGATCAGTCAGCCGCTCCGGTGGTTGCGGCACGACCCAGCCCTCGTCGAAAGCCCGGTCGATGATGGAGACCTCGACGTTCTTGATGGTCACTGCGTCGTCGGCGATGGCGACGACGCAGGCCGCCTCACATGGCGCCGGGCAGACGCGGCCAGTGAACTCCGGGAAGTTGTTGGTCGCGTGCAGCCGCTCGGCCGCGGCACGCCAGTCGTCGCGCCACACGAGGTCGTTCCACTCCGGGATCAGGTTGCCCAACGGGCAGCCCTGGTGGCAGAACGGGATACCGCAGTCCATGCAGCGTCCGGCCTGCTTGGTGATGATCGGCAGAAGTGTCTTGCCGATACCCGGCTCCGGGTAGACCTCTTTCCAGTCCTTGAGCCGCTCCGCGACGGGTCGCGCCTTGGCGCCTTGCCGCTCGGTGGTCAGGAACCCACGGGGATCAGCCATGCGCCGCCTCCATCACAGCCGTGTCAACGTCTCTTCCATCGCGCTCGGCGGCGGCCTTGGCGGCGAGCACTCGTTTGAAATCGCGCGGCATGATCGTGGTGAATCGCGCCGCGGCCTGCTCCCAGTCGGCGAGCAGCGCCTCGGCCACCGCCGATCCGGTCTCGTCGCGGTGCCGGGTGATGATCCCGTGCAGCCGCTCGAGGGCTTCCTCGGACGGCTCCTCCAGCTCGACCATCTCCGGATTGACCCTGGACTCGTCCAGGTCCAGCACGTAGGCCGTGCCGCCCGACATGCCGGCGGCGACGTTGCGGCCGGTGCGGCCCAGGATCACCGCCACTCCCCCGGTCATGTACTCACAGGCGTGGTCGCCGACACCTTCGACGACGGCCGTCGCACCGGAGTTACGCACGCAGAAGCGCTCACCGGCCACGCCACGAATGAACAGTTCGCCGCTCGTGGCGCCGTAGGCGGTGACGTTACCGGTGACGACGTTCTCCTCGGCGACGAACCCGGCATCGCGGTCCGGGCGCAGAATGATCCGCCCGCCGGACAGGCCCTTGCCGAGGTAGTCGTTCGCGTCGCCTTCCAGCCGCAGCGTGATGCCGCGTGGAACGAACGCGCCGAACGACTGACCGGCCGAGCCGACCAGAGTGATGTCGATGGTGTCGTCGGGCAGCGCGTTGGTGCCGAACCGCTTGGTCACCTCGTGGCCGAGCATGGTGCCGACCGTGCGGTTGACGTTGCGGATGTTCACCTGGGCCCGTACCGGCTCGCCGTGCTCGAGCGCGTCCGTGGCCAGCGAGATGAGCTGGTTGTCCAGCGCCTTCTCCAGGCCGTGGTCCTGCGCGACGATCTGGCGCCGGGCAGCACCCTCAGGAAGCTCCGGCATGTACAGCAGCGGCGACAGGTCGAGGCCGTTCGCCTTCCAGTGCTCCACCGCCTCCGTCGTGTCGAGCACGTCGGCGTGGCCGATCGCCTCGTCGAGCGACCGGAAACCCAGCTGTGCCAGATACTCGCGGACCTCCTCGGCGATGTACTCGAAGAAGTTGACCACGAACTCGGCTTTGCCGGTGTAGCGCTGGCGTAGCTCCGGGTTCTGGGTGGCGATACCGACCGGGCAGGTGTCCAGATGACAGACCCGCATCATGACGCAGCCGGACACCACCAGCGGTGCGGTGGAGAAACCGTACTCCTCCGCACCCAGCAACGCCGCGATGACGACGTCGCGGCCGGTCTTGAGCTGGCCGTCGGTCTGTACGACGATGCGGTCACGCAGCCCATTGAGCAGGAGTGTCTGCTGGGTCTCGGCCAGCCCGAGCTCCCACGGCCCACCGGCGTGTTTCAGCGACGTCAGCGGTGAGGCACCGGTGCCGCCGTCGTGTCCGGAGATGAGCACGACGTCGGCGTGCGCCTTGGACACACCAGCCGCGACCGTGCCGACGCCCACCTCTGCGACGAGCTTGACGTGCACCCTGGCCGACGGGTTGGAGTTCTTCAGATCGTGGATCAGCTGCGCCAGATCCTCGATCGAGTAGATGTCGTGATGCGGCGGCGGCGAGATCAGGCCGACACCCGGCGTCGAGTGCCGGGTCTTGGCGATCCACGGCCAGACCTTCGGACCAGGCAGCTGACCGCCCTCGCCGGGCTTGGCACCCTGCGCCATCTTGATCTGGAGGTCGTCGGCGTTGGTGAGGTATTCGGAGGTGACGCCGAACCGGCCGCTGGCGATCTGCTTCACCGCACTGCGCCGCTCCGGGTCGTAGAGGCGCTCGGGGTCCTCGCCGCCTTCACCGGTGTTGGACTTTCCGCCCAGCCGGTTCATGGCGATCGCCAGTGTCTCGTGTGCTTCCCCGCTGATCGAGCCGTAAGACATCGCGCCTGTGGAGAAGCGGCGAACGATCGACTCGACCGGCTCAACCTCCTCGATGGGCACCGGCGGGCGCACGCCCTCCTTGAAACCGAACAGTCCGCGCAGCGTCATCAGGCGCTTGGCTTGTTCGTCGACCCGCTTGGTGTACTGCTTGAACACGTCGTAGCGCCCGGCGCGGGTGGAGTGCTGCAGCCGGAAGACGGTCTCAGGGTCGAACAGGTGGTGCTCGCCCTCACGACGCCACTGGTACTCTCCGCCGACGTCCAGGGACCGGTGGGCGGCCGCTCCACCACCCGGCGGGTAGGCACGCACGTGCCGGCGGCGCACTTCCTCGGCGATGACGTCGAGGCCGATGCCACCGAGCTTGGAGGTGGTTCCGGTGAAGTAGCGATCGACGACGTCGCGCGCCAGCCCGACCGCCTCGAAAATCTGGGCGCCGGTGTAGGAGGCGACCGTCGAGACGCCCATCTTGCTCATCACCTTGAGCACACCCTTGCCCAGCGCCTTGATGAGGTTGGCGACGGCTTTCTCCGGGGCGATGTCCTGCAGCAGCGTGCCGCGCCGCGCCAGGTCTTCGACCGTCTCCATGGCGAGATAAGGGTTGACGGCTGCCGCGCCGTAGCCGATCAGCAGGGCCACGTGGTGCACCTCGCGCACGTCGCCGGCCTCGATGACCAGCCCCACCAGCGTGCGGGTCTTCTCCCGCACCAGGTGGTGGTGGACCGCGGCGGTCAGCAGCAGCGACGGGATCGGCGCTTGGGTTGCGTCGGAGTGCCGGTCGGACAGCACGATGATCCGTGCTCCGGCGTCGATGGCCTTCGAGGCCTCGTTGCAGATCTCGTCCAGCCTGCGAGCCAGCGCCGTGCCCCCACCCGCGACGTCGTACAAGCCGCGGATGACGTGTGTGGCGTAACCCGGCAGGTTCCCGTCGCGGTTGACGTGAATGATCTTCGCGAGATCGTCGTTGTCGATGACCGGGAACGGCACCACCATCTGCCGGCACGACGCCGGTCCGGCATCCAGCAGATTGCCTTCGGGGCCGATGGTGCCGGCCAGGGACGTCACCAGCTCTTCCCGGATGGCATCCAGCGGCGGGTTCGTCACCTGAGCGAACAGCTGGGCGAAGTAGTCGAAGAGCATCCGCGGACGCTCGGACAAGGTGGCGATGGGGGTGTCGGTGCCCATGGAGCCGATCGGTTCCGCACCCTTCATCGCCATTGGGGTGAGCAGGATCCGCAGGTCTTCCTCGGTGTAGCCGAACGTCTGCTGGCGCCGGGTAACACTCGCGTGAGTGTGGGTGATGTGCTCACGCTCGGGTAGGTCGCCCAGCCGGATCAGGCCGGCATGCAGCCACTCGCCGTAGGGCTCCGCGCTGGCTAGCTGCTCCATCACCTCGTCGTCGCTGATGATGCGATGCTCATCGAGATCGGCGAGGAACATCCGGCCCGGCTCGAGGCGGCCCTTGCGGACCACCTTGGACTGCTCGATGTCGAGCACACCGGCCTCGGAGGCCAGGACCACCAGGCCGTCGTCAGTGACCCACCATCGTCCGGGTCGTAGACCGTTACGGTCCAGCACCGCCCCGACCTGGTTGCCGTCGGTGAAGACCACGCAGGCCGGGCCGTCCCACGGCTCCATGATCGTGCTGTGGAACTCGAAGAAGGCCCGGCGCTCGTCCGACAGGCCGGCGTGGTTCTCCCACGCCTCAGGGATCATCATCCGCACCGCGTGTGGCAGGCTCCGCCCGCCCAGGTGGAGCAGCTCGAGAACCTCGTCGAAGCTGGCGGAGTCGCTGCCGGTGGGGTCCACGATCGGGTAGATCCGCGACAGGTCGCCCGGGATGACGTCGCTGGCGAGCAGCGACTCGCGGGCGCGCATCCAGTTCCGGTTGCCCTGCACCGTGTTGATCTCGCCGTTGTGCGCGACGTAACGGTACGGGTGTGCCAGCGGCCAGCTCGGGAAGGTGTTGGTGGAGAACCGCGAGTGGACCACTGCCAGCGCCGAGGCGAACCGGTGGTCGGACAGATCGGGGAAGAACGGCTCCAGCTGCCCGGTGGTGAGCATCCCCTTGTAGACAATGGTGCGCGCCGACAGGCTCGGGAAGTACGTCCCGAGTTCGTGCTCGGCACGCTTGCGCAGCACAAACGCGCGACGCTCGAGGGTCATTCCGCCGGCGTCGCCGGTGCCGGCCACGAACAGCTGCCGGAAACGGGGCATCACCGAGCGGGCGGTAGCACCGACCAGCTCCGGGGTAACCGGGACCTCGCGCCAGCCGACGACGCGCAGCTCTTCCTCGCCGGCGATCCGCTCGATCGCGTCGACGGCCTTCTGGGCGTCCTCGTCGGAGTCCGGCAGGAACGCCGTGCCGACCGCGTAGGAGCCGAACGACGGAAGATCGAAATCAACGACCGCACGGAAGAACGCATCGGGAATCTGCACCAGGATGCCGGCGCCGTCACCGGATCCGGGCTCCGCGCCGGAGGCACCCCGGTGGTCGAGGTTGGCCAGCGCCGTGAGCCCGTGCCGCACGATCTGATGGCTGGCCACACCGTCCAGCGTGGCCACAAAGGCCACGCCACAGGCGTCGTGCTCAAAACGGGGGTCGTACAAGCCCTGAGAAACAGGCTGGTTACGGCTAGCAGGCGTGAGGCGCATCGGCACTCCCGTCGTCTTAGATCCTGGCGGCGGGTCGGGCGGGACAGCGCTGGCCCAAAAAGCTCTGACGAGTTTCGTGGAGGTTACATCATCAGCACAGCGAAATGTTGTCTTGTCTCACCATAAATGGACAAACAACGTCCGGCAGCGACGGCGCCAATGCCGCGCATGACCTACCTCAGGCCACCGATGAACTGGCAACCGCTGGCACTGCGCCAATGCGACCTTACCGTATATCGAGGTCAGAAGCGTCCGGCCGCTGTCGGCGAAGACAGTTGCCGGACGCTACGTAATCTCTACGACATCATCGGTCACGAGAGGTATCACGCGCAATGGGGTCGTCGTGTTACTTCTCACTGCCCGGCGTGTCCTCAGCGTCGGACGAGCCGGATTCGCCGCCCGCCTCGGTCCGCTGCGGCACGGCGACGTCGTCCGCGTCGCCGGACTCGTCGCCGGCGCGGGTAGTGCTGGATTCGTCACCGCTGGACGTGGGGGTGGACTCGTCCTCAGTCGATGTGCCGCCGGGAGCGGCCCCTTCGGGTTTCTCCGCGTCGTCGCTGGTCTCCGCCACATCACCTGGTTCGGCGTATGTGCCGCGCAGTTCCTCCGGTGTTTCGCGGCCCGGCCGAGTCCGCGCCGACCAGATGACGTAGACAACCGCGGCCACGAACAGCAGCGCCGAGACCCATTGATTGACCCGCAGTCCGAGGATCTCGTTCGCCTCGTCGATGCGCAGGTATTCGAACAAGCTGCGCCCCAGCGTGTACCCGGCGACGTACAGCGCGAACACTCGGCCGTGCCCGAGCCGGAACCGGCGGTCGGCCCAGATCAACAGGCCGGCCACCGCGAAGGCCCACAACGACTCGTACAGGAACGTCGGGTGGTACAAGCCGTCCAGCAACACCGGCTCGCCGTCCGGGCCACGCACGGCCCGGCCGTTCTCCATCTGATGGACTTCAAGGCCCCACGGCAGGTCAGTCTGGCGGCCGTAGAGCTCGTTGTTGAAGTAGTTGCCCCATCGGCCGATACCCTGCGCGATCAGAATGCCTGGGGCGAGCGCGTCGGCCATCGCGGGCAACGGGATGTTCCGCCGGCGGCAGGCGATCCAGGCGCCCAGCGCGCCACCGGCGATCGCCCCCCAGATGCCGAGACCACCTTGCCAGATCTCGAAGGCGCGCATCGGGTCGCGACCCTCACTGAAGTACAGCTGGTAATCGGTGACGACGTGATAGATCCGGGCGCCCACGATCCCGAATGGCACCGCCCAGATGGCGATGTCGACGACGGCCTCGGGCACGCCACCGCGGGCCGCCCAGCGCCGGGTGCCCAGCCAGATGGCCACCACAATGCCGATGATGATGGCCAGCGCATACGCACGTATCGGCAGCGGCCCGAGCTGTATCTCGGCCTGCTCCGGACTGGGGATGGACGACGGCAGGGCGACCGGCAACGTAATCGGCAAGATCGTGTTCACGGGGAGACCGTACCGCTGCGGCGGGTTCTAGTCTTCATCGGCGTCGGCATCGTCGTCATCCTCGGCCGCATCGTCCTCGGTGTCGCCGTCCTCATCCGCTCCGTCGTCGGCGGCATCGTCATCGGGGGCCTCGTCGTCGACCTCACCACCAGCGGCTGCCTGGACCGCGGCCGTCAGCCCCTCGGGCGACCAGTCCTCGACCGGCTGATCGTTCACGAAGATGGTGGGGGTGCCCTGGATGCCGGCGTCGCGGGCCGCCTGGGTCATCGCGGACGACCAGTTCGAGTACGTGCCGTCGCGCACGCAGCTCGCGTAGTCGCCGCCGATGCCGAGGTCGGAGCCGAGGCTGACGAGTGAGTTGTTGGTCCACTGCTGAAACTGGGCGAAGGCACCCTTGACGAACTCGTCGGCCATTCCCTCATCCGCGGCGCATGCCAGTGCGTTGTTGGCCCGGCCCGAGTTCACGCCGCCGGTGTAGGTAACGGGGTTGTACACCACGTTGACTTCGCCGGCCTCGACCCATCCGTCGATCAGCGCCGCATTGGTCTCTTCAAAGGTCCGGCAGTGCGGGCACAGGAAATCCATCCAGTTGGTGATAGTGACCGCCGCGTCCGCGTCACCGACCAAGATGCCTTCTTCATCGCTGATCGCGGCCTCCGGGACCTCAACCGGGCCGTCTTCGTCGCCTCCGCGGTTGCTGATCACCGCGACGGCGATGATGGCAATACCCACTAGTACGGCGCCGGCGATACCGAAGCGCATCATCCGCTCGCGGGCGCGATCCTTACGCGCCTGCTCCTCGCGCATCGCCTTGACCCGCTCGCGGGCCTCCGCCTTCTTGGAGCTCATCAGCTGCCTTCCTCACACATGACATGAAACGACACAGGACATCAACGACACCGACCGCCGCACGGCGCAGATGGAAACGCCGACGACGGTACAACTTATACGCGGTACGGGCGAGTTCCCGAGGGGCATCCGCAGGTCACAGATCGGTCAAGGAGACACGAGCCGCGCCTGCCCGGCCGACTTGCTCGCCCACTACAGGCGTCGCCAGCGCCGTGGCATGGTGACCGGCAGCTTGCCCTCTCGCCGGCACCACCATCGTTGTCAAGCCGGTGACGGAGAGGCCACCTGTTGGCGTTTCCGTCACCCACTCGACAACGATGTGTCTGCCTCATGGCCGATGACGAACGCCTCGAGCAAGCTCGCCAGCCAGAGCGGCGGCCGTGCGGGCACCGGCAGCGGCGTCGTCCGCCTCGAGCAGGCAGCGCACAAACGCCGATCCGACGATCACACCGTCGGCGAAACCGGCCACCTCGGCGGCCTGAGCCGCGTCGGAAACCCCGAGACCAACCGCCACCGGCAGGCCCGTCGTCTTGCGGGTCCGCGCCACCAGCTCTGCCGCCGCGCCACCGACCTGATCCCGGGTACCCGTCACGCCCATGGTCGACGCCGCGTACACGAAACCCCGGCACGCCTCCGTGGTCAGCGCGATGCGCTCGTCCGTCGACGACGGCGCCACCAGGAAGACAGTGTCGAGATCGTCGCGACGGGCCGCGGGCAGCCAGTCACCAGCCTCGTCCGGGATGAGATCCGGGGTGATCACACCCGCGCCACCGGCAGCGGCAAGGTCCCTGGCGAATCTGTCGACGCCATAGCGGTCGATCGGATTCCAGTAGGACATGACCAGCGTGGGCGCGTCAGTCGCCGCTGCCACCGCTTCCACCGTGCGAAGCACGTCGCCGGTGTTGGCACCGTTCCTCAGGGCCGCCTCCACCGCTGTCTGGATCACCGGGCCGTCCATCAGCGGATCGCTGTACGGAAGCCCTACCTCCACAATGTCGACGCCTGAATCGATCATCGCCTTGAACGCGTCGATCGCGCCGTCGACACTCGGGTAACCAGCCGGCAGGTAGCCGACCAGCGCCGCGCGTCCTTCCGCACGGGCTTTCTCGAACGCTGCCGCCGTCGTCACTTCTCCTCCGTCACATGGTCGGATACCGTTCCGCTCGCGCTCCGCGGGCGGCTCGCTCCGCATCGCCGACCACTCCGCCCTCGCGTCACTTCTCCTCCGTCACAGAACTGGGCTGATTCTGCTCATCGAGCAAACCGAACCAGCGAGCGGCGGTGTCCACGTCCTTGTCACCTCGGCCGGAGAGGTTCACCAGGATCACCGCACCAGGGCCGAGCTTGGCGCCCAGGCGGCGAGCACCGGCGAGCGCGTGCGAGCTCTCGATGGCCGGGATGATCCCCTCCGTCCGGCACAACAGCCGGAAAGCCTCCATGGCGTCGGCGTCGGTCACGGACTCGTAGGCGGCACGGCCGGAGTCGCTCAGCCAGGAGTGCTCCGGCCCCACCCCGGGATAGTCCAGGCCGGCCGAGATCGAATGCGACTCGATGGTCTGCCCGTACTCGTCCTGCAACAGATAGGAGCGAGCGCCGTGCAGCACGCCAGGGCTCCCGGCGCTGATGGTCGAGGCGTGTCTGCCGGTGTCGATGCCGTCGCCGCCGGCTTCGTACCCGTACAGGGCGACCTCGGCGTCGTCGATGAAGGCGTGGAAGATGCCGATGGCGTTCGACCCGCCTCCGACGCACGCCGCCACCGCATCCGGCAGTTTTCCGGTGAGCTCCAGAACTTGCTGGCGCGCTTCGACACCGATGATCCGCTGCAGGTCGCGGACCAGGGTGGGGAACGGGTGCGGACCAGCAACGGTCCCGAAGACGTAATTGGTGGTGTCGACGTTGGTGACCCAGTCACGTAAGGCCTCGTTGATCGCATCCTTCAGCGTCCGCGAGCCGGTGGACACCGGCACGACCGTCGCGCCGAGCAGCTCCATACGGGCGACGTTCAGCGCCTGCCTGCGGGTGTCCTCCTCGCCCATGTAGATGACGCATTCGAGACCCATCAAGGCAGCCGCAGTGGCGGTCGCGACGCCGTGCTGGCCGGCCCCGGTCTCGGCGATGACCCGTTTCTTGCCGATCCGCTTCGTCAGCAACGCCTGCCCGAGCACGTTGTTGATCTTGTGCGACCCGGTGTGGTTGAGGTCTTCACGCTTCAGCAGGATCCGCGCGCCGGATGCCGCTTCGGCCCCGAATCGGCCAGCCTCCGTGATCGGCGTGGGCCGTCCCGTATACGACTTCAGCAGCCCGCCCAGCTCCGCCCCGAAAGCGGGGTCGGCGACTGCGGCTTGGTATTCACGATCTAACTCGTCGAGGGCCGCGACGAGCGCTTCCGGCACATATCGGCCACCGTATGGGCCGAACCGGCCGGGGGTCTCGGACTGAGTGGTGGCGTTAGGCGTCTCGCTCACGCTGACGACAGTAGTCGCCATTGTCGCGCAGGCGACACGCGGGATGCCTCCCGACACCCACCCTCATCCGTTCGGCCGAGTTCTTCACAGAACCATTGACCGGCCGCCATCGCCTCACTATGGTCAACGCACCCATAAGTTACTTGCGCGTAACCCACGCCGCGACCTCGGCTCATTGCCCGGCTCACCGGCCGGAGTCTGCCTCTGCCCTCTGCCCCTCATCAATGCCGCTCGTCGTCCATACCACCCATCGTCGTTCTCAGCCCGCGCCGACAGCGACCGAAAGATGCGACTATGCCTGATCGACTTATCGCGCGCCGCACATTCCTGGCGCGCATCGGGGTACTTGGTGCAGCCTCCGCGGTGGGCACCGCCATCCCCTTGACACTCCCCCGCACAGCCACGGCCGCCGATGCCGACGTCCTCCTGAAACCCCTGGTCGACCTCCTCCAGCCACTCCTGGCCGAGCTGTCCCGGGACACACTCAGCGGCCTCGTGGTCATGACCTGCCCAGGACCGGACCGGTTCTCCCGCGCGCAGGGAACGCCACGTTCCGAACCTGGCGCGATAGAGGCCGGCGCACCGGACTTCATCATCAACGCGCTCGACAACTTCCTGCCGTTTCCCGACCAGATCGCCACCCCGCTGGCCACCGCGTTGGCCACCGCGCTCGACGACACCGGCATCCCGCTGCCGCCGTCCCTGCACTCATTGCTGCTCGGCCAGGTCAACACCCTCGACCAGGCCCTCATGGTCATCTTGCGAAACGATCAGGCGGTCCCGTTGTCGCTCGTCGTCGCGCTTCTGCTCAACCTCCTGGCCACGCAGGTGAACCCGCTGGCCGTGACCGGCTCGCTGCTGTCGCCGTTCGCCAGGCTCAGCCTCGACGAGAAGTGCCGCGCGTTCGAGTTGCTGGAGGGCCCCAACGCGGACCTGCTCGCGGTGCTCGATAGCAACCTGCCGGAACCTCTCACCAGCTCCCTGGCCGGCCTGCTGCAGTTCCTCGCGGGGGCGCTGCTCGAGTTCTCGGCCTTCGGTGCGCACAACGAGTTCGCTGTCTTCGACCCCGGCACCAAGGAGCTCATCGAGCGCCCCGTCGGCTGGGAGCTGTCCGGCTACCAGCCTGACGGCGTGGTCGACGGCTGGAACGAGTTCATCGGCTATTACGAGGATCGAACCGAGGTGAGCGCGTGATGCGCGACGTGATCGTTATCGGCGCGGGCGGTGGCGGCCCGGTTGTCGCCAAGGAGCTGGCCGCACGCGGACTGGACGTGCTGCTCTTGGAGGCCGGTCCCCGGCACGCCGATCCGGAGTCGGAGTGGACACATCTGGAAAACGACGCGAACAATCCGCTCTCCGGTTTCCTGCGGTTCGGCCCGGAGAACCGCGACGCGCCGGCCTGGTACCGGGAGACACCGCAGAACTCGTTCATCTGGCAGCTGTCCGGCGTCGGCGGCACCACCCAGCACTATTTCGGTAACTCCCCGCGCGCTATGGCAGGGGTCTTCGCCGGGTACGACGGACCGGACCGCGACGCGTATGACACCGCGCACCTGTTCCCGTTCACCTACGAGGACCTGGTGCCGTACTTCGAGTGGGTCGAGGCGACCCTGCCGGTCCAGACCGCTGCCATGGGCACCAAGGAATCCGTCTTCTTCCGTGGCTGCGAGGGCATCGGGCTGCCGGTTCAGACGTCCAAGACCACCACCGAGGACTCGTTCCGCCCGCAGGAGAACGCGATCCTGCAGCCGGGCGGCTGGGCCGGGAAGATCACCGGCCGCGACGACCCTCGCCTGCGTTTCCCGGAGGCCACCGGCTGCACGTTCTGCGGGTACTGCATGCAGGGCTGCTCCAAGCCGCGTGGCGCGCCCCGCAACCTGGCAGCCAAACGGTCCACGGACAACAGCTACGTGCCGATGGCGCTGACCGCCGACGTGTGGGCGGATGGTGGCCGTCCAGCTGAACTGATCGCCGATGCCTACGTCACGAAGATCCACTCCGAGCAGCGCGGCGGGGAGACCGTCGCCACCGGCGTGACCTGGCGAGTGGGCGCTACCGGCGAGCATCACCGCGAGGACGCCGCCGTCGTCGTCCTCGCGGGCGGTTGCACCGAAGACCCGCGGTTGTGGCTGAACAGCGCGCTGCCCAACCCCAACGGATGGGTAGGGCGCGGTTACACCGACCACTTCTTCGACTGGGTGATCGGGATCTTCGATGACGACACCGGCTCGTCCCGGGGCGCGGCGTCGGCCGCGCGAGCGGACTTCCCGGGGCGCGGCGGCATGGAGAACGTCGGGCTGACCCCGGGGTTACAGCAGTTCGCGGCCACGTTCTCCGAAAGCGGCATTCGCGGGCACTACGCCAATGGCCGGGGCCCCGAAGGGCCCTGGGACGGACCGGCCGGCCGGATGATCGGGCCAGAGCTGAAAGACGCACTGATGAACGGGATCGACCGGCTGCTCAACGTGCTGGTGATCACCGACGACGACGTCGAGGCGCAGAACCGGGTCACGCTGTCCGCATTCCCCGCCGACGAGCACGGCCCAGTGCCGAAGGTCCGTTTCCACCAGCGCCAGCGGTCGGCCCGGACGCTGGCCAACCGGGAGTTCGTCGCCCGGCGAGCGGGCGAGATGTTGCGGGCTGCCGGGGCAAGCAAAGTGGTGCGGGTGGACTGGCCGCCCCTGCTGCTGCATGTGCAGTCCTCGATGCGGATGGGTACGTCGGAGGAGGACTCGGTACTCGACGCGAACGCGGAGGCGCGGTGGGTCAAGCGGCTGTTCATTGCCGACAACGCCGCGCTGGCCAACAGCCTGGGCGGCCCCAACCCGACGCTCACCGCTCAGGCGCTGGCCACCCGGACAGCCGAGAAGATCTTCAGCCGCTACTTCGGCGGTGATGGCTGGGTGCACCGCGAGGCCCCGGTGGTCTCCACCGACACCCGGATCTCCGAGCGGCTGGCAGAGCTCGCGCTGTAGCCAGGGCCGACACGCAGCGGTCCGCGTTCCAGGGCGGGACTCCGCCGGCTGCCTCGTGCCGGATAACGCTGCTGGAGACACTGTTCGCCGGCGCGCTGACCGGGCGCGCCGGCCTCAGCAGCCACAGCGCGTCGGGACCCGCGCAACAGCAGGTCGGCGCCAATAAACACAGCACATCGGCACCCCCGGCAACAGCAGGTCAGTGCGGGCCCGACGGCGGCGCGTCTCAGGCAACTGGAACGTGGTTCAGACCGGCTGTTTTACCACGACGATCTTCACAACACGACCGTGAAGATCGTCGTGGTAGAAACGGCCGGTGCCGGCCGAGCCGTGTCAGTTGTCGTGTGAAGCCTGCCCGCCAAAAAGCCCTTCCCGGGGGTCGTGTGCCTAGTCGTGCGCCAGGTCGCCGCCCAGAGCCGCCAGAACTCACACGACAGATGACACACCGATCGTGAAGATCGTCGTGTGAACGACGAGCGCATAACGACGGCAGGCCAGACCAGCGCGGGCGGGAAAGCCGACCAGGCAAGCCGAGACCGGACCAGGCAACCGGGGGCGAGCCCGGCGGGCTGCTACTGGCCGCGGTTGTTCAACGCGGGGTGCGCGCCAGCCGCGACGAGGTCGGCGACAGCGCTTCGCGGATCCTTGCCGGTCACGAGGCTCTCGCCCACGAGCACGGCGTCAGCTCCGGCCTGGGCCAGCTCGATGACATCGTGCGGGCCGCTAACACCTGACTCGGCGATCCGAACGACTCCATCGGGCACCTCGGGCGCCAGCCGGTGGAATGTCTTGGTGTCGACCTTCAGTGTCTTCAGGTTCCGGGCATTGATGCCGATGACGCGTGCTCCAGCGTCGGCCGCCCGCTTGACCTCATCGGCGGTGTGCGCCTCGACCAAGGGTGTGAGGCCGATCGACTCCGCGCGCTCGATCAGGCTGACCAGCGCCGTCTGCTCCAACGCAGCGACGATGAGCAACGCGAGGTCCGCGCCGCAAGCTCGGGCTTCCCACAGTTGATAACTGGAGACGATGAAGTCCTTGCGCAGCACCGGGACCTCGACGACGTTGCGCACCGCCCGCAGATCATCCAGCGTTCCGCCGAAACGCCGCTGCTCGGTCAGCACACTGATGGCGACGGCGCCACCCGCCTCGTAGTCGGTAGCCAGCGCGGCGGGGTCGGATATCTCGGCGAGGGAACCCTTGGACGGGCTCGAGCGTTTCACTTCCGCAATGACAGCGACCCCTGGTGACCTGAACAGCGGCAGCGGGTCGCGGGCCGGCGGCTGCTTGGAGGTGAGCGCCTTCAGCTCGGACAGCGGTACCTGTTCCTGACGCCCAGCAAGGTCGGCGCGGACACCGTCGAGGATCTCCTCGAGTACGCTCACCCTCGCCCTCCACCCTGTGGTTCCGAACAACTCGTGGCAATCATGATGGTCATCATCTGGCTGCTCCAGGTTAGCCGCGCTCTGTTGCAGCCCTTGCCGCACCCCCTGTATTGACCTCACGGGCGTCCGCACACTGCTGCTCTACGCGCAGCTGTTCGCTCGTGTGACACACCATTCGCTCCTGGGATTCGCCGCGGTTACCCGGCTGTTTCACTGCTCTGTCTCTCCGGCTCCAGAGCCCGGCGCTCCTGCCGACCGCTCGATGTGGGCCGGGTGCTCCAAGGCGTAACCCACGCCGCGCACCGCACGGATCCGCAAAGCACCACCCAGCTTGCTGCGCAGCGTCGCCACATGAACGTCGACGGTGCGGGACCCGACCGGATTGGGATACCCCAGCGCCTCGCGCATCAAGTCTTGCCGCGTGCACACCTCACCCGGATGGCTCATCAGATAGGCGAGTAGGGATGTCTGCAAAGGCGTCAGGCGCACGTCCCCGCCAGCGGGGTCGCGCGCCACGCACCGCTTGGATGTGTCAAGCGTGACCTCGCCAACCGATATCGACGACGGGCCCCCGAAGGGCTGACCCGCCGGTACGGCGCCGGGGCCGCCGACCATGACTACCCGCTACGACCCTCGGCTGCGGTGGTGGCCATCTGCTCGGCAGCCTGATCCGGGGTCTGCTCGCGGCTGGCCTTGCCCATGCCCATCATCTGCATCACCTTTCCGGCGATGCCGCCCAGCACGATCAGGCCGATTCCGCCGAACCAGAACACCTGCCAGCTCAACATGATGACGCCGATTCCGGCAACCAAAAACCCAGCCACGATCATGATCACGGCCGTCCATGCCGCTGGGGTGTGGCCGTGGTCCTCGTATGCCATCTCGTCTCCTTTACCAAATGTCTTGCGGGGCAGATGAACCTTTGCAGGGTGCTGTGCGCTCGGTACCACCATTGTGCCGGATGGGGCGGGCGTCATGCCGTTGGGTCATCGCCCCGGTCGAGGGCGTCCCAGGTGTCAGCGGCGTCAACCACCGCAGATTCCGTGCCGGGTCGGTCCGGGCCGGGTTCGCCGGAGCTCTGCTTGGAGGGACGTTCATACCGGCTGCCCATCCCTGGCCACACCGGCCCACGCACCGCCACCAGCAATCCGGCGACCACGACGGCGAAAGCCCCCAGCCCGGCCGCGATCACCCAACCGGCCGATGTCGTCACGGCCTCGATCGAACCGCTGTGATCGGCAGAGCCTGCGATCCAACGCTGGGTGCGTGCGCTGAGATCAGATCCGACAACCGCCGCGTTGACGATGGCCGCAGCTCCCAGAATCACGAGCACGGCGCCGGCGACTCGCCGCCCGATCCGGCGCACGGCCGGCACCAGCAACACCGCCGCCAGCGCGACGAACGGCACCGCCGACACGAACGGTGCGAGGTCGGCGCCGGAGACGTCGGCAACGGTGACGGTGAAGGCCGACGGCACCTCGGCCGACCCCCACGTCTGGCCTCTGGCCACCAGGCCAAGCACGCCTCCGGCCGCCAGCAACCCCAGCGCCGCGAGGTACTCACGTTTGAGCGACTTCGTCACCATGCTGAACTCACGACGACTCTATCGGGCGCATCGCATTGGCCAGCGCCACCGCCCGCAACGCCGACGCCGCCTTGTTGCGTGACTCCGTCCATTCCGCTTCGGGGTCGGAATCCGCGACGACTCCGCCCCCGGCCTGGACATAGGCGACGCCGTCACGGATCAGAGCGGTACGGATGGCGATGGCGACGTCGAGGTCACCCGCGAAGTCGAGATAGCCGACCACGCCCCCGTACAGCCCGCGACGGGTGGGTTCGAGCCTCTCGATGATCTCCATGGCCCGGACCTTCGGCGCGCCGGAGAGCGTACCGGCCGGGAAGCATGCTGCCAGCACGTCCAATGCGCTGCGATCCTCGCGCAGCCGGCCCACGACCGTCGACTCGATGTGCATGACGTGGCTGTAGCGGCGCACCGTCATGAAGTCGACCACCTCGACCGTGCCGGAGGCGCAGACCCGTCCGAGGTCGTTGCGGGAGAGGTCCACCAGCATCAGATGCTCGGCCCGCTCCTTGGGGTCGGCGAGCAGTTCGGCCGCCAGCGCGGCGTCGGCCTCCGGACTGTCACCCCGCCAGCGGGTGCCCGCGATCGGATGCGTCATGACCCGGTCGGCCTCGACCTTGACGAGCGCCTCCGGGCTGGACCCGACCACGGCGAACGCGGCGTTGCCGTCGCCGTCGGGACCGGGAAAGCGCAGCAGGTACATGTACGGGCTGGGGTTGTCCCGGCGCAGCACCCGGTAGACGTCCAGCGGGTCGGCCTGGATGGTGGTTTCGAACCGCTGAGAGACAACCACCTGGAAGGCCTCGCCGGCGTAGATCTCTTCCTTGGCCTGCTCGACCGCGGCCAGGAACTCGGCCTTCGGAGTCCGGCTGTTGTGTTCTGGAAGGGTCTCGGGCACGTACGGGTTCACCGACGACGGCGTGGGTGCGGCCAGCTGGGTGGTCATGCGGTCGAGGCGGCGCAGCGCGTCGGCCCACGCTTCGTCGACCCGCTCGTCGCTGTTGTCCCAGTTGACGGCGTTGGCGACCAGCAGCACCGTGCCTTGCTCGTGATCCAGTACCGCGATGTCGGTCGCCAGCAGGAACGCCATCTCCGGGAGCTGGAGATCGTCGACGGTGTCATCCGGGAGCCGTTCCAGGCGCCGTACGGCGTCGTAGGAGACGAAACCGACCAGGCCGCCGGTAAGCGGCGGGAGCTCGGGCAGCTGGGAGGTCCGCAGGGCCTCCAGCGTGCCCGCGAGGGCCTGCCAGGGATCACCACCCGACGGCAACCCGACCGGCGGATTGCCGTGCCAGATCGCCTCGCCGTCGCGTTCGGTCAGAATCGCCGCGGAATCCGCGCCGATGAACGAGTACCGCGACCAGACGCCGCCGTGTTCGGCCGATTCGAGGAGGAACGTCCCGGGCCGCTCACCAGCCAGTTTGCGGTAGATGCCGACGGGTGTCTCGGCGTCAGCCAGCAGCTTGCGGACCACCGGGATGACCCGCCGCTCCTTGGCCAGGACCCGGAACGACCCGAGGTCCGGTGTCACGTCGCTCACGGGTCACTCTCCGCCCTTGTGTCCTGCATTGTGTGCGTCGGGGGCCTCAGCCTGCAGGACGTCCTGTTCCGGGATCAAACCGTCGTCGAAACATGTCCGGGTGCCGGTGTGGCAAGCCGGGCCTTCTTGGTCCACCTTGACCAGCAAGGTATCGCCGTCACAGTCCAGCCGGACCTCGCGCACCCACTGCCGGTGCCCCGACGTCTCACCCTTGACCCAGTACTGCCGCCGGCTGCGGCTCCAGTAAGTGGCGCGGCCGGTGGTGATGGTGCGGTGCAGGGCTTCGTCGTCCATCCAGGCGAGCATCAGGACCTCGCCGGTGTCGTGTTGCTGGACGATCGCGGCGATCAGACCGTCCGGCGTGCGTTTGAGCCGCTCGGCGAGAGCGGGTGCGAGACCGGGCATGGTGTCCATTCTGCCGGACAAGCGTGCGGTTCAGCGCCGTGACACCTACGCTAGTGCCGCGCCGGCAGGTACCGTAACGAATCTGCTCGGCGGCAAGACCCCTCGGGGCGGTTGGCCGGCTGGTCTGATCCTCGGGCCTCCGACCGGCGGACCTGATCCGTGGTTGGGTACGGACCGGGCCGACAATTGACGAATTCTGACAAGGAGCACTGTTGTGAAACGCACCACCCGAATCTCCGGCACCTGGCGTGTCGCCGCCCTCGCTGGGGCCACCGCGCTGGTCTTGACCGGGTGCTCGGTCTTCGACGACCTTTTCGGGGACGACGAGCCGGACCGCGGCGACGACGGCCAGGTCAGCGAGGTCGTGGAGAGCGCGAGCATCTTCGACATCGCCGAGGGCGATTGCCTGGGCGAGTACCGTGACGACGGCGACGTCCAGGACGTCGATCTGATTCCGTGCGATCAGGAGCATGAGCAGGAAGTCCTCTTGATCACGCAGATCGACGCGGATGAATTGCCTGGTCAAGAAGACATCCAGCAACAGGTCATCGACGAGTGCCTGCCGGCGTTCGAGGAGTTCGTCGGCGTCGAGTTCGACGAGTCCGAGCTGGACATCCACTACCTCTCCCCCTCGCAGGACTCCTGGGACCAGCAGGACGACCGCGACATCGTGTGCACCATCTACGACCCGGCCGGCACTGTCAGCAGCAGCTTCGAGGGCGCCAACCGCTGAGCAACCCACCCGTGATCGTGAGCAGCATCCTGTCGCTCTAGCGACGTTGACCTGCTCACGATCACGGCGGGCGCACGCGCCGGAGCACACGCGGCGATGAGGCCAGGCAAACAGTGAAACCGAACGCGGTTCAGCGGGACTGGGTGATCCAGGCCTCGTGCAACTTCGAGTACACCCCGCCGCCTCCGACCAGCTTGGCGTGCGGGCCCCGTTCCACCAGCCGGCCGTCGTCGAACACCAACACCTCGTCGGCGGCCTCGGCCGTTGACAACCGGTGGGCGATGGTCACCGACGTCCGTCCGCGGGAGATTCCCTCGAGCGCCCGAGCCAGCCGGACCTCGGTGGAGGGATCCACCGCGCTGGTCGCCTCGTCGAGCACCAGCAGATCCGGGTCGGTGAGGTAGGCCCGCGCCAGCGCCACCAGCTGCCGCTCACCGGCCGACAGCGACTCACCGCGCTGCCCCACCGGCGATTCCAAGCCGTAAGGCAACGCCTCCGCCCAGTCGGCCAAGCCGAGTTCGGTCAGCGCGAGCCAGAGGTCGTCATCGGTGGCTTCCGGCCGCCCGAAGCGCAGATTCGCCGCCAGCGTGTCGTCGAACAGGAACCCTTCCTGCGGCACCATGATCACCCGGCTGCGCAGCGAATCGAACTGGACCTCACGGAGGTCGACGCCGTCGATCAGCACCCGCCCCGACATCGGGTCCATCAGCCGGGTCAGAAGCTTGGCGAACGTCGTCTTCCCCGAGCCCGTCTCGCCGACGACGGCCACCCTGGTGCGCGGCGGGATGTCGACGTCGACGTCCTCGAGCACGACCGGACCGTCCGGGTAGGCGTAGGACACCGATTCGAACCGGAGGTCGATGGGTCCGTGCGGCAGCACCGTACCGGCGGCGCCGGGGTCCGCGACGTCGGCGGGGGTGTCCAGCACCTCGATGACCCGCCGCCATCCGGCGATCGCGTTCTGTGCCTCGCTGAGCACCTCGGTGCCGACCTGCACCGGGGCGACGAAGAGCGTGACCAGGAAGATGAAGGCCAGCAACTGGCCCAGGGTGATGTTCCCGGCGATCCCGAGATACACGCCGGCGACGATCACTGCCGCGTTGGCGATGCCCGCGACCGTCTCACCGGTCGAGAACGTGAATGCGGCCAGCCGCTGCGCCTTGACCGCTGCTGTGCGGTGTTGCTCGACGGCGTGATCGATACGCTGCTGGGTACGGGCCTCGATCGAGTAGGCCCGCACCGCCTGCGCGCCCACTACCGACTCCGAGATGGCGCCGAGCATAATGCCGACCCGTTCCCGGACCAGCATGAAGGCAGCCGACAGCATCCGCTGGAACCAGCGCAGCGCGATGAAGAACGGCAGGAAACAGATCCATACCAGGAGCGTCAGCTGCCATGAGTAGATCGCCATGATGACCGTGGCGATGATCAGCTGACCGATGCTCACCAGCAGGAAAACGCCTCCGAACTGGACGAACTGGGAGATCGTGTCCACGTCGGTGGTGACCCGGGCCACGAGTGCGCCCCGCCGCTCGGTGTTCTGGGTAAGCACCGACAGGTCATGCACATGCCGAAAACCCTTGGTCCGCAACGTCGCCAGCCCGGATTCGCTGGCGCGGAAGATGCGGTAGTTCATGAAGTAGGCGGCGCCGACGGTGATCAGGATTCCGAAGGCCGCCAGGAGGCACATCCAGCGCACGTACGTCAGGTCCGGCCCGTCCGGTGCGTTGAGGCCGCGGTCGATGGTCTGCTGCACGGCGACCGGAACGATGACGCGTCCAGCCGTCGCGAGCACGGCAATGGCCAGGGTGATCGACAGGCCTTGCCGCATTTCCGGCGACAACGACAGGCCCCGGCGCACGGTGCGCAGTGCTCCGTCGAACTCGGTGTCCCCCAAACGCGACGACCTGTTGTCGATACTCACGCGGCACCTCCATCGTCGTCGGCGATGGCTGCTCGCTCGGCCGCATCGCGCTCATAGGCGGTGATCAGCCGCTGGTATCCGGGTGAGGCGACCATGAGCTCCTCATGGCTGCCACGTGCGGCCACCCGACCCTCGTCGATGTAGGCGACCTCGTCGGCCAGCGCGATCGTGGCCCGGCGATAGGCCACCACCAGAACCGTCGACGGCAGGTCGGCCTCACGCAGCCCGGCCAGGATGCGCCGCTCCACCTCGGGGTCGACGGCGCTCGTGGCGTCGTCGAGAACGAGCAGGCGCGGGCGTCGGACCAGGGCCCGGGCGAGCGCTAGACGCTGGCGCTGGCCACCGGAGAGGGTCGATCCGCGTTCGCCGACCGGGGCTTCGAGGCCGCCCTCGAGGTCGCGGACAAAATCGTCGCCCTGAGCCAGCTCGAGCGCCGCCCAGACGTCGTCGTCGGGCACGTCGCGGCCGAGGGTGATGTTGTCACGGATGGTGTCTTCGAATACGAACGGCTGCTGAAAGACCAGCGACACCGACTCCGCGATCTCGCCCGGGCGCAGCTGGCGCAGGTCGGTGCCGTCGATGAGGACCGCTCCGTCCACCGGGTCCACGAGCCGGACCAGCAGGCTGGCCAGTGTGGACTTCCCCGATCCGGTGGGGCCGACGATGGCCACCGTCCGGCCCGGTTCGACGTCGAGTGTGACGTCGTCCAAGACCACCGCTGGGCCGTTGGATTCCGCGGCGCCCGCTCCGGCGGCATCCGATCTGGCTGCGGCGGACACGGGCCCAGCGGCCATCTGCCGGCTGACCGCACGCGTCGGCGGCGCGACCTCGTAGTTCCCGCCTTCTGGTGCGGTCTCATACATGAACCGAGCTTGGCGGACCCCCAGGTGAGCGGGGGCCGAGGCACCGTCGAGGTGCTGCTCGCCGTATGGAAGGGAGCCAGTGGCGTCGAGCACCGCCGACACCCGCCGCCACCCGACGACGGCACGGGGCAGCTCCCCGAGCACCCACCCGATGGCCCGGATCGGGAAAGCGGTGATGGTGAACAGGTAGGCGACTTGCACCAGCTGACCAGGTTCGAGGTCGCCGCCGGAGATCCTTGCCGACCCGATCAGCAGCACGGCCAGAATAGCCAGGTTGGGCAGCGCCTCCAGGACCGGATCGAAGGCGCCGCGGATCCGCCCGACGCCAACGTTGGCGTTGCGCAGCTCATGCGCGACCCCCCGGAATCGTTCGGTCTCGTCGGCCTCACGGCCCATGGCTTTGACGACGGCGGCGCCGTCGAACGACTCGTGCGCGACGGCCGACAGGTCCGCTCGCAACGCTTGGGCGCGGGTGGCCAATGGAGACAGCTTGCGCTGATACACGAAGTTGATGACGAGGATGGTGGGAAAGACCAGGAAGCCGACGAGCGCCAGCCACGGATCGACGAGCACCATCGATACGAGGGCGATGATCAGCATGATCACGACGCCGAGCGCGAACGGCAGGGGCGCGACGGGCCAGAACGTGGATTCGACGTCGGCGTTGGCGTTGGAGAGCAGCCGGCCGGCGGGGTGCCGATGGTGCCACGACAACGGAAGCCGCAGGTACTGGCGAGTGACCCGGCGGCGGTAGCTCGCATTGAGCCGGTATTGCCCGATCCCGGCGAAGAGCCGCCGAATGACAATACCGGCAGCCTTCAGGATGGCGGTACCGACGATGGCCAGGGCGACGATCCACATGGTGCCCGCCGTGGTGCGCCCTTCGGCGAAGGCAGGCACGATGGCCCGGTCGGTCACCTGCCCGATCACAGCGGCGGCGACGACCGTGGTGAGCCCGTACAGGGCACTGCCCGCGATGGAGATGCCGAGAATCAGCGGTTCTTCGCGCAGCGCACGGCCGAGGATCCGGAGCCCCTCGATGAGCGTGGCTCGCCGCTCGATCGGTCTGTCAGTCACTTCTCAGCTGCCCTCGTCCTCGTTGAGCCTGAGCAGCATGACGCACGTCGGATACTTGATATGGCTGCCCCGGGTGTGTGTTTCTGCACAGTACCAATCACTCCCGACGGTCGTGAAATTGTTTCGCGATTGCCGCTCCGCTGCCGCTGAGCGAAAATCGCGCCCACGCGCAATCCGTCCCCCGCAGCCCTAGATGATCATGTTTGGTGGGTTTCCTCGTGGATTACCATGCCTGCAGTCCTGTTAACGCCAGAGGAAACCCACCAAACATGATCATCTAGGCGGTGCCAGGGAATGGTGGCGCGGGCGGCAGTGCGACCGCTGATGGCGGCGTCGGGCAGCAGGAATCGCGTGTCAGCGCACGGTGTGACCGGCCTTCGCGAGCGCATCCTTGACCTCGCTGATGCGCATCTCACCGAAGTGGAAGACGCTGGCCGCCAGCACGGCGTCAGAGCCGGCCTCGACAGCGGGCGCGAAATGTTCGATCGAACCAGCTCCACCGCTGGCGATCACCGGAACATCGACGACGGACCGTACCGCGGCGATCATCTGGAGGTCGTAGCCATCTTTGGTGCCGTCGGCGTCCATCGAGTTCAGCAGGATCTCCCCTGCCCCGGAGTCGGCGGCTCGCCGGGACCATTCCACCGCGTCAATGCCCGTACCCCGGCGCCCTCCGTGCGTCGTGACCTCGAAGCCCGACGACGTCGCTCCACCCCGGCGCGCGTCGACCGACAGCACCAGCACCTGCGCGCCGAACCGGCCGGCGATCTCGGAAATGAGTTCCGGACGCGCGACGGCGCCGGTATTGACCCCGACCTTGTCGGCGCCGGCCCGCAACAGCCGGTCCACGTCGTCCACGGAGCGGATCCCCCCACCGACCGTCAGCGGAATGAACACCTCTTCGGCCGTGCGGGACACCACGTCGTAGACCGTGGAGCGGTCGTCGCTCGACGCGGTGATGTCGAGGAACGTCAGCTCGTCGGCGCCCTCGGCCCCGTACGCCGCGGCAAGCTCGACCGGGTCGCCGGCATCGCGCAGGTTGGTGAAGTTGACACCCTTGACGACCCGCCCGGCGTGCACATCCAGGCACGGGATCACTCGAACCGCGACGCTCACAGCACACCTCTTCCCCACCCATGATCATGAACACTAAGTGACCAATATGGTCGACAAGTGTTCATGATCATGAGGAGGGGGCGGTTCATGACGCGACCTCGAGCGCTTCCTCGAGGGTGAAAGCGCCGGCATACAAGGCCTTGCCGACGATCGCACCTTCCACGCCGATACCGACGAGCGATCGCAGCGCTACGATGTCGTCCAGGCTGGACACTCCGCCACTTGCCACCACTGGCCGGTCGGTGCGCTCGCACACCGACCGGAGTAGGTCGAGATTGGGCCCACGCAGCGTGCCGTCCTTGGTCACGTCGGTGACCACGTACCGGGCGCAGCCGTCGGCGTCCAGCCGGCTCAGCACCTCCCAGAGGTCACCGCCTTCGCGTGTCCACCCGCGTGCGGCCAGCGTCGTTCCCCGCACATCGAGCCCCACCGCGATGCGGTCACCGTGGCGCGCGATAGCGCCGGCGGTCCAGTCCGGATCTTCCAGCGCGGCCGTGCCCAGGTTCACCCGCCGGCAGCCGGTCTTCAGCGCGTTCTCCAGCGACTCGTCGTCGCGGATCCCGCCGGAGAGTTCCACCGCGACGTCGAGCCGGCCCACCACCTCTGCCAGCAGGGCACGGTTGGAGCCCCGGCCGAAGGCGGCGTCCAGATCGACGAGGTGAATCCACTCGGCGCCGGCTTCCTGCCACGCGAGAGCGGCGTCGAGCGGCGAACCGTACGACGTCTCGGTGCCTGCCTCGCCTTGAACGAGACGCACCGCCTGGCCGTCCGCGACGTCGACCGCCGGCAGCAGCTCCAGCCGCCCTTCACTCATGCCCATCTCCTCTACCCGTCCGCTTCTCGCTTGTGCTGGATACGACATCGCTCCACGCTGGTCGCACCGATTCGTCGTGCATCGCTCACGCTATTTTGACCGCCCGGAAGCGTAGTCGCCGGTAGTCCGCCCACCACGCGTCGTCGCGCCACAGCGCCGGACGCGCGATCTCGGCGGCACGGCCGATCACTTCAGCCGGGACGTCGGCCAGGACGTCGCCGGCGAACATCTCCAGCCACCGCTCCAAGCCGTCGGGGCCGCTGAGACGGGTCGGCCGGTCGTAGAAGTCCAGCTGGCGAACTTCCAGGCCGGCATCCTCGAGGATCGCGGCATACTGCGCGGGCGACGGGAAGAACCATGGCCAGCGCCGCTCCGGCAGGCCCGCTTCGCGGCACGCCTGCTCCACGGCAGACCTGATCTGCGCGACGTTCCCGGTAGCGCCCATCTCCGCGATGAAACGCCCTCCCATTCGCAGCGCGTCGGACACACAGCCGAGTACCTCGACCGGTGCCGGCATCCAATGCAGGGCCGCATTCGAGACCACGGCATCGACGGGTTGTTCGACAGCGAAGTCATGGGCATCGACGACGCGCAGGTCAGCAGCGTTGCCCAAGCGCTCACGTGCCGCCTCGACCATCGCCGCGTCGGCGTCCATGCCGATCACCGACGCACCCGACTCCATGATGCGCGCGGTCAAATCACCGGTACCGCATCCAAGGTCGATGATCGTCTCGTCCGGCCGGGGTTGCAGCCAATCCAGGAGTTCGACGCCGTAGGCCGCGACGAATGCGAAGTCGCGATCGTAGACTCTGGCATCCCAGTTCGTCACGCTCATAAGCCTTTCACCCAATTTCGAAGGAGGGTAAGCCCGGCGTCGCCGGACTTCTCCGGATGGAACTGCGTCGCCGAGAGCGATCCGTTCTCAACTGCCGCGACGAAACGGTCGCCGCCGTGCTCGCTCCAGGTCACGATGGGTTGCCGCAGACTGCCGGAGGTGGGGAAGTTCCAGCTGCGGACCCCGTAGGAATGGACGAAGTAGAAACGCTCCCGCTCGACATCGGCGAACAGCGCCGACCCATATGGGACGTCGACGGTGTTCCAGCCCATGTGCGGAAGCGGCTTGGCAAGGAGTCGTTCCACGGATCCGGGCCACTCGTCCAGCCCAGGGCTCTCGACACCGTGCTCGACGCCGCGCGAGAACAGGATCTGCAAGCCGACGCAGATGCCCAGCACCGGACGTCCGCCGGCCAGCCGCCGGCCGATGATCTCGTCCCCCCGGACCGCGCGTACGCCTTCGGCGCAGGCCGCGAACGCACCGACACCGGGCACGACGAGCCCGTCGGCATTCTCGGCCGCGGAGCGATCGGCGGTCAGCTCGACCTCGGCCCCGACGTGCTCCAGCGCACGCACCGCCGATCGGACATTGCCGAACCCGTAGTCGAGAACAACAACCCGGCTCGCCGTGCTCATCGCCGCCCCCCTCGTGCCAAACTTTCACCGTGACCGCGGACAAGACCTCGACACCAGACCACCCCAGCACCGGCTCGCCGGCCGGCGAGCTTCTCAGTGCGGCGGCCGAGCCGGCGCGTAAATGGCCGAAGCGCGCGGCCATCGCCTCGGCGACAGTGGTGGTCGTTGTGGTCGCCACCACGGCGGCCGGCGGCTGGTACTACGCCGATGAGCTGTTGCTCGTGGACAAGTCGCCCACCGAGTACGGTATCGAGGTGCTCGACGTGACCGACACGAGCATCGTCCTGACCGGTGAGGACGCGGACCAGCCCGGCCTGACCGGCCTGGAGTGGGAGGGCGGCTACGCGCGGCTCGGCCCGGACATCGAACGCAGCGGCGACACCATCACGCGCACACTCACCCCGTATCCGGACATGCCGGAGCGCAGCGGCATGGCGCGCACCAGTTTCTACGCCTATCCGCTGGAGCTCGCCAGCTTCCGCAAGGTCAGCGAACTCGACGCGGATGAGATCACCTACGACGGACCACTCGGCGCGTATCCGGCCACCTACGTGCCCGGAGAACAGTCCAGGTGGGTGATCCACGTGCACGGCCGGGGCGCGACCAGAGCCGAGGCCTATCGCCTGATCCCCACCATCTACCAGCGTGGGTATCCGCAGCTCGCGATTTCCTACCGCAACGACGACGATGCCCCTCAAGACCCGGACGGCGAGTACGGGCTGGGCTGGACCGAGTCCGAGGACCTCGCGGCCGCCGTGGAGTACGCCCGTTCGCAGGGCGCCGGCGACGTCGTGCTGGTGGGCTACTCGATGGGTGGCGCCGTGGTGGGCAACTACCTCCGGGTGCACGGTTCGGACGGCGTCGCCGGCGTGATCTACGACTCCCCGGTGCTTTCCTGGGGTGACGTCCTGGCCTTCGAGTCCGGCAACCGCAACCTGCCCGCCGTCGCCGGCACCGTCGCCTCCGCCGTGGTCCGCATGCGCACCGGCATCAACCTCGGCGAGATGGACCAGGTGAAGCACGCCGACCGCCTCGACGTCCCGGTGCTGCTGTTTCACGGCAGCGCGGATCCGACCGTTCCGGTCGCATCGTCCGACGCCTTCGCCGAAGCCCGCCCCGATCTCGTCACCTACGTCCGGCCCGATGGTGTCGGCCACGTCCAAAGCTGGAACGCCAATCCGACCGCCTACGAAGCCGCGACGACCAGCTTCCTGAACGCACTGGCGTGAACGCCTCGCTCTTGCGTCCTGCACAACGAGGCTTCGAGAGCACGGTTCGCAGGACGCAAGAAGAGCCGCACAGGGGCTCACAACGCGCCCTTGGTGGACGGCACCCCGCGCTCGCGCGGATCCACGGAGACGGCCGTGCGCAGAGCCCGTGCAACGGCTTTGAACTGCGCTTCGGCAATGTGGTGCGGGTCGCGACCGCCGAGCACACGCACGTGCAGCGTGATACCCGCGTGGTGGGCGATGCTCTCGAGCACGTGTGCGGTGAGCGAGCCGGTGAAATGCCCACCGATCAGGACCTGCTCCTGCCCGGCCGGTTCGCCCGAGTGCACGAAATAGGGCCGTCCGGACACGTCGACGACGGCCTGGGCGAGTGCCTCGTCGAGCGGCACCAACGCGTCTCCGTAGCGGATGATGCCGCGCTTGTCACCGAGTGCTTCGCGCAGCGCCTGGCCGATGACGATGGCGGTGTCTTCGACGGTGTGATGCACGTCGATGTGGGTGTCGCCGCTGGCCTCGACCGTGAGGTCGATCAGCGAATGGCGCGCCAGGGCGGTGAGCATGTGGTCGTAGAAGGGCACCGTCGTGGAGATGCGGTGGGTGCCGGTGCCGTCGAGGTTCAGTTCGACACTGACCTTGCTCTCGCTGGTGGCCCGCTCGACCGAGGCAGTCCTGCTCATTTCTGCAGCACCTTTCGTAGCGCCTGTTTGAAGACTTCGGTTTCCTCAGGGGTGCCGACGCTCACGCGCAGCCAGCCGTCGGGCCCGGTTTCGCGGATCAGGACGCCCTGGTCGAGCAGTCCCTGCCAGACGGCGTGCCGGTCGGCGAAGCGGCCGAACAGAACGAAGTTCGCATCCGATTCCGGCACTTCGAGGTCGAGCGAGCGCAGCCAGGCGGCGAGCTCGTCGCGGATGCTGCGCAACTGTTCGACACGTTCCTGCAGTTCTCCGGCGTGCGCGATCGCGACACGCGCCACCGCTTGGGTGACCGCGGACAGGTGGTACGGCAACCGGACGATGCGCAGCACGTCGATGACGTCGCGGCCGGCGGCGGCGTATCCGAGCCGGGCTCCGGCGAAGGCGAACGCCTTGCTCATGGTCCGGGACACGATCAGCCGCGGGTGATCGTCCAGTAGCGTCAGGGCACTGGGGGTGCCGTCGCGGCGGAACTCCGCGTACGCCTCGTCGACGACGACCATTCCGGGGGCCGCGTCGTGTAGTGCCCGGACCAGCTCCAGCGACACGGCCGTACCCGTGGGGTTGTTCGGTGAGGCGATGAACACCACATGGGGCCGGTATTCGATGACGGCGGCCAGCGCGTCGTCGGGATCGATGGTGAAGTCGTCCCGCCGATCGGCGGTGACCCAAGCCGTGAACGTGTTGCGGGCGTACTCCGGATACATCGAGTAAGTCGGAGCGAACGAGAGCACGCTACGGCCGGGGCCGCCGAATGCCTGCAGGATCTGCATCATGATCTCGTTCGAGCCGTTGGCAGCCCACACCTGCTCGGCCGCCAGTGCGACGCCAGACTCGGCGGACAAGTAGCCGGCCAGATCGGCGCGCAGCTCCAGCGCCTCGCGGTCCGGGTAGCGGTTCAGCCCGAGCACCGCCTCGGCGACAGCCGTGGCCGCGTCGGCGGCCAATGCCTCCGACGGCGGGTACGGGTTCTCGTTGACGTTGAGCAGCACCGGCACATCGAGCTGCGGCGCACCGTAGGGCTTCTCGCCGCGCAGGTCTGCACGGACAGGCAGGCCTGTGTCCGACGGATCCATCGGCTGGTCACCGGTCATTGAGGGAACCTCGCTCGGACGGCCGCGCCGTGCGCGGGCAGGTCCTCGGCGTCGGCCAGTGCCTCGACGTGCGCGGCGACGTCGCGCAGTGCGGCCTCGTCGTACTGGACGACGTGGATGCCCCGCAGGAAAGACTGCACGGAGAGTCCCGACGTGTGCCGGGCGCAGCCGCCGGTGGGCAGCACGTGGTTGGACCCGGCGGCATAGTCGCCCAGACTGACCGGAGACCACGGCCCCACGAAGATCGCGCCGGCATTGCGCACCCGCGCGGCCACGGCCGGGGCGTCACTGGTCTGCACTTCCAGGTGTTCGGCCGCGTAGGCGTCGACCACGGCCAGGCCTTGATCGATGTCGTCCACCAGCACCGTGCCCGACTGCGTTCCGGTCAGCGCCGTCGTCACCCGTTCGGCGTGTTTGGTCTCCGCGACCTGCCGCTCCAACTCGGCATCGACCGCGTCGGCCAGCACCGTGCTGTCGGTGACGAGGATGCTAGCCGCCAACGGGTCGTGCTCGGCCTGGCTGATGAGGTCGGCGGCGACGTGGGCGGGGTCGGCGGATCGGTCGGCCAGCACCGCGATCTCGGTCGGCCCGGCCTCGGCGTCGATCCCGATCAAACCCTTGAGCAGCCGTTTGGCGGCAGCGACGTAGATGTTGCCCGGTCCGGTCACGAGATCCACCGGCGCGCAGACGGCCTCGCCGGCTTCTTCTCGCGCGCCGTAGGCGAACATGGCGACCGCCTGCGCGCCACCGACTGCGTATACCTCGGTTACCCCGAGCAGCGCGCACGCGGCGAGGATGGTGGGGTGCGGCAGCCCGTCGAAGTTCTTCTGGGGCGGGCTGCTGACCGCGATGCTCCGCACACCGGCGGCCTGCGCGGGCACGACGTTCATGACAACACTGCTCGGGTACACGGCGAGCCCACCGGGCACGTAGAGCCCGACCCTTTCTACGGGCACCCAGCGCTCGGTCACGGTGCCGCCGGGGACGACCGTCGTCGTGACGTCGGTACGACGCTGCTCGGCGTGGACCCGGCGGGCGCGGGCGATCGACTCTTCCAGCGCGGCCCGGACCTGGGGCTCGAGCTCGCCCAGCGCCTTGTGCAGCGCGGACTCAGGAACTCGGATATCGTCGATCTCGACGCCGTCGAATCTCGCGGTGAGCTCCTTGAGGGCGGCGACGCCGCGATGGTGCACGTCCGCGCAGATGGGCCGGACCGCGTCGAGAGCGGACTCGACGTCGATGGAAGCACGTGGAACGAGCGCGCGGTAATCGAGGATCTCGCCCTGGGCGAGCCGACCGCGCAGGTCGATGCGGCGTATCACTTACGTAAGTCTAAAGAGGCCATCCATCTATTGGACAACCTGACCGGATATCAAGACGCGAGGCGTGTGCCCACCCCTAACCAAATGAGGCTCTTCTGGTCGTCTCCGCGGGCGGACGCGCCTTGGCGCGACGTGTGTCGACGAGCGGGTTCGGTGTTGTGGCGTATGCCCGAGCCCGTTTTGGGGTTGGGTGGCGGACTGCTCGAACCGCCCGGGGCCCACTGCCCGTCGTGGTTCACACGACGATCTTCACGACAGGCGTGTGCCCACTCGTGTGAATCCTGACGGCGCATAGCGGCATCCCCTGGCACAAAGATCTCCACGACCCCAAAACCACCCCGGCTGCCCGTCGTGGTTCACACGACGATCTTCACAGCCAGCGGCAACCACCCCGCAACGCGTCACACCACAGCCGGACCTCACCGAAAGCCCCGGCGCAAACCGGCCAGCAGCGTGGGGTGCTCCCTACTTTCCGGACTGCGGAGCCCATAGGGTTCTGTTTGGAGAGGAGAGGATTTCGTGGCTAGAAAGAACGGGAAGTTCACGCCTGAGTTCCGTGAGGAAGCGGCCCGGCTGGTGGT